>CAYLPH010000009.1:44819-165974 GCA_964385495.1 uncultured Candidatus Solibacter sp.
TGTGAAGCTGGCGGAGGATCTGGCCCGCGAGTTCGGTGCCGCCACGACGGCCATGACCTACGAGGAGGAGTCGACCTTCGACCTCGAGATGGCGGAAGACTCGGGCGATATGCAGCTTCGCCCGCCGGTGGTCACCATCATGGGCCACGTCGATCACGGCAAAACCTCGTTGCTTGACGCCATCCGCGAATCGAACGTGGTGGCTGGCGAATTCGGCGGCATTACCCAGCACATCGGCGCCTACTGGGTGGAGAAGAATAACCGTAAGATTGTCTTCATCGACACCCCCGGCCACGCGGCCTTCACGCGCATGCGTGCCCGCGGCGGAAAAGTGAGCGATATCGTGATCCTGGTGGTGGCCGCCGACGACGGCGTGATGCCCCAGACCCGCGAAGCCATTGACCATGCGCGCGCCGCCAAGGTGCCGATCATCGTGGCTCTCAACAAGATCGATAAGCCCGAGGCGCAGCCCGACCGCATTAAGCAACAGCTCACCGAGTTGGGCCTGATGCCGGAAGATTGGGGTGGCGATACGGTAGTCGTGCCGCTGTCGGCCAGAACCCGCCAGAACCTGGACCTGCTGTTGGAGATGATCCTGCTGGTTACGGAAATGCAGAATCTGCGGGCGAATCCGAACCGTCCGGCGGTCGGTACGGTGCTCGAAGCGCAGTTGGATCGCGGACGCGGTCCGGTGGCGACGGTGCTGGTGCAGAAGGGTACCCTGAAGGTCGGCGATTACTTCATCTGTGGCTCAGTATTCAGCCGCGTGCGTGCCATGTTCGACGACCGCGGCACTGCCTTGCGGGAAGCCGGCCCGTCAATGCCCGTCGAGGTCCTGGGTCTCGATGAGGTTCCCGAGGTCGGCGATACGTTCCAGGTCGTCACGGACACCGCTAAGGCGAAGCAGATCGTTGCTTATCGCGACACCAAGGATCGCGAAGAGCAGATGAAGAAGGGCGCGCGGGTCACGTTGGAAACCCTGGCCGCGACGCTCAAGGCCGGCGAAGTCAAGGAACTCAACATCATCCTCAAGGCGGACGTGGGCGGCACCTGCGAAGTGCTGTCGGATACGCTGCAGAAGCTGACCACCGATAAGGTGAAGGTGCGGGTACTGCATACCGGTGTCGGCGCGATCACCGAAACGGATGTCCTGCTCGCTTCCGCCTCCAGTGGCGTGATCGTCGGGTTCAACGTACGGCCGGATAAGAACGCTACGGCGTTGGCGGAGAAGGAAGAAGTCGATATCCGCCTGCACACGATCATCTACGAACTCACCGACGAGATCAAGAAGGCCATGGCCGGCTTGCTCGCCCCGGTGATCAAAGAGATCTTCAAGGGCCGCGCGGATGTGCGCGACACGTTCCGCATCACGAAGGTCGGGACGGTGGCCGGCTGCTATGTCACCGAGGGTGTTATCACCCGCGACAGCATGGTACGCCTGCTGCGCGACAACATCGTCATTCACACCGGCAAGCTCGCCTCCCTGAAACGCTTCAAGGACGATGTTTCCGAAGTGAAGTCCGGCTACGAGTGCGGTCTGGGCATCAACAACTATAACGACTTGAAGCCCGGTGACGTCATCGAGGCGTTCACCACCGAGAAAATCGCCGCGGAGATTTAGTCGCCATCGCTACCCAGGCGGTTATCCAGAAACGAGCCCTGACGTTTCTCTTCGTCACGGTATTCCTGGATCTGGTCGGGGTAGGCATCCTGGTTCCCGTTATCCCCTACCTGGTGCGGCAGTTCCGCACCGACGCCACCACCGTCGGACTGCTCAGCCTGAGCTTTTCGGCGGCGCAGTTCTTCGCCAGTCCCGTGCTGGGGGTGTTGTCCGACCGTTACGGCCGCCGCCCGGTGCTGCTGTGGAGCATCCTCGGCACGGCGCTTGGCCATTTCCTCTTCGGTCTGGCCGGATCGCTCCCGGTGATGTTTGCCGCCCGCATCCTGGACGGCATCACCGGTGGGAACATCTCCACCGCGCAGGCTTATATCACCGACGTCACGCCGCCGGAGGACCGCGCCAAGAGTTTCGGACTGATCGGCGCCGCGTTTGGGTTGGGGTTCATCCTTGGTCCGGCGATCGGGGGCGCGCTCAGCACCATTCACGTTGCGGCGCCGGCCTTTGGCGCCGGTGCACTGGCGCTGCTCACCTGTCTGTTCGGCTTTTTCCTGCTGCCCGAATCGCTGCCCCGGGAGTTGCGCACCAAGCAGCCGATGCGGTGGGCCGATCTGAATCCGTTGCGGCCGCTGGTGGAGGTGGCGCGGCGCCAGAACCTGCATGCGTTGCTCACCGCCCTGTTCGTCCTCAATTTTGCGTTCAGTTCGCTGCAAAGCAACTTCGCCCTGCTGACCATGGCCCGCTTCAGCTATACAGCGAAGCAGAATGCCACTATCTTTGCTTTCATCGGGCTGTCAACGGCGATCGTACAGGGTGTCCTCATCCGGCGGCTCAGTTCGCGCTTAGGGGAGAGCAAAATGGTGATCATCGGCTACACCACGATGATCGCCGGGTTCCTGGGCGTGGCCTTCGCCCCTACGGAACCGCTGCTCTACGTGGCTACGGGGCTCATCGCCGGCGTTGGCTTTGCCAGTACAGCGCAGACGGCATTGCTGTCGCGCCGCGTTGGGCCGAGAGAACAGGGATGGCTGATGGGCTCGCTGCAGAGCGTCCTGGCGGTCACCCGTGTGCTCGGTCCGCTCTATGCCGGCCCCGTGTTCGACATGTGGGGTCCTGGCGCGCCCTATTGGACTGGTGCCATATTCCTTTTGCTGGCGTTCGTGCTGACGATGGCGGCCATCGCCAAGCCCGCCGCCGCTTCAGAGGCTTAGCGTAATCGCGTCCACCACGGCGATCGCCGTGACGTTGACGATGTCCGCCACTTCGCAGCCGCGCTGCAGAACGTGTACCGGCTTCGATAATCCCATCAGGATCGGCCCGATCGCCTCACAGCCGCCAATGGTCATCAGCAGCTTATAGGCGATATTGCCGGCCTCCAGGTTCGGGAAGATGAGCACGTTGGCTCCCGCCTGGAGGGAACTGAACGGGTAGGTCTGCTGGATGACATCCGGCAGTACGGCCGTGTCGGCCTGCAATTCGCCGTCGATGATGAGTTGCGGCGCGCGCGCCCTTGCGATTTCGGTGGCCTGCCGAACCTTGTCCGCCAGGGGATGACGCGCGCTGCCGAAGTTCGAAAAAGACAGCATGGCCACTCGCGGCTCCACATCCAAACGCCGGACGGTGTCGGCGCATTCGATCGCGATATCGGCCAGGTCCTCCGCCGATGGCTCGATGTTCACGCTCGTGTCGGCCAGAAAGTAGATCTGCCCTTTCGGGTTGATCAGCATATACATGCCCGACACCTTGCGGCAGCCATCGCGCATGGGAATCACCTGGAGGGCGGGCCG
This sequence comes from uncultured Candidatus Solibacter sp., assembly GCA_964385495.1. Classification (GTDB taxonomy): domain Bacteria; phylum Acidobacteriota; class Terriglobia; order Bryobacterales; family Bryobacteraceae; genus CADEFT01. The sequence goes on from CAYLPH010000009.1 coordinate 48,225, forward strand.
GATCGTATCGGGATAGTGGCGGGTGTAGCCGGCTACCAGCGCTTCGGCGTCGCCCAAGCGCACCATCAGGGAACCGTAGGTCACCGGCTCCAGGATAGCCTGGGCGGCCTCTTTGTGCGTCACGCCTTTGCGCTGGCGGATTCCGTAGAACTCCTCCTTGTAGCGGGTGAAGTCAGGCGAATCGGCCGGGTCTACAATGCGCAACCCATCCAGGCTCAGCCGGAGGCTCTCGGCCTTTTCCTGAATGACGCGGCGGCGGCCCAGTAGAATGGGCTTGGCGATGCGGTCGTCGCGCAGCACATCGCAGGCGCGCAGGATGCTGTCCTCTTCGCCTTCGGGGAACACGACGCGCACCGGACGCCGCTGCGCCTTGTGAATGAGGCCGCGGGTCACTTCCTGGGCCTTGCCCAGACGGCGCGCGAGTTGCTCCTTGTAGGCTTCGATATCCACCGGGTTGCGGGCCACGCCGGTATCCATGGCCGCCCGCGCCACCGCCGACGCCACCCAGATCAGCACCCGCGAATCGAATGGCGTGGGAATGATGTACTTGCGCCCGAAGCGCATCTCTTCCACCCCGTACACGCGGCGCACCGAATCCGGCACGTCTTCCTTGGCCAGCGCGGCAAGGGCCCGCGTCGCCGCCAGCTTCATCTCTTCGTTGATTTCGGTGGCCCGCACATCCAGCGCGCCGCGGAAAATGAACGGGAAGCCCAGCACATTGTTGACCTGGTTCGGATAATCGGAGCGGCCGGTGGCCATGATCAGATCGCTGCGCGTGGCCACGGCCAATTCATAAGCGATCTCCGGATCGGGGTTCGCCATGGCGAAGACCACCGGGTCAGGCGCCATGCCGCGCAGCATGTCCGGCGTTACGCAATTGGCGGCTGAGAGCCCGAAGAACACGTCGGCCCCCACCAGCGCATCGGCCAGCGTCCGCCGCTCGGTAGGCTGCGCCAACCGCGCCTTGTATTCGTTCATACCTTCCGTGCGGCCTGTGTAGACCACCCCGTGCGTATCGCACATGAGGATGTTTTCCCGGCGCACGCCCAGGTGTACGAAATGTTCCGCGCAGGCAATGCCGCTGGCTCCCGCGCCATTGAATACAGCCTTAACACTGTCCAGTTTCTTGCCGGTGATCTCCAGAGCGTTCAGCAGCGCCGCGCCCGCGATAATGGCAGTGCCGTGCTGATCGTCATGGAACACCGGAATCTTCATGGTGCGCCGCAGCTCGCGTTCGATCTCAAAACATTCCGGCGCTTTGATGTCTTCGAGATTTATGCCGCCGAAGGTGGGTTCCAGCAACTGGCAGGCCCGAATCACTTCCTTCGGATCCTTGGTATTCAACTCGATATCGAAAACGTCGATATCGGCAAAGCGCTTGAACAGAACCGCTTTACCTTCCATCACAGGCTTGCCGGCTTCCGGACCGATGTTGCCGAGTCCAAGAACGGCGGTACCGTTGGAAACCACGGCCACCAGGTTCCCCTTGCCGGTGTAGTCGTAGACTTTGGAGACATCCTGGTGGATCTCGAGACAAGGCACGGCGACGCCGGGGCTGTAAGCCAGACTCAGATCGCGTTGGGTCCGGCAGGGCTTGGTGGAAGTAATAGCAAGTTTGCCTGGGGTGGGATGGGAATGGTAGAAGAGGGCATCTTCTTTACGGATAGACATATCCGATTCCCATTGTGCCACCTTCCGGTGCGGATGGGTACAGTTGGAAGGAGTGCGTGTTCCGCCCAACGAGAACCATCGCAAACCGGTATCGCCCCCATGCTGCAGTAACAGCCATTCCAGAATCCCGGCTGCATCCTGATCGGCTTCCCCCGTCGTCTCAGCGCGGAAGGTCATGCTTGCGGCGCAACTCGGCGAGGAGCTCGGTGGCAGGCCTGGTGCGCCCGGCTTTCACATCCTCACAACCGCGGCGGATGCCTTCAACCGCTTCCTCGAAATCCTGCTGCTCCCATTCCAGGTAGGCGGCCAGCGCGTCATCGAGCGCCGTGGCGGTTTCCTGCCCGCGCCGCTGGGCGTATTCCTCCAGTTGCGCCTTGCGTTCCGGCTTAAGAGGGAGCATGTCCATAGGGCGAGCGATATCCTTTGCTTCCATACTAGCCAGTGTAAAAGTAAGTAGCGGCAAGGCACCGCCTTGCGTCCAAGGCAACGGGTAAGATGAGACAATCGGGACTGGATGTCGATGCCCCCCGCACCTTCGGCGCTGGAGACCCTCGGGAAACGTCCGTTCTCCTTCTACCCGCCCGTTGTCAACATCGACCACAACGAATGGGTGTTTGACAGCGGCACCTGGTCGGAAGTGCTGGTCATCAACACCAAGACAAAGCAGGAAGTCTGGGTACCGCGCCGGTTCCTGGGGGAAGTCTCCAAGATCGATGAACCGGTGGCCATCGTCGGGTTGCGGCGCGAACTGGAGTACAAGGCGGGGTCGCTGTGGCCCTTCGAGCGGCGGGTGATTGAACTGCCGCGGGCGGTGAATGACTATGCCCGGCACGCCACGCCGGAACCCCCCGGACCGCCACCCAGCACGGTGGGCGGCATGCGTCTGGAAGGCGGTACGGAATCGAATGTCGGCAAGCTGATTCTGGGTGCGCTGTTGGTTGGGCTGCTGCTCACCGTAGTGGTAGTGAGCGTGCTGAAGCGCCGCGTCGATCCCAATGAGGTGCAGTTTGTCGGTATTGTCCAGCAGTCGCTCGGGCTCACCGGCAAGGACGATTACCATTCGGTGATCCGCAAGTTAGGAAAGCCCGCGGCGGAACGCGAACGGCCCGGACAGGGCGAGATTCGCTACCGCGTCCTCGACTATCCGGACCGCAACATTCACATCATCGTGATGGGGCAGGAGCAGGAGAAGGCGCGCTACATTGGCGCATTGGACGATAACTGGAAAGTAGTGGACTACGTCGACCTGCCGGGCGGGGGAGGCAGCACCCGCCCCATGCTTGGCAGGATTCCCCGTTTCTGATCACTCGATGGTGAAGCCGGGGTGGAACACCAGCCCGCCATCGCCGGAATAAAACTGAATGCCCAGGACGGCGATACCGCCGCGTTGTCCGGCAGGGTAGCTGACGTCGATGGTGCCGCGCGCCCCGCGGGCCGCATTGGAAACATCGGCCGGCGTATAGTTGGCGACGCCTAACGACGGAACGCGGATGGTCTCCGCCTTCATGGACGAGCCATCCTCTCCACGCAATGTGACGGCCACTTCGGCATCGCTGGTGCTGATATTGACGATGCTGAAGTCGGTCTCATTATCGCGGGTGTTGTCGAAGTAGGCCTTCACCCGCTTGTCGCCGAAGTACTGCGCGGGATAGCTGGCCGCGAAGATCCCCAACTCAGTTCCCAATTCCAGCACGGCGTTGCCCGCCACTTTATTGGTGCCGGCGTCGAAGAAGGCCCAGGCGATGTTGATGTCGCCGGTGGCCGAGGTTTCAATCGTCGTCGATCCCAGGTTGCCGATGCGCGCCTTGAAGCTGGATACGTTCCCGCGGTCGCGGATGGGCACCCGGACCGGAAAGCCTTCATCGTCGACGAAGAAGATTTCGTACTCCACTTCGCGCGCTTCGAAGTTGATCAGTTGGAGCTTCGTGGCGATGCCGTCTCCATTCACCACGAAGGGGAAGACGACGTCACTGTCGGTGATGTAGGTGTCGCGGAAGGCGCTGGCGCCGCGGGCTTCTCCCTTGAACTTGGCGGCGCGGGGCCGCTTCAGCAATTGGCGCAGTTCACTGGGCTCCATCGCAGCGGCGTGCGGCGAAAACAATCCAAACAACACGGCTACACAGGCAAGGTACTTCATGTTCGTCAATCTAACACGCGGAAACCAGGCAGGGTTTCGGATCATAATCGAGAGATGCGCGCGATGCTGTTGGGTTTCCTTCTGCTGCCTGGTTTGTATGCGCAAACCGAAGCCGAGGCGACATTCTGGCGAACATTGAACGATGGCCGCGATTCCGGCCTGATGCTGTTCCGCTACCTGCGGGAGAAGGCCGGCGAGGCGCTGGACCGCCGCGCCGAACGGGTGCGCAACACGCGCGATTGGGACACCTACCGCCGTGAGTTTCGCGAGAAGCTGATGACGTCTTTGGGCGGGCCGTTTCCCGCCAAGACGCCGTTGAATGCTTCGGTGGTGGCCACCTTACAGCGCGACGGCTACCGCATCGAGAAGGTGATCTTCGAAAGCCACCCGAAGTTCTTCGTCACGGCGAACCTGTATCTGCCGGCGGCGGGTAACGGGCCATTCCCGGCGATACTGTTTCCCTTAGGGCATGAAAGCGGCGCGAAGGCCCACGCGGCATGGCAGATGGTGCTGGCGAACATGGCGCGGCGCGGCTTCGTGCTGCTGGCGTGGGATCCGGTGGGCCAGGGCGAACGCGTGCAACTTTACGACGAGGACTTCAAGGCGTCGAAACTGGTGCAGTCGACGACCGAGCATACTATCCAGGGCCTGCAGGCGCTGCTGGTGGGCGATGCGATGGCCCGTTATACGATCTGGGACGGCATCCGTGCGCTGGACTATCTGCTGTCGCGGCCGGAGGTGGATAAGACGCGGGTGGGCATTACCGGCAACTCCGGCGGCGGTACGCACACCTCGTACATCGGGGCCCTGGAGGATCGCCTGCACGTCGCGGCGCCTTCCTGTTACATCACCAGTTGGGGGCACCTGCTGGATACTATCGGGCCGCAGGACGCCGAGCAGGTTTTTCCGGGCTGGCTGGCGGCAGGTTACGATCATCCGGACTTCATCTATGCGTTCAGTCCGAAGCCTTTCCTGATGCTGTCGGCGATTCGCGACTTCTTCTCGATTGAGGGCGCCCGCGCCACGTATGCCGAGGCGTCGCGCGTCTACGACTCGTTGGGCATTGCGGCGAAGTTCGGTAAGTTCGAAGCCGACGACGGCCATGGCTATACGCAACCGCGGCGGGAGGCGGCGTATCGCTGGTTTACGAAGTGGCTGAAGGGCGCCGAGGATATGACGCCGGAATCGCCTGTGCAGCTATTGTCGGAGACGGAAGCGAACTGCACCCCAACGGGGCAGATCGCGACGTCGCTGAAGGGGCACACGGTGCATAGCCTGAACCTGGCGCGTTGGAAGGAACTGCGCAAGCCGGGTTCGCTGGAGGATGTGAAGCGGCTGACGGGCTTTCAGGCGCGTTTGGATGGCGTGAAGGCGCGGGCCTACGGCACGCTGGCCGTGGCGCCGGGAGTGGTGGCGGAGAAGTATCTGTTGGAGCCGGAGAAGGGCATCGTGCTGCCGGCGTTATTGTACCGGGGGGAGGGCGCGGGGAAGAAGGAAGCGGTGATCCTGGCGCACGGGCAGGGGAAGGTGGCGGTGCGGGCGCAGGCGCTGGAGTTGGCCAAGTCGGGCAAGGTAGTGCTGGCGGTGGATCTGCGAGGCATGGGGGAGACGGCCAACGCGCATCGGGAACGGAGCGGGGATTGGTCGCGGTATTTGGGTGATTACGAGTCGGCGCAGATTGCGTTCTTGTTGAACAAGCCGCTGGTGGGGATGCGGGCGGAGGATGTCTCGGCGGCGGTGACGTTCCTGGCGGGTCGTGCCGATGTGGATAGTGAGAAGATCCGGGTGCATGCGTTCGAAGGCGCGGCAGTGCCGGCGCTGCATGCGATGGCGATGGATACGAGGATCGCGGCGTTGACGGTGGAGCGGATGGTGCAGTCGTATGAGTCGATCATTCGCGGACGGATTCATCGCGGGCAGACGGAGAACATCGTGGTGGGAGCGCTACGGTATTATGACTTGCCGGATCTGATTGGGTGGAGTGCGCCACGGAAGGTGACGGTGGTGGAGCCGTTGAATCCGTTGGGGCAGTTGGTTACTCCGTAGCCGCGGCCGTAGCGGCGATCCCAAACCCTAGCCCCGCAATCGCCAGCACAGCCGCCGGCAGCAGCGCATGCCCACCCGTGACCGCGCAGGCCGCCAGTCCAAAGCTCGCCAATCCATTCCACAGTGCGGTCCGCCGCCGGAAGCGGGTCTCGGAATCCTCCCGCGCCGCCGCCAGCACCCGTGCCGCCAGACCCCGCGGAGCCTGCACCTCGCGCAGCTTATGGAAACTCTCTTCGAACGGCTCCATCTAGCGGTCTCCTTTCTCTACGATGCCACGATCCTCGAACCAACCGGCGAGCGCCTTGCGCGCCCGGTGCAGCCAGGTCTTCACGGTTCCCAGCGGCACGCCCATATGGCGGCTGACATCCTCATAACTCTGCTCTTCCAAATAAAACAAAGTCACGGCTTCCCGTTGCGGGGCGTCCAGCGCCTGCAACGCCGCCAGCAGGTCGCTGTAATCCGATGGCGGCGGCGACGGCGCCGCGCGCGCAGTAAGCGCATCGGCCGGATCCTCACGCCGGTTGGCCCGCCGCTCGATCAGCGTCAAACAGCGGTTGCGGCACACCGAATAGATCCACGTTCCCAATTGCGAGTCGCCCCGAAAGCTCGCCATGTGGCGCCATAGGCGTAGCAGCGTCTCCTGCGCGGCATCTTCGGCCAGCCCCGGATCTCCGGTCATTGCCAACGCCAAACGGTAGATGCGGTGCTGGTACGTATAGACGATCGCTTCAAAGGCTTCCTCGACACGTCCGGCCCCCAGCAGCGATTGGATCTCGGAGTCGGTACGGGCCATGAACCTTTCTGACCCGGCCACCGGCCACAAAAGTTTCGCGATCATCTGAAACCTTTTTCAGTAAACGCAAGGTCAGAAGTGGCGAATATGGAACCCGCATCGTTTGCCGTCCTGGTGGTGATGTTTCTCCTCACGCTTGCCATCATCCTATACCGTCTGCGCGTCGAAAAATGGAAACATGAGGAACGTATGGCGATGATCGAAAAAGGAGTCACGCCGCCACAGCCGCCGTCGCGGGCGCACCGCTACAGCATCTGGGGACAGTTGTTCCTGCTGGTTGGCATCGCGCTGCTGGTAGTCGCGCTGGGATACGGCTTCGGCAGCTCCCACGCGATGCCGGAGGCAGAGAAGTTCGTCCGCATGCAGGAGTACCAGAAGGAGAAGGTGCCGCCGGAAACCCTGCAACGCATCCGGCGGGAGCTGGATGAGAAGCGGGTCTACGATCTGGATCCCTCGGCGGCGTGGTTCGCCCTGCTGCCCTGCACCATCGGCATCGCCTATCTGCTGATGGCGCGCATGGAGCGCCGCCGCGAATAGCGGACCTCACAACATGCGCCAGAACGACTCGCGCGGCTTGGCCATCTTGAAGCCGCGATACCAAAGGCACACCGGATACAACAGTACCAGCACCAACGCCCACACCACGTAAGCCATCTCCAGCGATCCGGCGTCCTTGAAGAAGAAGAACCCGATCAGCGCCAGCGTCCAGAAGTGCACTACGTAATAGAACAGCGGCGTCTGTCCGAACACCATCAGGGGGGATGCGTGCGCCCGCAGCGCTGGAAGCCTTTGCAGCACACTGAGCAGCAGCAGATCCAGACCCACCGCCATCAACCAGAACACAGCGGACGGCGGGTACTTCACGTTATTCAGAAACTCGATCCAACCGCCATCGCGCGGCGGCCGTATGTTTCCCCAACCGCCGCCGGCCCGCAGCGCCACCGCCACCGCAACCAGCGCCAGGCCCACCATCCAGACCTGGCTCGACGCACGCTCCGGATTGCGCCGCCACCAGTAGCCGAAGTACATGCCGGCCGCCGCGACGCCCAGCCAAGGAATCACGGGATAGACGACGAAGACATGCTGGCTCAAGCCCGCCGTCAGCAGCAGGGCGGCCCACAGCGGTCCGGGCTTGCCGTTGGCGGGCAGCAGCCCATGCGTGATCAGCAGGCTGGCGGCGCACACCAGCAGCCACACCCAGGGCTTCTCCTTAAACCACAGCAGCAGGCCGCAGAACATCATCACCAGTCCCAGCGCGCTCAGCACGATGAAACCCCAATACAGCGCCGACCCATCAATGGGCGGGGGAGCCGTGATGCGGCTCAGACTCACCGCCGGCGGCTTCAGCGTCGATTGAAAGAACAGAATCGGCCCTTCCAACACCTGCGCCAGCGCGAAGATCGTCAAGCCGCGGAGCACCGTGCGCCGTACACTGGACCCCTGCTGCGATGCGGCATACCAATAAATGCCCGCGCCCATGAGGAAGAAAAAGCCAGGCGCGCAGAGGTGGGTGATCCAGCGCGTGAGGAAGGGAAACGCCGAGTTATAGATACTCATCGCGCCGGCCCAGAACTCGCTCCCATGCTGCCGGGCAATGGTGGCGCTGGCATGATCGATGGCCATGATGATCATGATCAGGCCGCGTAGCGCGTCCACCGCTTCGTAGCGCCGCCCCGCCGTGCTCATTCGTGCGCGGAGCGCTGTGCCTGCAGCGGCAGATAGGCGGCGCCGAACAGGCCGGCCTCATTGCCGAGGATGGCCTTGTCGATACGGGTTTCGGTGTTGCGATAGGTGAAGCTGCGTTTGCGCACCTCGGCCTCCAGCGCCGGATAGAAGAACTCCCAGGCCGCCAGCGCGCCGCCGCTCATCAGGTAAAGCGGGTAGTTGAAGACATTGATCAGCATCGCGATGGCAATGCCCAGCGCTTCCCCCATGGATGCGAAGATGCGCCGCGCCCGTTCATCCCCGGCCACCGCCAAATCATAGACATCCTTCGACGTCAGATTGTCCCCCAGCGCCAGCAGGTTCGCCATGCTCTCCACCGCCGTGGCCGACGCATGCTTTTCCAAACAGCCGACATTCCCGCAGCCGCACGGATTGCCGTTTGGAACCACGGTCAGATGGCCCAACTCCCCCGCCATGCCGACGGCCCCATGCAGCACGCGCCCATGGGAGATAATGCCACCGCCAATGCCCGTTCCCAGCGTGAGCAGCACCAGATCGTCTACATCGCGGCCCGCGCCAATCCACTTCTCGCCCAAGGCGGCGGCGTTGGCGTCATTCTCCAAAATCACAGGCGTGCCCAGGCGCTTCTCGATCGCATCGCGCACCGGGTATTCATTGAGCGGCGGGAGATTGTGCGAGCCTACGACATAGCCCTCGGCCAGCCGGATAAAGCCGGGCACGCCGATCCCCACGCCGGTCAACCGCTGGCTGGAGCCGGCGCGGTCCCGCAGGGTCTCAATCGACGCCACGATGTCGTTGATGATGCGCTCCGGACCCTGCGTGATATCTGTCTGGGCGTTCAGCCGGTCCAGCATTTGGCCCTCGGCGGACACCGCCGCTGCCTTGAGGTTTGTCCCGCCCAGGTCGACACCAATCGCGTAGTCTGGCATAAGAACCCGCATTCTAGCGCATGCGAGGGCGGCACGGGCATCAATTGCTGATATACACCACGTAGTGGCCGACGTTGCGGAAACCCATCCGCACGTAGAGGTTGTAGCCGGCGTTGCTCGATTGCAGCACCAGCGGCAGGTTGCCCGCCTCCCGCCGCGCTGCTGCTACCGCATGCCGCATCAGGCTCTCCGCATAGCCTCGCCCCTGCTCCGGCGGACTGGTTGCCACCGCGTAAATCCCAATCGCTTCCGGACTGGTGATCGTGCAAGCAGTCGACACGGCCCGGCCGCGATCGTACGCCACCCAGCCCGTGAACGGACCGTTCCACAGGCGCTCGCCGGCGTACACCTCTTCGGACATCTCCAACGGCACGTGGAAAGCGGTGGCCATGATGCCGCTGAAATCCAACCGCGACTGCTCGTCCCGCACGGGCCGGATGTCCAGGAGCGGCATCGGCCGCCTGGCTGGTCCCAAGTCGGCGGCGATCATCGCCGGAGCTTCCATGAGCAGCCGCAGACCCCGCGCCGCCAGCAGCAGCTTGGCGCGCCGCCGGCCGGCATCGGCCAGGAACTGCTCGCAGAACCACATCGACCACGGGGCTTGCAATGAATCGAAATAAGCCGATGCTTGTTGCAGCCCTTCCTGGAACCCGTTACTGTGCAAGGCCACCGGCTCGGTCAGCAGCGCTGTATTGAAAAGCGAGTACGGCACGCCGGCATACACCATGCTCATATGTCCGGCAGTGGTGACACTCCCGGCCTGTCCAATGCGGCGGAAGGTGGCGAGTGCATGGCGGAGATTGCCGTTCACCAGGTCGATCTCGCGCATCGCAACTGGATTACAACAGAGTTAGCGGATCGACGTCAATCACCAGGCTGGTGGCGGGCCAGCGCCGTTCCTGGCCGAACAAGCGGAGCGAATGCAGCAATTCGTTCAGCTTCTTGCGGCTGGCCGCCTTCAGCAAAAGCTGGTAGCGGAACTCCGCCTTCAAGCGGGGGATGGGCGCCTCGGCTGGACCCAGCACCTTGAGTTCCGCCGGCGTGCCCAGGAAGTTGCCGATCTCGGCGCTCATGTTCAGCGCATCCTGCTGCTGCGCCGCCCGCACCATCACGTTGGCCATGGCGGCAAAAGGTGGGTAGCGCATCATACGGCGGAACTGCAGCTCTTTCTGGTAGAAGCTGTCGTAATCCTGGCGCGCGGCCAGACTCACCGCGTAGTGGTCGGGGTTGATGGTCTGGATGATCACGATGCCAGGCAGGTCGCCACGCCCCGCACGTCCCGCCACCTGCGTCAGCAACTGGAACGTGCGCTCCGCCGCCCGGAAATCCGGCATGCCCAACCCTACGTCCGCCGACACCACGCCCACCAGCGTCACGTTCGCGATGTCGTGCCCCTTGGCGATCATCTGCGTGCCGACGAGGATGTCGTAGTCATGCGCGCGGAAGCCTTGCAGAATGGTCTCGTACCCGCGCTTGCCGCCAACCGTGTCGCGATCCATGCGGATCACCCGCGCCTTCGGGAACGCCAGGTGCAACTCCTCTTCTACCTTCTCCGATCCCGTACCCAGAAAGTAAACATGGTCGCTGTCGCATTTGGCGCAGCGCTTCGGCGGCCGGTCCGCATGGCTGCAGTAGTGGCACAACATCCGCCGGTCGCGGTGGTGATACGTCATGGTCACGGCGCAGTTCACGCATTCCATCCGCCAGCCGCAGCTACGGCACGCCGCAAAAGTAGAGAAGCCGCGCTTGTTGTGCAGGATCATGGTCTGCTCGCCGGCCTCCAGCCGCAGTTGGACCATCTCCAGCAGGCGCCGCGAGAAGGTGTTCTGCTTGCGCGTGGCGAGGAACTCCTCCCGCATGTCGACAATCTCCACATCGGGCATGGGGCGGTTGGCGATTCGGGCCGTCAGCCGGATGTGCCGGTACTTCCCACGCTCCACGTTGTAGCGGCTCTCCAGGCTGGGCGTGGCCGACCCCAGCACCACAATCGCTCCCGCCGCCTGCGCGCGAACGATCGCCACGTCGCGACCGTTATAGCGAGGGTTCTCTTCCTGCTTGTAGCTTTGGTCGTGCTCTTCGTCGACTACGATCAGGCCCAATCGCTGCACCGGGGCGAACACGCTCGAACGCGTGCCTACTACCACCTGCGCTTTGCCCGAGCGGATCGCGCGCCACTGCTCGGCCCGCTCGGTTCCCGAGAACGCCGAGTGCAGGATGGCCACCCGGTCCCCAAACCGGTGCGTGAATTGCCCGCTAACCGCCGGCGTCAGGGCGATCTCCGGCACCAGCATCAACGTGCCGCGGCCGTGCGCCAGCGCCGTTTCGATGGCCCGCAGATATACCTCCGTCTTACCCGACCCCGTCACCCCCTGCAGCAGGAACGTCTGGAACTGGTGCGCCGCAATGGCTGCGTCCATCGCTTCTAACGCCGCCTGCTGTTCCGGATTCAGCAGGTGCGGCGCCCGCGCATGCACCGTCGAGACGCTGATCCCCACCGGCTTCAACGACACCAGGTTGCGCCGCGCCATGGCCCGTCCGGCCACACTGGCATTCGGCACCTGGGTCTCGACGTCGCTCAGCAGGTGCGGGCCGGGGTGAAGTTCCAGGAATGCCATCAATTCCCGCTCGGCTTTACGTAGCTTCTCGCCCTCGCCGGGGCGGGCGGTGAAGTCGATTACCAGCTTATCGGCGGGCGCCCGCAGCGGATCGCGTTCCTGGGCGGTGTTCTCGACGGCTACGAACCCCCGCCGTTGCAGTGACTTGAGGATGTTGATGGCGTTCGGCACCTTCTGCGATACGTAGGTGGCCGAGAGGGGACGGTTTTCCAGCAGCCGTAGGACCTGCAGCGTGGGATCCTCGGCCTCTCCGGTGGCCAGGATGATCTGGCGGGCGGTGTCGCGGCCCTTGTCCGTAAGAGAGAATACTTTGCCGGTGCGCACTTCGCTGGCGAGCGGCGTCATGGCCCGCAGCACTTCTCCCAGCGGCGCGCAGTAGTAGGAGCCCACCCATCTGGCCAGCGCCAGCAACTCCTCCGATACCGCCGGCTCCTCGCCAAGTAGTTGATAAGCAAGCTTCGGCCGGGCTTCTGGCGGGGTGTTGTGGGTGGCCAGCACCACCCCCGTCAGTTTCCGCGAGCCGAACGGTACCAGCAAACGGCACCCGCGCTTTACCCGGTGCTGCAAGGTATCGGGAAGTTCGTAAGTGAACGGCTGGTCCAAGGGCACCGGAAGGCTTACGTCACAGTACCGGAAATTGCCCTCAGTCATAGGTAGAGGATGCCACAACCTTGCGGGGGTGGCTCAATCCAGGTTTCGAAACCAGACCGAATGAGTCCACGTCAGATAGAGCAGATGGCTACACCAAAGACGCAGACTTGCGAGCTCTCCTTGTAGGGTTGGGTACCGCAACGGTACCTGGCAACTTTTCAACGCTCGCAAATATTGCCTCCGAACCCCCCGGGGAGCGCACACGCCCTGGGGGGCTTTTTTTGACACTCACGGCTGCGCAATGTAAGCGATCATCGCGGCTTTCGGCGGGCTGACCGAACGAAGCCAGATCTGGCTGCCATGATAGGTCGTCCCGTAAACCGTGCCTGTGCCGCTGTTTGGCGGCCATGGATCATGCACCCGGAACACCGTTGCCTCTTCACTGCCGTCCGTCCAATAGCCGCTGAAAACCACCGCATGGGCGAAGTCGGCGCCCTGGAAGACCACCCAACACGGTCCCTGATTCAGAATCGAAACGATGCTGGACGCCGGCGGCGCGCTCATGTTGTTGACAATGCGCCAGCCGAGATTGCGCGCGAAGGTCTCCACATTGGCCAGCGACGGCTCCAATCCGCCGCCCAGCAGAGCCGCCCCCGCCGGGCCTACCGATTGGTTGCCAAAGATCATCGTGGCCGCCGCCGACCAGCAGGTCACGTTCGTGGGCTGGGCGAAGCCCGTCACGTTATGCAGCTTCTCGGTGAGCGTGCCGAATTTGGGCCAGGTGGTGGCGCCGCACTGCCCATTCGCCGGACTGACCCGCTGCGCCGTCTGAAACGCGGTCAGCGCCGTCTGCGTTTTGTTCCCGAAAATGCCGTCTTCGGCGAGGCGCGGGCGGGCGCCTTTCTTGTTCAGAAGGCATTGTAGAAACATCACGTCTCCGCCGCGGGTGCCGTTATTCAGATTGCGCATGCCGACTATTTCCTATCGGGCAGTTTAGCGAACTCCGCGCGCGGAATCTCCCGCCCGACGTAGGCCACCTTTCGGAAAGGCCACGCCTTCGCGGTCCACGCTTTCACTTCCTGGAACAGTTCGTCCTCGAAGCCCTTGTCGAACATCTCCTTGGTCACCCACATGCGGACCACGGCATCATAGCCCACTTTGTTCGAGGGCGAGAAGTACACGGAACCGAGCTCCTTCTTCCCATCCAGCGTGAGGACGCCATAGGCGAACGAGGCTCGTTTCTGAAAGCGTGACTCCTCATTCCGCATGTCCTTCATGGCGTCATCCATGGTGATGTTCTTCGTGGGCCAACTCGGGCCGCTGAACGTCTTCTGCAGATGTTCGATGCTGCTCATGTAAGCCTCGTAGTCCTGCCGGACGATGGCTGGGGAGAGCGGCACCAGTTTGAACTTCGCGGCGCGAAATTCGGTTGGGACAACGTAGTCCGCGGGCACGAAAGGCTGCTGCGCCCAGAGGGTAGCGGCCAGCCAGAGTGTGGCGGATAACAAACGCATAGGCCTTACATTAGCGCGGCTGGCGGGCTGTGGGCAATGCTTGTCCCTCACCGGCATCCGCCTCAATCAAGGGTGCCTTTAGCCACTTCTTTGATGCTGCTATCCTGGTATTAACAACGCCAGTTCCGCTTTGGAACATCCGAACACTCGATAGATGCGGCAATTTTCCGACCTTAACCTCTGCTCCGCGTTGCGGGACGCCCTGGACAAGAACGGCTTCGTCACGCCGACGCCCGTTCAGGCCCAAGCCATTCCGCCTCTGTTAGAGAGCCGTGACGTTGTCGCCACTGCCCAGACGGGCACCGGCAAGACGCTCGCCTTCGCCATTCCGATCCTCGAGAAACTTGCCGCCCTTCCCCGGGAGAAGACCGTTCGGGTCCTCATCCTCACACCTACGCGGGAGTTGGCCATTCAGATCGACGAAGCCTTCCGGCAACTGGCGGAGGGTATGAATATCGGGACCGCCGTCGTCGTGGGCGGGATGCGCGAGGGCAACCAGTTGCGCGACATCAAGGCCGGGGCGGAAGTCGTGATCGCCACCCCCGGCCGTCTCTGCGACTACCTGGACCGCCGGCTGGTCGATCTTTCCCGCGCGACTTCCGTGGTTCTCGACGAAGCCGATCGCATGCTCGATATGGGCTTCCTTCCCTCGCTGCGCACCATCTTCGACAAGGTTCCCTTGAAACGCCAGACGATGCTGTTCTCGGCGACGATGGAGCAATCGGTGGCGGGCCTGGTCGCCAGCTACGTACACGAACCGGTCCGGATCGCCGTCGAAGCGTGCGCGCAAACCGCCAGCCAGATTGATCTATTCGGCTACGAAGTGGCGCAGGGCTCCAAATTTGATCTTCTGGAGTATCTGCTGAAACACCAGAAGGGGTCCTTCCTGGTCTTCGTTGCCACCAAGGAAGGCGCCGACCGGCTCACTAAGTTTCTCGAGCGGGGCAGGCACAAGGTGGCGTCCATCCACGGCGACCGCACGCAGGCCCAGCGCAACGAATCCCTGCAGGGCTTTAAAGACGGGGTCTACCGGGTGCTCGTGGCTACGGACGTGGCCGCCCGCGGCATCCACGTCGACGATATCGCGCACGTCGTCAACTACGACCTGCCGCAGGAACCGGAGAACTTCATCCATCGGGTGGGGCGTACGGGCCGCGCCGGCGCGCGCGGGGCTTCCTGGACCTTTGTGACTCCCTTCGAGCGCTCGACGGTACGCGGATACGAACGCGCACTGGGATTCCAGATGCAGTTTCGGGACCTGCCCCCGCTACCGCGTCCGATTGGGCTCGTCACCGATGTCAGCGCGTTTCTGGCTTCCATGGGTACCACCCCCAGCCAGCCCGCCAGCAGCGAGCCGAAAGCGACTCCAGCGCGGAAATACACGGGCGGCCGCCGCCGCCGCTGATTCCGGCCTACCCTACTGCACTTCCGCGACGTAGATCTCCGTCCAACGGCCCTCCGAGACATTAAAGTACAACCGCTTGCCATCCGGGCTGAAGGTGGGATGCGGATGCGACACCCGCCAGCTCTTCGCTCCCTGACTGTTGTCAAAGCGATGCAGAATGCGGTAGCGCTTTCCTTCCAGATCACCGGCCACAACGCCCCACTCGTGCTTCCGGCCTCCGAAGGCCTCCAGCGTGGTATCGGTGGCGAAGAGCTTGCCGTCGGGCGAGATGGACGGATGCGATCCGGGGAACTTGGGCAGACCCGGAATGGCCCGCTCTTCGCCGGTTTCGCTGTCCTGCAGCAGGTTCGGCACGTTGATCAGCGTGCGCGAGTCCGGATGCCAGGCGGGGTGTCCCCACTTCGCGCGGAAGAACAAGAACCTGGCGCGCTCCAGGTCATAGCCGACCAGGCACTCCCGGTCGCTGGCGCTGGCGCTGCGCGGGTCGGAACCGGTGGCCGAGGCCAGCTTGAAGATCACCCGCTTGCCATCCGGGCTGAGGATCGGAAAGAAGAGGGAGATCGGCCGGTCGCCGAACCGGGCGCTAATCTCCTTCGGGTAGCGGGCGCGGGTGGCTTTTGCGGTCACTACCGTCCGGAGCGCGCCGGTCTCGACGTTCAGCAGTTCCAGGTCGGGGTGTTCTCCCGGATTCCAGTGCGGCTTGTAGACCGGAACCGTATCGCCGTCCGGCCTGCCCCATGAGAGCATACGATCGCGGGCGAGAATGCGCCGATTCCTTGTCTTCAGATCGACGGAAATCACCTGCCACTCGCCCCGGACATCGTTGTGGAAGACCACGCGCCTGCCATGGGAAACCCACTGCTGGCAGGCGGCGCGATGCGCATCCTCCGTGTAGATGTCTTTGGCCAGCACGGCTTCTTCACCGGTCGCCCTCTCGCGGATCCGGATCTCGCCATGATGTCCGTCGGCCGTGGTGGAGGCGTAGAACAGGACCCACTTCCCATCCGGACTCTCGGGAGAGAGATTGAAATAGGTGTGGATGCTGTGGCGCTGGGCGCCAGGGGCCAGCGGCGCTACCCTCGCCGGCTTATCCGTCGCCCAAAATGCTGCGAGAAGGAGCGTGAGCCTGATCATGATTGCTCAGCATATCAGGGAGAGAAGCGATAACAACCCCACACAGAAAAAGGGCCGGGGGTCTCATCGACTCCCGGCCCTTCGCCATGTCCAGCCGCGATCCCGGCGCCTACCGCACCGACATCGTCACCGTTCCCTGCGTGCCCACTCCGCCGACGACCACTTCCACCGGGACATTCGCACCGGTAGGCGCGTCGCTCGGGACCACGAAGTTAACCTGGCCGAGGCCAAGCACAACCGTCGGTACCGGGCCTGCGTAGACCACCGTAGCCTCACGCCCGCCCACTCGCACCGTCACCGGAGCGACGATCCGCCGCGTGCCCGTGGCAATCACGCCCGTCTGGCCGCCGGGACTCAACTGGCCCTCGCCAGTCAGGTACAGCGTGGCCACCTCCCCGCGGGCGGCGCCGTTCCCAGTGGTGTTCGCCGAACCATTCTGGTTCTGGATCGCACCGGCGCCGGTACCCTGCTGGTTAGCGGTGAAGATCGCCGGGGCCGTGTCCACCACCCGGATGGTTACCGGCTGGCTGCGCACGCCCTGGTACTCCACAACCACGTTCGTCGTAGCGCGTCCGGCGACTTCATACGGCACAATCGCGCTGATCACGTCGTTGCGGACGTACACCAGCGGCGCCGCGATGTTGTCGAATAGAACGCGCGTGCTGGCGAGGTTCGTGTCGATCGTGCCCTGCGGCGTCAACCGCGCCGTCGTGATCGTCGCCGGGCCCATGTTCGACCCGAAGATCGCCGTGATCATACCCGGCGTAACGGCCGTCGGCAGGAAGCTGGCGGCGTTCGTAACCGAGGTGATCTGGGCCGGCGTCACGGCGCTCAACGTCAGCGTCACCGGGATGTTGATCGGCGCCAGGCCGGTCGTGATCGTAACCGTACCGGTGTAGGTGCCCGGCGTCAGCGTCGACGTATTCACGCCCACTGTCAACGTAATGGGCGTCGTGCCGGAAGCCGGCGACACTGTCAGCCAGTTCGGCGCTCCGCCGCTAACCGTCGTGGCCGCCGTGAACGGCACGTTTGCCCCCGTCGAGGCCAACGAGATCGTCTGCGAAGCCGGGTTGCCGCCCGAGGTGGTGGCCGTATAAGTCAACGTTTGCGGCGTCACCGACAGGTTTGGCGCGGCGATCACGTTGAGGGTGATGGGAACCACCTGCGGCGAGTTCCCCGCTCCCTGCGCGGTGATGACCACGCTGCCGGAGTAGCTGCCCACCGGAAGCGCCGAGCCGTTCACGCTAACCGAAATCGAGCTCGGCGTAATGTTGCTCACCGGCGAAACGGCCAACCAGTTGGACCCGTTCAGCGTCGAGACCGTCGCCGTGTAGCTCAGCAGATTCCCCGTACTGGAGATCTCCAGATTCTGCGCGGACGGCGCCGCGGCGCCCTGGATCTGCGTGAAGGTCAGCGGACCGGGGCGAACCGAGAGGTTCGTCGCG
This sequence comes from uncultured Candidatus Solibacter sp., assembly GCA_964385495.1. Lineage (GTDB taxonomy): Bacteria > Acidobacteriota > Terriglobia > Bryobacterales > Bryobacteraceae > CADEFT01. The sequence continues at coordinate 66,191 of CAYLPH010000009.1, forward strand.
CCGCCAACCGTATAGACCACCGGGATCACCAGCGGGCTGTTCTCCGCGCTGTTCTGCCCGGCCGTGATGAGCACCGCCCCGTAGTAGGTGCCCTCCGTCAAACCCGCCGGATTCGCGCTGATTTGCAGCGTCGTAGGCGTGCTGGCCGTGCTCTGGCTCACCGTGAGCCATGGCGCCCCCGTGCTGGTCACCGCTGTCGGCGTGATCGACACCGAGCCGCCCGTCGTGCTGATGTTCAGGTTCTGCGGCGTCGGCCCCGCGTTGGTCTGCGAGGTGAAGTTCAGAATCCGCGGCGTCGGGTTGAGCAGCGGAGCCGAACTCACCGTGAGACGCACCGGGACATTCAGCGGCGCCTGGCCCGGGGTCGTGAACGACACCACGCCCGTGTACGTCCCCGCCGTCAGGCTGGCGGCGTTCACGTTGATCGACACCGTCGCCGGTGTCGTGTTGCTGCTCGACGACACGCTCAACCACGGAGTGCCGCCGAACGGCGAGTCAATGGTCGATGTAGCGCTGAACGAGATCGGCGCGCCAGTGCTCGTCACTTCCACGCTCTGGCCCTGTCCCGCGCCAACCGAACCACCAATCTGGTAGTTGAACTGGGCGGCCGTGGGGTTCACCCGCAGCACCGGATTGCTGTTCACGATCAGCGTCACCGGAACCGAAATGGGATTCGTCGAGCCGGCGAGCTGCACGTTGACATTACCGGTATACGTGCCGGCCGTAAGACTGCCGGGGTTAACGGAAACGGCAACCACACCCGGCCCGGTGCCGGACGCCGGAGCGACGTTGAGCCAGTTGGCGCCCGTCGAACTCGTGCCCGTGGCCGTGAACGTGGCCGAAGCGCCATTCAACGTGCTCACCGTCAGGAACTGCGCCGGCGGGTTGGCGCCGCCGGTCTGGAAGCTGAAGTTGAGTTGGTTCGGCGTCAGCGAGCCGGTCGGCGCATTGCCCAAATTCAGCGTGACCGGGATCGTTAGCGGCGCGTAACCCCCGCTGGTGAACGTGATCGTGATGGTCCCGTTGTACAGGCCCACCGGCAATGCCGTGAAGCTCTGGACGCCAACATTGATTCCAGCCGTGGCGGTCCCGCCGCTGGAGAACGTCTGGCCGATGTTCGGACCCACTGCCAGCCAGTTGATCGCCGTGCCGCTTACCGTCGCTGTCGCCGAGAACTGCGCCGGCGCGGGCGTCGTAATTGTAATGCTCTGGTTGTTGGGCTGCGTCGTGCTGCCCGGAGGCACGTTGAAGATGAGCGAAGTCGGGCTGGCCGCCGGGGCGCCCGTGCCACCACCCGTCGAACTGACCGTTAAGGTCGCCGGGATCTGGCAGGTAGTGCTCCCAATCGTGACATTGATGTAGGCGGTATAGGTGCCCGCCGGGAAAGACTGCGACAGAGCCTGCACCGGGATGGTCTGCGGCCCCGTGCCGAAGAAATTGAACAACGTCAGCCATTGCGGATTGCTAACCGGGCTCAGCGTAAACGTCGTGGAAGCCGAGCCAGGATTAATCGTCAGGTTCTGCTGCTGCGCGTTGGACCCGGTAACGGCATTGAACGTCAGCGACGACGGCGTCGCGATCCCCGCCGCGCAGGTACCGCCCGTCCCCCCGCCGCCGGTGCTGCCAATGACCAGCGTTACCGGAATATTCTGCGTCGTGCCGCCGATCGGCGTGATCGAAATGTTCCCAAAGTAGCTGCCGGTGGCAAGGAAAGTCGGGTTGGCGCTCACCACGATATTGGCGGGCGTCGTCCCGCTGGCTTGGCTGATCGTCAACCAGCCGCCGCCCGTCGACGTTGTGGCCGTCGCCGTGAAGCTGATTGGCGCCGTGGTGTTGCTATTGATCGCGATCACCTGCTGGTTCGGCATCTGCGCCGTACTGGGCGTATTGAATGTCAGACTGCTCTGCGAAAGAATCAGCGTGCCGCCGCCCGTGCTGCCCGACCCCACCGCGAATTGCACCGGAACGTTCGTCGAGCCGATGCCGGCCAGCGTGACAACGAACGAGCCGGAGTAGCTCCCATTGGGCAGACCCACCGGGTTCGCGTTCACCTGAATCGTGGTCGACCCGCTCACGTTGCCGCTACTCGGCGTAACAGTTAGCCAGTTCCCGCCCGAATTCGTCGTGATCCCCGACACGGTAAAGTTCGTGTTAAAGCCGGGGTTCAGCGTGACCGTCTGCTGCGACGGCGTGGTCTGTCCCGCCGCGCTGCCCAGCGAGACGCTCGAGGGACTGATGAAGCCCGTACCCGTGCCGCCTCCCCCTACCACCAGCGTGACGGGGACGGTCAAGGTATTGCCCAAACCGCTGACTACGGTGATCGTCGCCGAATACGTGCCGGCGCCAAGCGACGTGAAGTTCACCGGAGTCACCGTGAAAGAGGCGGACGTCCCGGAAGGCGCCGACGACGGCGAGACCTGCAACCACGTCGTCGTACCGCTGCTAATCGTGACCAGCGCGCTGTAGGAGGTGGACAGGGACGAGAAAACCGATAGCAATTGCGCCGCGGGCGCCGCCCCTCCCGGCGTGTAATTGAAGGTGAAGCTGGTCGGGATGGCCGATAACGAGCCGCTGCCTGTCCCCGAACCGGTAACCGTCAGAGTCACCTGCACCGTGGCAAAGACATTGTTGAAAGCGGTGGCTACGAAAGAAATCGTCGCCGTGTAGGTCCCAGCCGTCAATTGATTGGCATTGACCACGGCCACGCTCACGGTGGTGTTGGAGGAACCGGAGCTAGGGGTGACCTGCAGCCAGTTGACACCGGTTACCGGACCGGTGACGTAGTTCGCGAAAGCGCTATAGTTCAAGGCGGTGGGCGTCGAAGTCAGCGTCACTTGCTGGGCGGCCGGAGCCACCCCCACCGAGGTCGTGAACTGCAAGGCATTCGGCGACGCCGCCAATGTCGGCGTCTGCGCGAGCAATGGCCGCGAAGCCGAGGCAAACAGTGCCAGCCACAATGAGGCGGCAACAAAGGTAGCTGCGGGCTTACTTTTCAATGGAGTCTCTCCCAAGGACATTCTGACAGAGTGAATTCGTACATGTAGAGACAAGATGTCTCCAGTTGGTTACGGAGGGACGCGGAGACTGCCGAAGGCACGAACGGGGTTCGTTGGCTCCAGGCATTCGATCGTTGTCCCTGCAATCTAGATGCCAAACCAGGACCTCACGGAATTCTATGTACTTCCGCATAGCACCACCCGGAGGGGCTGAACAACAGTGAGTCGTTTTGCCTCACCACGGGCTGGAAAAAGCTACTTATCTCCAACCCGGTTCAGTGGCCTTCCGCTTCGAGAAAACGTTCCGCCTCGATCGCCGCCATACAGCCGGCGCCGGATGCCGTAATGGCTTGCCGGTACACCCGGTCCTGCACATCGCCGGCATGAAACACCCCGCGGATGTTGGTCCGCGCGCCCCCGTGCGACCGGATGTAGCCCTCCTCGTCCAGGTCCAACTGACCGGCGAAAGGCTTCGTATTGGGTATATGCCCGATGGCGATGAACAGGCCATCGATCTCCTGCACGCGCGTATCGCCGGTAATCAGATTCCGCAGCTTCACGCCCGTCACCGTCCCCTTGCTCACGTCGTAGACTTCATCGATCACCGTGTTCATCACGGTCTCGATCTTCGGATTGGCGCGCATGCGGTCAATCATAATCTTTGACGCGCGGAACGAATCGCGGCGATGCACCAGCGTGACGCGCCGCCCAAACCGCGTCAGGAAGTTGGCCTCTTCCATCGCCGAATCGCCGCCGCCAACCACCATAATCTCGCGATTACGGAAGAAGAAGCCGTCGCACGTGGCGCAGGAACTGACGCCCTTCCCAATCAGCTTGTACTCGGAGTCCAGGCCCAGCCAGCGCGCCGACGCGCCCGTGGCGACAATCAGCGTACGGGTTTCGATCCACTCCCCTTCCACGCTGAGCCGGAACGGATAGGATTTCAGATCGGCTTCGATCACCGAGCCGGTCATATACTCGGCCCCAAAGTGCTGCGCCTGGTGCTTCATGCGCTCCACCAGCACCGGACCGTCAACCCCCTCCGGGAAACCTGGAAAGTTCTCGACGAGCGTAGTGATGGAAAGCTGGCCGCCCGGCTCATGGCCGGAGATGACCAGCGGTTTCAGATTCGCGCGCGCCGCGTAAATCGCTGCGGTATTGCCCGCGCAGCCCGAGCCCAAAATGACGACATTTCGCATGTGTGGAGAGACTCCCTCATGCTAACACGGCGCGTCGAATCTTTGACTTGCGCCTGTCGAGCCGCTTCAGGGCGCGGTCTTACCAACCTTCGCCGTCCCCGTTCGGAGCCCGCTAAAGCTGGTCCCAAAATAGGAAACCGCCACAGTCTCCCAAAACGCTTTAGTCACAACGCAACGGCACCCCGGAGTGCAGGTTTTGCAGGTGTGCTGCCCGCAGGTGGGGCAGTATTGAAGATCGGAAACCCTGCCACGTTTTCCGCAGCAGTCACAATTACTATGACGATTCTTTCCAGGCACGCTCGTAAACTCCATGAGACAGAAAGATCAGGGGCGCGGGTTTGCACCCGCTTCCGCGCACCAGCGCGAACCGATCCGGAGGGCGCCGCCGGGGATGCGGTTAGCCGCGGCGGATATGCATCTTCCGCGGCCACGGAAAGTAGCCGCTTCGACGCCCGCGAACAAGAGGATCCCTCAATTATCGCAACAGCCGCTAAGGGGGTCAATGCGGGGCGCCCGCAAACCTTGCCGGGGATTGTCCGTCGCCGCTCAACGGGTTTGCACGTGGCTTAACCCATGGTAGAGTGGAAACTTCCGGCCAAAGGTCTGGCGTAGTCGCTCCCATGTCCATACAGGTTTTTCTGCAAGGCAAACTTCTCGGGGTTCGCGGATTTCTATCCGCTGGGCAGACGGGACTGGAGCCGGCCGCCCAGGAACGGCTACTCGCCGGCAAGAGTTGGTGGGTCAGCCTTCTCACCGAGATCCTCCCCCGTGCCTTGCTCGCCGAGTTCGGACTTTCTAAGATCCTTCTAGGCTCCAGCGGTGGCGGCCAGTTTCTCTTGGTACTGCCGCGGGAGTTCGAAGCGCAGGCCGACACCTTCCTGAGCAAAGCGGCGGCGGGAATCGACTCGCTCAGCCACGGCAAGCTCAAGCTGGTTTGGGCCTCCACCGAAAATCTGGGCGATTGGACGGTCGTGCGCAAACGGTTGCGCGAAGCCATGGCCGCTCGCCGCGCCACGCTGGCAAAGCCCGGAGACGCCTCCTTTTTCGCTCCATTCGACACCACCCCCGCCGATGCCGATCAAAGCTACTTCCAGCAAACGCTGGGCGACGGCCTCGTCGAACAGCGCGTCGTCGGTTGGTCCCCCGAAAATCCCGAGCGCATCCTTCTCAATGAGGGTAAGTACACCTGGATGCTCGGCCCCGAGCAGGACCAGATCCTGCTCACCCGCCATGTGGCCCTCTCCGGCGACGGCAAGTCGCCCGTGACCGCCGCGGACTTGGGTCGCCGAGCCGGCGGAGCCCCGGTCTGGGGCGTGCTCCGCGGCGACGTCGACAACCTCGATATCCGCTTCCGGCGCCTCGTCTCCATTGAAGAACACGTCCAGCTTTCCGTTCTCTACAAGCAGTTCTTCGCCGGTGAACTCGAAGTGCTCTGTTCCATGCCCGAGTTCTGGCAGAAAGTTACCATCCTCTACACGGGTGGCGACGACTTTGCCGCCTACGGGAGTTGGGATGCCCTTCTCGCGCTGGCGCGGGAACTGCAACGCCTCTTCCGGCGCTTCAGTGAGGAAAGCTTGAAGGATTTCCCCGGCGGCGAAGGCAAGACGCTCACGACGGCCTTGACGCTGGCCGAAGATCCCCAAGCCAGCCTCGACTCGCTCTTGCGGGAATCCGCCGGGATGCTGGAACAAGCCAAGTCGGCCGGCCGCGATTGCTTTGCCCTCCTCGGCCGCGTCCTCGAATGGCGCCAGGTCAACGGCGCCTCTGAATTAAAGGATACGATGGTGCGCGTCGCCCAGGAGTTCGGCGGCAGCACCCAGTTTCTCCGCGAACTCGCGGCCTTCTACCGCGAAGAGGTCTTCGCGCCCGTTTCCACGCCCAGAAGGAAAGAAGGCGAGTTGGAGAAGCCCTGGCGGCTGCACCGGCGCGTGCTCCGCGTCCTTCCCCCCACCCGGGATCGCGAGTTGGAGAAGCTCCGCAGCACGCTGATGGTCGAGCTGGTCGGTAAGAATGCGTCGCAGGTGAAACTGCGGCCCGCCGGACGGGTCGCGCTAGAATGGGCGAGATTAGTCACGCAAGGATAAGAATTCATGGCAGAAGTCCAGAACGAAAAACGGGAGCAGCGGCCACCGCGCGAAGGCGGCGGACGGGAAGGCCGTGAACAACGCGAAGGCCAGGGTGGCGGCGGCCGCGAAGGCCGCGGCGGTGATCGTGGCGATCGCGGCGACCGGCGCGAAGGCAAGCCTGGCGGGTCCCGCTTCGAAGGGCCGCCGGAGATCGACATCGAGAAGTTGATCGCCGACAGCCTCTACCTCGATAACCAGGCACACGCCGTCGTCAGCCGCATGCGCGATATGGATTCCGGCACCCGCAGCCAGTTGCGCCGCCTCTACAACGCCGTGCGCCGTGCCACCAGGGCGCCGGAGTCCGAACGCCAGCACCAGTTCGTGATGTTGCGCGCCCGGCTCGCTTACACCATCGCCCGCCACTCGCTGCGCAGCCTCGACGTCCTCGAAAAGCTGCTGCTCCAGGTGACGCGCAAAAACGACGTGCGCGGCTACGAACGCTTCCGCGACCTGTTTGAAGCCATCGTTGCCTACAACGAATAAACGAATCGCTGGGTCATAACATGAGTTCTCACACCGCACAAACCGAAATCAAATTCCAGGGCAAGCTGGTCATCGAGGCCGATCTGACCTGCGAAACAGGCTTGCACATTGGCGCCGGCAAGGGCTCGCTGGAAATCGGCGGCGCCGACAACCCGGTCGTCAAGGATGCGTTCGGACGCCCCTATGTCCCCGGCAGTTCGCTCCGCGGCAAGCTGCGCAGTCTGCTCGAACAGGCATCCGGCCTCAACCCTGCCTCCATGGTGTACCTCTCGCGCCGCCGCGGCCAGGAAGTCCGCATCCACCAGACCGACAAGCCCAATGACGAGATCTGCCTCCTGTTCGGACGCAATCCGCAACGCTCCGAGCGCGTCAGCGGCGAATCCCAGGATGGCGGCGTCGCCACCCCCGCCCGCCTGGCCGTCTTCGACGCGCCGCTCGATCCCGATAGCATTACCGCGCAGATGCGCGAGAACCTGGACGACGAGCTAACGGAAGTGAAAAGCGAAAACGCCGTCGACCGCATCACCTCCCAGGGCAGTCCGCGTACCCTCGAACGTGTCCCCGCGGGTGCCCGTTTCAAGGTCCGCCTCGTGCTCGACATCCTTTGCGACGAAGATAAGGACCTGGTGGCCAAGGTCGCCGAAGGCCTGCGCATGCTGGAGGACGACAGCCTCGGCGGCGGTGGCTCCCGCGGCAACGGCCGCGTCAAGTTCTCCTCCGTAAAGGCGGTCTGGCGCGGTAAGTCTTACTACAGCGAAGGCGGCGACGAAAAGGCGCTGCTGGCCGGCGCCGACCTCGCGGCCTTCCTCAAGCTGGCCAAGAACGGCATCGCGGCGGAACTCTCCTAAGAAGGGCATTCATGTTCCCTGGCCTGCTGGTAAAGCTACGCCCCACCACGCCATGGCGCATCGCCGCGGATACCCCGGGGCGGGAGCGCGTGGATTCCCTCTATCGCAGCGACAGCCTCTATTCGGCCGTAACGCTGGCTATGGAGGAGTTGGGGCATCTCGAAGAGTGGCTGGCGGCTACCGCCACCGCGCCCGAACCGGCTGTCCGCTTCAGTTGCGCCTACCCCTATTTCCACTCCACCCTCATGATTGTCCCGCCGCGCAGCCTGTGGCCTCTGCCGCCGTCGCCCCGCGTGCGCTGGAAGGCCGCCCGCTACGTTCCCCTCCCCGTCGTCGAGATGCTGCTCAACGATCCGGATGCGAAGCTGCGCGAAGACGAAGGCTGGAAGGTGGACGCCGATAGCGAGTGCCTGCTGCCCGCCAGCCCGTCTGGCAAGCAGTATGGGCCTTTCCGCGTGGCTATGCGCCATACCACCGCCGTCGACCGCCTCACCGGCGCCGCCGGCCAATCGGTGGCCACCGCCTGCCTCGAATTCGCCCCCGATGCCGGCTTGTGGTTTACCGCCGTGTTCTCCGGCGGCGAGGCGCGCGAAAAGTGGACCGGTCCCCTGAAAGCGGCTATCCGCCTGCTCTCCGATTCCGGCTTCGGTGGCGAGCGCTCTTTGGGATGGGGACGATCCGCCCCTCCCGTGTTTTCCGAAGGCAACTTCCCGCAGATGCTTTTAAAGACGCCCTTGGCTGTTGCCGAGCCTGTCGCTCCCGCTCCCGCTCCCGCAACTCCGCTGCCGGACGAGGTGGCGGAAGCCGCGTCCGTGGAAGCCGCGCCGGCCGGCATCGCTCCCCTGCCCCTCGAAGGCGAAGCGCCGCCCGAAGCGGAAGCCGCCCCCGAGTCCTCCCCCGAACCGGCGTTGGAACCCGCTCCCGAACCTGTCTCCGCCGAGGCCGTAGCCGAACCCGAGCCCCCGGCCCCCGCCCCCGTTACCGCCTACTGGCTGCTCTCCCTCTTCAGTCCCGCCGAGCGCGATGCCGTCGATTGGAGCCGCGGCGCTTACACCGTATTGGAGCGCGGCGGACGTACCGGTGGCGTCCAGAACGCCGGCGCCCTCAAGCGGAGCGTCCGGATGATCGCCGAGGGCTCCGTCATCGTCTCCCAAGGTCCCTTACGGGGTGCCGCTCCCGACGTGGCGCCAAGCGGCCATCCGCACCCGGTCTACCGCTCCGGCTTCGCGCTGGCGATCCCCATCGTCTGGCGAGGTGCCGCATGATGTACGAACTGAAGGTGCTCACGCCTACCCTGGTCGGCGACGGCCAGAAGCTCTCCCCCATCGACTACATGGTCTGGAAAGACCACGTCAACGTCCTCGACCAGCGCCGCATCATCAAGCTCCTGGCCAAAGGGCCGCGCCTCGAAGGCTATCTGGCCCAGGTCCGCAAAGCCGAAAAACTGGACTTCGCCAGTTGGGGCGGTTTCGCCCAGAACTTCGCCGGACGGCGCATCCCCTTCGAGCACGCCTCCCTGACCGGACTCTGGGAAAAGCAGCGCGCCGACGTCCTCTTTATCCCCACCTTCGCCACCGGAGCGGGCGGGCCTTACCTTCCGGCCTCCGCCCTGCGCGGCGCTCTCCACACCGCGCTCATGACCTCGCGCTGGTCCGAACACCTCGTCAAGCAACTCGAAGAGAAGCTCTCCGGCGACCGCCAGCCGCGCCGTCCCGCCGAACTGGCCGAAGACGCCGCGGTTGGCAGTGAAGGCTACAGCCGCATGCGTCCTCTCGTCCTGGCCGATTCGGCCGTCGTGCCCGCGGCGGCAATGAAGGTCTACCTGGTGCGCACCGCAACTTTGGTGGCGCGCGGCGCCGGCAAGCTCGAGTTGGGCTGGAAGCAGGCCGGGCGGGGTAACGTCGACGGCCGCCGCCCGGAAGAAAGCACCCCTGTTTTCTGCGAGATGGCCGCCGAAGGCACCACCTTCCGGGGCAAGTGGACCGAACGCGCCTACCTCAATCAGCCCGAGGTGCTGCGAGCCCTCCGCTGGAAAGAGGCGCTCCCCGCCGCGAAGCTCCTCGCCGCCGCCAACGAATCGGCCAAACGCATCCTCGGCATGCATCGCCAGTATGCCGAAACCTCCGGGCTGCGGCGCGTCGCCGAGTCCGTCGCCCGTCTCGAGCAGCGTCTCAACGAGGTGAGCGCCGAAGGCCACATCTGCCTCTTACCCCTGGGCTGGGGCGGCGGTTTCCTGTCCAAAACCGGTCATCCCGACCCTTCCCAGGAAGGCTTCCGGCGCCTCCTCCGCCAGCTTCCTTACTATGCGCGGGCCATCCAGTCCGGGCTGCCCTTTCCAAAAACCCGGCGCGTCGTGTTCCAGGGCGGCGAGCCCGCCTCACTCCCAGGTTGGGTCGAACTGCGCCTCCTCCCCGGCGAAGACTAATCGACGCCTAAGGTTTCCGCGCCTTCTGCCGAACTTAGGGAATGGGCCCGGTGATACCTCCGGGCGCTCTCGTTCCGGTTGGCGTGCTAACGGGAACATGCTAGCATTTGAAGCAGGCTTCCCGCCCGGCGGGAGGCTCATGCGCGTTGGTTAGAGCAAGGAGACAGGGACTCTTGCCGGCCATGCGACAGTCATCATCGGAGGTTGTGGCGGGGCGGTCCGGGTCCTCGCTTCGAAAGCTCGTCTTATGTACAACGCCTTCTTCGGTTTTAAAGAAAGCCCTTTCAATCTCAGCCCAGACCCGACCTTTCTCTACCGGAGCCAGGTCCATGAAGAAGCGCTGGCCAACCTCATTTACGGCGTACAGAGCCGCAAGGGATTCATTGTCCTTACCGGCGAAGTCGGCACCGGTAAGACCACCCTCCTCGAGTGCCTGCGGGACTTTCTGGAATCCCAGTTCGTCGAGTTCGCTTTCATTTTCAACAGCCGGATCAACGCGGACCAGTTCTTCGAGATGATCGCTTATGACCTCGATCTGCGCTGCAACCGCAACTCCAAGACCGAGGTTCTGTTCGCCCTCAACCACCTGCTCATCCAACAGGCCAACGAGAATCGCACCTCCGTGCTGATCGTCGATGAAGCCCATAACCTGGAATGGGAAGTATTGGAAGAGATCCGGTTATTGGGTAACCTGGAAAATCGCCGCGGCAAGCTGCTGCAGATCATCCTCTCCGGGCAGCCCGAACTGGATCGCAAACTGGAGGCCCCCAACCTCCGCCAGTTGAAGCAACGCATTGTCCTCCGCTGCGGCCTCCAACCCTTCCGCGAAGACGAGTCCATCGCCTACATCAACTACCGCCTCGAGCGCGCCGGCATGAAGGACCAGACGGTGTTCCCGCTCGAGATCATGTCCGAGATCCACCTCCGCTCGCAAGGGATTCCCCGCGTCATCAACGCCGTCGGCGACAACCTGCTGCTCACCGTCTTCGCCACCGAACAGCGCGTCGCCACCCTCGAGATGCTCGACGAAGTCTGCCGCGACATGCGCCTGGAATGGCCCGGTCGGCGCACCCGCGGGGAGCGCGGCCGGTACTCACCGGAATCGTTCGACGCACCGCCGTCTCTGTACACCCGCGGCGACTAACTAACTGCTGATTCCATAACGGAAACCGTTGATTCCGTTACGGAGCCGCGACCGCGAAGCGGGTGCCTTAGTTTTTTCACAAGCCCGCAATGGAGCAGGTGCGTTACCTCTTTCAAAGGGCCCCGCTGTCATCCCGATTCCCCCAGGCTCTCTCCACCACGTCAGACATACCGACCACAAACGTACCCTTTTCGAAAAAATAAGTATTCCTATTTAGAACCACTTGCAAGCAAGTTCTATCTTTGGGGCTTGCGATGGTACCGAAGTTCCCCTATGATTAGAGTGAAGACTTTAGCTCGCGTGCAGTCAGGGTACCAGAGCCTAAGGGATTCCAGATTGTTTCTTCTGGTGGTGCTCAATGCGTTTGTTTGCCCGTGTTATCCTCTTCTCTTCTATTCTGAGCCTCAGCGCGGCTTTTGCTGAGGATCTCCCGAACCCGTTTTTCCCGCCTGATCCGCATGAAGATCCTCCTCCCGCCGTCATGATGATGATGAGCGATGAGGAAGACCTGCCGAACCCCTTCTTCCCGCCTGATCCGCATGAAGAAGTACCGCCGGCTGCCTAGCCAGAGCGGTGGGATAGCAGCTCAACTACAGCTTAAACAGGCTCATACCATAGCGGTATGGGCCTGTTTTTCGTTTAGCAGTCCATGCACGTAAACTGCTGATTCCATTACTGATCCGCGACCACAGGGAGTGTGTTGGGGAGTTTTTTACCACCCCGCAAGGGAGGGGGTTCCGCCACTGGCTGCCAGGGGCCACGGGCCGTTTCCGTTGCTTACTGGCGAAAACTCCCACTCGGGAGTACACTGAGAGAGGTTCTGAATCCCCCAAGAGGTTCCTCCCATGTCCAGCAGCGACTTCAATCGCCGTGATTTCCTCAAAAAAGCCAGCGCCGCCGGCACAGCCCTGAGCGCCGCCGCTCCCGCCTTCGCGGCACGCCCCGCCGCCAAGATGTCCGGTCGCGTCATCGGCGCCAACGATCGGATCCAGGTGGCCTGCATCGGCTCCGGCGGCCGTGGCTTCTACGTCACCAACGTCTTCTACAAGCTCGGCCAGGAGAACAACAAGTCCGTCGTGGTTGCCGCCTGCGACGTTTACCAGAAGCGCGTCAACAAGGCGAAGGAAGCCTACAAATGCGAGGGCACCCTCGACTATCGCGAAATCATCGCCCGTAAGGACGTGGATGCCGTGATCGTCGCCACGCCGGATCACTGGCACGCCAAGATCGCGCTCGAAGCGATGGACGCCGGCAAGGACGTCTACCTCGAAAAGCCGATGTGCCATACCATCGACGAGGCTCGCCAACTCGCTGACACGGTAAAGGAGACCAAGCGCGTCCTCCAGGTCGGCTCGCAGACCACCTCCGGCGACCAGTGGCACAAGGCCCGCAAGGCTATCGCCGACGGCATGATCGGCAAGCACATCATGAGCCAGGGCAGCTACCACCGCAACTCCGTGGAGGGCGAATGGAACTGGCCCATCGACAAGGAAGCCGGGCCGGACGGCAAGGGTGAGAACTATATCGACTGGAAGATGTGGTTGGGCCCCGCCCAGAAGCGCGCCTACGACGCCGACCGCTTCTTCCGCTTCCGTAAGTATTGGGACTACTCGGGTGGCGTCGCCACGGACCTCTTCTTCCACGTCGCCGCGCCCATGAACATCTGCTGGGGTGAGCCCCAGTTCCCCGCCAAGGTCATGGCAAGCGGCGGCATCTACGCCTTCCCAGACCGCGAAGTGCCCGACACCTTCCACCTCATCGCCGAATACGCCAAGGGCTACTCCGTGGTGCTGAGTTCCTCCATGGCCAACTCCCAGCACATCCCGGGCCTGATCCGCGGCAAGGACGCCTCGCTCATCATGGTCGAGCACGGCCGCTTCGAAGGGCGCGCCCCCCATATCACCGTCCGTCCGGAAGTGCGCGGCGGAAATCCCGAATACCTCGCCAAGTTCGGCAAGGAAGACATCAAGATCCCGGTGGAAGACACTGACACCATGCGCACCCACGTCGGCAACTTCCTCGATTGCATCCGCACCCGCAACAAGCCGACCCTGGACGTCGAAACAGCCGCCCGCGCCCAGGTCCTCATCTCGATGGCCGTCCAAAGCTACCGCCAGGGCCGCGTCCTCTACTTCGACGAATCCAAGTGGAAGGTGTCCGACCGCCCGGTTCGGTTAGCGTAACCCGCAAGGACGGAACGATTTTTGGCATTGCGCCAGGCGTTTATGTAGGTTACTGGCGCGCCCGGAGAGGCTCGAACTCCCGACCTGTTGGTTCGAAGCCACCGTTTCACGCCGAATCAATGCGTGCGGCGATGGAACGCGCCCAGCAAACCAAAGGCGCCGAATTGCCCACTGAGGTTGGAGCGCACTCTAAACTAATGTAAGGCCGGTACCTGCCACGTTAACTGCGGTCGTGGTGCCCTTAACGGATCCGCCAGCGCTAACCTCAGCCGGCAAACGTCTTGTACAACTTCATTACATTTAAGTACTATAGGGTGCTTAGCTAGTTTCTAACCGAAATTTTCTGGCTAATGATGTAGCTTCCTCCCGTCGATTGATCATCTACAGGGCAGAGAGCTCCATCCAGAACTGGAGGTGGGAAGGACCATGGCAACCCCGATGACCAGTTTCGCTAAAGACCTCCTCGCTGGGAAGCGTATCCCCCTCAGCGTGGAGTATAGCTACGATGAGGTCGATGGTTACCACATCGCGGAATGCCTTGAGATCCCTGGATGCATGGCCCAAGGCAGGACACTAGACGAATGCAAGGCCAACATTGCTAAGGCGCTCGAAGAGTGCGCGGCCGTGATAATCGAGGATGCGGTTATCGCTCGTCTTGTGGCGAGCACCGAGGACTCCTCCCGGACTCATTGGTCAATTGGACTTCAGGTCGCGAGCTGAGTGGGCGTCGCTTGCTAGGGTCACGGAAGACGAAGGTTGGAAGCGTTTGGGACAATCCAATCTTCCACTCGCGAGCGGAAAACATCACGCTACCACTTTGGTGCGACTGGGTTTCTCAAATTCGCAGGGAAGGAGAGCACATCGTTCTGACCAAAGAAGGATTGATCGGCGTGGTCTTGAGCATTCCCAATCACAAAGAAGTGTCCCGAAAGCTCCTTCAGAAGGAACTTAAAAAAGGCGGCGTAACCGAAGACGAGTACTTGACAGCTTTCGGCTCGTAGCTTCGCCGGGATTCCCTGACCACCCTCATATTTGATACCTCAGAAGTTCGGGGCTGACGTGAGCTGCAAGTTTTCTGTGCGCCTACCAATTCCAGCGAGCTTCGATTGGCAGGTGCAGCCAAGAGCGACGGACGAAGCGCGGCGTGGGCACAATTTTCGGCACACCCCAGGTAGCCAGTTCCGCTTGCTGCATGTTGGCCGAGGGCCTAAATCATTGTTAATTAGGGAGTTACTGGCGCGCCCGGAGAGGCTCGAACTCCCGACCTGTTGGTTCGAAGCCAACCGCTCTATCCGGCTGAGCTACGGGCGCGCTTCCCTGATTATATGCCCAATCCACCCGCGCGGCTATGGCCTTGGGCCTTGTACTTTTCCAGCAGCGCCGTCAGCCGCCGCACAATGTCCGTCCGCGACGCCCACAGGTTCCGCGTCTCACCCGGATCCTCGGCCATGTTATAAAGTTCTCCCAGCGGCTCTCCCGGCTGCGGCTCGATCTTCTTCGGATCGCTGAACCCGCCCGACCCTCGCCCCAGCACCAGTTTCCACTCCTTCTGCCGGATCGCGAACATGCCTTCCGAGGAATGATGGACGACAGTATCCCGTGTGCCACGTTTGCCCTGCAACGCCGGCAGCAGGCTAAAGCTATCCTCCCCCGCGCCTTCCGGCAGCCGCGTTCCACTGATCTCCGCCACGGTCGCCAGCAGGTCCGTCAGGCAATGCAAATCGTTCGACACGCTCCCCGCCTTGATCACCCCCGGCCAGCGGGCCAGAAACGGGACACGGTGCCCGCCATCGGCGATATCGGCCTTCTGCCCCTTCCAGGCGGCGTTCGGGCGGTGGGCGAACTTCTCCTTATCCTGCGGCGTCCAGTGGGCGCCGTTATCCGACGTGAAAATCACCAAGGTATTCTTGGCCTGCCCGTTCTCCTCCAGCGCCCGCAGCACCTGGCCCAGTACATCGTCCACCTGGGCGGCAAAATCGCCGTAGTCGCCCGCCTTCGACTTGCCACGCCACCCGGCACCCGGCAGCCACGGCGTGTGCGGGCCCGTCAGGGGGAAGTAAAGGAAGAACGGCTTCGCCGGCTCCTGGGCGCGCTCCTTCAGAACCGCCAGCGCCTTCTTCGTGAGATGCGGCAGGCAGTCCTCCACCTGGAATCCCGGCGCGATCGGCCCCGGCCGCCAGAACACGCCTCGCGGATCGTTCCGGCCTTCGGTGTGCGCGGTGGGCTGCTCCACGGCATGGTCGTTCTCGAAGTACAGGTAGGGGTCCATATCCAGCGATGCCGGAATGCCGTAGTAATAGTCGAAACCGTGCGTGGTGGGGTTCGGATTCAGGGGTTTGGCGTAATCGCACTTTTCCTGCGTACCCAACCCCAGGTGCCACTTGCCGACCCCCGCCGTGTAATAACCCTGCCGCTTCAACAACGCCGGCACGGTAAGCCGCCCCTTTTCGATGAGGTTCGGCGAGTATCCCCACAGCACACCGTTCTTCAACCGGGTCCGCCAGGCATAGCGCCCGGTCATGATCCCATACCGCGTGGGCGTGCAGACCGCCGACCCCGAGTGCATATCGGTGAACCGTACGCCTTCCGATGCCAGCCGGTTGGCATTCGGCATAGGAATCGCCGACTGCTTGTTGTAGCAGGCCAGGTCGCCCCAACCGAGATCATCGGCAAGGATATAGACGACGTTGGGGCGGGAGGGAGCGGCAGGCGTCAAGGAGGTGGCGGCGAGGCTGCCAAGAAATGCGCGGCGGGTAGGCATGCACCGAACATTATCGCCCGTTCCCTACAGGGCGTCCCCGGTTCCGCCGATGGAACAGACAGGAAGTGGATGTTGCTCCTTCTGCTACTTTGCCTGTTCTGGCTTCCGGCTTCCGCCGAAAACCTCCTCCGGATCGCCCTCCCGGACCAGGCCACCTACAAACTCGAATTCACTTACAGCGACAACGCCGTCCCGGTGAACCCCAAGGTTTTCCGCAAGGTACAGGCGTCCGGCACGCTCCAGGTGGCGAAAGCCGAGGGTGGCCACAGGCTCACCATCGTCTTCAACCATCATTACGAGGCGGTGGAAGGCATGGCTGCCGGTTCCGATCTGAGCGGAGTACCACTGACCTACCTGCTCACCAGCGATGGCGTGGTAACGGGTGTGGAAGGCGCGGACGCGTTCCTCGTCCGGGCCAATGCCGACCTGCAACGGCAGTCCGCCGCTGCTGCCGCGCAATCCCGTTATAAGCAATTGGTTTATCTGCGCCACGGCTGCGATTGGATCGCTACGGCACTGGCGGGACGCCCGCTGGAGCGCGGCCTGGCCTGGGAGCAAACCGTACCGGCTGGCGGCCATCCACTGGCATTGCGGCCCCTGCCCGCGAGATTACAGGTGCTGGGCCCCGTCAAATGCGGACTTGGCAACTGTATCGAAATAGAAGGCACCTACCAGGACAACGTCACGGAAGAGAAATCGGCCTTCCTGGAGGGCGTAACCACCGCCTGGGATGCCGGTCGCTTTCGCATGCAGGTGCAGCCACAAACAGGGTTAGTGGCCAAGATGAGCCGCTACATCACCAGTTCCATTGAGGCCAAGGCAGGGTCCGGCAGCGGCGCCGCCAAGAAGCGCAGCATCGTCACCGAAATCAGCCTCACCGACGAATCGCTCCCCCTCCCCAAGCCTGTCCGCCCCACCATCATCGGCTCCAGCCCATAAACAGCCTTTCCGGCGGGTTACCATGAGTAGGTACCGCCCATGAAGATTTCCATCGGCGCCGACCACGCCGGATTCGCCCTGAAGCAGGAGATCGGCGAGAAGCTGAAAGCCCTCGGTCACGACGTACTTGATCGCGGCACGCTCTCCCCCGAGTCATCGGACTATCCGGACTACGCCTTCCGCGTCGGCAACGACGTCAGCCAGGGTGTCGCCGACCGTGGCATCCTTGTCTGCTCCACCGGCACCGGCATGGCCATCGCCGCCAACAAAGTCCCCGGGGTTCGCGCCGCCCTTGCCTGGCAAGCCGAGCAAGTCCAACTCACGCGCGAACATAACGACGCCAACATACTGACCATTGGCGCCCGTTACACCGGCATCGACCAGGCCAGCCAGTTCGTCGAAGTCTTCCTCACCACCGAATTCCAGGGCGGACGTCACCAGCGCCGCGTGCACAAAATCGCCGCCGCCGAACCCTTACCCGCCGTCCCAGCAGCAAAGGAGATCCAATCGTAATGACCGAACAGGAGCGCATGGCGCGGCCCTTGGCCGCCGTCGACCCCGAGATTTTCGACGCCATCCAGAAGGAGGTCGAGCGCCAGCATCACGGTCTGGAACTGATCGCCAGCGAGAACTTCACATCCGAAGCGGTGCTGGAGGCCACCTCCAGCGTCTTCACCAACAAGTACGCCGAAGGCTATCCCGGCAAACGTTACTACGGCGGCTGCGAGTTCACCGACGTCGTGGAAACCCTCGCCCGCGAACGCGCCAAGAAGCTCTTCGGCGCGCAGTATGCCAACGTGCAGCCACACTCCGGGTCGCAAGCCAACCAGGCTGCCTTCGCCGCCATTCTGGAGCCGGGCGATACCATCCTCGGCATGAACCTCGCCCATGGCGGCCACCTCACGCACGGCCATCATCTGAACTTCTCCGGCAAAACCTACAAAGTCATCCCGTACGGCGTGCGCAAGGAAGACGAGCGCATCGACTACGAGGAACTGGCCCGCCTGGCCGAAGAGCACAAGCCGAAGATGATCATCGCCGGCGGCAGCGCTTACCCCCGCATCATCGACTTCGCCAAGTTCCGCTCCGTCGCCGATAGCGTTGGCGCCAAGTTGCTGGTCGACATGGCCCACTTCTCCGGCCTGGTGGCTGCCGGCATCTATCCGAATCCCTGCCAGTGGGCCGATATCGTCACCACCACCACCCACAAAACCCTGCGCGGACCCCGCTCCGGCATGATCCTCGCGCGAGAGGAATACGGCCCCGCCATCGACAAGAACCTCTTCCCCGGCATCCAGGGTGGCCCGCTCGTCCATGTGATGGCCGCCAAGGCGGTCAGCTTTCTCGAAGCCCTGACGCCGGAATTCGTCCTGTACCAGAAGCACGTGGTGGCCAATGCGCAGGTATTGGCGGCATCCCTCGCGGACCAGGGCTTCCGCATCATCTCCGGCGGCACGGACTCGCACCTGCTGCTGGTAGACGTCTTCGCCAAAGGCGTGAAAGGCAAGGAAGCCGAAAAGGCCCTCGACCGCGCCCACATCACCGTCAACAAGAACGCCATCCCGTTCGACGTGAACCCGCCGCTCAACCCCAGCGGCATCCGTCTCGGCTCGCCCGCCGTCACCACTCGCGGCTTTAAAGCCGCCGAGATGCGCGAAGTCGCCACGCTCATCGGTGAGGTGCTCTCGAACGTCACCTCCGAGGAAGTGATCCGCTCGGTGGGCGAACGGGTCATCCAACTGGCCGACCGCTTCCCGCTCTATCGCTGGAAGAACGCCACCGCCGGCGCCCTGTAAGAGGTATCCCCTGCGCATCGTACTCGACTGCCGCCACCTAAAAGACTTCGGAGTTGGCACCTACATCCGAAATCTCATTCGGGCCTTGGCGGTGGTCGGGGCCGGCCACCACTATACGCTCATCGTGCATAAGGCCGACAGCGGGTCGCTGGCCGGCCTCCCGCCCAACTTCCAGATCGCCAACTACGAAGGCAAGGACACCGAGTTCCGCGACCATTTCGCCTACCCGATGTTCCTGCGCGCGTTGCCGGCCGACCTCTATCACATACCCTTGCCTATCGTGCCGCTGTTCATGCCGCGGCCGTACGTGGTCACGGTCCACGACGTCAGCCGCCTGCTCTATGAAGAAGCCCCCGGCTGGCGCTCCGACCTCCGCCGCTGGCGCTTCAGCAACGGCCTCAGCCGCGCCTCCACCATCATCACGGTCTCCGGAGCCACCCGCCACGATCTCGAAAACCTCCTCAACATCTCCAGCGAGCGCGTTCGCCTGATCTATAACGCCCCGGATCCGCGCTTCTTCGAACACGCGCCGCCCGCCGATGCCCGCTCCGCCGGACCCGACAACATCAGCTACGAACGCCGCCGCATTCTGGAGCGCTACCAGATCACTTATCCCTTCCTGCTCTATGCCGGCACCATCCGCCCGCAGAAGAACATCCCACGCCTGGTAGAGGCTTTCGCGGTTCTTCGCGGCGAACTTGAGAACCACGAGTTCTATCGCGACCTCCGCCTGATGATCATCGGGGACGACCTGTCACGCAATCCAGCCGTCCGGCGCGCGGTGGCCCAAACCCGCCTCGGCAGTTACGTCCGCTTTCTCGGCTTCGTCCCCTTCGACACGTTGCGCGTCTTCTACGAGTCCGCCGCGGCCTTCGTCTTCCCATCCCTCTACGAAGGCTTCGGCCTGCCGCCATTGGAGGCGATGGCGTCGGGAACACCAGTGGTGGCCTCGAACGTCAGTTCGCTGCCCGAAGTGCTGGGCGACGCCGCCATCACCATCAACCCCGAAAATGTCTTCGACATCGCCCGCGGCATGAAGGAAGTGCTGCTCGATGAGAACCTGCGCAGCCGCCTGGTACAGGCCGGCCTCCAGCAAGCGCGCCGCTTCAGTTGGGAACGCACCGCGCAGGAGGTTCTGGAAGCCTACGCGGCAGTCTTGGGGAAGTCCTAGATCAACCGGCGTCGATCGACCGCTTCATGCGGCGCATACCGCCCAGCCAGCGGTCATAGTCCGACGCCTTGCGCTGGAAATAAGTCAGCACTTCTGGATGCGGCAGGATCAGAAAGCGCTCCTCCTCCACGCCGCGAATCACCCAGTCGGCTACCTCTTCCGGCGAAATGGAACGCGCCAGCAGGAAGCTCTCGCGCGAGCCGTCGTCGCCCAGTAGCATGCGCGTCCGCACGCCCATCGGACACACGCACGATACACGAATCCCCTGATCGCCATACTCGATGCTCATCCATTCGGCCAGCGCCAGGGCCGCATGCTTCGACACCGCGTACGGCGCCGCGTTGATGCTGGTCAGTAGCCCCGCCGCCGAGATCACCTGCAGCAGATACCCTTCGCCCCGCCCCAGCATCTGCGGCAACACCGCCCGCATCGCATAAAGGTGCGCGCGGAAGTTTACCGACAAGGACCGTTCCCACTCCTCATCGGGAGCCTCCGGCCCGCCTTCCACCAGAATGCCGGCGTTCGAACAGAACAGGTCCACCTGGCCCACCGCCGTCACCAACTCCCGCACCTGCTGTTCGCTGGTCACATCGCAGCGATACGCCGTCACCGCCGGGCCGCCTTCCCCCGCCGTCTGCTGCGCGGCGGCCAGATCGACATCGGCGGCCGCCACCTTCGCCCCCTGTTGTACAAAACGCAATGCCAGCGCCTTGCCAATCCCGTTTCCCGCCCCGGTGATGATGACCGATTTGCCTGCGACTTTCATTACCGTCACTGTATCAACTCAAGTGAGGGGATAATAAGAGGTACGGCAAAGCCATGTTTCGAACCATTCGGGAGCAGATCGACACGATCTTCCGGGAGGACCCGGCAGCGAAAAGCATCGTGGAGATTGTCCTCTGTTATCCCGGCTTTCACGCGATCCTGGCCCACCGCCTGGCCCATAGCCTCTACCGGGCGGGCGTGCCGCTACTGCCGCGCGTCATCTCCCAGATCAGCCGCTTCTTCACCGGCATCGAGATCCATCCCGGCGCCAAGATCGGGCGCCGCTTCTTCATCGATCACGGCATGGGCGTCGTTATCGGAGAGACCGCCGAGATTGGTGACGATTGTTTGCTCTACCAGGGCGTAACGCTGGGAGGCACCGGGAAAGAGAAGGGCAAGCGCCATCCCACCCTCGGCAACCACGTCGTCATCGGCACCGGCGCCAAGGTGCTGGGCAACATCAAGCTCAGCAACTTCGTGAAGGTGGGCGCCGGTTCCGTCGTTGTAAAGCCAGTGCCGGAGCATTCCACCGTGGTCGGCGTCCCGGGGCGCATCGTGCGCTCGCGCGAGGAAGCCCCGGAGCCGCTGGAACACGGCAAACTGCCCGACCCGGAAGGCCAGGCCATCGAAGACCTGCGCAACCGCGTGGACCAGTTGGAATCGCTGGTTAAGGCGATGCTCGACGAAAAGATCATCAGCTAGGCTTTGCTGTAAAGTCGTAAGAGCATGCGCATCGACCGCCTTGTCATCGAGAACTTCAAGAAGTTCGAGCGCTTGGAGGTGGAGTTTCCGCAGCGGTTTACGCTGCTGGTGGGGGAGAACGGGGCTGGGAAAACCGCGGTTCTAGACGCACTGGCGGTAGCTGCGTCTATTTGGCTCGTGGAACCTCCTGACAGCCGGTTGATGGGAAGCAGCCGCAACATCCTACGCCATGAGATTAGACTTGTGCCCGAGAGACGCGGGGACCGTGTTCAGTTCCGCCAACGGCGGCCAGTCAGCATTGATGCATATGGTTGGTTGTTCTCCCATCCCGTTCATTGGAGCCGAAAGATTCGCGCAACGGGCACGCGCACCACAAATGCGGAAGCGAAGGATGCGCTCGCCACAACCCGCGAAGCTTACCACCGCGATTCCGCGGGTGATCAAGTCGCTCTCCCAGTCATCGCTTATTACGGGGCTGGCCGGGCTTGGCTGCGGTCGAACAAACCGAAACCGCGTCCGGCGCCGGCAGAGCCTGCTTGGCGGTGGGCAGCGTTTTATGATTGCCTCAACGAACGCATCCGCTTCGAGCAATTAAGGCGATGGTTTCAGCGGGAGGCTGCTGAGCGAGGCAACCGGAAGGGCGAATGGCGGCCGGGCTTTGTGGCCGTAAAGAACGCCATTCTTCGCGCCGTTCCCGATGCATCTGACGTCTGGTTCGACGTTGATCTCGATCAGATTGTACTTAGTATCGGCGACATCGCGCAGCCCTTCGACAACCTCAGCGCCGGTCAGCGAATGATGCTGGCCTTAGTCGCCGATCTCGCGATCAAGATGGTCAACCAGAACGCATTCTTGGTCATCGACGATCCCAATCGAGTACTTGAGGAGACACAAGGGCTGGTCCTTGTCGATGAACTTGACGTCCATCTTCATCCAAAATGGCAGCGGCGCGTAGCCTCTGACCTGAAGACTGTATTTCCCTCGATTCAGTTCGTCTGCACCTCTCACTCGCCTCAAGTGATCAGCGAACTAAAGCCGTCTGAGATCATTCTCCTGGAGCCGGACGGCATTGGCCGTCCCCCGCGATCTTATGGCATGGACTCCAGTCGCGTCCTCACCGAACTCATGGACAGTCCCGATCGCCCGGTCCCACTGATTGAGTTACTTGACCGGTTCAGCAAAACCGTTGATGCCGATCAACTCCACGAAGCACGCCAAGTCCTCACGCAACTTGAGTCGCGTCTGGGTGCGGACGATCCGGAAGTGATTCGGGGACACTCCTTGCTCAGCCTGCTGGAGGATCCAGCGTGAGGCCGGTCCTTCTCCTTCAATCCCGCCGACCCCGCACACACCAATCGGCTTCTGAACCAGATCCGGTTTTTTCCAAATGGATTGATCGAGTCGGATGACGCCGTCCTCAATCAGGAGATGAACGACCTTCTCAATCTCAACCTCGATGGGTTGAAGTTGGAACGGAAAGCTTGCCTCACGGCGTTTCTCGATGCGAAACAGAAGAAGGGAACGTTCTCAAAGGAACAACTCCAGCGGTGGCTCAACGCATGGGAAGAAGCAACACCGCTCCAACCGTATTGCCAAGTCATCATCTACTGGATCCGCAAACGTCTCGCACGTACTTAGGCTCCGCCCGCCCCAGCCCCACGCACCAAAAACAGCCTCGCCTGCGTATCGGCGTGCGACGTCTCGACATACCGCGGCAGATAAATCTTGATGCTCGTCCCACTACCGGGGATACTCTGCACCACCACATTCCCCCCGCTCTGGCGCACCACGCCGTACACCGTCGACAACCCCAATCCCAATCCCTTGCCCGGCTTCTTGGTCGTATAGAACGGCTCGAACAGGTGCCGCCGGACCGATGGGTCAATCCCCACGCCGCTATCGGCCACCTTCAGCACGATGTACTCGCCTTCGCCCAACTGCGCCGTGCGCCGCGCCGTTGGCGTATCCAGGTAGACATTCTGCGTTTCAATCGTCAGCTTGCCGCCGTCCGGCATGGCGTCGCGGGCATTCACCGCGAGGTTCAGAATCACCTGCTCCATCCAGTTCTGGTCCGCCCGCAACTGCCACAACTCCAAGTCCAGCACCGTGCTGACATGGATGCGCTCGCCCAGCAGCATATCCAGCATCTCCTTCATCTCCGCCACCAAATGGTTGAGATTGAAGATCGACGCCTTCATCGGCTGCCGTCCGCTGAATGCCAGCAGTTGCGACGTTAGCCCCGCCGCGCGCTCGCCCGCCTTCTTGATCTGTTCAATGTCATGGCGCGCCGGGTCGCCCGCGGCCAATCCATTCAACGCCAATTCGCTATAGCCGTTGATCGACGTGATCAGGTCGCTGAACTGCGCCGCAATCCCGCCCGCCAGGCGTTCCACCGCTTCCAGAGTCGCCGCGCCGCCCGTCTCCCCTCTCGATTCAAAACCCACAATCACCGCATACTCCGGCCGCGCGTTGCCCGCGATCAGCGGATTCATCGCCGCGAACACGCGGATCGTCTCCCCAGCGCGATTCTTCCAGATATACTCCCCGCGGTCCGGTGAATTGCTCGCGATGATGTGCGCAATCGATGCCTTGCCCCGCGCCCAATCGGCGTTCGGCAGCAGCAGTTCCCAATACAGCCGGTTGTCGATCTCTTCGTGCGTGAAGCCGGTCATCTCTTCGAACGCCCGGTTGTGCCGCACGATCACGCCATCGGGGCTGAGCACCAGCACCGGCGCTCCCGCCGAATGCAGGCAGCCCTCCAGGAACTGTACTTCCCGCGCGCATCGCTCCGCCGTCTGCTTGTCCGAAAGATCCCGGGCCACCGCGTTAAACAGCCGCCGCCCACGACGCATGTGCTCGCTTAGGCGCAGATCCAGGGGCACGATCTTTCCGTCTTTGCGCTGGCCCTGCACCTGGATCCCAACCCCATTCCGCGTCTTCGGCGCCGAGAGCAGAGCGTTGATGCCATATCCCGAATCCTCGGGGCCAACGTGGGGGATGATCAGCCCCACGCTTCGGTACAGGATGTCCTCCGCGCGGTAACCGAAAAGTTTCTCCGCCGCGGCATTGAACGAACGCACCACGCCCAGTTCGTCAATCGAGAACATGGCGTCCATCGATTCGTCTTCTATCCGCTGCACGCGCTGGCGGTAGTCGCGCTTCACTGCCTTCTGCTGCCGTCCGAGGACGATTTTCAGCCAGATGGCCGGAGCCGCCGCGGCAACCGCGAACAGCGTCCCGACGAGGAATACGAAAAAGAGATCCATAACCTACGTAGCCAAAACTTACCAAGTACGAAGGTTTTAAGCTAGTTCACCTAGCCGACTTTGGTACTACGCCTTATTTTGGTACTTTTCCCCTAGCCTTGGCGAGCCCGCTTGATCTCTTCCATCACGCTCAGAATCAGAGTCTTAGCATCTTCAATCGACTTGGCAATAATCTGCACGTCCATTGCCGGCTTCCCTGCCTGCCGCGCCGACTGGCAATACACCCCGTGCTGCCCCGTCAAAACCAACGCATCGGTCAGCAGATCCAGGGTCATCGCCAGCCGGCCCCGTTCCACGCCCATCTGGAACTCATAGCTTTCCAGTTCTTCGTGCCGTTCCCGAAATATCGACATTCGCTCCCAGTTTATCCTGGAGGGTGATGAACATCCCGCAATGGCCGGTCGCGGGCCGCCGCGAACAGGAACTGATCGAAGCCGTACTAGCCTCCAAGCAATGGGGCGGATTCAATGAATGGGTGGCGCGCGTGGAGCGCGACTTTGCCGCCTACCAGCAGTGCCGCTTTGGGGTTGCCATGGCCAACGGCACGGTGACGCTGGAAGTCGGCCTGAAGGCCAGCGGCATAGGACCAGGCGACGAGGTAATCGTACCGGCGATCTCTTTCATCTCCACCGCCACCGCCGTAGCCGGCGCCGGCGCCGTTCCCGTCTTTGTCGACATTGAGCCGTATAGCTTCAACATCGACCCGGATCGCGTCGAACAGGCCATCACGAAGCAGACCAAGGCGATCCTGGCCGTGCATTTCGGCGGCCCGCTGGCCGACATGACACGGCTGCGGGAGATCGCTGACAAGCACGGCCTCCTGCTGCTGGAAGACGCCGCGCACGCGCACGGCAGCGAATGGGAAGGCAAACGCGCGGGCAGCCTCGGGCAGTGGTCGTCCTTTAGCTTCCAGAACGGCAAGGTGCTCACCTGCGGCGAAGGCGGCATGGTACTGACGAACGACGAAGCCATCGACGCCGCGCTTCGCTCGCATTCCAACCAGGGGCGCCGCCCGGGCTTCACCTGGTTCCATCACTTCGACCTGGCTTCCAACGCGCGCTTCACCGGGCTACAAGCCGCCGTGCTGCTCTCGCAGCTAGACGAACTCGATGGCCAGATCGAGCGCCGCACCCACAATGCCACCCTGCTGCTGGACGCCCTGCGCGACGTCAACGGCATCACTTGGCAGAAGATTGATCCGCGCGTGACGCGCAACTCCTGGTACCTGGTGCTGGGCCGTATCGACGAAGCGAAGTTCGGCATGAGCCGCGACGCTTTCCACAAACAGCTGACGGCCGCCGGTGTCCCCTGCACGCCTTTCTATCCCCACACTCTGTATGAGAACCCGCTCTGGCAAGCTACGCCCTGTCGCGTTCACCCCTGTCCTGTTTCGGAAGCCTGCATCCGCGATGCCTTCTGGCTTCCCCACTACCTCCTGCTGGGCGATGAGGACTTGATCGTCCAGGTTGCGGGAGTGATCGAACGAGAGGTCGCCGCATGAAGGCAGCTCTGCTGCTGATGTTTGCTCTGGCGCCTGGCTGGGCCCAAACGGGCCTGACCAGCGCCGATCTGATGAGGCTCCGTAGTGTCAGTGCCGTCCAACTCAGCCCGGACGGCGCGCGACTTGCCTACACCATTACCAACAACGATAAGCCGGGTAAGCCCTACGCCCACCTTATTCTCGAAATGCTGTCCGGCGGCGCGCAGGCGAAGATTGAGAATGCCGGCGGCCCACGCTGGTCGCCCGACGGCAAGTGGATCGCCTACAGCGGTTCGGCGGAGGGCCAGCGCGGCCTCATCGTCGCCAAAGCCGACGGCACCGGGGCACGCTTCCTGCACGCCATCGACGGCACCAACGCCCCGCTGCCCCATATGGGCGAGACCTATGCCTGGTCGCCGGATTCCAAGCAGATCGTCTTTGTGCATGCCACACCCGGCCCGGAGACAGCCGAAGCCAGTGGCGACCCCGTCGTCATCACCCGCTACCTCTACAAGCCGGATTTCGCCGAAGGCATGACGCGCTTCAACGACAACAAGCGCCTGCACCTCTACATCGTCAACGTGGAAACGAAGGCCGTTCGCCAGCTCACCAAGGGCGACCTTTACGAGCATTCGCCCGACTGGTCCCCCGACGGCAAGCGCATCCTGTTCATCTCCAATCGCGAGCCCGATGGCGACCAGTTCTTCAACTACGACGTGCTCACCGCCGACGCGGCCACGGGCGCCATTACACGCCTTACCGCCACCGAAAACGCCGAGTATGTTCCGAAGTGGTCTCCCGATGGCACCCGCATCGCCTACCTCGGCACGCGCCGCGGGCTCACCGACCTCGAAACCACCATGGAAGACACACACGTCTGGGTGATGAATGCCAACGGCTCGCAGCGTACCGAACTCGGCAAAGCCATCGACAACCGCCAGATGACCGCCACCTGGTCGCCCGACGGCAATTGGATCTACACCACGGTCACCGAGCGCGGCAGCATGAAGCTGTATCGCATGCCCTCGCGTGGCAACAGCGCCGAAGTCATCATTGACGGCCCAGGCCAGGTGGGCAGCTATTCGCTAGCTTCGAACGGCACCCTGGCCTACACATTCACAGGCCTCAACGACATGGCGCAGTTGTTTGTCAACCGCAAACAGCACACCAACCTCAACGCGGACGTGCTGCGCGGCAAGGCAATCGCCGACGTCGAATCCATGACCGTCGTCAGCAACGATTTCAAATGGGAAGTGGAGGCGTTCCTAACCAAGCCAGCCAACCGGACCGCCGATTCGAAACACCCGCTGATCGTGATGATCCACGGCGGCCCGCATGGACAGCAAGGCCCGGCCTTCAACCATAAGAGCCAGGTTTACGCCGCGCAGGGCTGGGCCACGCTGCAAGTGAACTACCGCGGCTCCATCGGCTACGGCCAGAAGTTCGCCGACGCCGTCTTCGGCGATCAAAACGGCAATGAAGGGCAGGACGTGCTCTATGCCGTCAGTGCGGCCATTCGCCGCAATCCCTGGATCGACCGCGATCGCATGGGCGTGGAAGGCGGCAGCTACGGCGGCCAGCTCAGCGCCTGGCTGGTCACCCAAACGCACATCTTCAAAGCCGCCATTCCGCTGGCGCCCATCATCAACCTGGTCAGCTACAACTACATGACCTACTACAACATGTATGAGCAGATGACCTTCGGCGTCCTGCCGCACCAGGGCGACCTGATGGATACGCTGTGGAAGCGCTCTTCGCTGCGCTACGTGGCGCAGGTGAAAACCCCCGTCATGCTGCTGCATGGCGAAAACGACAACGACGTTTGCATCGCCGAAAGTGAGCAGTTCTACATCGCATTGAAGGACGCCGGTGTGGAGTCCGTGATGGTGCGCTACCCTCGGGAAGGCCATGGCCTGCGGGAAGTCAAACACATCATCGACAGCATCGATCGCAGCATGGCCTGGTACCGAAAACATTTCCCCAAACAATGAAACTCGCACTGTGGTTCCTCATCAGCACCGCCGCCTGGGCCGATGGTCCAGGACGGCTGGAAAGCAAGTGGATGGCGAAGGACGTGGCGTTGACGGCCGACCCCGCCGCCGCCCACTGGCAGGCCGCCAAGCCTGTTGTCGCCGACAAGGACCGTTACGGCAAACTTGTGCCCAGCCATCGCATGCGCGTCTGGTCCGCCTGGACCGGGCAGCATCTCTACTTCCTCTTCGAATGCCCGTATGAGCAGCTCTACCTGCATCCGAATCCCTCCACCACCACCGAGACGAACAAGCTGTGGGATTGGGATGTGGCCGAAGTCTTCGTCGGCGCCGACTTCGACAAGATCGGCCGCTACCGCGAGTTTCAGGTGTCGCCGCAGGGCGAGTGGGTGGACCTCGATATCGACAAGAGCGCCCCGCGCATCGCCGACGGCTGGAAGTGGAACTCCGGCTTCCAGGTGAAGGCGCGCATCGACAAGGCGAAGAAGATCTGGTACGGCGAGATGAAGATCCCGATCGCCTCCATCGATAAGCGCCAGCCTAAACCCGGCAACGAAATGCGCATGAACGCCTACCGTATCCAGGGCCCCATGCCGGATCGCGTGCACATCAATTGGAACGTGGTGAATAACGAGACGTACCATACGCCCGAGGCCTTCGGCCGTCTGGTGCTGGTGAAGTAGGCCGCCATGGAACGAGCCCTTCGCATTTCCCATGTGGGGCTGCGCGGCATTGTCGGCGGCGGGCTTGGCGCGTCGCATGTGCTCGACTTCGCCGCCGCCTTTGGCACCTTCCTGGCCCGAGGGCCTGTCGTCATCGGCCGCGACCCGCGCGCCAGCGGCGTCATGATCCGCGAAGGCGTCATCGCCGCGTTGCTCTCCACCGGGCATGACGTGGTCGATCTCGGCATCGTGTCGACGCCGGTCATCCAGCACACGATCCAACGCCTGAACGCCGCCGGCGGTATCTCCATTGGAGCCAGCCACAGCCCCGCCGAATGGAACGCCCTCAAGTTCTTCGCCGCCCGCGGTACCTACCTGTCCACCGCGGAAGCCGGTGAACTGCTGGACATCTATCACCTGCACAACTTCACCTACCAGGACTACACCGGCATTGGCGTGCTTCGTAAGGATGCCGGCGCGCTGGACCTGTATCTCAATGACTTGGCGCGCGTCTTCGACCTCAATGCGCTGCGCGGCTACAAGGTAGTGGTCGACTGCTGCAACGGCACCAGCGCCATCATCCTCCGCCGTATGATCGAGCGCTTCGGCCTCAACTTCATCCTCATCAACGAACGCATCGAGGGGGTGAACTTCGCGCATGAGCCTTCGATTAATGCCCGCACCGTATCGCTGCAACTGGCGCCGCTGATCCAACCCCTGAGCGCCGACGCCGGTTTCCTCTTCGACATCGATTCGGACCGCGTCGCCATCGCCACCGACAAAGGCGATGCGGTGAACGAAGAGCTGGTGCTGCCGCTGTTGGCCGACTACCTGTTGCCGGGTTGCCCCGGCCGCCTCGTCATCACGAATCTCTCCACCACCGCGCTGCTGGAGGAGGTGGCCGCACCCCACGGCGGTACGGTGGTGCGCGTGCCCGTCGGACGCCAGGCCGCCATGGACGCGCTCGCCACCTACCGGCCCGACCAGATTGCCGTCGCCGGCGAGGGCACGGGCGCGGTGATGATGCCGCAGTTCCGCTTCATCTACGATGGCATCGCCAGCATGCTGGCGGTCCTCTCGCTCATGCACCAGCGCCAGCGGAAGCTCTCCGAAATCCTCGCCACGTACCCCTGCTATTCCATCCTCAAGGGCGAACTGCCGCTCGATCCGCGGCGCGTGCCCGCGCTCATGATGGACCTGCAAAGCCAGTACGGCGACGGCATCATTGACGTGCGCGACGGCCTGCGCATCAGTTGGCCGGACCGCTGGTTCCACGTGCGCGTCAGCCAGACCGAACCCATCGTGCGTGTCATCTGCGAACAGAAGGGAGATCCTCCGCTCGTGCTGTTTGAGACCCTCATGGATATGGTGCGGAGCGCAGTATGAGAGAGCATCGCCTGAAGGTTGGCGTCTCCGGCATCCGCGGCGTGGTGGGCGAGTTCCTCACGCCGGCGCTGGCCTGCAGCTATGCGCAGGCTTTTGGCACCTTCGTTGGGCCTGGTAAGGTCGTGCTTGGCCGCGACACGCGTTCCAGCGGCGAGATGCTGCAACATGCCGTGGCTTGCGGCTTGTTGGCTACCGGCTGT
Organism: uncultured Candidatus Solibacter sp.; assembly: GCA_964385495.1. Taxonomy (GTDB): domain Bacteria; phylum Acidobacteriota; class Terriglobia; order Bryobacterales; family Bryobacteraceae; genus CADEFT01. The sequence continues at coordinate 96,714 of CAYLPH010000009.1, forward strand.
GACGTGGTCTACGTCGGGATCCAGCCGACCCCCACCATTCAGGTTTACGTCAACGCGACGCGCGCCAGGGGTGGCATCTCCATTACCGCCTCCCACAATCCTTCCGAATACAACGCGCTCAAGCTGTTCAACCACGCCGGGCTATTCTTCAACCATTACGAGCGCCGCGAACTGCTGGACCTGTTCTATGAGAGCGAGTTCCGCACGGCTACCAATGACGGCATCGGACGCGTCGCCTACGACCCCGATACACCGCCGCGCATGCATCTGGACCGCGTCGTGCGCCACGTCGACGTGGGCCGTGTCCGCGCCCGTAAGTTCAAAGTGGCGTTAGACGGCGTTAACGGTGCCGGCAGTGAACTCAGCGTTCATTTCCTCAAAGACGTGCTAGGGTGCCGCCTGGATGCGATCTCCGTGGACCCGACGCAGCCCTTCCCCAGAGAAGCCGAACCCCGCCCCGACACATTGGGCGACCTGCAGGACCTCGTTCGCCGCACGGGCGCCGACATCGGCTTCGGCCAGGATCCGGATGGCGACCGCCTCGCCATCGTCGATGAGAACGGCGTTGTGTTGGATAACGACGATGTGCTGGCGCTGGTGGTCGATGCCGTGCTAACCAGCATGCCCGGCGACGTTGCGGTGAATCTCACGACGTCTTCCGTGATTGACGACATCGCGCTGGCACACGGCCGCAAGGTCTACCGGACACCGGTGGGTGAGGCCAACGTCGTCGAGATGATGCAGGCGGTGAAAGCTGTCATTGGGGGGGAAGGCTCCAACGGCGGCATCATCTTCCCGTCCGTGCAATACTGCCGCGACAGCTATACCGGCATGGGCTTCGTGCTGGATCTGATGGAGCGCACCGGGCTATCCGTATCGCAACTGGCCGCCCGCATGCCGTCCTACTCGCGCCGTTCGGGAAAATTCGCTTTCGAGCACGGACGCCTAGGCACGCTCATGCGGCGCCTGGAGGATGCCTTCCCCGAAGGCGCCTGCGACCGCCGGGACGGCCTCAAGGTACTGCTGGAGAACGCCTGGGTCCACATGCGAGCATCAAACACCGAGCCCATCCTACGTTACGCCGTAGAAGCGAAATCGCCAGACCGGGCGGAAGAATTAGAAAGCAAGGTAAGGGAGCTAATCGCCGGCTAGTGCCCGTCCGTTGGAGGGCGGGTCCCCAGACCCGCGCGCGACGCCCACGTCGCGCCGACGCGGAAACGCCTCGTTGCCCACCGCCGGATCATTCAGCCCAATGCGGGATCACACCCCGCCAGCAAATCCGCAAGCCGATACCGCTGGCGGCGTCCATCCCGTACACACTCTTCGGCGAGTTCCAGTAGCCAGGCCTCAAGCGTCAGCCCCCGTTCCGCTGCTTTCGTCCGCAGCGCCGTTGCTATTGCGCAGGCGTAGCCTTGTACAGCACGTACTCATCCATCACCGTCATCGCCAGAAAGTAAACCGTCCCATCATCCCGAATATCAAAATCACTCGTCCGTGTCAGCAAGTCCCCATCCGGAGTCAGCTCATTCAACATGTGGATGTAGTGCGTCTGGTTCCCCTTCTTCACCACCAGCACCTGCGGGCTGGGATTGCACTGCGCCACCACCTCGCCTTTGCGGTTCACATCATAGTTCCCCACGCTACCCACCAAATGCCCGGTCACCAAAGGCTCCGCCACATGCAGCACCGTCTCAAACCCGCCCGGCCGCCACCGCACCAAATGATTCCCCAACCCCTGCAGATTGAAGATCGCGTAGAAAGCATCCCCCGCCGCGCGCACCTGCGAAATGGTCACCACCAGGCTTCCGTTATGCACGGTCTCGCCCGCCGTCGCCACATGCCGCCAGGCCCCATCGGCATACACATAGAACGCCGTCGGACTCCCATCACGGAACGAAAAGCGGCCCATCACGCGGCCGTTGTCATCCATGGCCAGATCGGCCCAACCCGTCACAATCTTCCCATCCACTTCAAACGTCTGCGGCGCGTAGACGCTATTCGTCGCAATCGCCCGCATCCCGCCGTCCCCCGTCTGGAACAGCCGCGTATCGCCGCGATTGGTCGACGCCTGCCACAACAGCCCGCCATGCGAATTCGTCGCAATCACATTCTGCGGCGCATTCCCCGTTGTCCCCGCCTCCAACGCATAGCCCGCCCGCTGCACAAACTCCGGCGCGCCGTCCCGGATGCGATACAGACCCTGTCCGTTCGTCTGCGATACGAACAGTTCGCCCCCCGGCGCCTTCCGTGCATCGCCCACGTTCGATCCCGTATGCAGATTGATCCCCGTCACCTGCTCGCCCAGCAAGTACACGGACCGTAGCGAGCGGGTGCTCGCTTCAAAGATCGACGACCCACGGCTGCCCACCAACACATGCGCACTCCCCATGCGATCGCCATTCAGCACGTTAATCAGCGTCAACGTCGGATTCACCGGCACCACGTCCCCGGCCGCCAGCAGCGGCTGCGCCGGATTGCCCGCCATCACCGTGAAGATCTCCATCGGACTCTCGTTCGTGCGCGCGAGCACCGTCACCCGCCCCTGGCCGTCCATCGCCGCGAAGTCGATCTGCGTCACCGCCCGCCCCTTCAATTGATACGCATTGTTGTTCTGTAGAAACACTAACTGCGGATCACCAGACCGCGGCCAGATCCAAAGCCCATACCCGCGCCCGGCAAAGTTGCCGCGAAACAGCGTCCCCGCCGCCGGGGTATTGGCATAGATCGCATCCAGCGTCGTCAGCGCCACCAACTTCGGCGCCGCATTCAAGTCTGTCAGGTCGTAGCGCAGCAGCGGAACCTGGTTGTTCGCCAGACCCACACTCACCGCCAGTTCATTCGCCCCATTCGCCCAATAGGAGTTGCCAATAAACCGGCTTACCGTCGATCCCTGCAGCGGCATGCCGATCTCCAGCACCTTCCGGATCTCACCAAAGTTATCGACGAACAGCGCCCGCCGCGCGCCGGAGCTCGCCGTGAAATACACCGTGTCATTCCCGGCAATGCCGAAGTCGTTATCCAACGCGAACGTCGCGGGGAAATCCGGCAGCGCCGTCACCGTCGAGACAACTTCACTCGGAAACCCCCGCACCGGCACACGGAAGATCGCCGTTATCGTCGGACCCGCATTCTGCACGCGGTAATTGGCGCGAAACACGTACGTGCTCATGTCATTCAAGCAATTCCGGTTCAGGAACGCGCCGCTCAGGAACTCCGTGCCAGGCAGCGGGCTGGTATCGACAAACACCGGATCCGGCCCATCGGCGCCGATCTTGAAAATGGCGTTGCCCACGCCCAACATGCTCGTCAGCGCCAGCACCTCGCCGCGATTGTTGATCGCCAACTGCGAGAACTCGCCGATCTGCGACTGCGGCTGCGGCCCCGCCATGCCCGTACTCATCAGCAGCTTCGGCACGCCGTTGTCGAGCAGCAGCGGACCGCTGGCCATGCCGTCGAAGTTGGCGTTGAACAGCACCTGCCCGCGCTCATTGCCCAGCAGCGGCACCACGCGTCCCCGCAGGCGTCCCTGACCGGGATACGGATCATGGGTCCCAATCACGCGCGACAGGCGATAGCTCCGCGGCGGCCCGATGGTCACCGTCGCCGTATCCTGCGCCTGCCGCTCAAAGCCCGGCACGCCGGTGTTGTAATCGTAGGAAGCCCGCACCAGGATGCGCCCCACCGCTACTGTCGACAGCATGCCCTGGTTATTCACCGACGACGTGTTCGTCGTGCCCAGGTTCATCGAAGACGTAAACCAGCGGAACGTCACGTTCGCCAGCGGCCGGTCATTGATGTCCAGCGCCTCCGCGCGAAACTGCATCTGCTGGCCAACGGTCACCGTCGCTTCCGCCGGCGTCACGTTGATCTTCTTCGGCAGAATCTGGAGGAACATCGTGCTCGTAACGTTCCCAACGCGGGCCGACACCTGGATGATGCCCAACGTGTTGGTGGATAACTCCCCGCTCGCATTCACCAAGCCGAGATTGGTGTTGTTCACCGCCCATAGAACCGTGTCGTTCGGCCGCACCACGCCATTCGCATCGCGCGCCACCGCCGACAATCGCAGCCGCTCCCCCGCAATCACCCGCAGCTTCGGCGCCGTAATCTGCACTGTCGCCACCGGCCCCTGCGCCATAGCAGCCCAGGCCGTCCCCAGCAGCAGCGCCAACCCGCGCGCTGTCAAGCGAACACCTCGTCCACCGGGAAGTAGGTCCCTTCCAACCCATACGGGATGTACTCGAACTTGCGCCCCGACGGCGTGTCCGTAATCCCCTTCGTCCAATCAATGCCCAACGCCGAAAGCAGCGTCGCCGCGATGTCTTCCATATAGATGGGCCGGTCGCCCCGCCAGCCCGGCGTCACCACCGTAGCCCCATCCGGCGACTGGTCGCCAATGACCCGTCCGCCCTTCACACCGCCGCCCAGCAGCAGCGTCATCATCGCGGCTTTATGATGGTCGCGGCCACCGCGGGCGTTCAGCGGACCCGGCGTACGCCCGAACTCGCCCATCGCCACAATGATCGTCGATTGGAAGTCGCCCGACGCCTTCAAGTCCTCCACCAGCGCGCCCAGCGCCCGGTCCAACTGGTTGTTCAACTGATACAGATTGCCGCCGTACGTGCGGTCGAACTGCTGCTGGTGCGAGTCCCAGCCGCCCATCGTGGCATTGATAAACACCGCGCCGTTCTTCGCCTGTACCGCATTGCGCGCGTTGATCAGCGCACGGCCGATGTTTGTGTTCCCATAACGGCCTTCGTCATCCGCCGTGTAGCGGAAGACCCTGGCGATTTCGGGGTTGTACATCATGTTCCGCGCCGTGCCATAGAAGCTGGCATAGGCCGCCATGCCCGGGTCGAACGGATTCTGCCGTAACGGAGCGTCCAACGCCTCCAGCATCGCGAACTTGCGTTCAAACCGCTGCTGGCTGGCGGTGCCGTAGTAGTTGTGTTCCAACGTCGCCAGCCCCGCGCGATTCGGGTTCGGCATCAGCGGCGCCACTCGCCCACCCAGGAAGGCCGAACCCTGCATGCCGCCGCTATAGAACGTGAGGAATGGCGGTAAGGGCTGATCGGCGCGGCCCAACTCACGGCAGATCACCGATCCGATATGCGGCGTCTCCACCGCGAAGGCCGGGTTCGACGGGTGCGCCGTCTGCAAATAGAACTGCCCCCGCTCGTGCGCCGCTTCCCAGGACGACACCGACCGCAGAATACACAGGTCGTTCGTGATCTTCGACAGTTCGGGAAAGAACGCCCGCGACAGCACGATACCGCCGGGATACTCCCGCAGGTCGGCATCCGGCGGATTCCAGGGCCCATCCTTCGGCGTGAAGGTGTCCAGGTGCGATGGCGCTCCCGCCAGGTTAATGAAGATGGCTGCCCGCGCCGTTTTCCGCGGCGTCACCGCGCGCGCGCTGACTACTTCCGCATCCGCATGCGCGTGCAACAACTGAAATCCGGCTGTTGTCGCGGCTCCCAGAAGGAAGCGCCGGCGATTCATCGAATGATTCCCGCAGTTCTTCATGGCTTCCTCCTTAGTAGTTGAAGATGTAGTCCAGCTTGTTCAGCAGCGCCCATTGCAGGTCCGTCACCCAATCCAGGCGCGTGCCGGACTTCAGCCGCAGCACCGTGGCGGTCTCCTCGGACGTCGGGTAGCGGGTGAGCGTCGCCAGGAACATCTCGCGGACGATCTGCTCATCGGACAGGGAAGAAGCCGCCAGCCGCGCCGGGCGGTTGGCCGGACTATCGGCGCGCGAGGCAAACGTTCGCAGCACCGTCTGGTTGGCGTTCATGTTGTACAGCAACTGCAGAATCGTGGGCTGTGGGTCGCGGCGATTGTTCCACCAGTCCCCGCGCCCGAACGTGTTCAGAAACTCCAACACTGCCCCATCGCTACGCGGTTCGGTCGGATCCGGCAACTGGTTGGCGAAATGCAACGGCTCTTCAAAGCCGGGCACGAACATCGGCGTATCGGTCTCGGTGGAGATCTGCAGCGCGTCGTAGAGTTCCTCCGCCGCCAGCCGCCGCGGAATGTGTTTGGCGAAATAGCGCGTGTACTGCGGCCGCCACTGCCCTTCGTACTTGGACGAAAGCTGGTACGCCGCGGAGTTCGTCATCAGCCGTAGCATCTCCTTCATCGAGTAGTTGCTCTTGATGAAGTGATCGGCCAGTTGTTCCAGCAGTTCGGGATGCGTCACCTGCAGCGTCCAGGGAGCCGGAGGCGGGTTCCTCGGATCCACGCGCGCCAGGTCCCAGGCATCGGGCGGATCCACCAGCCCGTAATTGAACAGGTAGGCCCACAGGTAATTCACGGTGGCTTTGGCGAACTGCCGGTCCGCCGTAATCAGGCGCGCGAATTCCTTCCGCCACTGCCCGTTCCCGGGCTCCTCGCCGTTTAGGATAAAGCGCGGTTCATAAGGGCCGCCGGTGCGCGGCGGCCGCGGTCCAGGACTTCCCGGATTCACATTCGCCGTATAGGCGCCGGCATTGCGATCCACGAAGTACCAGCGCAGCCGCTGGTTGAAGGCATCCACCGCCAGACGGCTCATGTTCATGCGCGAGAAGAACGCCGACATGCGCCAGAACTCCTCTCGCGTGCGCCGCGTCGCCCAGAGGTTAATCTGCTCCAGGTGCCCGCGGCCGTTATGGCAGGAGTTGCACTCGCTCTTGAAGCCCAGAAAGCGCACCGTGACGCGGTCGGTCAGCGTGTCCCAGGTGTCCTGGATGGGATCGCCATTCTGCCAGCCGCGCGTCAGGAAGTTCGCCGGACCCACCTCGTCGGCATCGCCGGTGGCCGTTATCATCTCCGTCACCATCTGGTTGTAGGGCCGGTCCTGGCGTACGGCCTCGCGCAGGAAGTTGTGGAACAGCGTGCGCCCCGTAACCCCGATCTCGTTGTAGTAGCCCGACGTCACTTCAAACCGGTTGCCGAAGTACAGGGTGAACTGGTCCACGTACGCCGGCGAGGCCAGCAGATCCTCGATCAGCTTGCCGCGCTTGCCGGGAGAGGAGTCCGCCAAAAACGCCGCCGCGGCTCCCGCCGTCGGAATGCGCCCCGTCAGGTCCAGCGAAACCCGTCGCAGAAACTCGGCATCGGTGGTGAGATCCGCCGACGGCACCCCATCGGCACTCATCTTCCCGAAAACCTGCGAGTCGATAAAGTTGTAATGCGGAACGGCGTTGCGCACGCCTTGCTTGTTCTTGCGGGCGGCGAACTGGGCCGTCGACCATTCCAACTCAATCTGGTTCTGCAGTTCGGAACGTTCCGAAGCAGGATAACGGGGACAGCCGGGATCGGAGGCCCGGAGCGGATACAGCGACAGCAGTACCGCGAGAAGCGCAGCGGATTTCATATTCATCGGGACACAATTCGGGCGCTTTCACCCACTCTGTATTGTTCTCGACGAACGCGCCGGGGTCAAGCCCCGGGGGGAAGGGGCGCCAGGGCACGTAGACGCGTGAAGCGGAGACGTCAATGCGGCGCCTACTTGATCGAGGCCGGCTGCCTGGTTGGAACACCGAGTTTCTTCTGCCGGGTGATCAAGCTGGTTTTAAGTTGGTCCCTCCGTTGCCGGAGCCCCAGTTCGCCCGTATATTTCGTCAATCCGCGACTGTTGATACGGATGCACACAGAGGCGAGCCCCGGTCAACAAACCAAGCATTGTTTTGCCACTGATACCCTCATCGAGGAACAGTTCATGCGGCGCATGTAGCTGTTTCGTACTGGATCGCCGCTTCAATCTTGTCCCTAGTCAGACGGTAGTCCCTTGCCAGCGAAGCAATGGACTCCCCGGCCCTGTTACGTTGCGCGACGATCGCTGTTGGTATGCGCGTCCCTTCAATCACGGGCCGCCCTGAGATTACCCCGGGTGTTATCGACACAGCCCGAGTGCCTTCGCTGAGGAAGACCCCAACCGGCTTCTTGGATCGGTCCCACACCAGCAGCCTGATGCGCTTATCGATTTCGCTTGCCAGAGTCTTGACGTGTGGCTCGATCATCTCCGCCATTTCCAGTTGCCCGCCAACGGAGGCGTTGATCAGGAGCTTCTGGGCAGTCCTCTTTGACCCGAGCATACCTTCGAGTAAGAGATACTTCCCATCGGTGCGAAAACTCTGCGTCAATAGCGGTCGCGGGTCCCTAGGATTCGCACGTCGAAGAAAGTCCAGTCCGCGACGAAGTTGTTTCATCGGGATGTGACCAACGGCGAACTTCAGTAGGTGGGCTTCCACAAGGTCATAGAACGAAAGCCTTTGCGTGCTTGGTTCGACAAACTTGAGCACAGGCTCATAAAACCCTTGGCCATCCTTCTTGCGCCTGCCCACGGCCCACGACCTTAACGTGCTCGGCGCGATTTGCAAATACCTCGCCGCCTCCTCAATCGAGTAGGTTGGTTCAAGGCGCGGGTCTTGGGGCTTGGCAGGCAATTTCTTGCGGATGTCTCCCGCAATTCCATCCTGTAGCAACTCTTGCAGGAAATCAACCGGATGTACGCCGCGATGATCTTCCAGTACACATGCACTCACTCGCGTATCACCAACGGCCCCGCCGTCACATTCAGCCCGTTCGACCGCCGCACCATCACAATCGTCTGATCGTCCGACACCGGCACCCCCGCCGCCCACGCCGATACCTGCGCCGTCACATGCGCGATCAGCTTCTCCAGTGGCCAGTCCCGCCGCGGCGTCACTTCTTGCTCCAGCCGGTCCACGCCGTAATCGTCCCCCGACGCGTTCTCCTGCTCCGTAATGCCGTCGGTGTACAACACCAGCAAGTCGCCCTCATGCAGGATCGCCGTCAGCCGTTCGTACTCCAGATTCGGCAGCAGCCCCACGAACATGCCCCCTTCGGTCAGCCGCTCCACCTCCCCGCCGGTCCGCACCAGCAGCCCCGGCAGATGCCCCGCATTCGTGTACTGCAGTTCCCCGGTCGCCGCGTCCAGTGATCCGGCGAACATCGTCACGAACTTGTTGGGCGCGCACGACGGCAGCATATTGCGGTTCAGCCGGGTGACGAAATCGCTCATGTCCGTGCAGGTTTCCGCCAACGCCTGTACCCGCGCCTGCAGGCTCATCATCATCAGCGCCGCGGGCATGCCCTTCCCGGCCACGTCCGCCACCACAATCCCCAATCGCCCATCGCACAGCGTCAGGTAGTCGAAGTAGTCGCCTCCCACGGTCAAGCAGGCGCTGTGCATGCCCGCGATCTCCATGCCGTTCCAGACCGGCGCCGTGCGTGGCAGATGCCGCTTCTGGATCTCCGCCGCCTGGTTCAGTTCCGCTTCATGCCGCCGCTGGCTTTCTTCAATCTCCGCCAGCCGCTGCCGCTCGATGCGCATGGCGGCGACGTTGGCCATTACGGTCAACAGCCCCAGGTCGTCGTTCGTGAACCGCCGCAGCGCATTGCGCGCATCCACATAGAGCAGCCCGATTACCCGCGTATCGGTCTGCAACGGCACCGCGATCAACGACCGTACGCCCTGCAGCATGATCGTCTTGCTGGACAGCATTGCCGGGGTATCCGCCACCGATTCGATCAGCACCGACTCGCGGTGGTTCATCACCCGGTCCCGCACCGCCGTGCTGATCCGGAACTCGCCCCCGCGCGAAGCCTTCTCGATCAGTTCGTCGCCCTCCTCCGCCATCAGAACACCGCGCTCCGCCCCCACGCCTTCCAGCGCCAGGTTCAGGATGACGCCGAACAGCTCCTCCAGCGGCCGCCCCTGCACCAATTCCCTACCCACGCGCAGCAGCGCCTGTAGTGGCGTCACCCAGGCCGATCCGGAGGTCGGCTCCGGGCTCAGCCGCTCCGACGTTTGCGAATCCAGCAGGTCCGAAAGATGGATCGCCACCGTGCTGGGATGCGCTTCCATGCGGCTGGCGTCGAAGAATACGGTGCGATTCTTCGGCGGCTCGGCCTCGCGATACAGCATCGTGATATGGCTGGCGCTAATCTTGTCGCCCGGCTTGAGAATATGCTTGGTCTGGAGTGGCTGCCCGTTCAGACGGGTCCCATTCGTGCTGCCCAGGTCGCGGACGGCCCAGCGGTTCTGGTCGGGTTCTACCACCAGATGCCGGCGCGACAACTCCGGGTCACTGGGAAACGCCAGGTCGCAGCTGGGCTCCCGCCCCAGCAGGATAGGCTTCTCCGTCAGGCGCAGGACCCGCGACGAGCCATCCGCCAACGTGATATACAGTTCGTGCAAGTGGCCTCCAGCCGCTTGAAAGTGGAATGTACTAGCCTAGCGGAACCTCGGACGCGGTTCAATGCGCGGCGGTTTGGGAGCCAGCCACCCTACGCAAAACAAAACGAAGCCACCGCCGTGGTTTGCCCGGCTCCGTTAGCGTAAACTGTTGATTCCGTTACGGAGCCGCGAACCGCAACGCGCGCAGTGAATGGAAAGTAGGGACCGAGCCGGACGAACATACGCCCCCACCGGGCATCGTTGAGGATGCCAACGATCGTCTTTCTTGTTGCCGTTGGCGATGAGGATTCGCCCTGGTTCACGGGCGTTCAAGATGCGATCTGGTCGGGTTTGGCTTGCTGGAAGTACGGGTTGATGAAATCATCGCGGCGCCCATTGGGTGGCTCCAACACCGGCACGCCCCATCTCTTGTGACCGATTCGTGACCCAGTTCTTCTATTGCTCAGCAATATTGCTCAGCAACTCTCGCCGAGTTCGTTGCGAGTGACGCGCTTGCCGTCGCGATAGTTGTTAAAGAATCCAATCACTCGCTCGGGTTGCTGGAACGGCTGATCAACCCGTTCAACAACAGCCGGTCAAAACACCTGTAGTGCAAGCGGATGCTATGCCGGTGGTGCTCGAAAAAGGCGTTCATGGGAACCTCCTGTGTGGTCAGATTCCAGGAGCTTCCTCCTGTCAAGGTTTCCGCGATCTGTTGGTATGGCGCAAAGTTAGTTCAAGGGAGCGGGTGCCTAGGTTTTTCCACAACCCCGCCAGGGAGTGGGCCCGCGCGTTCTCCTACGGTGTGCGCGCCGCTGGCTGCGCGGCGGGGTGAACCTGAAAGTCCGGGCGAAGGTTCGCCTGATACGCCTCGTAGATCCGCTCAAACACCCGATCCCAGGTCGTATCGCAAGCCTGCGCCCGCGCCACTCGCCGCAGATTCGCCAGCAGATTCGTATCGCCCATCACCTGCAGCACGCAGCGCACAAACGCCGCATCGTCCGCGGCAATAAAGCCGCTCTCACCGGACCGCACGATATACTTCGGTCCACCCTCAGCCGTCACAATCGCCGGCACGCCGCTCGCCAGCGCCTCCTGCACTACGTTGCCGAACGTATCGGTCTTCGAAGGAAACACAAACAGATCCAGGTTGGCGTAAGCCCGCGCCAACGCCTCGCCTTTCAACACCCCAGGGAACTCCGCGTGACGCAGGTTCGCCTGTAGCCATTCCTTCTCACTCCCCTGCCCGATCACCACGAACTGAAACGGCGGCGCACCGGCCTTCAACAAAGCCCGCTCGATATCCACCAAAAACCGCACGCTCTTTTCCGGCGTAATCCGTCCGACGTAGCCGATCCGGAACACCCGGTCCGTGCGCCGCCGCTTCTCCGGCGTGTACATCACCGTATCCACGCCCCGGCGCATGTCGTAAGTAGGCCGCCCGGTGCGGTCCCGCAGCATCCGTACCAAATCGGGATTGGGGGCGAACAGCGTCTTCCCCAACCGGTAGAAGCGCACGGCAGCCGCCAGAATCGCCCGCTCCGCCCCGCCGGCCACCGCCCCGCTCACAACCTTTCCCGCAAACCCCAACAGCTTCTCCAATCGCCGCGCGCCGAATTCGTGCACATTGGTATGCCAACTCGCCGCCAGCGGCACCTTCAGCGAATGCGCCAGAAAAGCCCCCAGAATCCCCGCGTGGCCCGGCCCCGTAACATGAATCAGGTCCGGGCGAAACGCCTGCAATTCCTGGCGCAACCGGCCATAATGCCGGTACGCCCGCAGGTCAAAGTGCAGATCGGCGTCCAGCCCCACGGTCAGGTTGCTGAGCGCCGCTTCGAACACCGTCAAGTTGCCTTCTCTCCGCACCGCGGTTTCCGGCCCCGTGTGGAAGCTGAAGAACGGCAGACCCCGGCGGGTCGCGAAATCCTGAAACATGCGCGCGGTCAACGCCACGCCATTGGTTTCAAAGAAGCAATCGCTGAAAAACGCGACACGCGGAGCCGGATAGCGGTTCACCAGGCTAACTCCTCCTGCGGACCCAAGGCGGCCCGCATCGCCGAGCGCACACGGCGGCTCTCGACAATCCGCATCGTGGAGATAAACGCGCGGACCAGCGAAGGCGTACCGCCGGCCGCGTCCCAATAGGCGCTCAACGGGCGGATGGCCCCACTGCGTTCCCGCCGGAACACGCGGTCGCTCCAGCGATGCCAGCCCTTGGCGTGATTCGGGTGAGGCCGCATCACGTCGCACAAGGTATCCACCACCCGGCTCGGCACGCATTGCTGGTACTGGGGCAGAAACACGATGTCGCTCGCCCGCTCCACCCGCACCTGCCCGGCAAACTCCGCAAAGCTCGCGGCATTGGTCAGATTCAGGTTCGCGTTCGGCTCCCAGCCATGCCGGTCCCCGCCCGACACCAACGGCAAGCCCGCTTCCACTGCCAGCCGGATCACGGAACGGTTCTCCTTCCAGGGCCGCAGCCCATTCAACTCCAATGCGTGAACGCCTAACTTGTACCGCGACAGGAAACGGTACACCTGTTCGACGTGGGCCTTCTGCCCGATGCCCTTCTCATCCCACATCGGATGATTGAACACCACCAGAATCCCGGGGTCCCTGTTCAGAAAGACGAGCAGTTCCCGTAGTTTGGTTTCATCCGGTACGGCGGTATAGGCTTCCAATTCCGACTGCACGGCCGCCGCCTCGCCCGGCGGCAGATTGTGAATGCCCAAATGAAAGAAGCTCGCCTCGAACGGCACCGTCCATTCCACCGAAATCAGTGTGTCGCGCGTAGCCGCCTCGTTCCGCAACTGCAGAACGCCGTCAATCGTGTCATGATCCGTTAACGAAACGATCGGACGCAGCCCTAGCGCCTCGATCTGCTCCGTCTCCACTCGCAGCGCCTCATCCGGCGTCAATGGCGGAGTCCACCATACCTGCGTGTAGTCCAGCGAATGGCCATGCACCCTCTCGTAGCGCCGCCGGTAGGCGCGTTCCGCCTGCCGCAAGATCGGCACCTTCGCGCAGACGCGCGGAATGAAATCGAGTGACTCGCGTGAACTCGATGTATGGCTGTGAAGCGACACAGCCGTTCGGAATCCTTCCTGCGATTCCAGTTTGTGAAGGAAACGAAGCCGGGAACCCTGGGTCATCGCATACACTCTGCAACGCAGGCGTTTAAGGAAAGATGCACGTTCCGTGAATTTTCCGAAACAACCCACACCGGATTTGTTTTAGATGACCAATCCAAAGCCCGCCGACACTTCCAACTGCCCGATCAGCCCACTCCGGCCCGTCAGAAACGAGAAGGGCTTCCCGTTCTGGTAGTTCCGTACATCGAAGCGAATGGCGAAAATCGGCGAGACCCGCACCTTCACCCCGCCGCCGTAATTGAATCCGAACTTCGTCGACCCGCCGCCCGACGTCACGCTCGTGCCCGGCGGGGTGTAGTTGTTGAAATGCCCGCCGCCCGCCACGAACGGGCGTACCACCGATCCATCCCTTGTCCCATACAGAAGGAAGTTGAAGAAGCCCTGGTGAATCGCCATGCCGGCATCCCCTTCGGCGCTCGACAATTGCGTCCGGTTGTAGCCATAGCCGAACTCCTGGCCGATGTACCGCCACGTATTCAACGTGGTGCGAAACCCGAGCCGGAATCCATCCTTCAACCGGTAATTGTCCGCTCCCAGATTGCCGATATTCGCGTTATTTAGACGCGAAACCCCGCCGGTGATGGAAAACTCAGCCGTCTGGCCGGACAGCATCCCAGGCAGGCAGAGTAGAGCCAGCGCAAGAAACCTCATGCAAACCGTCGATCACGCCTCCTCTACCACGATAACGTGAATGACCTTGGGACCGTGTACGCCGCGCACCAGAATCATCTCGATATCGGCGCTGCGGCTTGGTCCCGTAATGAAGACCGTCGAGGCCGACGTCGCCGGTGGCCGCGGAACCAGCGTGAACAACTCATCCAATCCACTCAACAACCGGCTCATGGGCAGAATCGCGATATGCGCCGGCGGCAGCAGCGATGCCAACCGCGCCTCACTGGCCGACCGCGTCACCACCGACCCCGTCTCCGCCAGCCCATAGTCCGCGCTGGTGATCCCGAAATCGCACGTTGCGCAGGCCTGCCGGAAAGCCGCGTCATCCTCCGGCGGAGCCTGTACGTTCGCTATCTCGTGTAGGCCCGCCTGCTTTAGGATAGCGGCCTTCGTCGTAATCGCCGTGCCGCCCGCCAGAATCTGTTCGGTCAGCTTTTTGGCCTCCGCCAGTGTCGCCGCCGCGTACACCTTGCCGCCCAGCACTTCCAAACGCTGCTGGAACAACGCCACCCGCTTCTCCCGCGGAATGTCCGGAACGCGGATTCGCACCGGCGGCGGCGCCGCGACAGCCTGCCCTTCCCCACGCCCCAGCGACTTCCTGACCTTACTCAGAATCTCTTCCTTCGCCGTCATCCGTTCCCCTTCTTGCGATCCTTCCAAAGATCGCGGAAGCTCTTCTGGGCCGGCTTCGGTACTTCGCGCACTTTGCCCCATTTCGCCCCTGGACCAAACGAAGCCACTCCCGGCAAACCCGCCGCCTTGCTCGCCAGTTTCGCCGCCGTCGCATACAAACGCGGCCGCCGCATCATCCAGCTATACATGCGGAATGCCGTCCGTTCGGCCACCTCGTCCGCTGCCCGGCCCTGCTCGGCCACCACCTCGCTCCGCAGTTCCAGCAGGATGCGGGGAATATCGATCTTCACCGGACAGACTTCGGCACAGGCCCCGCAGAGGCTGCTGGCGAACGGCAGCCACGGATCCCGCGTAATGCCCGCGTACTGCGGCGACAGGATCGCCCCAATCGGGCCGGAATAGGCACCCGGATAATTGTGCCCGCCAATCTTGCGATACACCGGGCAGGCATTCAGACAGGCCCCGCAGCGGATACAGAACAGCGATTCGCGCTTGCCAGGGTCGGCCATCAGCTTCGTGCGGCCGTTATCCATCAACACCACGTAGAACTCTTCCGGCCCATCGGCATCGCCCGGCCGCCGCGGCCCGCCCAGAATCGACGTATACACCGTTAGCAACTGCCCCGTCCCGCTCCGCCCCAACAACTTCAGGAACACCGCCAGATCCTGCGCCCGTGGAATCATCTTCTCCAGCCCCGCCACCGCGATATGCACCTTCGGCGCCGACGTGCATAGCCGCGCATTCCCTTCGTTCTCAATGATGGTGACCGCGCCCGAATCCGCCAGCAGGAAATTAGCGCCGGAGATCCCAATCCCCGCCTTCAGGAACTTCTCGCGCAACGTGCGCCGCGCGATCATCGCCAGTCCTTCCGGCTCTTCGGTGCGCGGCTCTGGCAGATTCTTCTCCAGCACATCGGCCACATCCAGCCGCGTCATGTGTACCGCCGGCGCCACGATATGGTACGGCCGCTCGTGCGCCAACTGGATGATGTACTCCCCCAGATCGGTCTCCACCACCTCCATCTGGTGCTTCTCCAGCTTGTCGTTCAGATGGATCTCTTCCGTCGTCATCGACTTCGACTTCACCAGCAGGTTGGCGCCGCGCCGCTTCGCCACCTCCAGAATGAAATCGGCTACGTCCTGGCCCGTACGCGCCCAAACGACTTTGCCGCCATTGGCGACCACGTTGGCTTCGAATTGTTCCAGGTAGTAATCCAGGTTCTCGATGGCATGGCGCTTCAACTGGTGTGCCGCTTCCCGAAGTTCCTGGTATTCCGGCAACGCCTCTTCACTAACTACGTCCTGGCGCTTCTCTTTCAAGCGCGCCGTCGCCGAGTACACCGCCAACTGCACCTTCGGGTCGGCCACCGTCTTGCGGATGTTCTCTTCCTGGACCGGCTTGATCTGCATGGTGAGACGGCTCCTTTCTTAACGCGACGCCAGCACTTCGGCCAGGTGCAGCGTGCGCAGCGGCGCCTTGCGGCGGTCAATCGAGGTCTGCAATTGCATCAGGCAACTGCTATCGATCGACACCACGGTGCTAGCCCCGGTGGCCAGGATAGAGTCGATCTTCGTTCCCGCCATCCCGCCTGACACTTCGGGGAACTTGATCGAGAACGTGCCGCCGAAGCCGCAGCATTCCTCCGCCACCGCCATCTCGCGCAATTCCAACCCCTTCACTTTGCGTAGCAGCCGCCGCGGCCCGTCCTTGATGTGCAGTTCCCGTAGCGCGTGGCAACTGTCGTGATAGGTAACCACGCCGTCAAACCGCGCTCCCAGATCCTCCACCTTCGCCACCTCCGTCAGGAATCGGGAGAACTCCCAAACGCGCGGCGTCAGGTATTCGGCCTCATCCCGCATGTCCGTATCCTTCGGGAACAGGTCATAGAAGTGGTGCGTGATCATCGACGTGCAGGAGCCCGACGGCACCACCACGAACTCGGCATCGCGGAAGGTGCGGATGAAATGCTCCGCTACCTGCCGGGCCTCGTTGCGGTAGCCGCTGTTAAAGGCCGGTTGGCCGCAGCAGGTCTGCTCCTCCCGGAAGTCCACTTCGTAGCCAAGCCGTTCCAGAATATCCGCCATCGCCAGACCCACCTTCGGGAACATCTGGTCGACAATGCAGGTGACAAACAAAGAGACGCGGGTTGCCATGCGTAACTCTCTAGCTTATCCCGAGACGTTACACTAGTAGGGTGACACGCAGGCGGTTCACGGCGGCATTTGGAACTCTTCCGGCGCTCGCATGGGGCGAGGAGGCGGCGGCTCCGGTCACCGTGCGCGGCAAACTCACCCAGGACCCCGGCCAGGACCCCGTGCTGACAACCGATGGCCGGCGGATCCGCCTAGAAGGCGACGAGCAGACCTCCGGCGTGCTGCGCGACGAGCGCCTCAAAGACATCGATTTCGAGGTCATCGGGCACTGGGACGGCGCCGATAAGCTCAAGATCCTGCCTATCCACAAGCGCGCCATGTACGTCCACCAGAACGGCAAGCGCCTGTTCGTCACCTACTGGTGCGCGGTCTGCTCCATTCGCACCTACACGCCCGGCGTCTGCTGGTGCTGCCAGGACCAAACCGCGCTTGACCTTAAAGAGAAACTGGATAACTGAATAGAAACCATGAATTACACCGCGGAACGGCAAACGGCGGACGGCATCGAAGTGGTGTACCTGGCCGATACGGCCACCAAAACGGAAGTCCGCATCGTGCCTTCCATCGGCAATAACAGCTATGAGATGACCGTGGCCGGCCAGCCGGTCTTCTGGTCGCCCTACCGCACGCTCAGCGAGTTCAAAGCCAAGCCTGTCAATCTGGGCAACCCCTTCCTGGCGCCCTGGGCCAACCGCCTGGACCAGGAGGCCTTCTTCGCCAACAAGAAACGCTACGCGCTGAACATGAGCCTGGGTAACGTGCGCAAGGATGGCTTCCAGCAGCCCATCCACGGCCTGTTGTTGTACTCCCCCTACTGGCAGATTGCGTCGCTCACCGGCGGTGGCGATGCGGCCGCCGTCACCTGCCGCCTGGAATTCTGGCGCTACCCCGATTACATGGCGCAATTCCCCTTCGCCCATGCCTATGAGATGACCTACCGCCTGCGCGACGGCGTGCTGGAAATCGAGACGGTGGTAGAGAATCTCTCCACCGACACCATGCCCGTCTCGGTGGCCTACCATCCGTATTTCACGCTACCGGGCGTGCCCCGCGACCAGTGGGCCGTCACCGTCCCCTGCCGCGAGCATGTGCAGCTAAACGCCAAACTCACCCCCACCGGCGAGCGCCAGCCCTACTCGCAACCCGAGCCCGTCAAACTAGGCGGCCGCCAGTTTGATGATGTGTTCTCTGGCGTCGATTCCTCAAAGGAGTTTTTGGTGGAAGGCGGCGGCAAACGCATTGGGGTCCGCTTCGGCCCGAAGTATCCCGTCGGCGTCGTCTACGCGCCCCCAGGCCGCGACTTCATCTGCTTTGAACCGATGAGTGGCATCACCAACGCCTTCAACCTGCATCACGAAGGCAAGTATCCGGAACTGCAGTCCATCGTCGCCGGCGGCCGCTGGCGCGAGAGCTACTGGATTCACCCACAGTACGGCCGGTAGGGTTAGTCCTGCTGCTGCCGCACCCACTCGCTCAGTTCTTTCACCCACACCGGACGCGGAATCCGGCGCGCCGCCGCCAGAAAATGCGTGACGGCCTCCGGCGTCAGGATAGGCAAAGCCAAACTCCGCGGAATCGGCTGATACTGCCCGTCCCGCAAGCCATACATGGAAACACTCCCGGCCGCGTGACGCCACACCTCCGGCACCCCCACCGCCGCAAAGATGGGGAACCGGTTCAACGAATAACTGGTGACATCCACTTCAATCACCAACTCCGGCGCCGGATCGTGCAGCAGATCGATCTCATCCCGCCCGCGCATCCGCTCCGCATGTTTGAAGTAAAAGCAGGAGTCCGGCTCAAAGCCCTTGAGCAGATCCGGCCTCTGTAGCGTCGTCGAGCCATTCGGAGAGAAGTCAATCCCTAACTGATCCGCCACCTTCTCCACGATGCTCGAGAGCAGCCGGTTCGGATTATCGTGAGCCAGCGAAACCACCATAATCTGCAGCAATCCCCCGTCATATGTCACGCGCGTACCCGGCGCGTCCCCCAACTCCCGGATCAGGTGCTGGTACAGATCCCAACTGATGTCCCGTAGGACTACCCGTTCCACCGGCGATGTTGCTACCGTTCCCATGAGTTACTCCTGATCGTTAGTATACGATTGGCGCCTGCCTGGTACTATCGGTCTCTTAGGTCTACAGTCCGGCGCTCCTCCTGCCGATATCTCTTTAGTCGGGAGGGATAGCTACCGTGTATGCTACGTACGCCGGGACCGAGGACAGTCCCCAATTTCTCCAGCGCCTCAGCCGGACCATTGCCTTCAGCGAGAGAGACCTGGCCGAAAACCGGCAGGGACGCCTCAGCAGCGCCCAGATGACTCGCGTCAGCATCAGCGGCTTCACGCCGTTTCTCGGGATCGCCGCTACGCTGCTCGGGTTGTTGGTCCTCGGGATCGCGATTGCCGCCGGATCGGAACTCGTCCTCAGCAAGATACGCTGGATTCTCACCATGGGCAACTACCTGGTGTTCGCGCTCGGCACGCTGTTCTTCGGCTTCGTCGCGGTGTGCGTAAAGTTCGTCCTTACGTCCGGGCGCGTCTTCGGGCTTCTGCGAGATGTCGCCGAAGGGAAAGTCACCTCCCTCACCGGCCGCGGCACGCCCAGCAAGTCCGTGGAGATCGAAGAGGGGATCGCCAAGCTTTTCGGCCTTAAGAAGGAAACGCATTGCCTGGTGGTGCGCGGGGAATACTTCGAGATCCCGCGGGAAGCGCATGAACTGCTGATGGAACACGAGGCCACCACCTTCCGCGTCTATGTCACCCCACGCAGCCGCTACATGGTATCGCTCGAACTGGCTACGGCTGTAGGCGCCGACGCCAATGGCGAACAAGACTACTTCAAATATCGCCGCTAAGCCCCCGGTGGGGGGCGGGTCCCCAGACCCGCGCGCGACGCCCACGTCGCGCCTTCCTAAGCGTCCGGCCCCTCCCAATGCTTATGCGGCGGCTCGGCCTGCGGACGCGGCGGCCGGCGGGCCGCCTTCAACAGCGCCTCCAGCTTATCCCGCACCTCTGGCTTTGCCCCCGCCAGATCCTTCGCCTCTCCCGGATCGTCCGCCAGATTGTAAATCTCCACCGGCGCCCCCGGCTTCGGCCGCACCGCCTTCCAACTCCCCTGCCGCAAAGCCTGCATCGGCACCTCCTCGGGGAACGTGCCGGTCTTGGCGTCATAGCGCGGCAACTCCCAATAGAGATAATCGTGCGCCTTCTGCTTTCGCCCCTCCAAGGCCGGCAGGAACGAGATCCCATCCCCACCGGACGGCGCCTTCTGCCCCGTGAACTCCGCGGCCGTCGCCATCAGATCCACGAATGAGCAGACATGCGCACTCGTCGAACCCGCCTTGATCCGGCCCGGCCAGCGCGCCAGCAACGGCGTCCGGATGCCGCCTTCGTACATGAGCTGCTTGTTCCCCCGGAAATCCCCGTTCGACCGGAAGAAGTCCTCCCCCCACAGCCGCGTCGCGCCGCCGTTATCGGACGTGAAGATTACCAGCGTATCCTTCTCCAGATTGTTGCGCTTGAGGAACGCCAGAATACGCCCCACATCGCGATCCAAGCGCGACACCATGCCCGCATACGTGGCCCGCGACTCCGGCTGATCGGCATAATGCCGCCGCGGATCCACATACGGCTTCTCCGGCAGTTTCCCCCGATACGCCGCCATCGAATCTTCCGGCACCAGCAGTTCCAGATGCGGCACCGTGAACGGGAAATAGGCAAAGAACGGCTTATCTTTGTTGCGCTCCAAAAAGTCCAGCCCGCGTTCGGCGATCTTATCGTGCGAATACGTTACCCGCGCGCCCTTCTCGTTCCCCGGCAGCAGGTCCTGTTTATCGTTCCACCACAGATAGCGCGGATAGAAGTAATGCGCATGGGCCTGGTGCAGATAGCCGTAGAACTCGTCGAAGCCCTTCTTCCAGGGCACGCCCGGCGTGCCGATGTTGCCCAGGCCCCATTTGCCGAAACAGCCAGTGGCATAGCCGGCCTGCTTAAAGAGGCTTGCCACGGTGAATTCGTTTTCGAGCAGCGGCACCCCGCCCGGATTGCTGCGTACCGGCGTATGGCCCATGTGCAGCCCGGTCATCAGCACGCTGCGCGACGGCGCGCACACCGTACAACCCGCATAGGCATCCGTGAATCGCACCCCATCGCGCGCCAGCGAATCGATGTTCGGCGTCTGGATATGTTTCTGGCCGTAGCAGCCCAGATCGCCGATCCCTAAGTCATCGGCCATGATCCAGATCAGGTTCGGCTTGCGCCGCGTCTGGGCGGCTAAACCTAACGCAGGCAGCGCGGCCAGCATCTGCCGGCGGGTCGGACTATTCGGCTTTTGGAACATATTTGGCATCCACCATGAAGACATAGGCGGCAACGCCGATCAGCAGAATTACGCCTACCGCATAGATAGGCGTGTTGTAGCTACCGGTGGCATCCTTCAGGAACCCCGTGATGATTGGCGCCACGATCCCCGACAGGTTGCTGGCCATGTTCTGCACCCCGGCGATACGGCCAATCGCCGCGCCCGGCATCAGCGTCTGCGTGAGCGCCCAATAATTCGCCGTCGCCAGGCCCAGCCCGCTCAACGACACAATCGCAAACAGCAGCGCCACATCGTTAGACGGCGCGAATGCGCCGATAATCTCGGTGGACGCCACCAGCAGCCCGGCGATCGTGAACGCCTTGCGGGTCTTCACCGAATCGGCGCCGCGGGCGATCATGCGATCCGCCGCGAAGCCCGCCAGCGTCGCCATGATGGCCATCCCGCCAAAGCTGAACCCCGTGAACGCGCCCGATTTCTGCAGCGACAATCCGCGGCTTTCGGCAAAGTAGGCCGGCAGCCAAGTCATGCAGAAATAGACGAAATAGTTGTAGCAGAACGTGCCAATAATGATGCCCCACATTAGCCGCGTGCTGAATAGCTTCGCAAAGGAAATCGGTTTGGAGTTGGTCTGCTTGATGAAGTTGGCTTCCAACTCCCGGTCGTTGTTCTTCACCAGCGTCAGCCACGGAATCAGCCACAACAGGCAGCCAAAGCCGAGGATCAGGAACATGTACCGCCAGCCATAAAGGGCGATCAGCATCGCCGCCAGCGGAGCGCCGATCGCGGGACCCGCCTTCGTGCCCGCCATGTACAACCCCACCGCCAGGCCCCGCTGCTTCTCCCCCACATTGAACCGGATCCAGCGCAGGCTGGCCGGCGTCACCACCGATTCCCCAATGCCCAACAGCAGCCGCAGCCCAATCAACTGCGGAATGTTGGTGATAAACGCCGCCCCCGCCGACACAATGCTCCAGAACGCAAAGCCCGCCGCGTACGGAAACTTCACCCCATAGCGATCCACCAGAAAGCCCGCCGGAATCTGCAGAAACGCGTAGGTCCAGAAGAAGTACGAGTTCAATAGCCCGCGATCGGTCGAGGTAAGCTGGAACTCCTTGATGAACTGCTTGTCGGCAAGCGCCACCGAGAGATTCGACCGGTCAATATAGGCAATGATCATGCCCAGGCTCAGCAGGCAGACAATAGACCAGCGGCGGGTATCAGACATGGAAACGCCACAATACCACAGCCAGCCTCGCGTTCGGCGAACGTTCCGGTTGCTTCCCCCAGCGGCCTTCGCACACAATAGTCTTGGCTGAAGTTCGAAGCCACTCGCGGTGATCCTGTGATCTCACCGTTCGCCTAAGGAGAGGAGCGAGCCATGCAGCTTCGGGTGCTTACGTTTGTGCTGGCCGGAGGAAAAGGGACGCGGCTTTACCCGCTAACCAAGGAGCGCGCCAAACCGGCCGTCCCCTTCGGAGGCCAATACCGTATCATCGACTTCGTTCTGTCCAACCTGCTCAACAGCGGGATGCACAGCATCTACGTCCTGATCCAGTTCAAGAGCCAGTCGCTGCTGCAGCACCTCCGCGATGGCTGGGAGTCCAGCGGCCTGATGAAGAATCACTTCATCATTCCCGTCCCCGCCCAGATGCGTTCGGCCGGCGAGACCTGGTACCGCGGCACCGCCGACGCCATCTACCAGAACATCAACCTCATCGAACAGGCCGATCCGCACCTGGTGGCCATCTTCGGCGCCGACCACATCTATCGCATGAATGTCCGCGAGATGCTCGAGTACCATGAGCAGAAGCGCGCCCAGGTTACCGTCGCCGGCATCCCCATGCCCCGCTCCTTATCCAAGGAATTCGGCGCCATGGAAGTGAATCCCGATTACAGCATCCGTGCTTTCCATGAAAAGCGCGACGACGTGCCTTCCATGCCCGGCGAGTCCGACCTCTTCTTCGCCTCCATGGGCAACTATGTCTTCTCCACCGGCCTGCTGCTCCGCGAACTCTATGCCGACGCCCAGCGCGAAGACTCCGCCCACGACTTTGGCCGCGATATCCTCCCGCGCCTGGTCGAGCGCGGCGACATGTACGCCTACGATTACCGCCAGAACCGCATCCCCGGCGATCCCGAAGGCGCCGTCCCCTATTGGCGCGATGTCGGCACCCTCGATGCCTACTACGACGCCAGCATGGACCTCAAATCCGTCACCCCGCAACTGAACCTCTACAACAAGCAGTGGCCGCTGCGCACCGCCGGCTACGACGACCCGCCCGCCAAATTCACCTTCGACGAAGAAGGCCGCCGCGGCCAGTCCATCGATTCGGTCGTCGCCGGCGGTTCCATCCTCTCCGGCGGCATGGTGAAGAATTCCGTCATCGGCCGCGGCGTGCGCGTCCACACCGGGGCCGAAGTCGAGGATTCCGTCATCTTCGATAACTGCGATATCGGCCGCCATGCGAAGATCCGCCGCGCGATTCTCGATAAGAATGTACGCATTCCGGAACGTGCGGTCATCGGCTACGACTTGGCGCGCGATCGCGAGTTGTACCACGTCACCGACACCGGAATCGTCGTAATCGAAGGCCGGCGCTCGCGAGTGGATGTGTCTTCCATCCAGATATAGCGCCACCTTCTCAAGCAACACAACATCTTGCGGTGGACTTACCCGCCTCCTCCCCCCTACACTGGTCTACAACCAGCCGATAAGGCTATCGGAGGCTCTCCATCGTCAAGGTCTGCGCACTTGCGAGTTCCAGTTCCGGCAACAGCCTCTTTGTCGGTACCGAGCGAACTCGTGTCCTCATTGACGCCGGTCTCTGCCGCCGCGAGACCTTCGCCCGCCTGGAAAAAATCGGCGAGGATCCCACGAAACTGACGGCCGTGCTCCTTACCCATGAGCACTCCGACCATGTTGCCGGGCTCATCCCCATCCTGAAGAAGCTCAAAATCCCCGTCTACGCCACCCACCTCACCGCTCCCGCCATCTCTTGGGACGGCTTTGCGCCGCGGCTGGAAACCTTCCAGGCCGGGACCCGCTTTGAGATCGGTGATCTGGAAATCCAAAGCTTCACCATCCCGCACGATGCCATCGACCCGGTCGGCTACACCGTCAAAGCGCAGGGTGTGAAGGTCGGTCTGGCCACCGATCTGGGCTACATGCCCGAATCCATCTGCCATCATTTGCGCTCCACCCACTTTCTTTTGCTCGAATCGAATCACGATTTGGATATGCTGAAAGTTGGGCCGTATCCCTGGTCGGTGAAGCAGCGGGTGATGAGCCGCCGCGGGCATCTGTCGAATGAGGTTGTCTCTACGTTCATCCAGGAACACCTGGATTCCACAACCGCGACGCTGGTGCTCGGTCATTTGAGCGAGCACAACAACCACCCCGAAATCGCAAGGATCACGGCCGCGCAGGCGCTGGAAGGGCGCGGGTTGCGCACCCAACTGGTGGTGGCCGAACCTCGCTCGCCGTCCGATACCTTCCTGTTCTAAGAGAACGCCTGGCGCACAGCGGCATATGATCGAGCGCTATACGCGGCCCGTCATGGGCGGCATCTGGAGTGAAGAGAACAAGTACCGGCAGTGGCTGGAGGTGGAATTAGCCGCCAGCGAAGCCTTGGCCGAAGCGGGCGTAGTGCCTGCCGAAGCCGCCCAGGCGCTGCGCAAACACGCCTCGGTCCCGGCGGCACGCATCGCCGAAATCGAAAAGATCACCCGCCACGACGTGATTGCGTTTACTACCGCCGCCGCCGAATCCATGCAGGCCGCCGGCGCCGGAGAAGCCTCGCGCTGGTTCCACTACGGCATGACGTCGAACGATGTCGTCGATACGGCCCAGGCCCTGCAGGTCAAGCAATCGGCGGAGCTCATCCGGCAACAGGCCACGGAACTGGCCGAAGCGCTCAAACTGCGCGCCTACGAGTTCAAGGACGCCGTCCAGATCGGCCGTACCCACGGGATCCACGCCGAACCCATCACGTTCGGCTGGAAGCTGGCGCTGTTCTACGACGAGATCCGCCGCAACATCGAGCGGCTGGACCTGGCCGCCGCCCAGATCCGCTATGGCAAGATCTCCGGCGCCGTTGGCGTTTTCGCCCACATTGGCCCCGAGGCGGAAGCCCGCATCTGCGAAAAGCTCGGCCTGCTCCCGGCGCCTATCGCCAGCCAGGTCATCAGCCGTGACCGCCACGCCGCCTTCATATCCGCGCTCGCCTTACTCTGCGCCGCGCTCGAGAAGATCGCCCTCGAAGTCCGCCACCTGCAACGGACCGAAGTGAGGGAAGTCGAGGAGCCGTTCGCCACCGGGCAAAAGGGCAGCTCGGCCATGCCCCATAAGAAGAATCCGATCGTCTGCGAACAGATCTGCGGCCTGGCGCGCGTGGTCCGAGCCAATGTCCAGGCCGCCTTCGAAGACATCGCCTTGTGGCATGAGCGCGATATCTCGCATTCCTCGGTGGAACGCGTCATCCTGGCCGACTCCTGCATCCTCACCGATTACCTTCTGGACAAAACCATCTGGCTGGTCAAGGGGATGCGCGTCCATCCCGAGCGCATGCGGCGCAACCTGGAGGCTACCCGCGGCCTGGTCTTCTCCGGCCAGGTCCTGCTCGATCTGGCCGCCGCCGGCGTGCTGCGCGAGGACGCCTATCGCATCGTCCAAAGCCACGCCATGCACTGCTGGGAGACCGGGGCCGACTTCCAGGCAGCCATTGCCGCCGACCCGCTAGTCGCCGAAAAGCTCACGCCCACCCAGATCCAGGAAGCCTTCTCGGTGGAGCGCCAATTGACACACATAGATGCCATCTTTCGTCGCGTATTCGCTACCTAGTACTATAACTTCTGTTCTTTGATACGGTTACCTAAGGCGTTCTCCCGATTCCCAGTAAATCTATGGGATCAAAACCGTGCGTTTTAGGGTAAACTGCTGTCTAGAAACCGTGAAGCCCGCTGCTGTGGAAGACAAGCCGAGAAAGTCCGTGAAACGCTCCCGCATGCCTCGGGTAAGCCATCTTACTTTAGCTAGGGTCCTCCTCGTCGATGACGACCCTACTGCCCGCCTCACCCTGCAAACCGTATTGGAAGCCAGTGGCTATTATGTGGACGCCGCCGCCTCCGCCGCCGAGGCCGTCGGCAAAATGGATCGCCGGTCCTATGAGCTGGTGTTAAGTGACTTACAGATGGAATCCCCGGAAGCCGGTCTCCAGGTGCTGGCGCATGCCCGCATGATGGAGTACCAGCCCGCCACGGCCATCGTCACCTCTTACCATCAGGGCAATGGGAAGCCCGTCCGCCGCGATCGCGACCTGCTGATCGAGCCGCAGGATGTGCCCGATCTGCTCACCAAAGTCGCGGACCTTATCAGTGAACGGGCCACTCGCCGCGTCGAACGCGAACTCAAGCAAGCCGGCGTATCGTAACCGGCTCCCTACGCGTCCTCGTCCACCTGAAATAGCGCGCAACAGGCCCCCGCCGGATCCTGGATGATCGCGAACTTCGACGGGCCCATCGACCGCGGCCCTTGCAGCACCTTACCGCCCATCGCCGTCACTTTCTCCAGCGATGCCGCCAGATTCTCGATCACGACATAGATCAGCCACTGCGCCGGAATGCCCGCATTCGCCCCACGTGCATGGCAGACGCCGGCGACCGAAATCCCCGACTCCGTCTGCATCGCGAAATCACTGTACGCGGCTCCGTTGTCCTCCATCCCGACTTCCTTCACCTTCCAGCCTGTCACCGCCTGGTAGAAGTCGCGAACGGCGGGCGCGTCCGGGACGGTCAGGTCAATCCAGCCAATGGAGCCAATTTCAAGAGTACGGTTATCAGCCATGGCCGTCAGCGTAGCAGCATTAGAGATACGCCGTGGGAGCCGTGCGATCGTTCTCGATATTGCCGGTGTTGCGCGTCCCCGCCGGCTCAAACAACAGCACGTGTACTTCGCTCGCCGCCACGGGCCGGTGCTCCACGCCGCGCGGCACAATCAGAAACTCGCCCTCATGCAACTCTACGGTGCGGTCCCGAAACTCCATCAGGAAGTTGCCCTTTACGACGAGGAACATCTCGTCTTCGTCCTCATGGTGATGCCAGACGAACGGCCCTTGAAACTTCACCAGCTTCACATGCTGCCCGTTGAGTTCGCCAACAATCTTCGGCTGCCAGTGCTCGTCGAACTGCGCCAACTTCTCCGCGAGATTAACCTTCTCCACCCGCCCAGGGTAGCGCAGTGGCGCTCTAACTCCGCTGGAAATACTGCAACAATCCCCGCCACTTCCGCAACGTCAACTCCAGCAAGTTCGCCACAATCGCAAACGCCAACAGCGCCGGCCACAACCGCACCGTCGTCGCCACCGACTTCCCACCCCCCTCAAACACATCCCCCGGCT
The DNA here is from genome assembly GCA_964385495.1 of uncultured Candidatus Solibacter sp. GTDB lineage: Bacteria > Acidobacteriota > Terriglobia > Bryobacterales > Bryobacteraceae > CADEFT01. The sequence goes on from CAYLPH010000009.1 coordinate 124,224, forward strand.
TCGGCTGGAACCGCCCACCCGTAAACGTTGACACCTGCTTCAACAGCAACTCATCCGACCCATACTCGTTCAACTCATCCTCCGGCCGGTACAACCCAATCTCCGGAAACGCCGCCATATCCTGCAGCGGCCGCACCCGGAACAACCCGCGCCGGTTCCCAATGTTCATCGCCGCCCGGAACACCCCCGGCCCCACCTTCTTCAACTCCATCGGCTTCTGATACCCATCCGGCCCGAAGGCATACAACTGCGGCAGCGGCGCGGGCTCCGGCACATGCGCCGCCAGCCGGTATTCCGCCACCAGATTCCCACCCGCGCTGTCGTACTCCAACTTCGATTCCCCATGCTGCGTATGCGGCAGCAGATCGCGTAGCAGATTCGCCCAGAACCGGTCGTAGCTCTCCCACGTGATCCAGTTCGCCGCCCACCGCGCCTTCGCATCCGACGCAAACACCGCCGACCGGCCCAATCCAAACTGCCACCGCGCCAGCAACGGATCCCGCTTGTCGATACTGAGAATCGTATCGGCCGTCGGCTTGGCAATGAACTTCACATACCCCTTCAACGCCGGTGCCGACGCCATCTCCACGCCTTCCAGAATCTCCGTCTCCTTCAACACAATCGGCACGATCGGCCGCTCAATCGCCGTCGACCCCGTATGCTCCATCACGTCCCGCAACAGGATTTGTTCCAACCCCGCCGGGTCATTCAAGAAGTACGACTTGCCCTTCGCAAAGCTCGCGATCTTCTCCAGATACGCGCGGTTCACATCTTGCCCCAACCCCACTGTCGATATGGTCACCCGCTCGCCCGCGGCTTCCTTCGCCAAGTTGATTGAATCGCCTTCTTCGGAAATGCCGTCCGTCAACAGCACGATGTGTTTGAACGTCGCCCGCTGTGGCTGCGTTTTCCGGTAAGCCTCGCTCAAGGCCGGAGCAATCTGCGTCCCGCCATCCGGCGTCACCCCCGCCACCAATCGCTTGATCGACGAGCGGTCTTCCGCCTTCCGGATCGGCACCGCCCACTGGAACGAGTTATCGAAAATCAGCACACCCACCGTGTCCACCGGGCGCAGATTTTCAATCACACCAATCGCCGCCAGCCGCGCCAATTCCATCTTGCGCCCTTCCATCGACGACGACTTGTCCAGAATCAAAGTCACCAGCGTACCCTCTGGCGACCGCGGCGGAGCCAACTTCGCAGGCAGCGCTCGCTCCAGCGGATCCTCTTCCTTTTTCCCTTCCTGAAAGACGTTCTGCTCGCCGCCAATCACCAACAACCCGCCGCCCTGCTTCACGAAGCTCTCCAACTCCAGCTTGCGCCCCGCCGGGATCGCCTCCAGGTTATGGTTGTTGAAGACGATCATCTGGTATTCGGACAGCTTCGAGGCGTTGCTGTTCTCCACCTTCTTCACGTCAAACTGCGCCGCTTCGAAGACGCCCATCAGGTGCGTCTCGTTGCCCGGCGAATCGTCGGAAACATACAGCACCTTCGGCTTGCGCACGTTCAGCGCCTGCTCGAATCGCACCTCGCCCAAATCGGGCGTACGCAGCGTCCCCGACAGATCAATCGCGCCCGCCGTATTCAGCGTCGAAAACACCCGCAGCGTGTTCTCCCCGGCCTCCAGATTCACCGCGTTCGAGCCCAACGTCCGGCCATCCGCCGCCACCTCCACCGTCCCGCTCGTCTTCTTCGGCGAACTCACAATCAGATCGATCGGGAACCGCTCCCCCGTGAACGCAATCGCCGGCAGAAACAACGACTCCACACGCAGGTTCGGCTTGGGCCGCCCCTTCAACGCATAGGTGTCCACCGGAACACCCAATTGCTGCGCCTGCCACGCCGCCCGCGTGATGCTGCCGCGATTCTCCTTCCCATCGGAGATCAGCACAATGCGCCCCACCAGACCGGCGGGCAGCGCCGACACCGCCTCCCGTAGTCCGGCTTCCAGATCCGTCGCCCGGCCCGAATCGCCCGACGTATTCTTCAATTGCCAGCCCTTGGCGAACTCCGCCTGCTCCAGCGGCCGCGTTGCCCGCGCAAACGGAATCACCGAAACCAGATGCCGCCCTTTGGCTTTATCAATCGACGCCGCGATCTCCGACGCCTGCTCCAGATCCCTATCGCTGACACTGGCCGAGGTATCCACCAGAACAGCCACCGCCATCTTTGTTTCCGACGTTGGCAGGCTCGGCTCGGCTAACGCCACGATTACCGCCGCAAATGCCAAGGTCTTAAACAGCAGCCCGATCCGCGAACTCGCCCGCCGCCACTCCAGCAGCGGCAGGATGCCGACCAGGGGAAGGAAGAACAGCACCCACGCGCGTTCGTAGATCATGATGCCTTCCTTCGCTCTTCATCGCCGCGGTTCCAGGGCATGGTCCGCAGAATGCCCGGCTGTGGCGCCTTCCGCCCGAACAACAGAAACTCCGCCAGCAGTACCAACGCGCCGGCTATCGCCAGCCATTGCCAGATATCGCGCGCCGAACTCTCCGGCCCACCCACGCCGCGGTATCCCGTACGCAGCGTCTTTGGCGGCTGCCAGCGGATCTCACCCACCTCCGGCAGGTTCAACGAAGACACCAACTCGCGGTCTCCCACCGTCAATCGCACCGTCCCCGGCGCCGGTGAGAAGAAGCGCAACTGCCGGTCGCGGATCGTGAACGGCAACTGCAAGCCGTTATCCGCCAACACCCGGATCGTCGCCGGATCCACATCGCTCTCCAGCGGCACCGTCACCGCCCCCACGCTGCCAGCTTGAATCTCGATCCGCCGGAACAGCCCGGGCTGCATCCAGCGCAGCACGTTCGCGAACACAATCGGCGTTGCCAACTCATAGCGCAAGCTCGACCGCATCGGGTGAAACCCAAACACCGCCGTCTTGCGCTCCCCCGGCCGCGCCAGAATCACCGGGCCGCCGTCCACCTCCGCCAGCGGAATGTCTCCCGCCGCCGCCGTAAACACCGACGTCGATTCCAACTTCGCATCGCGCGCCCGTAGACCCCCGGCTAAAGGCTGATCGTTGCGCCACCGCAGCGCCGCATTCTGCGCCTCCCCCTTCACCGTAACCGGCGAAGCAGCGGCCGGAGGCTGGATCCATATCGCGTCGGTAGTGGGCGGCGTAGGCGGCCGGAACCGGTCCAAAACCACGATGCCCTTCAAATCCGCCTTGTACTCCGCAGGCTTCTTATAGCCGATCTCCAGGCGCCGGTTCGCCGCCAGCACCGGCTTCAACAACTCCGGCTCATTGGAAAACACCGTCACTGGCAGCCGCTCTTCCACCGGCAATTCCAACGTCGCCCGGTCGTCGTCCGGCATCGCATCCCTGGCATCCACCCGCACTTCAATCCAGCCCGACACCTTCGTCCGGAACTCGAACTGCGCGCTCACATCCACGCCTGGCGGCAAATCCACTCGCCGCGTCGCCACCGGCGCTCCGCCAAAGGCCGCCTGGAACGGCAACGTCCGAGCCCGCGTCCCATAATTCCGAATCGTGACGTACGCCTCCCACAACTCCGGATCCTGCGGCGCGCGCCGTACGCCCAACTTGCGGAACCCAACGTTCTCCAACTCCGCATCCACCGCCAATAAGCGCAGATTCTCCGGCAGCGCCGGCAGATCCTGAATCCCTTCCGAACTGATCCGGTTCGCCCCCGCCAGCACGATCTCCCCCGGACGCTTGGCATGCAGCCGCAACACCCGCCCGGCGAACTCCAAACTCAACCCCAGGTTCAAAGCGCTGGGCGATGCCGAAATCCCCGCCAGCGCCGTCTCCAACGCCGGTCGCGACGATTCAAAGCTCGTCAGCGAAGTCGCCATCGCATCGGCCCGCACAATCATCACCCGATCCGCCGAGGGCAGCGCCCGGATATACCGCCGCGCGCTGGTGCGCACCTCATCCAACAGCGGCCGCCCGGCGCCGTTGCGCGCGGTCATCGCCGACGAAGCATCCACCAGCAGCACATGATCCCGCGAATTGCGATCCCGCGACCCAAGCCGCAACTGCGCCACAGCCAACAGCAGCAGCGCAATCCCGAGCAACTGCAGAAGCAACGACCACGGCTGCTGGATCTTCCGCCGGTGCTTGCGCTGCGCGGGCAGATCGCTCTGCTGCCAGAACCGCAACGACGACACCACGTGCTTGCGCCGCGACCGGTCCAGAAGATACAGCGCGACCGTGACCGACGAAATGCCCGTCAGCAGGAACAGGAATTCGGCCGGAGAGAGATTGAAGAAAAACATCTAGAAGACCGCCTGCACTTGATTCAGCGGACCAAACACCGCCTCTTCGACACTGGTTTGCGTGGTCAGCCCGATGTACCGCCCGCCCTTGCGCAGCGCCAGATCCCGTAACCCGCGCGCATAGGCGTCGAACCGCTCCGTATAAAGCTGACGCACGTCGTCTTCAAAGGATAGCTCCAGCTTCTGGCCGGATTCGGCGTCCACCAACTCCAACTCGCCGCTCCACGGCGGCGTTCGCTCTTCTGGATGATAGACGTGCAGCAGCAGCAACTCGTGACCCAAGTCCGCCAGGTATTGCAACGGCTTCTCGCAATCGTCGGTGCCGAAGAAATCCGAGACCACGATCAGCAGCCCGCGCTGCGGGTAGGTGCTGGCGAAGTCCCGCGCACAGCCAATAAAGTTCGTCGGCCCCTTCGCGGTCAGCCCGCTCAGAAAATCGGCCGCCGGGGCGAAGCGATGCCGCCCGCCCCCGCAGTTGCAGGCATCCCAAAGATGATCGGAAAACGGCTGGATGCAGATGCTTTCCAACCGCACCAACCCCACATACGCCAAGGCACCCGCCAATCGCCGTGCGAAGTCGAACTTCGGTGTCATGCCATGGCTCAGCTCTTCCCCCGTTGTCATCGAAGCCGAGCAATCCAGCAGCAGCCGCACCGGTACCCGCGGCTCCACCTGGAACATCTTTAAGAAGAGTTTCTCCAGGCGCATGTACGCGCGCCAGTTCACCGCCCGCAGATCGTCCCCATGGTGGAAGTTGCGATGGTCCAGAAACTCCTGCCCGGCGCCGGCGAATCGCGACGGATTGTGGCCGCCCACCAGGCCCGGAAACGACTTCATCCAATGGATAGTCAGCCGCTCCAGCCGTTCTAAGAAGGGCCGATCCAGTAAAGGCGCCGGCATCAGGCGTGCTCCTTAGCGCGTCCGCGCCGAAGCGGCAACCGATTCAATAATCCGGGTCAGAACGGAGTCGGGGGTCTGGCCGTCGGCATGCGCGTCGAAGTTCAAAATGATCCGATGCCGCAATACCGATGTTGCGACATAGCGAACATCATCGATACTCAAATTGAAGCGCCCGCGCATCAGCGCCAGCACACGGCCGCATTCCAACAACGCCTGCGCCCCGCGCGGCGAACTGCCGAAGCGCACATACTTATTGGCCAGCTCATGGGCCTGCGCCTGCCCCGGCTGCGTCGCCATCACCAAATCCACCGCGAAGTCCTGGATATGCTGAGCAACCAACACCGTACGGCCCACCGCCCGCAGTTCCAGAATCTGCTCCCGCTCCATCACCTGGTCCAGTTGCGATTCGTCCTTCTGCGTCGTGCGATCCAGAATCTGCGTCAATTCCGCCCGCGTGGGATACGTCACCAGAATCTTCATCAGGAAACGATCAAGCTGGGCCTCGGGCAGCGGGTACGTGCCTTCCATCTCGATCGGGTTTTGAGTGGCCATCACTAGAAACGGCAGTTCCAACTCGTGGGTAATGGTGCCGCTGGTCACGGTGCGTTCCTGCATCGCTTCCAGCAGCGCCGACTGCGTCTTCGGGGTGGCGCGATTAATTTCGTCCGCCAACACCAGGTTGGCAAAGATAGGACCCGGCTGGAACCGCAGCGTCTTCATGCCACGGTCGTCATGGTCCATCATCATGCTGCCGACAATATCGGCGGGCATCAGGTCCGGCGTGAACTGGATGCGCGAGTAGCGCAGGCTCAACACTCGGGAAAGCGTACGCAGCAGAGTGGTTTTACCCAACCCCGGTACACCTTCCAAAAGAACGTGACCGCCGGCCAGCAAACAAATAAGCACGCCGTCGACGGCGTCCTGCTGGCCCACGATTACCTTCCCGATCTCCTTGCGGACGCGATCCAGTTGGCTCGTCGCTTGTTCAATTCTCTGATCAACGGTCACCGACACGTATCTATTCTACGCCTGTCTTGTTCCTGTAATCGGTTCCTGGACGAAACAACGGAAACGCCAGGAATCTTGCCGGTACCGGAGCGCAACACCACCTCCAGCCGCTTGGCGCGGTTGCATTGAAAATCCGGCATTGCATTCACATTAGAGACGCAAAAGATTACCGATTCATTGTGCTACCGTTGAGGAGATAGCGCCATGTCCAAGACACGCCTCCAGCCCGATATGCCCCTCATCGACACCAGAATCGAGCACGTCGGTGTCAGCCGCCTTCGCCAACTCGACGGCAAAGCCTTGCGGGAGAACGTCCAAAACAAAGCGCTAGTGATCCGGGACCATGACACGCCCTTGGCCGTTCTATTGAGTTATGAGCAGTACCTTTCCATTCAGAACCAACTGCAGACCGTCATCGAGACTTTGGAAATCCTTTCGAGCAGCGAAGAGCTGACCCTGCTGAAGCAGGGCATGCGGGAAGTGCAAAGCGGGCAGTCTCGCAGCCTCGAAGAGATCCGTGCCTCCCTGCATCACAAGCCGGAGTAGTCCCCAGAACCAAGCGGAGTGATGGATGGCTGGACCGAAGGCCTATTCGCTGAAGCTTAGCCGGACGGCGGAAGCCGCCTACTCGAAGATTGTGAAAGCCGCACAGCCCCACATCCAGGCAGGGGCTTCCGGCCATCCCGCCGTGAAGTTGCTCAGAATCGTCGACGAGTGCTTGAACAAGATTATTCCGCACAACCCGTATTCACCGGATCGCGCCCTGAGCGGGGACCTGTCGAACATTTTCCGTGTCAAGAAAGGTCGCGTCAGAATCTGCTACATTGCGTCATCGATCCGGTACGAGATCTACATTCTGTACATCTCGGAAAGCCTTCGCAAGGCAGGGGATAAGCATGATCCCTATGTGGTCTTCAGCGGGCTACTCGCGTCTGGGCAATTTGACGAGCTCTTTGACTTACTTGGCGTAAAACGTCCGCCACGGTAACTTGGGGCCGCTAACGCCTGGGCAGCTTTTCAGCCACCGGCCCACCGCTAGAACGCCCTTCTCCTTGACAGGGTCCGGCAGCCTCACTACGATGACCCATGAGATGGCCTTCGTCATTTTGTCCGGCGAGCCTGGGTGCCGCGTGGAAGAGGTGGCGAGGTTATTGGCCCAAACCCTGCACTTCCAACCAGTTGGCGAATCCACCGTCCGGGAATGGATCGCCCGCGAGTTCGGTTCCGAAGTCGCCGTCCCCGACCGCGCCTGGCCCGCCCTGGTCAGTTCCCTGGTCGCCACCCTCGGCCTGGAGAGCGGAGTGGTTCTAACCGTACCAGGAGCCGAGTTACTCTTTCCCGCCATCCCCGGCGTGCTCCGCGTTCATCTGGATGGACCCGAAAACTGGCGCCTCGGCGCACTCATGGTGGAACACCGCCTCACTCGCGGCGAAGCCCGCAACCTCGCCCAGCACCTGGCCGTCGAGCGCCGCTCCAAACGCCTCAAATGCTTCGGCAAGACCGTCGTTCGCCCCTCCACCTACGACCTCACCCTCAATTGCGACACCTTCGATAGCGAACCCCTCGCCTCGCTCATCGCCCAGGCCGCGGCTCATCGCGGTATCGACTCGGAATCGAAACTGCCCGCCGGCGTCGAGGCCCAGATCCAGTTCCAGGCCCGCCTCCGCATGGCCAAGTACGGCCTCACGCCTCCCGCGCCCGACAAGACCGCCCTCGTCCGCAAGCCCTTCGCCAACCCCAGCGAAGAGATTTTCGCCAACCTCCTCAACTTCTACCGCATCGCCTACGAATATGAGCCGCGCAGCTTCCCCGTCCAATGGGATAAGCACGGCAAAGTAACCGAAGCATTTACCCCCGACTTCTATTTGCCGGAGTTCGACCTCTATGTGGAACTAACCACCATGAAACAGGCCCACGTGACCAAGAAGAACCGCAAGGTGAAGCTGCTGCGCCAACTCTACCCCGACATCCGCATCCAGGTCTTCTACCAGAAAGACTTCCGCAACCTCATCTTCAAACATGGGCTCGAGAAGGAGCCGGTCCCGGCATGAGTCAGGAACTGCCCACGGGCGTCGAGCGGGTGCTGTTCACCGCCGAAGAGATCGAGCGCCGCGTGGCCGAACTCGGCGCCGAGATCAGCGGCCGCTACCGGGGCAAGGAACTGAAGCTCATCGGGATTCTCAAAGGATCGGTGTTCTTCCTGACCGCGCTCGCTCGCGCCATCACCGTTCCCGTAAAGGTGGATTTCCTCGCCATCTCTTCGTTTGCCAACCCGGGCAGCAGCGGCCTCGTCCGCATCGCTAAGGACCTCGACGACCGCATCGAAGGCGAGGACGTCATGCTGGTCGAAGACATCATCGACACCGGCTTCACCGTCCGCTACCTCCTCCGCAACCTCGCCGGACGCGGCCCTAATTCCATTGCCCTTTGTACCCTCCTCGACCGGACTTCACGTCGAATCGTTCAGGTCCCGGTCGATTTCCGCTGTTTCGAAATCGGCGATCACTTCGTGATTGGCTACGGCCTGGACCACAAGCAGTTGTACCGAAACCTGGATTGCATCGCCGTCATGAACCCGGAGATGCTGAAAAAAAGCACATGACGCGGTTTGGCTTCGTTTTGTCGATACTCACCCTGGCTGGCGCGGGCACGGCCGTTCATGCCCAGAATCAGCCGCTGTTCCCCATCGTGTCTCTGCACGTGGAGGGCAACGAAACCTTCCCCCGCGACAAGATCCTTGCTGTCGCCGGCCTGAAGACCGGGCAGATGGCCGAGCCGAAGATCTTCGACGCCGCCCAGAAACGGCTCATGGACACCGGCTACTTCGAATCGGTCGGCTATAAGTATTCGCCTGCCAAGGACCAGACCGGGTATGCCGCCACCTTCACGGTGGTCGAAGTGCAGCAGGTCTTCCCGGTTCGCTTTGATCGCATGCCAAAGCCCGCCGCCGAGTTCAAGGCCTACCTCCACAAAGCCGACCCGCTGTTCGGCGACAAGATCCCTGGCACCCAACCGGTGATAAAGCGCTACTCCGAACTCCTCGAAAAGATGCTCGGCGAGAAGGTGGTGGGCCGTGTGAATCCCGATGACAAAGGTGAACTCGGCGTCGTCTTCGAGCCCTCTAAGCGCCCGCCCTCCGTCGCCGAAGTGAAGTTCAAGGGCAACACGGTGCTGCAGGCCACGCCTCTACAGAACGCCATCGCCGGAACCGCCGTAGGCGCCGTCTATGAAGAGAAGCGCTTCCGCCAGTTGTTGGACGAAGCCATCCGCCCCCTCTACGAAGCCCGTGGCCGCGTGCGCGTGGCGTTCCCCAGCATTACTACCGAACCCGTGATGGACGTCAATGGCCTGCGTGTCACCGTGGAAGTGAACGAAGGCGAGGTCTATACGCTGGGCAACGTCAAGGTGGTGTCGCCGGCCGGCGGCGAGGCCGAACTCCTCCGCCAGGGCAACCTCAAGAAAGAGGACATCGCCAACTTCGACGAGATCAAGGCCAGTGTCGAACGCATGCGGGCCGCCGTCCGCCGCAATGGCTACATGAAGGCCGCCACCCGCGTTGAGCGCCAGTACGACGACGCCAAGAAGATCGTCCACCTCACGGTCCACATCGAGCCCGGCGACCGCTACACCTTCCGCAGCCTCGACGTCAAAGGCCTCGACCTGCTCACCGAACCGGCCATCCGCAAAATGTGGGGCCTCAAGCCCGGCGACCCGTTCAACCCCGAGTTCCCCGGCTTCTTCCTCAATCGCGTCCGCGACGAGGGCATCTTCGACAATCTGGGCAAGACTAAAACCGAAGTGAAGATCGACGAGAACACCCGCCAAGCCGACGTCATCCTCTACTTCTCCGGCGCCGAACCCCCACCCAAGAAACGGGAACTCCCCTAACCCGCGATGGAGGGCGGGTCCCCAGACCAGGTCCCCAGACCCGCGCGCGACGCCCACGTCGCCCTGTCTACCCAAACAGCGCCGCAATCTCCCGCGCCGCAATAAACTGCGCCGTCGCAAACGGCTCCAAATAATAGAAATCCCGCCCCGAAGGCGTGCCCTTGATCGTCTTCGTCCAATCAATACCCATGGCCGAATAGATCGTCGTGGCGATGTCTTCCATATAAATCGACCGCTTCACGCCCCAACCCGTATCCACCACCTTGGCGCCCGTCTCGTCGGTCTTCCCAACGATGTTCCCGCCCTTGATCCCACCACCCGCCGCCAGCACCGTCATCGCGTACTGGTAGTGATCGCGCCCGTTCAGATACGTGATATCCCCCGGTGTACGCCCAAACTCGCCCATGCAGAATACCAGCGTCTCATCGAGCAGCGAAGTCCCATCCGCCCGTTTCCGCGTAGCCAAGTCATCCAGCAGCGCTCCCAGTGCCGAGTCCAACTCCCAACTGCACTCGTAATGATTGCTCCGCTTGTAGATGTCCTTGTGGTGATCCCACCCGTTCTGCTGTAGGAAAATGAAGTGCGTCCCGCCATCCGCCTCCACCAGGTTCCGCGCAATGATCGCCGCATCCCCCGTCAACGACGACCCATACCGCTTCCGCTCCGCCGCATCCAACTCGAACAGCTTCGACGTCCGCTTGTCCATCACCAACTGGAACGCGCCCTCGTAGTGATCGTTGTAATCGCGATACGCCTTCGCCGCCAGCGACGGATCATTCCGTAGCCGCGCGTCGAAGCTCTTCAGCAGCTTCCACCGCCGTTCGAATTCCCCCCGCGCGCTATCGTCAATCTTGTAAGAAGACAGGCTGACATTCGTATCGATGTGGAACGGCGAATAGGTCGCCGGCAGAAACCCTGAAGTCAGCAGGCCCGCCTGGCTCTGCGTCACGTTCAACGCCACATACGGAGGCATCGTGTCCGACGGCTTGCGCCGCGACGCATACTCCAGCGCCACCACGCTCCCCACCGGCGGAATCTCCTTCTGCAATGCCGGATTCAACGCATGCGCCGCCTGCACGTAATACTGCGCCCGGCCGTGCACGCTATCCCAGGTCTCCACCGACCGCAGCAGCGCGAACCGGTCCAACTGCTGCCCCAACTTCGGATACAGCGCCGTCGGCCACTTCACCCCCGGCCGCACTTCCTTCACCTCAAAGTCGCCCGGCGTCCACTTGCCTTCCTTCAGATCCCACGCATCCACGTGGCTCTGGCCGCCGTCCAGCATCACGAAAATACAGAACCGCGCGCTGTTCCGAGGCTTCACCCGCCCGGCAGCCTGCACGTTCGCCGGCTCAATAAGCTGCCGGAACCAGTACCCGCCCAACGAAACCCCGCCAATTTGTAGCGCCTGGCGGCGGGTAAGCAGCATGTCCGAAAAGTTGCGCATGGGGGCCTCTCAATATTGGAACAGAAACTCCAGCTTGTTCATCAGCAGCCACTGCAGGTCTTCATAGCCCTTGCGGCCGCTGGTGGCCACCAGATCCTTTGCCGTGGCCAATTCCTCCCGTGTCGGCTTGCGCGTCAAAAAGCGCTCAAACAGCTTTTCGATCCGCTCCGCATCGCTGATCTCCGCCAGTAGCACGCCGCTCAAATAACTCCGCGGCGACCCCTGCGTCTGCTTTAACACCCACGGGCTGTTCATCATCAGCACGGCCTGCGTGATCGTACCGCCGTTCTTGCGTTCGGAGAACTCGCGGTTATTCTGTCCGAAGCTCTCCAGGAAGAACACAATATCCTTGAAGCCCGAGTACTTCCAATCCTCCGGCGATCGCGTCTCCGTCGCATACCTGGCCCGGAAATCCGTGCCCTTGATCGGCACCTCGGTCACCAGATTCGTCGCCGCGACAATCGAATCGTACAGCTCCTCGCTCGTCAACCGGCGCACGAATTTGCGCGCCCAATAGCGCGTATAGGCATCCTTCCACTCTCCGGGAAACTTGCTCGAAAGCTGGTACGCGCTCGACCTCGCGATCATCTTCTGCAGCCGCTGCACGTCATACCCGTTCTTCCGGAAATCCTCCGCCAGCGCATCCAGCAACTCCGGATGCGTGGGTTGCAGCGTCCACGGCGCCGGCGGCGGATTCTTGGGATCCTGCCGCGCCAGATCGAAATCCGTCACCGGATCCACGATACCCGCGCCGAAAAACTCCGCCCAGAAGCGATTTACCGTCGCCCGCGCGAACTGCGGATGCTCCGTCATCAGCTTGGCGAACTGCGGACGCAGCGGCCGCGACTTATCGCCAACGTCCCCTGTGAACAGGAACTGCGGATCGAGAATACCCTTGCCCTTGCGCGTTACCCGCACCACCGTGCGAGCCGACGCGTCATAACCCGTGCCCCGGTCGTCTATCGCGTACTCGTCCTGCGTGGTGGCCACCTCCACCCGCCGCAGCACGCGCGTTCCGCCAAAGAACGCCGCCGTCTTCCACAACTCTTCGCGCTTGCGCTGCGAGAGCCACAAATTGATCTTCTCCAGATGCCGCGCCCCATCGTGGCAACTGATGCAGTTCAGGTCCACACCCATGAAGTGCCGCACGCTGTTGATGGCCAGTTCGTCGGCGGTGTCCTCATGCACGTAGTCGTCGCACTTAACACCAATCACCACCCATCGCGCCACATACCCCGCATTGCCCACGTACCAGTTGCTGACCGCGTTCGGCGTCAACAGGTCCGTGACAAACTCATTCCATGGCCGGTTGACCTGAAAGTTGTCGTACACCCAGCGATAGAAGACGTTCTTGCCCTCATTGCCGATACGGTTCGCCGCCGCCATCGCCACATCGCCGAACCAGTACGTCCACCGCGACCGCCATTCCTTCGACCCAACCAGCGCATCGATCAGCTTGTCCCGTTTGTTCGGATCCGTATCCGCCAGAAAGGCGCGGTACTTCTCGTCCGACGGGATGCGCCCGATCAGGTCGATATGGATGCGCCGGAAGAACTCCGCATCGCTCGCCAGCGGCGCATGCGGAATGCGGTCCCGCTGCATCTTGCCGAAGATGTGCTCATCGATCAGGTTGCGCCGCGGCACGGCTCCACCAGCCTGCGCCGTTGACCCCGCCATCTCCGCCGTCAGGCGCGCGGCCTGCGTCCGGCGGTCCCCCTGCTTCAGCTCCGGATGATTCTCCGGCAGCTTCGGCGTCGAAGTTTGCGAAGCGGCAAACGTGGCCAGCACGAGAAAAACAAGCAATGTTCGCACGGCGTTACACCCGAAATGCCTCTAGTATATAGGACTCTACCTTCTCCGATAGACCGTCTCAAATCCCGGCTTCGAGCCGACGCTGATCCCGCTGCTATAGCTACGATCCGGCTTGCCCTTCGTATCCACCGACTCCCGCGTCTTCGTCTCCCGCGTCACCGGCCGACCACCCGGCGGGCGCGCCTCGATCCGGTCAATCTCCTCCCGCGCAATCGCCGACTGCTGGTTGCCCACCACCACAACCAAGTTCTCCGCCGTTGCCTCTCCCAGTTGCGCGTTCAGCGGCTCGCGGCTTCCTTTCCGGAAAACGCGCAGTTCCGTCCCGCCCCGAAGCTGGCCGAGCTTATCCCAATCGTCCTGCCCGATCGCCAACAAATGCCCGCGCGTGTGGAAATACAGCACACCTTCGTCGATAGCCGGCGTCGACAGCACGATCTCGCCAAACGGGTTCGTCGCCGCCACTTCGAACGTCCGCCCCGCCTTCACGACGTACGCATCCCCTTCTTCACTGGTGATGTAAATGTGGCCGTTCGCCGCCACCGGCGATGACGTGAAGCCCGTCTTGCCATCTCCTAACCGCTGTTCGTAGAACTTCTCGCCGCTCTTGGCGTCATACGCCTTGAAGATGCCGTTGCTCGTCGTCGCGTACACCATTCCCTGGTAGGCCACCGGCGTCGACAGGTACGACCCGTTCCGCTCCTGGCTCCACACCACCCCGCCGCTAACCCGCGACCCGTCCTGCAAACTGATATCCCCCGACGCATCGGGGCGAATCGCATACAGCGGCGACTTACCGCCGTGCGCATTCGCCACGTAGATCAACCCATCATGGAAAAACGGCACCGGCACCGGGATGTCGCCTTCCGACTTAAGCCGCCACAACTCCTTGCCCGTCTTCAGGTCGTAACTCACGATGTACGGATAGCCGTTGCACACCACCTGCGTCCTGCCGGGCGTCTGGATCACGCCGGGCGTCCCCCAACTGTTCTGCGAAACCTCGGCGCGCGCCACCCGCCATAACTCGCGCCCGTCCTCGGCCGACAACGCCGCGACAAACGCGTCTTTCTTGCCGTCCGCCTGCACCACGATCGTGTCTTCAAATAAAGCGGGCGAGCTGGCAAAGCCCCATGACAGGCTCCGATCATTGAACGGCGCCATGTCGATGACGCCCAGATCCTTCTTCCACAGCGGCCGTCCATCCATCGAATAGACGTGCAGCCCTTCCGACCCGAAGAACGCCACTAGTCGCTTCCCATCCGTCGCCAGCGTCGTATTGGCATGCGTGGCCTTCGTATGGCGTTTGACCTTCGGCACTCCCTTATGCGCGATCTGCTGCCATACCGGACGCCCGCTGTTCTTATCGAACGCCAGAATCACCCACGACTGCTCATCGCCGTCTTCCGCCGAATCACCCGCTCCATATAACCCGATCTTCAGGGGCGCCTTGCCCGACTTGCTCACCGCGGTCGCCAGGTAGATCCGATCGCCCCAAATCACCGGGCTCGCATGGCTCAGCCCCGGAACCGGCGTCTTCCACCGAATCCCCCGCAGGTTCCCCTTGCTGGCATCGGCGTTCCACGTGATCAGCGTCTTGCCGTCGCCCACCCCGGTGGCGTCCGCGCCGCGATAGGCGGGCCAGTTCGCCGACAACGCCAGCGTCGCCGTCACCAATGCCGCAAAGCCGGTTCTAAAGATGCCCGCCGCGTTAAGCCATGCCATGTCGTTTTAAAGGCAATTCCCGGATGCGCTTGCCCGTGGCGCGGTAAATCGCGTTGCAAATAGCCGGCGGAACGGGCGGAACACCCGGTTCCCCTACCCCCGCCGGAAGATCGGTGCTGGGCACGATATGCACGTGCGTTTCCCGTGGCGCCTCGTGCATGCGCGCCACCGGATAATTGTGGAAGTTCGACTGCTGGATCTGCCCGTTCGCCGCCGTAATCTCGCCCATCCGCGCGATGCTGGCGCCAAACACCCCCGCCCCTTCAAATTGCGACTTCACACGGTCCGGATGCAAAATCGTGCCGCAATCCACCGCGAAATCCACCCTTGGAATCCGGATCTTCCCATCCGCGCCCATCTCGATCTCCACCACCGCCGCAATGTAGCTCAGAAAGCTGCGATGCGCCGCAATCCCCAGCGCCCGCCCATTGCCCGGCTTCTTATTCGCCCAACCGGACTTCTCCGCCGCCAACTCAATCACGCGCCGCAGGCGAGCCGTATCCACCGGATACTTCTCCTGCGGCATGGTGTTGTTCCAATACTTCAAATCGCCTTCGGGCGGAATGCTGATCTTGCGGTCCGGTCCCAGCGTCGCCAGCAAATACTGCACCGGATCCTTACCCGCCAGGTGCGCCAGCTCATCGACAAAAGAATGCACCGCAAACGCATGGTAAATGTTCGCCACCGCCCGCAGCCAGCCGATCCGCACATGGTTCTGCGCCGGCCCGTTCTCCGCCCGGTGATTCGGGATGTCGAAGGGCACATCCATCCAGCCCATCCCCATCTCGAACTCCTGCCCATAACGGGCATCCGGATTGAACGTCGAGCCAATCGTCGGAAACACGCTCCGCTGTAGCCACGCCGTCGCCTTTCCACTGGCGTCCAGGCCCGCCTTCATATACATCGCCGCCACCGCGTGGTAGTAGTCGAAGCGGATGTCGTCCTCCCGCGTCCACACCACCTTCACCGGCTTGCCCGCCTTCTTCGACAGCAGCGCCGCCTCCACCACGTAATCCGGCTTCGACTTGCGCCCAAACCCGCCGCCCAGCAGCGTCACATGGCAGGTGACGTCTTCCTTCTTAATGCCCAGCGCTTCGGAAACGGCTTCCTGCACCGCCTGCGGATTCTGCGTCGCCGCCCACGTGGTGACCTTGCCGTCCTTGAACTCGGCTACCGCCGCCGGCGGCTCCATCGGCGCATGCGATAGCAGCGGCACATAATACTCCGCTTCGTGCGTCTTGGCCGCGCTCGCCAGCGCCGCATCCACGTCGCCTACCTTGCGAACCACCTTCTGCGGTTGCCGCGCTGCCTCCGCCAGCTTGCTCTTATAAGCGCCCGATTCGTACTCACCATTCGGACTCGGCGTCCAATCCACCTTCAGCTTCTTCCGGGCCTGCATCGCCGCCCAGGTGCTGTTGGCCAGCACCGCCACCCCGCCCAATTGCTTGAACATCTGCGGCGGCTGGAACTTGTCGAGCGTCACCGTCTGCTCCACGCCGGCCACTTTCCGCGCCTCCGTATCGTCCACCTTCGCCACCGACGACCCATAAACCGGCGGCCGCTCAATCGAAGCCACCAGCATCCCCGGCATCTTCGCGTCGTAGCCGAACTTGCCCTTCCCCGTCACGATGTCGTCCGCGTCGATCATCGGCATATCCTTGCCGATATACCGGTACTCCGCTGGCGACTTGTACTTCAACTCCGCCGTCTTGGGGGCCTGTTGTGAAGCGGCCAGTTTCACCAACTCCCCAAACCCGGCTTTCTTCCCACTCTTGCTATGGACCACCTGGTGCAGCTTCACCTGGCACTCCGCGGCCGGTACATTCCACTTCGACGCCGCCGCGCGCTCCAGCATCAGCCGCGCCGACGCTCCGGCCTGGCGAATCGCATCGTAAAAATCCCGGATCGAGCACGACCCATCCGTGTTCTGCGACCCGTACCGCGTATCGCCGATCGCCTGCTCCACCTTCACGCGCTTCCAATCGGCGTCCAGTTCATCGGCCAACAGCATCGGCAGAACGCTGCGGATCCCCGTCCCCATCTCCGACCGGTGCGCGACGATGATCACCGTCCCGTCCGTCTCAATTCCCAAATACACGCTGGGATGCCACGCCGCGGCATCCGCCTTCGACGCCGCCTCCGAAACCAGCGGCGCGCTCAGCACCAGCGCGCCCGCCGAAAAAATCGCATCGAGAAAATCGCGCCGCGAAACCACCGTGATACTCATGCCTGCACCCCCGCGGCCATCTTCACTGCCTTCCGGATCCGTTCATAGGTCCCACAGCGGCAGATGTTGCCCTGCATGGCCGCTTCAATCTCGGCATCGGACGGCTTGGGCTTCTCCTTCAACAACGAGGCCGCTTGCATGATCTGCCCCGGCTGGCAATAGCCGCACTGCGCCACCGCGCATTGCTTCCAGGCCCGCTGCAGCGGGTGATCGCCCCTCGCCGACAACCCCTCGATCGTCAGCACATTCTTGCCCTCGATGCTCTTCATCGGGGTGACACAGGCGCGCGCCGCCTTCCCATCCACATGGACCGTACAGGCCCCGCAAAGGCCCATCCCGCATCCGTACTTGGTGCCGGTGAGTTCCAGGTTGTCCCGCAGGAACCACAGCAGGGGCATATCCGGGTCGCCGTCATATTGCCGGCTGGTACCGTTGATTTTCAGTCGGATCATCGTATTGGCAAGAATAATAGCGCAGCTTTCTCTGGCCTGCCGGACTTAGGGCGCAATACGAAACAAAGCCATCTCGGCCAGGTTTCGAACCAACAAATATCCATCGGCCATCGCCGGCACATTCCACGTCTTTCCTTCAATCGCGTCAAACTTCGCAAGTTCGTCGTGTTTCTCCGGCGTTGCCCTGACCAGAGCCAGTTCGCCCGACTCCGCCAGCACGATCAGGTGATCCCCCGCCAGCAGCAACTGCCCGTAGCCGTACCGGCCTCCCTTCCACATCTGATTCCCATCCGATACCCGGATGCAGGCCAGGATGCTCTCATCCAGCCCATACACATATCCGTTGTGAAGCACCGCCGTATTGAATCGCGTCTTCAACCGAGTGTTCTGCCAAATCACCTTCGGCTGGTTATCCTTCACCTCGATCAGCGCGGCCCCATGACCGTAACCGGACGACATCACCAATCGGTTCGCATCCACCAGAATCGGCTGCGTGGCGTTCACCTCATACTGCGTCACCCACGGATGCTCCCATAGCAGTTTGCCGTTCGCGGGATCCAGGCCCACCAGCCGGCTGGCTGTCGCCGTCAGAATCTGGCGCTTCCCGTCAAACGTCACCAGCGTCGGCGTCGTGTAGCTCGCCTTATCGTTCAGCGAACCCCACACCTTCTTGCCGGTCTGCAAGTCATAAGCCACTACCGAATTCGACGGCGACCCGCCCGGCTGCAGAACCACGGTGTTATCCACGATCAGCGGCGAGGCGCTCATCCCCCACATGATGTTTTCCGCGGCAACTTCCTTGAGAATGTTCTTCGACCAGATCACCTTCCCGGTCTTCTCCTCCAGAACACGCATCTCGCCGGTGGCCCCCAGCGAGTAAACACGCCCCTCATGCCACGTCGGCGTCGCCCGGGGTCCGTCCCCGCCCATCGACTCCGTAAAGAACGCCGGGTAGCTGTGGGTCCAAAGTTCCTTTCCGGACTTCAAATCATAGGCCGCCACGAACTCCTTGTCCCGCCGCTGCTCGATCGTGAACGCCCGCCCGCCGGCGAT
Source organism: uncultured Candidatus Solibacter sp. (assembly GCA_964385495.1). Lineage (GTDB taxonomy): Bacteria > Acidobacteriota > Terriglobia > Bryobacterales > Bryobacteraceae > CADEFT01. The sequence continues at coordinate 142,972 of CAYLPH010000009.1, forward strand.
CACAAACGAAGCGTACCCGCCGCCTATCGGCTGCTTGTATACCCGCTCCAACCCCGGCGATGGCCACTGCGTACGAATCGGGCCCTGGCGGTATACGCCATCGCCCTTCGGCCCGCGGAAGAACGGCCAGGGCGCCGCCCCCACCGTCTCTTTCGCGGGCGCGGCAGCCGGCGGCGCGGCGTTACTCACCGGAACCACCGCCGCTACCGGCTCCGGCGCGGATTCCTCCGGCGCGACGGCCACCGCGGCCTGCGCGCTCCGGCTTCTCTCCAACTCCTCCATGTGCCGCTTCGGATCGCGAAACGTAAAGCCCGGCATCCCGCCGCCGTCCAACTCCACCCGCATCCCGTACACCAGGAAAAGCTCCGCCACCCCAAGCAGGGCCATCAGCAATGTACCCGAGACTTTTGTCTTGATGCCGGTCCGCTTCATCCAAAGCAAAACGGCACCCAGCGGGGGAAACGCCAGCGCGCCGCCCGCTACCGCTAACCACGATTGCAGCATTTCTCTATTTTAGTTGCCGGTACCAAACCCCGGTTCTCCTGCCGAGAACCACCAGGTCGCGTCGCCCGTCGCGATCCCAGTCAAGTGCCAACAATCCTACTATCGGCGTTCCACGGCCGATCTGTAGGGGAGAGGCCGCCTTTTGTTCGCCAAGCCAGCGAAATATCCGCCCCTGCCCCGCCGCCTCCCCCGCGTAAATCTCCTCGCTCCCGTCTCCATCGAGATCCGCCACCACCAGCCCCCGCGGCTCGTCCAACTCCAAACCGGCGCTCAGCAACTGCTCCGCCCACAACTGCCGCACATCGCCCGGCGGCCGGAACACCAGCAGCTTGCCACCCTTGATCCACCCCTGACTCGCCACTAACTCCCGCCCCCGCCGCGCCAGCCGGAACCGCGCCGACTCCGCCGACTCGTTGTGCGTATTGATCGCAAACAGCCGCCACGGCAACGCGAATTCTCCCGGCGCCTGGATCCAGTAATTACCGCAGAACAGGTCCGGTACGCCATCCGCATCCACACGCGCCTGTAGCAACCCCGCCTGATACGAAGCCGTATAGAACGAGTACACCTCCCGGTACGGCCATCGCTCCAACCCCGCCCCACCCCGCTCGTAAAAGCGCACCTGCAACCCCCGATGGACCACCAGCAGGCCGGCCCGCCCGAACAGCGTTGCCTCCAGGCAGTCCGATAGGTACGCATCTGTATCGATCCGCGTTACCCGGCCGTCCCTCACCCGTACCGCCACCAGATCCGACTTCTGCTGCAGGACCACCTCCTCGCCCAACACGCATCCCGGGCCCTCAAACCGTCCCGCCGCGACCTTCCGCCACGTCCCCGGCCTCCGCTCCCACACCCCCTCCCCCCAAACCCATACCCGCTCCCCCTTCCCCGCCGCCCCTGCCACCTCCGCCGGAAGCGCGAACGCAGCCTGCTCGCGCATTTCCCCTAGCGCCATCCCTAGCCCGAAGACCGCCCACGCCCAAAGGAAGCCAGACATCGCTATGCTATTCTAACCATTAGGTGAAGGGCCTCCGAGACCTCCTCGTCCACTTCAACGAAGACATTCCGCTAGACGTGGCCGCGCTCGAGTTGGCCACCGTCGAGTTCCCGGACTTGGACGTCTTCTGGTGGGTCGAGCTGCTCGATTCTTACGCCAGCGAACTCGCCGAACGCGTTCATCCCGAAGACGATGGCCTCACTTTCATCCATACCACCAACGCCTATCTGTTCGACGAACTCGGCTTCCGTGGCAACGACGGCGACTACTACAGCCCCATGAACAGTTGCCTGAACCAGGTCCTCATGGAGCGCACGGGCCTCCCCATCACCCTCTCCCTCGTCTACCTCGAAATCGGCCGCCGCCTGGGCCGCCCTCTCCATGGCATCGGTATGCCCGGACATTTCCTGGTCGAGTACGACGACGGCGGACTGCGCCGCTTCATCGACCCTTTCCACCAGGGCCGCATGCTTGAAGCCGAAGAGTGCCTCGCCCTCGCCAGCCGCGTCACCGGTCTCGATCTGGCCGGAAACCAGGCCGCCCTCCAGCCGGTCAGCAAACGCCAGATGGCTCTGCGCATGCTTAACAACCTGCGCGCCGCCTACCTGCGCCGCGCCGCCTGGCCTAAAGCCTTGCAGGTCCAGGATTTGCTCGTCGACTCTACACCCAACGAGGGCACCGAGTACCGCCAGCGCGGCTACCTCCGACTGCAGATGAAACTCTACCGCGACGCCGCCGAAGATCTCGAACGGTATCTCGAACTCAGTCCCCAGGCCAAAGACCGTGCCGAGATCGAAAAGCGCCTCCGCGCCCTCCAGCGGTGGATGGCAGGCATGAACTGAATACCCCTCCGCCAGATTTCCCTTACTACTCCTTTTCTCGCTAAAGCCCCCGGAATATCCCGACGATGCGAAGACTGAGTGAGGCGAATCGCCTTACTTTAAGCAGCTTCGTGATCCCGCTGGCCCCGTGGCCGGATACCGGAACGCGTTCTTGCAAGGAGCCTATGGAAGACCGGGAGATCATCAACGAGTTCCTGATTGAGAGCAATGAGAATCTGGCGCGGCTGGACCAGGAGATGGTCGGACTCGAAGCCCATCCCAAGGACGCAGCCCTGCTTGCCAGCGTCTTCCGTACCATCCACACGATCAAGGGTACCTGCGGTTTCCTCGGCTTCTCCGGCCTCGAACATGTCACGCACCTGGGCGAGAACCTGCTTAGCCAGTTGCGCAACGCGGAGCGCGACCTCAACCCGGAACTGGTAAGCCTGATTCTCGAAATGGTAGATGCGGTGAAGGGCGAGTTGAGCGCCATTGAAGCGAGCGGCGCCGAAAGCGGCCGCAGCCATGAGGCGCTCGCCAACCGCCTGCACGCAGCCGCCGAATCGCAGCCTGACCCGGCCGGCGAAGCGCCCGCGCCACCTGCCCAGGCCAAACCAACCAACGCGGCCGAGACTCTGGCGTACGCAGCCGAGCCGCCACTCGAAGCCGAAATCACCACCAGGTCTTCCCTCGCGGACGCCACCATCCGCGTCGACGTCGGCCTGCTGGACCGTCTGATGAATCTGGTGGGCGAGCTGGTTCTGGCCCGCAACCAGATCCTGCAGTTCTCCGGCCGCGTCGAGGATGCCGGCTTTGCCGCCACGAGCCAGCGCCTGAACCTCATCACTACGCAGTTGCAGGAGGGCGTCATGAAGACCCGCATGCAGCCCATTGGCGTGGTCTGGAACAAGTTCCCCCGCGTGGTGCGCGATCTGTCCGCCACCTGCGGCAAGCAGATCCGTCTCGATATGGACGGAGCCGAGACGGAACTGGACAAGAGCATCATCGAAGCCATCAAGGACCCCTTGACGCACATCGTCCGCAACTGTTGCGACCACGGCATCGAAACCCCGGACGTCCGGCTGCGCGGCGGGAAAGCCGCCCAGGGCGTTCTGCTGCTGCGCGCCTTTCATGAAGGCGGTCAGGTCAACATCGAGATCAGCGACGATGGGCGCGGGATTGACCCGGTCCAGATCAAACGGAAGGCTTTGCAGAAGGGCCTCATCCGGCCTGAACAGGCCGAGCGCATGAGCGAACGCGAGGCTCTGTCGTTGATCTTCCGGCCAGGCTTCTCGACCGCCGAAACCGTCACCAACATCTCCGGCCGCGGCGTCGGGATGGACGTTGTCAAGACGAACATCGAGAAGATCGGCGGCACCGTGGATATCACCAGCCGGCCAGGCTTTGGCACTACCGTCAAGATCCGGATCCCGCTGACACTGGCCATCATTCCGGGCCTGGTCGTCATGAGCGGCGGCGAGCGGTTCGTGATTCCACAGGTCTCGCTGCTCGAACTGATCCGCCTTGAAGGAGACGCCGGCCGTCGTCAGATTGAACGCATCCAATCGACGCCCGTCTATCGGCGTCGCGGCAACCTGCTGCCCATCGCCTATCTCAACGAAGTGCTGCGCATCGGCGCGAACCGCCAGGACAGCGACGTCATCAACATCGTCGTCCTCCAAGCCGAAGATCGCCAATTCGGCCTGGTCGTCGACGGCATCCACGACACTCAGGAAATCGTCGTGAAACCGCTCGCCAAGCAGTTGAAGAGCATCGCTCATTACGCCGGCGCCACCATCATGGGCGACGGTAAGGTGGCACTTATCCTCGATGTCCCCGGGCTGGCGGCCCGCAGCGGCGTGTTCACCGACGCCCGCGATACCCAGCGAACCACCAACGCCGCCGGCGAGTTCGCCCAGTCCGAACGCCAGAGCCTGCTGCTGTTCCGCAGCGGCCGCTTCGAGCGGCTCGCGGTGCCCTTGTCCCTCGTGGCACGCCTCGAAGAGTTCCCCCGCACCAAAATCGAGCGCGCCAGCGGCCAAAGCGTCGTCCAGTACCGCGGCCAGATCCTGCCACTCATTCCACTGGCGCCCTACCTCGAGCCAGGCGCCACTTGCCGCGCCGAACAGGCCGACCCAGCCCAGGTGGTCGTCTTCAGCAACGGCGAACGCCGGCTCGGGTTGTTGGTGGATGAGATCGTCGACATCGTCGAGGAGAATGTCACCGCCCGTCAGAAGACGGATCGTCCCGGCCTGCTCGGCTCCGCCGTGGTCGGCGACCACGTCACCGATTTCCTCGATCTGCACGGCGTGATCGATCAGTTTGGAGCCAATTGGTTTGGGCCGCCCGCCGGTGCCGCGGGCGCCCGCTGCACCGTCCTGCTGGCCGACAACTCGCGGTTTGCCCGAGGGTTGGTGCGCAATGCCCTCGAAATTGCCGGGTTCACGGTCGTCGAGGCCACCAGCGTGAGTGAAGCGCTTGAGCGGCTGCCGCGGCAACGGGTCAGCGTGGTGGCGGCGGCCTTCGATCTCGCCGGCGGCGGCGCTGCCGCCCTCGCCGCGCAACTCCAGCGCTCCCCAGGCTTGGAGCACATCCCGGTAGTGGCTCTTAGCAACGATCCGGGCGAGCCAGGATTCCCCGGGGCCCGCGAGCGGTTCGCCGATACCCTCGCCAAGTTCGACCGCGAAGCCATGCTGCGCAGCCTGCACCGGCTGGCTGGAGCCGTGGACGAGAGCCTGGTCGCAACGGCCGGAACCCCCACTGGAGTGAGGTCGTGATAGTGGAACGTAATTCGACTCTGACGGCCGAACAGGCCACCTCGCAGTTCGCCACGTTCTTCGTGCGCGATCTGTTCTTCGGCATCGAAGTCCTGCATGTGCAGGAGGTGCTGCGCTACCAGGAGATGACGCGCGTGCCGCTGGCGCCGGATTTGATCGAAGGTCTGATCAACCTGCGCGGGCAGATCGTGACCGCCATCGACATGCGGCGCCGCCTCGGTCTGACGCCCCGCAATGACGGCGAAGTCCCCATGAACATGGTCATTCGCAGCGAAGACGGCGCCGTCAGCCTGCTGGTTGATGAGATTGGAGACGTCCTCGAAGTGCGCCGCGATGTCTATGAACCAGCACCGGAAAACACCGCCCGCCAGTTGCGGGAACTCATCGCGGGCGTTTACAAACTCGATGGCAGGCTGCTGTTGGTCCTCGATACGGCTAAGGTATTGCAGGTCGCGTGAAACGGGAGTCTTGCCACCCCCACGCTTAATCGGCGATGCGCAGGCGCGAACTCGGTGGACCGACATGAATATGAGGCGCCGTCGCCACCCCCCGAATGGCGCTCCGAAACGCCAGGTACGGCACTCGCACACGATCCAACCAACTCCGCAGCCACCTGCCTTCCACGGAGTCCGGGTTCAACCCAACATCCAAGCGCCCCGTATGATCGAAACCCAAAGAGCGGTGGAAGGTAGTATCGCCGCGCGCGCTCACCGGCAGAGGGCGCCCAAAAGCCCTCGCGAACTCGCGCTCCAACTGCGCCACCCGCCCGGCGGCAACCACCGCATCGGCATTACGTTCATCCAAACCACGGCCGGCTTCCTCGACTGCCTGCCGCGCCTCCTCCGCCCGAGCCATCTCGAGCAGTTGGTTCCACAGCCGGTCCCGCTGCTCGGCGAGGGCCAGCGTGCGCTGGCGGTTATCAAGTTCCTGCAGCAGCGGCGTAAGCCCCGTGCGCGCCACCACGCCCTCTTCGATGAGCTTCTTCATGCGGTCCACCCGCGCCTGCTGGCTCTCCACCAGGCGGCGGGCGCTGCTAAGCATCTCCTGCGTCATCGGCTCGGTAAGATCCTGCACCTGGAGTGCGCCGTAGAGGGTGCGCCGGAGTACCGCCTGGTCCTCCGCTTCCTTGATCACAGCCCGCGCCTCTTCCAACCGCTTCGGCGGCAACCCACCCGCCTCCACAAGTCTCTCAATCTTCGAGAGTTCCTCTCGAGCCTTAGTGACTTCCGAGGCTTCCTGTGCGGCACCCGCCTGTATGGAAACACACAGAGCCAGGGCCGCAAAATACCGCATGAATGCCATTGTAGTACGATGGGGGCAGGAGCCTGTACGTAACGACGATTGGCAATTAAGAAAGTTACCTCTAAGAAAGCCACCAAGCGCGTCGCCTTAAAAAAGCGAGTGGTGAAGAAGACCGCGTCGAAAATGGCCGCCGTCAAAGCGGCCCGGCCAACCCGCAGACGCACCGTTCCCGCCCCTGCCGACGATGCGCCATGGGTGCTGGCCGTGCGCGCGGCCGAAGACAAGAAAGCCACGAATATCAAAGTTCTCGATCTGCGCCCCGTCACCACGTTTGCCGACACCTTTGTCATCTGCACCGGCTCGAACTCACGCCAAATCCAGGCGGTAGCCGACGGGATCGAGAAGCAGCTGAAGGAAATCGGCGAGCGCCCGAACAGCGTGGAAGGATACCAGAACTCGGAATGGGTACTGCTGGATTATGGCGACTTTGTCGTCCATGTGTTCAGCGAAAAGGCGCGCGCGTTCTACGATTTGGAGCGCCTGTGGCGCGACGCGCCGGAGATCCGGATACCGGAAGCCAGCTAATCAGCCTTCCGGATCCATCCCCATCTGCGAAAGCCGGTAGCGCAGCGCATTGCGGGTCAACCCCAACAGGCGCGCGGCTTGGCTCTTATTCCCATTCGCGCGCTTCAGCGCCTCACGGATGATCGACTTCTCGTACTCATCCAGCGACATCCCCGGCGGCAGGAAACCGTCACCGCTTTGCGCGCGTGACCTCCCGGCATCGTCTAGCCGGACATCGGCGGCGTCCAGCACCGGCTTGCCGCACAACACCAGGCTGCGCTCGATCACGTTTTCGAGTTGCCGCACGTTGCCCGGCCATTCATATTGCATCAGGCATTGGACCGCGGCTTCGCTGATGGACTCCACCGGAGTGCCTAATTCCGGCGCCAGCTTCTCCACGAAATGGCGCGCCAGATAGGGGATGTCTTCTTTGCGCTCGCGCAGCGCGGGAATGTTCATCGGCACCACGTTGAGGCGGTAATAGAGGTCTTCGCGAAACGTGCCCTGCTCCAGCGCGGCCCGCAGGTCGACATTCGTCGCGGCGATGACGCGCAGGTCCGTGCGCAGCGTCTTGTTGCTGCCCAGCCGCTCAAACTCGCGCTCCTGCAGGATCCGCAGCAGCTTCACCTGAATCGACGCGGGCACATCGCCGATCTCGTCCAGAAACACCGTGCCCGTATCGGCCTGTTCGAACTTGCCCGGCTTGCTGGTCGTGGCCCCGGTGAAGGCGCCCTTCTCGTAGCCGAACAGCTCACTTTCCATGAGGTTCTCGGGGATGGCGGTGCAGTTGATTTTCACGAAGGGCCTGTCGCGGCGCGGAGAATGATAATGGATGGCGCGGGCAATCAGGTCCTTGCCGACGCCGCTTTCGCCCGCCAGCAGCACCGTAGCCCGAGTCGGCGCCACCCGCATGATCGTGGCGAAGATACCCTGCATGGCCCGCGAGCGGCCGATAATGTTGTCGAACTGGTAGCGCTGGCCAAGCTCTTCCCGTAACGCGCGGTTCTCGTCGCGTAGCGCGCGGACCTCCAGCGCCTTCTCCACCACCTTCATCAAATGGTCCAGCGAGAAGGGCTTGGGAATGAAGTCGTAGGCGCCGGCTTTCATCGCTTCCACCGCCGACTCGACCGACCCGAACGCGGTGATCAGGATCACGGGCAGGTTCGGGTTCTGCCCTTGCACCCGGTCCAGCAGATCGCGCCCGCTCAAACCCGGCAGCTTCATATCGGTGAGCACCAGATCGGCGCGGTCCAGCAACGGCAGCGCCTGCTCCACGCTCGCCGCCTGCGCCACCTCAAAGCCCGCCGACACCAACTGCAGCTCCATCACGCGGCGCAGTTTGTCTTCGTCTTCTACGACCAGAATGCACTTCTTCATGCCGTGGCTGTCTCAGGCTCCGTAGGCAGTAGGACGCGGAACACGCTGCCGGTGGATTCGCTCTCCAGAAGAATTCGTCCGCGATGCTCATCCACGATCTTCGCGCAGATGGCCAAACCCAGGCCCACTCCCTCCTGTCTCGTCGTGAAGAACGGGTTGAAGATGTTCTCGCGGTGCGCCGGATCGATGCCCTTCCCGCGGTCGATGATCGCGAACTCGGCATAGCAGTCCACCGCGCGAGTCTTCAACGTGATGGGCGACCCGGCAGGACTGGCCTGCGCGGCGTTCAGCAGTAGATTGTAGGCGACGCGTTCCACCAGTTCCGGGTCGAACGGGAACGGCGGAATGTCCGGCGAGTAGTTGCGATAAATGGTGATGGCGAACGGCGGGTTGTGATGCTCCAGTTGGGTGACGGCCCGGTCGAGCGTTTCGCCAAGATCGGCCGTGCGCGGATGCGCCTTCAACGGCCGGGCGAAATCGAGGAAGCGCGTGATAATCGAGTTGGCGCGGTCCACTTCACTCGTGATAAAGCCCGCCAACTCGCGGGCGATGGCCGAGTCCCCAGGCACCTGCCGTGCCAGCATCTCGGCCGAGGCCTTTACCGTGCCAAGCGGATTGCGAAGCTCATGCGCGAGGCCGGCGCTCATCTGACCCAGAGCGGCTAAACGCTCACTGCGCCGCATGGCGGCTTCCGCTTCTCTTAGGTGGCGATTGGCTTCGGTGAGCTGATCGGCGGCCAGTTGGGCACGCCGCGCCTCCACCCGCGTCGACTGCGCAAGCTGATTGGTGAGCAGCCCAACCACCGGCAGAAAGATAACCCGCAGCGCGAGGATGCTGAGGCCTTCCCTGGTGAGTTCGTAGCGTTGCGGATCCAGAAAGACGGGGTGCAAGAAGATGAGATAACTCGAGCAGGCCAGGCCCGTCACCAACATCGCCATCGGCAGGCCGAGCGCGGTAGCGGCGCTCACCACCGGCAACAGCAGGATAAGGTAGTGGCTGCTCACAATACCGCCCGTGAAACCGATAAGCAGAAACCCGAGCAGGAGTTTGATGGTCAGCCCGGCCCACACCCCACGCCTTCCGGAGAAATAGGAGAGCCGCGGCTCCGCCAGTTGAAACGCCGCCAGCGCGGTCAGCAACTCCACTTCATAAACCGACCGCCGCGGGCTGGCAAAGGCAAGCCCCGCAAACAGCAGTAGCCAGACCAGATCCTCGGCGCGAAGCCAGCGGCGGAGCCGTCCGGCCCAAGCATACCAGCGAGCCCGCATGCGGACCAGCGCTTCTCTGCCCGGCGCACTCGTCTGCGACATGGATAACTTGATTGTGCCAAAATATGAATTCAACTCTTTATCCCCGCATGAGCGTTTTGAATCCGACCGATCCCAGGGAAGACCAGGCTTCCGAACCGTCCACGTTTGGCGACATCCTCAGCCAGTTCGAACAGGAACATAAGGCTGATGCACCCACAGGCGAGGCCGTACCCGGAACCGTGGTGAGTGTGACTCCGGAAGCCGTCGTGGTCGATATCGGCCGGAAGATGGACGGCGTGCTGGATCCCGCTCCTTTCCTGTTGGCCGACGGCAACTTCTCCGTTAAGCCCGGCGACCTGCTGCAGGTGACCGTCTCCGGCCGCAACGAAGAGGGCTACTACCAACTGTCGATGCTCAAGGTCAAGCGCCCCACCGACTGGACCGGATTCGAGCAGGCCTTTGCGGATAAGGCCATCATCGCGGGCAAAGTGATGGAAGTCGTGAAGGGCGGCTTGCGCGTCGATATCGGCGTTCGCGCCTTCCTGCCGGCCTCCCGTAGCGGCGCCAAGGACCCGGCGGAGATGGACAAGCTGGTTGGCCAGGAGATCCGCTGCCGCATCACCAAATTGGATACCGCCGCCGAAGACGTGGTGGTGGACCGGCGCGGGATTCTGGAGGAAGAATCCGCTGCCGCCAAGGCAAAGGCCTTTGAGAGCCTGGCGGAAGGCGCGGTGATCCACGGCACGGTTCGCACGGTCACCGACTACGGCGCATTCGTCGACTTGGGCGGCGTGGACGGCTTGCTGCACATCGCCGATATGAGCTGGAATCGCGTCGGCAAGGCTTCCGACGTGGTCTCGGTGGGCGATTCGGTGGAAGTCAAGATTCTCAAGATCGATGCCGCCGCCCGCAAGATTTCGCTTGGAATGAAGCAGTTGCAGCCCGACCCGTGGACGCTGGCCACCTCCAATCTGAAGGTGGGCGATCGGGTCACGGGTAAGGTTGTCCGCTTGGCCGAGTTCGGCGCCTTCGTCGAAGTGGCGCCCGGCGTGGACGGCCTTATTCATCTGTCGAGCCTGGCTTGGGGCAAGCGTGTCCGCAAACCGTCCGACGTGGTCAAGGTCGGCGAGGTGGTACAGGCCGCCGTGCTCGACATCAAGCCGGCCGAAAAGCGAATCTCGCTCAGTCTCAAAGAGGCTCTGGGCGACCCCTGGGACGAGGTGCCGAAGCGCCTCCAGGTGGGCATGATCCTGCCCGAGGTCACCGTAACGAATCTGGCTAAATTCGGCGCGTTCGTCGACTTGGGCGACGGCGTCGAAGGGATGATCCACATCGCCGACATCACGGCCGAACGCCGCCTGGATCACCCCAAGGATGTCATTGCCGTCGGCCAGAAGGTCCGCGTGAAGGTGCTCGAAGTCGACCGCGACAAGCGCCGCATCCGCTTGGGCATGAAGCAGTTGGAGCCCACCACGATGGACAAATTCATCGCTTCGCACCAGGAAGGCGAGGTGTTGAGCGGCCTGGTGGTGTCGGTGGAAGGCTACAACGCGCGGGTCGAGATCGGCGAAGGGATCGTCGCCCATTGCCGGCTCCCCAAGCCCGTCGATGCCCCAAAGGAAACGCGTTCGGATCGACCGAAGGTTGATTTGACGGCCATGACCGCGATGCTGGCCAGCCGCTGGAAGACTGGACCCGCCGAGAGCGGCGTCGAGGCCCCCGCCAAACTGCGCCGCGGCGAAGTGAAGCAGTTCAAAATCATCAAGATGGACGCCGAACGGCAGTCTGTCGAAGTTGAGTTGGTGTAAGCGCGTTACCTTTTTGCGCGTTCTCCGTCTGATCGAATGTTGACGGGAAAGAGCGAGGCATCTACGGTTTTTGTCCAGGCACAGGCTTCCCCTACCGGCGAAGCGGATTTGATCCGCGCCGCACAGAAGGGTGATGCGGCTGCCTTCGAGACATTGGTCCAAAGCTACGACCAGGCGGTGCTGCGGTTGGCTTGTAACTTGCTCCGGAATGAGCAGGATGCGTTCGACATATACCAGGAGACCTTCCTCCGCGTCTACCGCAACCTGAACCAGTTCCGCTTCGATTGCAGTTTCAAGACCTGGCTCTACCGGATTGTGACGAATCTCTGCCTCGACCAGCTTCGGAAGAAGAAGGTCCGCAAGGAAGAGCCCACTACCGTGTCTACCGCCTCGGGCGAGGTGGACCGCATGGCCGTCGTGCCGGAAGCCAATCCGCTCGGTGACCCGCAACGCAACCTGATGAGTGCACAGCTTCACGGCCGCATCGAACGCGTGCTCTCGGAACTGACGCCGCGCGAACGTATGGTGTTCGAAATGAGGCATTACCAGGGGATGCGCCTGCGCGCAATCGGGGAAGTGCTCGGGACTACCGAAGAAGCCGCGAAAAACTGCCTTTTCCGTGCGACCCAGAAAATGCGCTCCGCCTTGGGGGATTTTGTATGACTTGCGATCTGGCGCGTCAATCCTTCTCGCTTTATCTGTACGGTGAACTCGACTTTCAACAGGAAGAAGAGTTGGAACAGCACCTCGATGGATGTTCGATCTGCCGGGCGAATCTTGACGAAGAGCGGAACCTTCAGGCTACGCTCGGTGCGCGGGACTTCCAGCCTTCCACCGATTTGCTCCAGGCCTGCCGCCGTGAGTTGCGCTCTTCGGTTGGCCAATTGGCCTCCCGCCGCAAGGACCGTTGGGACTGGCTCCAGTCCTGGTTTAGCGAGGTGAGCTTCTGGCGCCCTCTCGGCGCTGTGGCCCTGCTTGCCCTTGGTTTCTTCGGCGCTCGTGTCTGGGATGCCGTCTCGCGGCCACAACCGTCTGCCCTGCGAGTGCGAAACCTGCAATCCAGCCCCGAAGGCCATGTGCAACTGCTTCTGGAAGAAGTACGGCAGAAGACCGTTCGCGGCGATTTGGACGATCAGCGGATTCGCGCCATGCTGCTCGCCGCTGCCTCCGATCCCACCGATCCGGCTTTGCGTGCGCGCACCCTGGAGTTTCTGAAAGCGCAAGGCGAGCAAGCCGATGTGCGGCAGACTTTGCTGCAAGCCCTGCGGCGTGATCCAAACCCTGGCGTGCGTTTGAAGGCGCTCGAAGCACTGACGCCCTTTGCCGCCCATCCGGAAACGCGGCGGGCGCTTACGGAAGTGCTGTTGTCCGATGAGAATCCCGGCGTGCGGACCATGAGCGTGGATCTGCTGACTGGGGACATGGACACCGAAACGATTGGCGCTTTGCAGGAACTGATTATCCGCGAACGCAATCCGTACATCCGCCAAAAGAGCTTGAAGGCGTTGCGAGAGGTCAACGCCTCCATCGAGACGTTCTAGCCGGTTTCCATGCTGTTGTTTGTGTTGGCCGCCGCCCTGCTGTCCGGGCAGCCCGCCTATCGAGTTCTGAAGCAGGGCAGCCATCTCGTTCGCGAAGATACCGGTGCCTTCGCCCTGCCCGCCGGCATGCCACTGCGGTTGACCGTTCCGGGTCAGGTCACTATCCGCGGGGGCGCCGGGCAGCGGGTCTCCTATCGCATTCGCACCCGGCTTAGACAGGATTCCGTTCCCCGCGCACCGTTCGGATTCCTTACCGCCCAGTCGGGTGGCGCTATGCATGCCTGGCTGCCGGGCCGCGCCGTGGATGCGGCCGTGGAACTGACGGTGCCCGCTAGCGTTCCCGCTCTTGAGTTGCGTGTGGGCGATGGCGCCATAACCGTCACGGATCTCTCTGGGAATGTGCGGATACGGGCCGGAGCCGGCACTATCGGGTTGGATCGGATCGGCGGCAGTGTTGCGGCCGAAACCGGCGGCGGCCCCGTTCATATCGGGGTTGTCGATGGCCCGGTCGCCTGCCGTACCGGCGGAGGCGCCATCACGCTGCGCCGCGCCCGGTCGTCCTCCACGCTGCACACCGAGGGCGGCGAGGTCACCGTGCAGGAAGCCGGCGGGCCCCTCCGCGCCGAGACCCAGGGAGGCAATATCCAAATCTGGCGGGCGCTCTCCACCGTCGAGGCAACCGCCCGCGGTGGTTTGGTCGAAGTCAACCAGTCCGCCGGCCGGGTTGTCGCCAAGGTAGGCCAGGGAGGGATCCACATCGGCAACGCCTCCGGCGCCGATTGCCGCGTGCAGGCCGGAACCATTCGCCTCGACACCGTCCGCGGCGCCTTGCACGCCGTCACCGGCCGCGGCCAGATCCTCGCCCAATTGGAGGGCTCGCTGGAGGATTCCCGGCTGCTGAACGGCGATGGTGACATTACCGTGGTTCTGCCGTCTAATCTGCGAGCGACGGTGCAAGCACAGTCGCGAGGCGCCGGCGCGGTGGGCGGTATCGTCACCGACTTTCCGCAACTGCTTGCGCCGAACTGGCTGTGGCTCTTCCATCCGCCGGATCATCTGGCGGCCCGCCTGAATGGCGGCGGCCCTCGCCTGGTCGTTTCCACCACCGGTGGCGTGATCTATTTGAAGAGGCGGAAAACGGAGTAGCGCGATGCGATTGCAAAAGATCTGGTTCCCAGCACTCTTGGTAACGAGTTTGTCCTTGATTCCTCTGGCAGCCCAGAAGGTGGAGGAGGGATCCAGGCGTGGCCCCGTCTTCATGGCCGGCGGAAACCGCGGGTTCCTCGGCGTCGGCGTTGTCGAGGTCACCGCGGAACGGGCCAAAGCGCTGAAGCTGATCGATGAGCATGGCGTTGAGATCACCCGTGTCGATGACGACAGTCCCGCCGCACGGGCCGGTCTCAAGCCGCAGGACATCGTTCTCGAGTACCAGGGCCAGCGCGTCGAGGGCGTCGAACAGTTCGTACGGCTGGTTCGCGAAACCCCCTCTGGCCGCGAGGTGAAACTGCAGGTCTTCCGTGCAGGGAAGGCGGTTCCCGTCGTCGCCGCGCTCGAGAGCCGGCGGGTGCGGATGATCGAGGTTGGAGACGTCCAAGTCGCGATTCCCACGATTTCTGTCATGCCGCCCGAAATCCACATCGGCGATTTGCGACGCGGCACCGCGCATGGGAGCACCTCTGCTTTGGGGATTGAGGCCGAACGCCTCGAATCCCAACTTGCCGAGTACTTCGGCGTCCGGGAAGGCGTGCTGGTCCGGTCGGTTGTTCCTGCATCGTCCGCCGGGAAGGCGGGCATCAAGGCCGGCGATGTGATCACGAAGGTCGGTGAGAGCAAAGTATCTACTCCTGCGGAACTGGTTCGGCAACTGCGGGCGGCCGAGGGCCGCTCGGCCAGCCTGTCTCTTGTTCGCGAGCGCAAGCCCATGGCCGTCAGCGTACAACTGGAGGCTGAAACGGAATCGGGCCGCCCGAAGGCGCGCGCCGTGCGGGTTCTCGAACAGTAGCCGGCGGGTCGCCCGGCGGCCGCTCCGCGCGCGGTGTCGCCTCCGAACCCAGCAGAATCTGTTGGACTTTATGAAGCAGTTGTACCTCCTGTGTAGGCACGGACAGCACCCGCGCGATCTGCTCCGGAGGATCGCCCCGTTGCAGAAAGCGGATCGCCTGCGTCCTCCGGTTGAGATTGAATCCGGACGCCGGCGCTTGGGGGGGAACCAACTGCTGCGTGTGTTGTTCACAGTCGGAAAGCCGCTGCCGCATGTCGTCGATGCACCCCCGCAGCTTGCCCAATTCCGCTTCCAGTTGCTGCTGGCGCCGGTTTGCCCGGCGCTGCGTCCCTTCCAGTAGCTTGCGGATATAGAGCGCGAAGCCTATCGCGGAACCGGCTAAGGCGAGTACCACCAACAGAACGGCTTGCAACAGTGTGTCCATGGCGTTAGTAGAGCGTTCGCAGCCGCTCCTCCCGGCTGATAATCTGCTTAATGCGAACCCCATAATTCCCTTCCACAACCACCACTTCGCCGCGTGCGATAACGCAGTTGTTCACGATCAGATCGACAGGCTCCGAAATCGACCGGTTCAGCTCCACGATCGACCCGGAATTCAGTTTCAAGACCTCCTTCAGCGGGAGTTGCGCCCGTCCAAACGAAACGCTGACCGGCAACTCCACTTCGAGCAGAAGGTCCAGGGTCCGTGAGTTCTCCACTACGGGCGGCCGCGATTTCGCCGGTACCGCGCTCGCGCTCGAGGCAGTGGCCGCCGGCGCCGCTGACGAAGGCCGCTCCGGCTCCGCCTTCGGAGGGTCGAGTAACTTCCCGACCTCATCATTCCATCCGAACTGCGCCTCGACCGTTTCGCCGCCTATGCCGATGCTGACTCCATACCGCACTGGCAGCGCCGGAGCGGTCGCAATTTCCTGTCCCGACTGGCAGTTTACTTCCTTTTTCAGCCGGCGCCCCAGCGCCTGCGCCGTCGACGATAGTGCCTGTCCGAGGATCTCTTTCCAGGTGGCGGCGCAATCCTCGGTGGTGGCATCGGGAATACCGGCCGCCGCCAGCGCCTGCTGGCCAATCGCGTTCCAACCCGCCTCCGGAGCACCGACCCAAAGTGTTGTCGACGAACCGGCGGTGATGGGCTGTTGCCACCACATCCAGCCAGGCTCGGCTTCACTCGAGGGAACCGCCAGCCAGCGGATCTCCGCCCGTTCGCTGGTCATCGCTTCGATGGACTGACTGAGCGCGGTAACGAAGTTTTCCAAGAACCACTTGGACCCCTCCGCAACGGGCTGACCACCATCGATAGGCATATGTTTCCGTCTCGCTTCCTCTCCGTGGGCCATCCCCGGCAATGGTTCAGATTCCGCGGGTTGTCGGCCAGCGTTTCTCTATGTAAGACCGGAGCCGCAGCACGGCCTGCGATTTGAGCTGCGACACCCTCGACTCATGCAGCTCTACAATCTTGGCGATCTCCCGAAGTGTCATCTCCTCCTGGTAGTACAAGCTCAAAACGGTGCGCTCCACCGGCGGCATCCGTTCTACCGCCTCCGCTAGCAGCCGCTCCAGTTCGCTTCTTTCCAGAAGCCGCGACGGCCATTGCGCCTCGTCGTCCGAGACGTATTTCAGAACATCCCGCCCCTCTTCTTCCGGGGAGGCGGATTCGAGGCTGCCGAGATTAACACCTCTCACATCCACCAGCCACTCGTGGTACTCCTCTATGCTGATCTTCAGTTCCCTCGCAATCTGGTCTTCGGTCGGCGCCCCGTGCAGGCGCTGTTCCAGGGCGGCAATCGCCGCCTCGATCTGCTTGGCCCGCTTTCGCTGCTGCCGCGGCGCCCAGTCCAGCCCACGCAGGCTGTCCAATATCGCTCCGCGAATCTTGTATTCCGCATAGGTCTTCAGCTTGACGTTGTGGCCCGGATCGAAGTGGTCGATTGCGGCGATCAGCCCAACGATGCCGGTTGAAACCAGGTCTTCGAGGCTTACACTCTCCGGAAGCCGGTCGTGAATCCTCCTCGCAATCAGCCGCACTTGGGGCAAGTGCTCCAGGATGAGGTTCTCTCTGTCCTCACTCTGTAGTTTCGGGCTAGCGCGGTACGGGTGCATGACCTTCGGCCGCCTCTCTTCTGCCTTCCATCGCTCTTTACTCCTAACCCAAGCCCGCAGCGGCGCTGCCGGCTTGCCTTCCCGAATCTTTCCCTCGACCGGCTTCACACCGGTCCCAAGCCAGTTCCGCGACCTTGTCCGCGGTCGCCGTGTCCAGGTCGTCCGGGATCTGCTGCCCGTTGCAGAGATAAGCAATCGGGAGCTTTGCCGCCACCGCGACGCTCACAATCCCCCCCGTGCAGCCGGCTTCATCCAGGTGCGTGATCGTAAGGTAGTGCGGCGCGCAGCAGGCAAACCGGTCCGCCATGAGACGGAGATCGGACGCTTTCGCAACCGCCGGCAACACCAGGTTCCGTTCCACTTCCACCTGCCCCACTAGGCATCGGCCCAACTCTGCGATCAGGTCTATTTCCCCCGGTCCCATGCCTGGCGTGTCGATCAGAACCAGCGGCCTGCCCCGCGCCTCCCCTAGGACCGTACCAATCTGGGACGGTGTATCCAACTGTTGGAACGAGGCTCCTAGAATGGAGCAATAACTCCGCAACTGCTCGGCGGCTCCAATTCGCAAGTTGTCCAGCGAGACGACACGTACCGCCCTCCGTCTGCCGACCCCAAACCGGATGGCGAGTTTGACCAACGACGTCGTCTTACCCGAACCGGGTGGGCCGAACACGGCCATGACTCTGGCCCGTTGCGTCCCAGGCGCGTCATTCCCTGTTGCGGGTTCCCCACCGTTTACCGGAATCCGCACTCTCAGTTCGGCGCCGATTGCATCGCGTAGGTAGTTGAGCCGGTCTTGCTTTCCGAGCGTCCGCCCGCCGGATGCGTCCACGCTCGCTGCCAGATCCCGAGCAAACTCCGGCGAGAAGTCGCGCGCGAGCAGTTCGGAATGCACTATCGCCAGCAAGGGATCGGCGAAGAGGCCCGTTGAACTCGAGAAGGAGCCGGTGCGGGACACCTCGTCGCGTACCTGCCGCAGTTCGCGCCGCAACTGCTCCACGCTGTGCTCCCATACCGGCTCGCTGCCCCTCCGTTCCACGCCAGACGCGGCCGGTTTGGATTCCCGCGGCTGAGCCGGCGGCTCGATCGCGAAGACCACTTCATACGCGCCCAAATGCCGTGCTTGTAGCCCGGCGGGCCGCGAATCCACCAGCATGGCGTCCTCGCCAAGCTCCCGGCGAGCTTGCGAAATCGCTGTCTCTACACTCGCCGCATAGTAGGATCTCAAAAGCATAACGTTCTCACTGGCCCAATACTCCAAGCGAGACCACGCGGACTCCCGTGGGGATCTCGTTGTGACTCAGCACGACGGAACCTGGCATCACGGGTTCCAGCAACTGCCGCAGGAAGTAGCGGCACCCGGAACTGGTTAGAATCGCCGCCGATGGTTCCGCCGTCCCCACTCCCCTGCTGAACTTCTCGACGATATCGCGCACGCGCGGCGGCGCGAGATTCAGATGCGAACCTCCTTCGCCATGCTCGACGGCTCCTTCGATCAGCCTCTCCAGACTGGCATCGGTCAAGAACGCCGGCAGTTCCTGATTGTGATTGAGATAAGGCTTCACCACCGTGCGGCGAATTGCCTGGCGCACGAACTCCGTCAGAATCACCGTGTTCTTCGTCATCGCCGCCGCCTCGCCGAGAGCTTCGAGAATAGAGGAAGCGTCCCGGATACTCACTCGCTCTCGCAACAGGTTCTGAAGCACTTTCTGCACCGCTGCCAAGGAAAGCAGTTTCGGAACCAGATCCTCCACCACCTTCGAATTCTCTTCAACTACTCGATCCAGCAAGCGTTTAGCGTCCTGCCGCGAAAACAACTCATGGGCGTGCCGCCGTACCATTTCGGAAAGGTGTGTTCCTAATACGCTCACGCCATCCACAACGGTATAGCCGGCTAGCCGCGCTGCCTCCGCCGATGCCGAAGCGACCCATATCGAGTTAATGCCAAACGCAGGCTCCTTCGTCGGAATACCCGCGGGTCTTCGGGTAGGGTTAGGTCCTGGAATAGCGAGGTCATGCCCTGGAGGCAAATCGAAGCGGGCGATCTCCACACCCTTGAGCAGGATGAGGTACTCCGCGGCTCGCAACGAAAGATTGTCGGTAACCCGAACGCTCGGCAGCACATATCCCAACTCTCCGGCAATCTGTCGCCGGATCGAGGCGATCCGGCGTAGCAATGGCGAGTTATGTCCGCCTTCCACGAGTCGGATCAGTCCCAGCCCTACCTCCACCGACAGCGGGTCGACACGCAACAGATTCTCCACGTTCTCGGCTGCCGGAACGGCGGCACTCGCAGCGGCGCCCTGCTCTGGCATACCTCTCTCTCTCATTCGCATGCGCCACGCAAAATATCCCATCGCCCCGCCGATACAGAGAAACGGGATCTTCGGCAGACCGGGGAATGCCGCCATAGCCAGCAAAACACCCGAAGAGAGCAGCAGCGGCTGCGAGTTGCTGAACAACTGCGTTCTGACGTCGGCCTCAAGCCCCGCATCGGAACTCGCGCGGGTTACAATCAGGCCTCCGGAGATAGAGATCATGAGGGCGGGAATCACCGTGACCAGGCCGTCCCCGATCGTCAGTACCGTGTAGGTTTCCAGCGCGCGCCGGAAGTCCATTCCATGCTGTAGAATTCCGATCAGAAATCCTGCGATGATGTTGATCGCGGTAATCAGAATGCTGGCTACCGCATCCCTCTGAGTGAACCGCGAGGCGCCATCCATGGCGCCGTAGAACTCCGCTTCCGCCGACAATTGCTTCCTCCGGATCCGCGCTTCCGTCTCATCAATCAACCCCGCATTCAGATCGCTGTCGATCGACATCTGCTTGCCGGGCAGGGCGTCGAGCGTGAATCTTGCCGTGACCTCGGAAATGCGCACCGCGCCGTGATTGATTACGACGTACTGGATGGCGATCAGAACCAGGAAGATCACCGTTCCGATGATGTAGTTCCCACCAACCACGAACTGCCCGAATGCTTCAATCACCTCCCCCGCGGCGGAGGTGCCCACGTTTCCTTGCAGAAGGATCAATCTGGAACTCGACACATTGAGCGCCAGCCGGAAAAGCGTCATTAGGAGTAAGGCGGTCGGGAAAACACTGAACGACACAGGCCTTATGATGTGCATCGCGACCAGCAGAATCACCACCGATAGCGTGAGGTTGCAACTGATCAGCAGATCGAGGAGAAACGGTGGAAGCGGCGTGATCATCGCCAGTAGGATGCCCAGCACGGCGATCGGAACCGTCATTTGGCGAAACGGCTCCAGCACCAGCAGGATGGCGCTCCCGGCGCCCTTCCTGGCACCTGGTGTCTTCTTGGCGTGAGTGCCACCCGGGCTTTGCAACTCGCGGGTCGCCGCCGTTGGCGCCGTCGCGGAGACGGGAGTGGCACCGGGTATCATGACACGCTCTCCCTACCGGGCAAACGGCCGTCCAGCAGGCGGTAAATGTAAGCGAGTACCTCCGCCACCGCCTGATAGAGATCGGGAGGGATCTCCTGGCCTACCTCGGCCGACGCATACAGTGCGCGAGCCAGCGGAGGATTCTCAATGATCGGGATTTCATGACGAACGGCGATCTCCCTAATGCGCAGCGCCTGCCAGTTTTGCCCCTTTGCTACGACTTTCGGTGCGCCGGGCGTCGACAGGTGATACCGAAGCGCAACCGCATAGTGCGTGGGATTCACAACCACCGCCGTCGCCTTCGGAACGTCCTGCATCATGCGATGCCGCGAGGCCTCGCGCTGGAGTCTCCGGATGCGCATCCGGATCAGAGGATTGCCTTCCATCTCCTTGTGCTCCTCTTTGACCTCCTGCTTCGACATCCGCATCTGACTCCACCATTTGCGGCGTTGCCGGAAGAGATCGACACATCCGAAAAGGAACAGCAGGATGGCTCCGCTCCACAGTAGCCGCATCACCATCTCGCCCGCGCTGACCGCCTCCGCGTGCACCGGCATGCGAGCCATCCGCACAGCCTGTGAAACACACTCCCCGGCAGAACGCCAGATGATGTACCCGCTTCCGAGGAGAAGGAGAACCGCCAGCAGAAAGGCACGCCCGTTCTGTCCCGGCAGTTGCCTGATCCTTTGAAACGAATTTAGCCGGGAGAAGTCCGGCGTGAGCGCGTTCCACCGTACCGCCAGTTGCGTGCTCGCAAGCTGCAGCAGGAGCGTGAAAGCAAAAAGCGCAAAGCCGAGAAGCAGCGGCCCCTGCAGATAGCGAAAGACCACCTGCAGCGCGAGTGAGTGGATTCCAGTGACGCTCAGATTATGACTCGACAGGAGAAACAACTCCCGGAGGAACTGCTTTCCCGCTTGCACGGACTCACCGGCGTAGGTATCCAGCATCCAGACAAAGCATAGTAAGGTGACGCCGGAAATGAACTCCCTGCTAACTGCGACGTTCCCCTCTTTGCGTGCCTTCTCTAGTCGCCGGGGCGTCGGCTGTTCGGTGCGGTTCGCCTTATCCGGCATGGATGGTCCCCTGACTGCCGGCCCGTCTCACGGCAATACCTCGTGGAAGAAGACTCTCGCTTCCTGTCTGGCCAGTTCGGGCACGTAGGCGAGCAGTGCGGCGAGGATGACAAGGGTAGCCAGCAACTTCACGGGGAACGCCAGGCTGAGTAACTGCAGGTGTCCCTGCAGCCGGTTCAGCATTGCCAACGTGAGATCCAGCAGAAGCAGGAGAACGGCGATCGGTAAGGCCAGCCGGAATGCCACGCGCCACATCTCGGTTCCCAGCACCATCAGCCTGTTGATCTGGAAGTGATCGCCGATGGCGGTGCCTGGTGGAATGGCCTCGAAGCTCAACGCCAAAGAGCGCAGGACGGTCCGGTCAAATCCAAGACTAAGGAACACCATCCCTCCCAGGAGTTGCAGGGCCACCTGCAATACCCCGGAGTCCGCTTCGCTGTTCGGGTCGATCGTGGAGGCATAAGAGAAGCCGGCCTGGAGCCCGAATAGCTGTGCCGCCAAGCCGAAGGATTCAAGGAAAAAGGACACGGTACAGCCAAGCAGTAACCCAACCACGGCCTCCGTCATGAGACAGCCCGCCCATTGCAGCGCACTGGGCGATTGCTGGAAAGTCTGCGCTGGCGACACCGGCAGCAGCATGATGGTGAACGCGAAGGCTAGAAAAGCACGCAGTTCCCGTGGACTGGCCTTCCAACCCGGCAGCGGCGCCAGGGCGACCACCCCCGAAACTCTCGCCAGACAGGTAGCGAAAGTCAGAACAAGATCCCTGAAGTCAGCGGGCATACGACCCAAGTTCTCCCAATAGGCGGATGGTATAGCTCACCAAACGCGTGGTCATCCATGGCAGGAAGATCAGCATCCCGGCAAGAAAGGCAACCAGGCGCGGTACCGCACCAAAGGAGGCGTCCTGGATCGACGTAACGATCTGAACCAGGCTGATCACTACACTCGCGAGGAATCCTATCGCCAGCAAGGGAAGACTCACCCAAAAGGCCATCCATAGTGCCTGGCGCATTATTTCCACCGCCTGCTGTGCCTGCATCCTAGCCTCCCCCGCCGATCTGAAAGCTTCTCACCAGCGAACCGATAACGAGATTCCAGCCGTCCGCTAACACGAACAGCAGGATCTTGAAGGGAGCCGAGATCATCACCGGCGGCAACTGCACCATGCCGATCGTCAGCGTGACGCTCGCCACGACGAGGTCGATGATCAGGAAAGGAAGAAACAGCACCGCGCCCATCTGAAAGCCTGCCCGAAGCTCGCTGATCACGTAAGCTGGCGCGACGACGGTGGGACTCAGCAGTTCCGCGCGCGCCGGAGGCTGTGTTTTCGTAAGCTCGATCATCAACTGCAGATCTTTCTCACGGCAATACGGAATCCAGAACCGCTTGAGCGGCTCTGCCGCCTCACCAGCGGCGACTTGCCAGCTCAGCTCTCCCTTCTCGAAGGGCACCCAACTCCGCTCATACACTTCCCCCGCGATTGGCTTCATCACGATCATCGTTAGGAAGAGTGCCGTTCCAATAAGGACCTGATTCGAGGGCGCTG
>CAYLPH010000010.1:0-162039 GCA_964385495.1 uncultured Candidatus Solibacter sp.
CTATGCGGCCGGCGCCTGCAGGTTGGCCAGAGGGGTTTATGTGATGCTTACCAATGTGTCGGAGAAGCTGCTGCTCCGGCGCGCAATCATGCAGACCAAACGGGTTGTCGCTGGGATGGAGAAGGATCTCAAAGGCTATACGAAGGCGCACGAGAAGTACGCGTACTTCAAGTATCAAGTAAGCAAGCTCCGCGACTACAACGCAGCGCTGACAAGAGACGGCTTCCCAGGAATATGCGCCGTCGATAAGAAGTACGACGAGAAGGAGAAGAAGCTCAGAGCGGACCTCTGGGGGATTCACCGATGACCCTCGCCTCCGCACCGATTTATCCCGCGTGAGCGGACGCGGAACGGAAGGTTAGAATGGGAGCAGCCCCAAGAGCCGAATTAACTACCACGGCAGCCTGCGTATGCATGGCTGCAAGCAGGAGAGATCTTGAGCACCGAACAGCAATTGTTTGACGTGTCTGCGCCAACCATACTTGCTGACCTTTTCACCCTTGACAATCTGCGCAGAACAATAAAGAGGATGCGCGCGTGGCAGGAAGGTGAGAATGAGGTTGCCCATCCACTGCGGCAGATTGTATTGCTGGAGTATGAGGAGGCGCTCGCCCGCAGCTTGGCTGCCTCCGTACCTGCAGGGACCTGGACACCCTCCGCCGCGTACGTGCTTCTCGTCGCGAAGCGTAGCGGCACATATCGCGAGCTTTCGTTCCCCTCACTGATTGACACGATCGTCGGTAGGCGCATCATCGACGCCTTAGAGCACTCCATCACAAAGACGGATAACAACAGGGCGTTCTTCGGACGTTCTCATGCGAACGTTGACCGTGCGCGGGGCGATTATGAGAATTGGTTCCAAGTATGGCTTGATTTCAGCGCCTCAATTTCTGTTGCGCTGGAGGCGAGCGGGTACACCTATGTTTTCGACACCGACGTCACGCAGTTCTTTCCCAGCGTTGACCGTGAGCGGGCCAAGCACGCGCTGGCGCAACGCACGCAAGCCCATCAAACGCTGCTCGAGCTCTTGTTCTATTGCGTAGAGAGCTGGGCTCCGCGCGTGAGGTACTGCGCTGTACCTGGTCTCCCCATCGAACCGAATGATGTCAGCCGCCTCATCGCACACAATTACATCAAGGGCGTTGATGAGCACTTCGTGAATGAACCTTCGGTTCATTACCTTCGGTGGGTCGATGACACCGTGATCTTCGTTCCCGACGAAACGGCAGCGCACGAGATCAAGCGTCGCCATCATCTCGCACTGCGGGAGATGGGGCTGTCGCCGAACGCTTCGAAAACCACCATCACCACAGCGAAAGAGTATGGCGACGCGAGGCATCCGGACTTCAACCGCAGGATCAATGACGCACGAGAGAAAAAAGACGAGGGAGCGCTCGCAGCGCTGGTCAAGGAGTGGTACGAAAAGGATCGAGAAAAAACACCGAACTGGGATAAGGTCACGACCCGTCTGTACTCCCTTGCGCGGACGCTCAAATCATCTGACCTCCGAAGCCACGTAATTGGCGACATCGAAGCGCATCCACGCGTGCAGCGCGTGGCCTTCGCGTACTTGCTGAACTTTGACCTGGAAGCGAGCGAGCTCGATGCACTCCTGGATCTGTACGGTGATCGCAGGACATCGGTAGAAACCCAGATCGAAGTCGCCAGATTCCTCGGCGACGCACGGATCACGTCGGGCACGGATCGCCTTGTGAACGTCGCGATCGGCGAGATCATGGCAGAAGACATCCGGATGGGGAGCGGCTACGCCCGTGGCTTGCTACTGCTGTGCTTGAACAAGCATGGCGGGCGGGAGCACCGGGAGCGGGTGCGGTCGTTCCTCACCCTCGATCACCTGCAGGATGATCAGCTCCGATTGCACTACCTGTACGTGTATTTTTGCCGAGAAGAACTCGATGAAACGCTGAGCAGAGCAGCGCGACATCTGCATACGCCCGATATCGCCCTCCTCATGCGGATTTGTCAGGACGCCAAGGACGGTCGTCTGTCGAAGCATGCACAGTGCTTCGCAACGTGCCTCACGAAACGGCACGGGGCCAGGACTATCCCCGCGAAACAACTACCCTTTGTCTATGCCTTACTGCGGGCGAAAGAAAAGGCGGCGGAAAATCTCAAGTGGCTCAGAACGGTCAACACAAAGAAAACCATGGATGAGATTCGCGATCCGTGCATCCGCAAGTTCCTTGAACACGAGTTGGTGTTTGCCACACGCTAGCTGAATTTCCGTCGGGCAATATCGGGCAATGTGCCCTGGGAACCATTGCGTTCTTGGCGTTCTTTGGAACGTGGAATCTGCAAGTTGCTGATACCACGGCAGGGTACGTCGTCCGACCCCCACCTCCAGCACCAACCAAACAAAGCACTTATCCATGAGCCACCCCGGAGCGGTGGCCCACTCTATCGAGGGTGGCCCAGGGCAAGCGTCCATTTAGTTGTTGCGGCGGCGGCGGATGAGGCCGAGGGCGGCGAGGCTGCCGCCGATCAAGGCGTAGGTGGCCGGTTCGGGAATATTGGTCGGGGCGTAGGCACTGACGGTGGAGGTGGAGCCGTTCTGGAAGGTGAACGTACCGGCGGTGTAGAGGGTGGCGTTGGTGCGGATGATGAGGGTATCGGCGGTCTGGCCGGCGGCGACCCCGGTGGTGTTGTAGAGGAACTTGACGTTCTGGCCGTCGGAACTGCGGGTGGCGGCGTTGCCGCTGAGGCTGGCCGGATCGACGCCGCCGGCGGTAGCGATGAAGTAGAGGTCGGTGAGGAAGCCGGCGAAGTTACTCATCGTGACGCTCTGGACCGAGTGTCTGCTGTTGGCGTTGCTGTTGAAGCTGTACACGAAGTCAAGGGTGCCGCCGGAGCTGCGGTAGACCGAGGCGGTGTAGTAGCCGGTGAAGTCGCCGGCAACGGCGGAGTTGAACATACCGCTGGTGCTGGCGAGCAGCAGGTCTCCGGCAAAGAGGTTGGCGACGGACGCGACGCCACCGGCGGGGATGTTACCGCCCGGGGCGATGGGGGTGGCGAATAGGGAACCGGAAAGCGCGAGGGCGAATACTCCGGCGGTGAGCGTGGTGCGAATCTGCATGTGGCTGCTTCCTCCTGAATCGGCGACGCCGGATTAGGTCTGTGTGGCGTTGCGGCTGATCCAAGTTACGTTTTGAAGACGCGGTCGGCCTATGGGAACGAGGTACCGAATGAGTAGCCGAAGCGCGCGGGATTGCACTAGAACCTCGGGCGGGGGCGGGTCTGGTACGGGAGGGCGGGCTGGTTCTGGGCCGTCCTGCTATGATCGACTGCTATGCGCCGCCTGACCTTATTGACGCTGCTTGCCAGCGCGTGCCTGCTTGCGCAACCTTCCCTCAAGGCTCCGTTGCCGAAAGATCACTTTGGCTTCACGCCGGGTGACGATTACAAACTGGCCGATTACCAGCAAGTCATTTCGTACTTCCAGAAGCTGGACCAAGCGAGCGACCGGCTGAAACTTGTGGAATTCGGCAAGTCCGCCCACGGCAAACCGATGTACGTGGCGTTCATTTCGGATCGGGAGAACTTGGAGAAGCTGGACCGCTACCGGGAGATCAGCCGGCGGCTGGCCTTGGGCCAGGGGTCGAAGGAAGAAGCGATGCGGCTGGCTTCCGAAGGCAAGGCGATCGTCTGGATCGACAGCGGACTGCATGCCAGCGAGGTGGCACCCGTGCAGCATGCGCCGCATCTGGCTTATCGCATGGTGACGGACGAAAGCGAAGAGACGCGGCGGATCCGGCGCAACGTAATTCTGATGCAGATTCCGGTGATTAATCCGGACGGGCTGGACTGGGTGGCGCACTGGTACACGAAGAACGTGGGCACGCCCTATGAGCACGCGGCGCTGCCGCACCTGTATCAGAAGTATGCCGGGCACGATAACAATCGCGACTGGTACATGCTGAACCTGGACGAGACGCGGGCGGTGACCAAGCTGCTATTCCAGGAGTGGTTTCCGCAGATTGTGTACAACCAGCACCAGCAGCCGCCGTTTCCGGCGCGGATCTTCGTGCCGCCGTACGCGGAGCCTTTGAATCCGCATATTCCGGCTCCGGTGATGGAAGGGATCCACCTGATTGGGGCGGCGATGAAGGAGCGGTTCGCGCGGGAGAACAAGCCGGGTGTGCTGTCGTATTGGGGTTTTGACGGGTGGTGGAATGGCGGGTTACGGTCGGTGCCGGCGTTCCACAATATGCATGGGATTTTGACGGAGACGGCGGGGGCGGGCGCCTCGCCGCGGACGTACAAGGCCCAGGATATTCCGGAGCGGTTTGGGAATGGGATACCGGCTCGCGAGCCCTCGATCTTCTTTCAGAGGCCATGGGCAGGGGGAACGTGGCGGTTGGCCGACGCGGTGGAGTATATGCTGACGGCGGACTTCGCGATCTTGAATCTGGCGGCGACGCAGCCGGGGGATTTCCTTTTTAAGGCCTGGGATCTGGCGGCGGCGAATATCGCGATGGGGAAGAAAGGGACGCCGTATGCATACGTGGTGCCGGAGCAGCCGGACCGGCATGCGATGCGGGAGATGCTGCGGCGATTGCAGATGGCCGGTGTGGTGGTGCAGCAGGCGCGGAGCGGGTTTACGGCGGGTGGGAAGGCGTATGGGGCGGGCACCTATGTGATGCCGGCGGGGCAGCCGTTCCGGCCATATCTGGTGGACCTGATGGAGCCGCAGAAGTATCCGGAGATCCGCAGCGGGCAGACGGGGCCGACCAAGCGGCCATATGACGTGGCGGGCTGGACGATGCGGATGATGATGGGCGTTACGGTGGATCGGGTGGATGAGCCGTTCGAGGCGCCTTTGAACAATGACCCGGATTTGCGGCT
This sequence comes from uncultured Candidatus Solibacter sp., assembly GCA_964385495.1. Lineage (GTDB taxonomy): Bacteria > Acidobacteriota > Terriglobia > Bryobacterales > Bryobacteraceae > CADEFT01. Next base: position 4,864 of record CAYLPH010000010.1, read on the forward strand.
GCCGGAGCCCAGTTTGGACCGGCGGGACACGTCGTCGTATCTGGCGACGGTGGATTTGCTACAGGCGGGAAAGAAGGTGCGATGGGCGCCGGATGGGACCGTGCTGGCGGAGGGCAAGGCGCCGGCGGGGGAGTTTGAGAAGGCTGCGTGGGAGTTGCGGATGCCGCGGGTGGGATTGTACGAGCCTTATACGGCGAATATGGATACGGGTTGGACGCAGTGGATGCTGGATTATTTCCGCGTGCCGCATACGCTGGTGAAGAATGAGGAGATCCGCAAGGGCGGTCTGCGGGCGCGGTTTGACACGATTATTCTGGCGTCGCAGGCGGCGAACTCGATTCTGCATGGGGCGCGGTTGGGCGAGGCCGGAAGAGGGCGGAATCCGGGCGAGGCGGCGGTGCAGCAGCGGCCGGAGTACGCCGGTGGGATCACGCTGGCGGGGTTGGCGGCGTTGGATGATTTTGTGAGGAGCGGCGGGACGCTGCTGGCGTTCGATGCGGCGACGGAGTTGCCGGTACAGTTTTTCCCGCTGCCGTTGACGTCGCGGCTACGGGCGCGGGCTGAGGGGGAGACGGACGACGGGGCGGGCGGTGGGTTTTACTCGCCGGGATCGCTACTGCGGATGACGGTGGATACGTCGCACCCACTGGCGTTTGGGATGGAAAAGGAGGGGTATCTGTTCACGTCGGGCGGGCAGGCCTGGGATGTGAGTCTGCTGCCGGAGTTTAATAAAGGCGAGCGGGAGGTTAAGCCGGTGGTGCGGTATGCGGGGAAGGAATTGCTGGCGAGCGGTTGGGTGTCGGGAGAGCGGGCGGTGTTGGGGAAGGCGGCTTTGGTGCAGGCGCGGCATGGACAGGGACAGGTGGTGTTGTTTGGGTTCCGGCCGCAGTTCCGGGGACAGAGCTGGGGGACGTTCAAGTTGATTTTGAACGCGATCTATTTAGCTTCCGCCCGACGGCTGTAGTGGAGGGCGGGTCCCCAGACCCGCGGCCGGTCCCCAGACCGGCTTTCGGTGGAGAGTATCGGCGATGTTGGGGCACTCCTGTATTTATGACGTTCTATCGTCGCCGGCTGCCCCATACGTTTGAGACGGGGCGCGTGGTGTTTTTGACGTGGCGCTTGCACGGGAGTCTGCCACCGGGTAGGTACTTTGGCGCGGAGACGCTTACCAGTGGTGAAGCCTTCCTCGCCATGGATCGAATTTTGGATGCTGGAATTACGGGGCCGCTGTATCTCCGACAAACTAAGATCGCGCAATTGGTGGCGGATGCAATCCGGTATGCGGAGTCGGAGCTGCGGCATTACGTGCTTCACGCGTTCGTGATCATGCCTAACCACGTGCATCTGCTCATTACGCCTTTGGTACCGCTGCCAACGATAACCAAGTCGTTGAAGGGGATCACGGCGCGCCGCGCCAATGCGATCCTCGGGTTGGCGGGACAAGCCTTCTGGCAGGAGGAGTCATTTGATCGCATCGCTCGCGATGGGGCGGATTTTGAGCGGATGCGGCGGTACATCGAGGAGAATCCGGTTCGGGCGGGGTTGTGTCGGAGAGCGGAGGAATTTCCCTGGTCCAGCGCTGGGGCGACCTGGGGGTCGCCTGCGGGTCTGGGGACCCGCCCTCCATTGGACCAATAGAAGGCAATCCGATTTACATTGTGTTACTATCCCGGTTTGGATTAGGAGCCTTTAACCTTTCTTAATCTTTATCGCCAAGTAGAGCGGAGATCATAACCATATGAGGGTCTACGAGAGTTCGGAAATCCGGAACGTGGCTTTGGCCGGACATGGCCATAGCGGCAAGACGTCATTGGCCGCCGCGATGTTGTATGCGGCGGGGGTGACCAACCGGTTGACTCGCGTCGATGAGGGCAACACCCTGACCGACTTCGACGAGGAGGAGATAGGCCGCAAGATGACCATCTCGACCGGGATCGCCGCCTTGGAGTGGAAGAAGCGGAAGTTCAATATTCTGGATACGCCGGGCTTCAATATGTTTATCCACGACGCGAAGGCGGCAATGGTGGCCGCCGATGCGACGCTGGTTTTGGTGGATGGCGTGGCGGGCGTGGAAGTGCAGACCGAGAAGGTGTGGGGATTCGCCGAGGAGTTTGAGCATGCCAAGGCGATCGTCATCAACAAGCTGGATCGCGAACGGGCCGACTTCGCGCGCACCATGGAGAGCATCCGGGAAACGCTGGGGCGGCAGGCGGTGGCGGTGCAGATTCCCATCGGCAGCGAGAAGAACTTCACGGGCGTGGTGGACCTGATCTACATGAAGGCATACACCTATGCCGCCGGTGGGGACGGAAAAGGCAAGGAAATGCCCATTCCCGCCGATATGCAGGAAGCGGCCACCAAGGGCCACGAGGAACTGGTGGAGATGGTGGCCGAAGGCAACGACGAACTGATGCAGGAGTTTTTCGACACCGGCACGATCGGCATTGAGCACCTGACGCACGGGCTGCGGCAGGCGATCGTGGATCATCGTTTGTCGCCGGTGCTGCTGGCCTCGGCGTCGGGCAATATCGGCACGGACCAGATTCTGAACTTCATCTGGGATTACTTCCCCGCCCCGATTGAACATGCCAAGGTGCGGGCGCACCGGGCCGGCGGCGAGGATATCGAACGGGCCATCTCCGACGCCGAGCATGTGGCGCTGTTCGTGTTCAAGACGGTGGCCGATTTGTTTTCAGGCCGCGTATCGTACTTCAAGGTGATGTCGGGCGTGGTGAAGAACGACGCCAACCTGGTGACGGTACGGTCGGGGAGCCAGGAGCGTCTGGCGCACCTGAGCGTATTAAAAGGCAAGACACTGGATGCGGTGACGGAGCTGCACGCGGGCGATCTGGGCGCGGTGGCGAAGTTGCGGGATGCACTGACGGGCGACACCCTGGCCGAGAAGGGCGATCAGATTGCTTACACCCCGGTGAGCGTGCCGGAACCGTCCATTGCCTTCGCGGTTTCGGCCAAGACACGGCAGGATGAGGACCGCATGGGCAACGCGATCGCACGCATGCTGGAAGAAGACATCGCGCTACGGTTTTATCGCGATCCTCAGACAAAGGACTTCCTGGTGGCGGGCATGGGCCAGCAGCACGTCGAGATCGTGGTGAATAAGCTGAAGAAGCGCTACGGCGTGGACGTGACGTTATCCGCTCCGAAGATTCCCTATAGGGAAACCATTCGCGGCTTTGCCGATGTCCAGGGGCGCCATAAGAAGCAGACGGGCGGACACGGGCAGTTTGGCGATTGCAAGATCAAGATGGAGCCGCTGCCTCGCGGCGAAAAGTTCGCCTTTGTGAATGCGATCTTCGGCGGCGCCATTCCAAGGCAGTACGTGCCGGCGGTGGAGAAGGGAATTCTAGAGGCGGCCGAACGCGGCTACCTGGCCGGGTACCCGGTGGTGGATTTCAAGGTTACGGTGTACGACGGGTCCTACCACGACGTGGACAGCTCGGAAATGGCGTTCAAGCTAGCCGGGCGGAAAGCGTTTAAAGCGGCGATGGCGGTGGCGAAGCCGGCCCTGCTGGAGCCGATTATGAAGGTGGAAGTGCAGGCGCCGGTGGAGTACGCCGGGGACCTCATGGGAGATATGAACGGCAGGCGCGGCCGCATCTCGGGGATGGATACGAAGGGCGGAACGCAGATTGTCCGGGCGATGGTTCCCATGTCGGAAATGCTGACGTATCAGAACGAACTGACCTCCATGACCCAGGGACGGGCGAGTTTTACAATGGAGTTTGATCATTATGACTACGTACCCGCACCGCAGGCCGAGAAGATCATAGCGGCGGCGAAAGCCGCGCAGGTGGGTCACGAGGAAGACGAGGAGTAATGGAGTTGTAACCGACGGGCGTCCGCGGGTTGACCCGGACGCCCGTACGGTGTAGAGTCGAAGATTCCGCGATGTAAATGCAGGGATTGCAAACGTTAATACTCAGAGCACGCAAGGGATGATGAAGAATCTAGAACCGCGTACGGCAGCAGCCCTTCTCCTTATGTCCTGTTTCGGGTGGTCCGGATGCAGCCAGGGGCTGCGCCAGGACGCGTTTCGAAGCAGTTTCCTTCCGCCCTCTCCCAATACAACAACGGCACAACCGGCGGAAATCGCCGCCAACAGCGCCGGCAATAGTAGGGATTCCGCCGTGGATCCCCCGGTATTGGTGCATACGTCCGGACCGCGGGAGTTGCCGAAATTCCTACCGCTGGAGCCGCGGGTGCCGCCGCGTCCACAGTTGGACGGACGGATCCGGCGGGCCGAAGAGCGGTTCGAGGCCGGCAAACGGCTGTACCTGCAGGGTGAGTTTACTCCCGCGCGAACCGAGTTCGACGCCGCCATCGAGTTGTTGCTGGCCTCGCCGGACGCGGCTCCGGACCGGGCGCGGATGGAAAAGAAGCTGGAAGACATGGTGGACCGGATCCACCGCTACGATATCGAAGGCTTGGGAGCGGGCAGCGAGGAAGCGGGAGTCGCCTATGACAAGAGCCCGCTGCAGGACATCCTGGAGCTGACGTTCCCGATCGATCCGTCGTTGAAGAACAAGGTGCGGGAGCAGTTGCGGGCGACGGTGTCGCAGTTGCCGCTGGAGATGAACGACGAGGTGATCCGGTACATAAACTTCTTCACCAGCGACCGCGGCAAGCGGACGATCGTGGCGGGGTTGAAGCGGTCGGGCCGTTACCGCGACATGATTCTGCGCGTACTAAGCGAAGAAGGCGTACCGCAAGAACTGATTCATCTGGCGCAGGCCGAGTCGGGCTTCTTGCCACGGGCGTTGTCGTGGGCGTCGGCTGCTGGGATGTGGCAGTTCGTGGCATACCGAGGGCGCGAGTATGGGTTGAACCAGACTCCTTATCTGGATGACCGTCTGGATCCGGAGAAGGCAACGCGCGCCGGGGCGCGGCATCTGCGCGACCTGTACCATCAGTTCGGCGACTGGTATCTGGCGATGGCCGCCTACAACTGCGGTCCCGGCTGCGTGTCGCGTGCCGTGGAGCGCACCGGGTATGCGGACTTCTGGGAACTGCGGCGGCGCAACGCCGTGCCGCGCGAGACGACCAACTACGTGCCGATTATCGTGGCGATGACCATCATGGTGAAGAACGCCAAGGATTACGGCATTGAGGACGTGCAGTTCGACGACCCTATCGTTTATGACACGGTTCCGATGAGCGCGGCTACGTCGCTGAATCTGGCGGCGGACCTGTTGGATATGCCAGTGGCCGAGTTGCGGGAGCTGAATCCATCGCTGCTGCGGGACATTGCGCCGGCCGGTTACGGGCTGCGCGTACCGCGAGGCAACAGCCCGGTATTAACGGCGGCGTTGCGGAACGTGCCGGTCGAGCGGCGGACGACCATGCGGACGCACCGCGTACAGGCGGGCGAGACAGCGGCGTCGATCGCCAAGCGCTATCGCACGGGCACCGCAAGCCTGCTGGCGTTGAACAAGACTTCGGTGGAGGACTTGGCCGAAGGGGACATGGTGATTGTTCCGGCCGCTCCTGCCGTGGTGGTGAAAGCGAAAGCAAAGGCAGTCCGCCAGGCAACGGCGCGGAGGACCGCTGGAAGTTGGAAGAAGAGTTCGGCGCCGAGTGCCCGAAACGCGCGCCCAGCCGCACCGCGGCGCACGTCCGGGGCTCCGGTGGCGATGCGGACACGCCGCTAAATTCAGCCTGAGAGGCTCGCTTGCGGGTGCATGCGGCCTCACAAAATTACCGTCAGTTTAACGCGACCCTCTTGCGCTCGCCGTAAAACGGTGTATTCTGATGGTGACCATGCCCGAACAGAATGCTCACAAAATGTTTCGTTGCTCGCCCGTCGACGATGGGATGGACGACTTCGAATACACCGAGGAGCACGTCGAGCTCGTCGCGGAGATCAAAGAGTACAGCTACGGAGAGGATGACGAAGAACTGATGGAAGAGGAAATCAAAAACGCTACCGTCTCTGATGCGTCCGAGCCGGTCCGGGCGGCCATGGCCGCCTCCGATCAGGACACCGACGACGTGTCCGGGCCCGATCCTTCAGAGACCGACGACGAAGCCTTGCTCGATGAGGCGGACGAGGACGACGACGACCTCGATGACGACGACGACCTCGACGATGAAGACGACGAGGACGCGACGGGCGCGTCCGGGGACGCAGTGCCAGCAGTAGCGGAAGCTGCGGACAAGGAAGAAACCAAGGAGCCGGCCGCTGCCAAGGCAGCGGCGAAGAAGGCTCCGAAGAAGGCGGCAAAGAAAGCCCCGGCCAAGAAAGCAGCAAAGAAGGCCCCGGCTAAGAAGGCCGCCGCGAAAAAGGCTCCGGCCAAGAAAGCAACCTCTAAGAAAACCGTGAAAAACGCAACCAAGACAGCTCCTGCCAAGAAGGCTCCCGCCAAAAAGGCTCCGGCCAAGAAAGCGCCTGCCAAGAAGGCTCCCGCCAAGAAGGCCCCGGCTAAGAAAGCGGTGGTAAAGAAGGCGGTGGTGAAGAAGGCGGCAAAGGCCCCTGCCAAGAAGGCTCCCGCCAAAAAGGCTCCGGCCAAGAAAGCCGCCAAGAAGCGCTAACGACGGGCGAACGAAGTTCTTCCCTAACGTAGAAACTGCCAGGGGTACCGGATCGGAAATGATCCGGTACCCCTTTCGTTTTATGGAGATGCGATAGTGGCGGGCGGTTTGCAATTGAAACCGGCGAGATGGCAACCGCAACGGTAGTAAACGACCAGTTGGAACGGCTGGCGAACTTTGAACCGACCACGTTCCCCGTATTGAGCCTCTATTTGGACGCGCGCGCCAACGAACATGGGCGCGACAACTTCGACGTGTTCCTACGGCAGGAACTGGGGCAGAAGGCCGCCAGCTTTCCGAAGCGGTCGAGCGACCGCGAGAGTTTCGACCAGGATGCGGCGCGGATTGAAGAATGGGTACGCAAGGAGTTGCGGCCGTCCGCCAATGGCGCCGTGATCTTCGCCTGCGCCGGGGCGGACCTGTTTGAGGCGATGCAACTGCAAGTGCCAGTGGGCGAGAGCCGGCTGTATGTATCGCATTCGCCGCATTTGTACCATTTAACTCGCATTCAGGATCAATACCCGCGCTATGTCGCGGTGGTGGCCGACACCAATCGCGCGCGGGTCTTTGTGTTTGGGCTGCGCGCGGTGGAGACGGCGACCACGGTGGAGAACCCGAAATCGAAGCGGGTGCATGCGGGTGGATGGAGCCAGGCCCGCTACCAGCGACATGTCGAGAACTTCCGCGAGCAGCATGTGAAGGAAGTGATGGACCTGATCGAGCGCATTGTGGTGGAAGAGAAAATCGACAAGGTGGTGTTCGCCGGCGACGATGTGTTGACGTCGTATCTGCGCGAGCAGATGACCCAGGAGATCTCCAAGCGCTTCGTGGACATCCTGAAGCTGGACATGACGACGCCGGAGCACGAGGTTCTGAACTCGACCCTGGATGCCATCCGGCAGCGCGATGAGGTGGAGGACCGCGACAAGGTAGAGGCGATGCTGGGAGCCTGGCGGGCAGGCGGGCTGGCCGCGGCAGGCTTTAACGAGGTGATGAAGGCGCTGGCCAACGGGCAGGTGGAGGAGCTGTTCGTCAGCGAGAGCATCGAGCGCGAGCATCCGGAGCCCGAGCCCGTGGATGCCACCGTGTTGCCGCATCTGGAGCCGGTGCGCGAACCGGAGGCCCGCGAGCAGGAGGTGTTCGTCGCCGATGAGTTGGTGACGCGGGCGCGCCAGACCGGGGCGAAGGTGACGATTGTGGAGGACCGCGGCCTGTTGGAAGGCGTGGAAGGCGTGGGGGCGACACTACGGTTCCGGTTGTAGTTTCCGTTGAGGAGGTAGGTGGGATGCCGAAGAATAACGTGGTGGCGGATCATTTCAAGGTGCGCGGGCGCATGGCGCAGGGTCGCGATGTGGCGCATGAGGTGGAAAAGCAGCAGTACGGACAGGCGGAGAAGGCCGGCGGACCGAAGGCTAAGACGCCTGCGAAAGCTAAGCCGGCACGAAAACCGGCCTGAAGCCGCTGCCAGAGGCGGTAGACTGGGTATGGGACCTGCCGGACAGGCAGTCGCGGGGGCTTCGAGGCTGGCAACGGCGGAGAAAGCCCGCGAGGAAAGTCCGGTCTCCATAGGGCAGCGTGCCGGTTAACGGCCGGGGGGATCCGCCTCAAGGCGGGTTTTACGGAAAGTGCCACAGAAAATATACCGCCTGGGTCTTCGGGTCCGGGTAAGGGTGAAAAGGTGCGGTAAGAGCGCACCGCGCCGGGAGTAATTCCGGTGGCAGGGAAAACCCCACGCGGAGCAAGACCAAATAGGGGAGAAGGAGCGGCCCGCTCTGTTCGACTTCCGGGTAGGTTGCTTGAGCCGGGTAGAAATGCACGGCCTAGAAGAATGACTGCCACCTTTCCCTTGGGAAAGGCACAGAAACCGGCTTATCGTCCGGCAGGTTCCGATATTCTGACAGTATGGCAATGCCGATGGAGGCCGAGCCCGGGCTGCGCTTCACGTGCCAGCCGGGCTGTACGGCGTGCTGCCGCCAGCCGGGTTGGGTATACGTGAGCCGCGACGATGTGGACCGCGCGGCGGCTTTCGTTGGCATGGCGGTGGAAGATTTCGAGGCGCGGTACGTGGTGCGGTTCCGGCACCGCATGCGGCTGCGCAAGCCGGCGCGGGAACAGTGCCCGTTCCTCGAGGAATCCGGCTGCCGGATCCATCCCGCCAAGCCGTCGCAATGCCGGCTGTTTCCTTTCTGGCCGGAGTTGGTGCAAGAGCGTGGCAACTGGAACAAGACGGGCGAGTATTGCCCGGGGATCGGGCAAGGGCCGTTGATTCAGATTGGAACGGCGCTCGAAACGGCACACCAAATGAGAACGGCGTACCCGGAGCTGTATGAGGGGTGCGGCGAGATTCCGCCGCCGAAATCCTAGCAAAACGGCAGGTTTATGCCATTTTGCCGGGGATTGTGCATGGTGGCACACCGCGTGCTTCAGCAACGGCAGCCATGCTGGAGCATATCGCCGCAAAGTTCGAAAACTATATGAGCCTGCTCGGGACGCGCCAGAAACTGGTCGCCTCGAACCTGGCGAACATCGACACTCCCGGATACAAGACCCGCGACATCGACTTTCAGTATGAGTTCCTCAGCCGCATCGAAGGCGGCTCCCAGGAAGAGAACGCGCCGCGGGTGGTGGAGCCGGACCTGCCCTCCCGCAACGACGGAAACAACGTGAACCTCGACCGTGAGACCCGCATGCTGGCGGAGAACAGCATCCGCTTCCAGATGGCCAGCCTGATGGCGCGCGGGGAGATGAAACGGGTACGTTCCGCCATTGAAGAAGGGAGGAATGCGTGAGCCTGTTCAACCTTCTTTCGGTGAGTGCGTCGGGGATGTCGGCGCAACGTTTAAGGGCGGAGTTACTGGTGGAGAACATGGCCAACGCGGAAACCACGCGCACGGCTGAAGGCGGACCGTACCGGCGCAGGGATGCGGTGTTCGCGAGCCAAACGCAGGGGTCGCCGTTTTCGGGGGTATTCGAAGAGGCGCTGGCGGAGCCATCGGTAGGCGTGGAGGTTGCCGAGATCGTGGTCGACGATCGCGAGCCCGATCTGCGCTATCAGCCAGGCCACCCGGATGCCAACGCCGATGGGTATGTGGCGTTTCCCCGCTTGAATCCGGCCGAAGAGATGGTCGACCTGCTGAGTGCGACGCGCGGCTACCAGGCGAACGTGGCGGCGATGACGGCGGTGAAGGACATGATCCACCGGTCGCTGGATCTGATGCGGTAGCGGAGAATTGCGGCGATGATAGACCCCATCAAACCAATAGGACCGGCGCCCTCGATCGACTCGATCCAACTTTCGCCGGAGGCGAAGAAGGCGTCGAACCCGTTTAGCGAGATGTTCCACCAGGCGGTGGATCGCGTGGAATTGTCGCAGCAGCAGTCGGTGGAAAAGACAGACCGGATGCTGCGGGGCGAGGATCAGGACCTGCATGAGGTCGTCCTGGCGGGGCAGCGCGCCGACCTGGAGTTTCAGTATTTCCTGCAAATGCGGAACAAGGTGGTGCAGGCGTACCAGGAAATCATGCGGATGCAGTTGTGAGGACGGAGTAGACCGTGGCGGTGCTCGAACAACTCCGGATGCTGGCACAAAGCCTGAGCCGCAGGCAACAGATTCTCATTGCCGTGATGGCGGTGACGGTGGTGGGCGGCTTATGGTTCTGGATCCGTCAGAACCGGGAGAAGGACTTCAAGCCATTGTTTACCGGCCTGGCCGCCGAAGACGCCAACCTGGTGGTAACGCGGCTGAAGGAAGCGAACGTGGAGTTCCGGCTGGCCGAGAACGGCGCCACGGTCTTGGTGCCGTCGCAGCGGGTGGCCGAGACGCGGCTGCTGGTGGCTGGAGCGGGGTTGCCGAAGACAGGGCGGCTGGGATTCGAGATCTTCGATAAGGCGAACTTTGGCGCGACGGACTTCGCCGAGCAGGTGAACTACCGGCGGGCGCTGGAGGGGGAGTTGGAACGCAGCGTGATGTCTATTGCCGAGGTGGAGCAGGCGCGCGTGCATCTGACGTTTGCCAAAGACTCGGTGTTCAGTGAGATGCGGCAGCCGGGCAAAGCGAGCGTGCTGCTGAAGCTGCGGCGCGGCGCGCAGCTTTCACCGCGCAACGTGAAGGCGGTAAGCCACCTGGTGGCGAGCGCGGTGGAGGGGTTGGCACCCGACGGCGTGACCGTGGTGGACATGCAGGGCAACCTGCTAAACAAGACGAAGGAAGAAGAGCAGTTGCAACAGCAGATGTCTCCGGTGGAGTACCGGCAGAAGCTGGAGCGCGACTTGATGGGAAAGCTGCAAAGCACGTTGGAACCGGTGCTGGGGCAGGATCACTTTCGGGCCGGGGTGTCCGTTGAGGTGGATTTCTCGAACGGAGAGCAGAGCGAGGAAAGCTTTGACCCGAACCGCAGCGTGATGGTGAGCCAGCAGAGAAGCGAGGAGGTGCTGGCGCCGAACGCGCAGAGCGGCGTGCCGGGTACGCCCTCCAACCTGCCACGGCCGTATTCGCGCCCCGGATCTTCGTCAAGCGGGGTGACGCGGCGCACGGAGAACATTTCGTACCAGACTAGCCGTGTGATCCGGAAAATGACGTTGCCGCAGGGCAGCATCCGGCGTATTTCGACGTCGGTGGTGGTGGACCAGCAGGTGCGGTGGGAGGGCTATGGGAACCTGGCGAAACGGATCCTGGAGGCACCGAGCGAGGAGACCATCGAGAAGGTGAAAGATCTGGTGGCGGGGGCGATCGGGTTTAACGAGGAGCGGGGAGACCAGATCTTCATCGAAAGCCTGCCGTTTGAATCGACGCTGCGGGCGGTACCGCCGCCCGATCCGTCCAAGCCGGTAGTGCCGCCGGGTGCGGCCTCTCCGAACGTGCCGGAGGGGTCGAATCCGATTTTGAAGTGGCTTGCCGATAAGGGGATGCAGGTCAATCCGATGATTGTTGCCGGCGGTGCGATGTTGATGCTCTTCCTGCTCGGCGGGTTGGCATATGGCGTGTGGCGTCTCCTGGCAAAAGGGAGAAGGGGCAAGGTCAGACTCGACGAGAGAGGGGCCATCCCAGGCGGCGCCGAGCGCGGCGCCGGGGGCCGGGAGCACAAGGCCGTGGAAGGAGTGGCGGATAGTGCCGTCCTGAAGTCGCGCGGCCAGGCACATTCGATGGAGGAAACGGATTACGAGGCCGTCCGCCAGGAGCGGGAGCGGTCGGACCGCGATGTGCTGGCATCGATTAGCGTTCCCCAATTGACAACGAAGAAGTCGGAGGTGCTGGTGCGCCACATTACCGACCAGGCCAAGCGGGACCCGGCCGCGATCGCGCAACTGGTCCGCAGTTGGATTACCGAGAAGGAGCAGTTCTAGAGATGCCCGCGGCAGCCGCCGAGAAAGCCTTGAACATAGCCGCGATTCCGGGGGCCCGGAAGGCGGCGATCCTGACGGTGATCCTCGGCGAAGTGGTTTCAGCGGAGATCTTCAAGGAACTGGAAGAAGAGGAGATCCATCACATCGGCCGGGAAGTGGCGAAGATCGGATCGGTAACCAGTGAGGAGGCCGAGGGGATTCTGCAGGAGTTCTACCAGATGTCGCTGGCGCAGGACTACGTCCATAAGGGCGGCCTGGAGTACGCACGCAAGGTACTGGTGAACGCCTTTGGTCCGGAGCACGCCAAGAAGCTGCTGGACCGGTTAATGAAGGCGCTGGGCAATGAAGGGGCCACGTTCGACGCACTGCAGAAGGCCGATCCGCAGCAGTTGGCGAAGTTCATCCACAGCGAACATCCGCAGACGATCGCGCTCGTCCTAAGCCATCTGAACCCGTCGCAGGCGGCGGGGCTCCTGCAGTCGTTGCCACCGGAGATGCGGCCGGATGTGGCGCTGCGGATGGCGAACCTGGACCAAATCTCGCCTGATATTATCTCGAAGATTGCGTCGATCATTGGGCAGAAGTTGAAGGCGCTGGGCGAGTTGAGCCGGGAGTCGTACGGCGGCGTGCGGGCGGTCTCGGAAATCTTCAACCGTCTGGACACGAATACGAGCAAAGAAATTCTGGAGGCGATTGAGCAGGAGGACCCGAACCTGACCGAGACGATCCGGCACCTGATGTTCGTGTTCGAAGACCTGATGATGCTGGACCAGGGTGCGATCAAGGAGATACTGGGCCGCGTGGACCGGAAGCTGCTGACGGTGGCGTTGAAGGGGACGAGCGAGCAGTTGAAGAACCACTTCCTGGGCTGCATGAGCCAACGGGGCGCCGAGATGATGCGGGAAGACATGGACTCGCTGGGTCCGATCAAGATCAAGGAAGTGGAGGCCGCGCAGCAGCAGATCATCACTGTGGTACGGCAGTTGGAGAACGAGGGGACGATCAACCTGAAGGGGACGGGCGGCGAACAGTATGTCGTCTAGGATTCTCGATGGAGGACAGTCGGAAGCGGCGGACGTACTGCTCTGGCGGCCGCTGGACGGGGAGGATGCCGGCCAGGGACAAGGGCCCGAGCTGGAGCGGTCGGCGGCTCCGGCCGGACCCAGTTGGGAGCAGTTGCATGCCGCCGAGGCGCGGATCCGCGAGTTGGAGCACCTGATTCCGGCCCGCGAGCAGGCGGCCAGGCAGGCAGGGTACAAGGAGGGCGAAGTGGCCGCGGCGGCGCGTTGGGAACCGGCGCTGGAACGGTTAACGCGGTCGGTGGCGGAGATCGGCGGATTGCGGAGCAGGCTGCGGCGGGAGGCCGAGACGGATCTGGTGCAGTTGTCGCTGACGATTGCCAGGCGGGTGCTGCGGCGGGAGCTAAGCGTGGATCCGGAGGCGTTGTTGAGTCTGGTGAAAGTGGCGCTGGAGCGGGTGGAGCAGCGCGAGGCGCAACGGATCCGCATCCGGCCGGAAGATGCGCCGCGGGTGGCGGCGGCGCTGGAGCGGATGGGCGTGCCGCAGCGGCTGGAGGTGGTTGGCGATGCCTCGCTCGAGCGCGGTGGGGTGGTCGTGGAGACAACGAAAGGAGCGCTGGACGCTTCGCTTGAAACGCAGATGGCGGAAATCGAGCGCGGCTTCGCGGATCTGTTGAAACGGCCATGACGGAACGAATCAGTTTGCGACCCTATCTGGAGCGACTGAAGCGCCTGAACCCGCTTCGATGGACGGGCACGGTGACGGCGATGGTGGGACTGCTGCTGGAATCCGCCGGTCCGGCGGCGGCGGTGGGCGATTTTTGCGAAGTGCTGACCGGCAACGGGCGGAGCATTCGCGTGCAGGTGATCGGGTTCCGCAACGGCAAGGTGCTGTCAATGCCGCTGGAAGAGACCGACGGGCTGCAGTTGGGCGACGTCATGATCGCTCGCGGGGATGAGGCGAAGGTCGCGGTGGGAGCGTCGCTGCTGGGGCGGGTGCTGGACGGCTTCGGCAAGCCGATCGACGGCAAAGGTCCGATTGACGCGGAGGGCTTCTACGACCTCTACGCGACACCACCGGGCCCGCTGCAGCGGGAGCTAATCCAGGAGCCGCTAGTGACTGGAATAAAGGCGATCGACAGCCTCCTGCCATGCGGGAAGGGGCAGCGTATCGGACTGTTCGGAGGCAGCGGCGTGGGGAAAAGCACGTTGCTCGGCTCGATGTCCCGGCACAATTTCGCGGATGTCACGGTGATCGCGCTGATCGGGGAGCGCAATCGCGAGGTGCGGGGCTTTATCGAGCAGGAGTTGGGCCCGGAGGGCTTGGCCCGCTCCGTCGTTGTGGTGGCGACCAGCGATCGCCCGGCCCCGCTCCGGATTCGCGCCTGCTTTCTGGCGCTGGCGATCTCCGAGTTCTTCCGCGACCAGGGCAAGAGCGTGCTGCTGGTAATGGACTCGGTAACGCGTTTGGCGATGGCACAGCGGGAGATTGGGCTGGCGGCCGGAGAGCCGCCCAGCCAAAAAGGCTATACGCCGTCGGTGTTCAACCTGCTGCCGAAGGTGTTCGAGCGGGCCGGCAATTTCCCGAAAGGCTCGATTACGGGCTTCTTCACGGTACTGGTGGAAGGCGACGATTTTAACGAGCCGGTCTGCGACGCGGTGCGTGCGATCCTGGACGGCCATATCATCCTGTCGCGGGACTTGGGCGCGGCGGGCCATTATCCGGCGATCGACGTCCTGCAGTCGGTGAGCCGGCTGTCGAGCCAGGTGGCGGCAGCGGACCAGAAGCCGTGGATGCAGGCGGTGCGGGAGGCGATGGCTACCTACCAGCGGGCGCAGGACCTGATCCTGTTGGGAGGATATGCGGCGGGGACCAACCCGCGTCTGGACGCGGCGATCCGCACGCGGACAGAGTTGGAGAAGTTTCTGCGCCAGGAACCGCACGCGAAGTTCACACGGGAGGAAACGCTCAGCGGGCTGCGCGACCTGGCAACGATTCTAAGCTGACAGCCTTAAACGAGGCAAAATGAAGAAGTTCACTTTCCCGCTGGAAACCGTGTTGCAGTGGCGGCGGCGGCAGATGGAAACCGAGCAGGCGCGGCTGGAAAAACTGGAGCGGCAGCGCGCGGATCTGGCGGGGCTGTTGACGGCTATTGAAGCGTCCTGGCTGGCGTCGGCGGACGAGTTGCAGAAGGCAACGGTGATCGAAGCGTCCGAACTCGAACAGCTATCGCACTACCGGATCGCGGCGGACACCCGGAGGCGGCGGCTGGAAGGAGATCTGCGGAGGCTGGCCGCAAAGCTGGAGGAGCAGAAGACGCGGCTGGTGGAAGCCACCCGTCAGTTCCGGCTGATCGAGAAGTTGAAGGATCGCCGGAAGGACGAGTGGCAGCGGCAGATGGAGGCGCAGTTGGAACAGGAGGCGGGGGAACTGTATCTGGCGCAGTGGATAAACCAGGAGTAGGCCCGTCTACTTTCCCTTGCGGATGTATAGATTACCGTTAAGTGTAGTGAACGAAAAGTCGGGACCGCCGCCGTTGATGGTGGCGTACGTCGTGCGGTCCGAACGCAGCTTGTAGCGGCCCTTAGCGTCGCGTTTTCCCTCCACCGCACTGGTGGACGGCTTCAAAGTGACCTCGAAGTCGGTGAAGATATCGCCGTTATCGGACTTCATTTTGAGACTGGCTTTGACGTCCGAAGGGAGGGTGACATCGACATCGCCGTTCAGCGTGCTGAAACTCATCGGCTTACCCGCGGTAACGGAATGCAGCACGGCCACCAGTTTGCCGTTCAAGGTGTGAGCCACGACCGCACCGCCAACGTCGCGGATAATGACATTGCCGTTGAGGTTGCTGATGTCCATCTCCCCGCTAACGCCTTCCACCATGATGTTGCCGTTATTGACGGTGGAAAGCTTGAGCGAGGTGTCGACGGGCACGGTGATGGTAAGTTCCGCGCCGCGGCTGGGCAGGGCGCCGATTTTGATGACGTTATCCTGCTCGTCCACCTGTAAGCCGGCGCCGGGCGGATCGAGGCGGCGCATCCCGGCGGGAGGTGTGCTGCGGCGCCGTCCGGCGAGCCCCTTCGATTCGACGATGACCTCCGTGCCGCGGTGAGCCTTGACGATAATGCTGCCGTCCACCAGGTTACATTGCAGCCGCTTGGCACCGGAGGGGTTGCTGAAGGGCACCACCACCCGGTCGCTATCCTGGGCCCGCAGCAGCGGCGCGGAGACCAGTGCAGTCAGGGCAAGGGTCAGAGCGAGTTGGCGTTTCATTCCGCTTCCTTCACGTTGATGTTGCCGTTGACGGTTTCAAAGGAATGCTCCGGCCCGCCGCCGCCGACGCGAACCGAAAAACGCTGGTTGTTGCGGATGCGGCGGCGTCCGTTGGACAACTCCACGGTGGGCGCCTCGTTGGTGATGGCGCCGGCCGGCATGTTGGTGAACACTTCGCCATGCAGGGTTCGAAACTTTAGCGTAGCGTTCAGGTTACGAGGGAACGTCACGTTGATGCTGCCGTTCACGGTTTTAGCCTGGAACGGATCGAGGGGGACCTTGCGGAACGCCACATTGAGGCCGCCATTGACGGTTTCGGCCTGCGCGGCGCCGCCTAGAGCATCCAGCGTAACCCCACCGTTCACCGTCTTAGCATGCACGGCGCCATCGACGCCGGATGCCTGGACGCCGCCATTGACGGATCGCAGTTCGAGAGCGGCGGCAACCGGCACCCGCAGTTCGAAATCAAAACTCACCGAGTAATCGCGGTCGCAATCATTGCGGCAGCCCTGGCGCGGGCCGTCGGCGCAGTTGCTCCACACGCCTTCGATGCAGACCTTCAGGCGGCCGCCTACCGGCTGCACTTCCAGGCGCACCTCACGTTTGGCCTGTTCAAGCGCTTCCTGGGTCTTGGCCTGGATGCGCTTATTGACCACCAGTTCGATCTGGTTACCGTTATGGCCGGTGACGCGGATGCCGCCATTGACATTGCGGACCTCCACGGTGGAGGCATAGGGATGCGTCTGGCGGATCGTTTCTTTCTCTTCCAGCGCCCAGGCCGGTAGCAGGGCGGCGACGAAACACACCGATAGCAGGGATACACGAAAGCTCATAGTTGTTCTCCTCTAGAAAAGTCAGTGCCGCTCGATCGTCCCAATTGCCCGCTCCAGTTGCGGACGGACGCTGGGATTCAGATCCGCGCGGCGGGCCAGTTCCCGCAGGGCGGGCAGGGAGCCATTGTCGCGGCTCTCCATGGCCCAGTCGATAAGGGCCACCTGGACAAGCGGCGAATCCTGGTTGCCGATCGCGTCGCGCAACCCGCGGCGAACGGCCTGGCGGGTCGAAAACTGGCGCAGCGCATCCACCGCCGCCAAACGCACGTTCACATTGCCGTCCTCACGCAACGTGTCGAGCAGGGCGTTCAACACCTCGTCGGCGGCGGGCTCCATGCGCACGCTGTACGTGACCCCCTTCAGCCGGTCACTGGCCGATTGCTGTTGCAACAGGCTTAACGCTACCAGTTGGCGCATACCGTTCATCTCCCCGCGCAGTTGCGCGATGGTCTGCTGGTCCTGCTGGCGGGCCGTGTAGAGGTGGCCGGACACCAACCCGAAAACCAGCGCGGCGCCGGCAATGGCGAACTGCACCAGCGGCTGGCGCGGCCAAAGCGCGGTGAGTCCTTCCCACCAACGGGGCGGACGGTCGCTCGAAGCAGTCTGCGTTTCGGCCATCGCCGGGCGGGTACTCGCGCCGCCGGCGCGATAGGCGTCCAGCATATGTTCGAAGTTGGCGCGCATGCGGCGGCTCGGCTCTTCCTCCGGCATCAGGGCCATGGCGTGCCACATCGAATCGAGTTCCTCGGCCTGCTCGCGGCAATCGGAGCAGCCGCCCAGGTGCGCATCCAATTCCATGCGGCGGGGCTCATCGATGCCGTCCACCCAGCGCTCGGCCAGGCGTTCGCGGGCCTGTTCACAGGTCAGCATCAGGAGGCCCTCCTGCCGGCGAGGCGGAAATAGGTATCGCTCAACTGGCGCATGGCGCGGAAAACGCGGGTCTTGATAACCGCCGCATCGGTCTGCAGGATGGCGCCGATCTCCTCATACTTCAGATTCTGCCAACGGCTGAGCACCAGCAGTTCGCGGCGGTCGGCGGGCAACTGCTGGAGAGCGCGGCGCAGCAGGGCGACATCGGCCGAGCGCAGCAGGCGCGATTCGGGCGAAAGCTGGGGATCGGGCAGATCGCGCGGAGCGCCGTCGTGGTCGTCCCAGAGCGTGGTCTCATTCTGTTTCTTCCGCAGGTGGTCCACGTGTACGTTGCGGGCGATCTGGTACATCCAGGGAGTAAACCGCGCCCCGGACTGGTAGGTGGCACGGAATTTCAGCATGCGGAAAAACACCTCCTGGGTGAGATCTTCAGCCACCGGGCCGGAGCCGCACAAGTGGCGGAAGAAGCGGAACAGGCCGCGATGATGGCGGTCGAAGAGCCCGGAGAGAAGCTCCACGTCTCCGCCGCTTACCCTGCCCATCAACTGGTCGTCGGTCAGTTCCATCGGCTCGGTTTCAGTGTGCAATACGCTGCGGGCGTGCGGAGGTAACAGGAAAATTGCCAGCGGCGGTATTCTGGAAGAAGCCGCCCTCCTGTAGGAAGATACACCAGCTATCCATGATTGATCGTATTACCGTTCACGGCGCTCGCCAGCATAATCTGAAGAACGTCGATGTGGAGATCCCGCGCAATTCGTTCACGGTCATCACGGGCCTGAGCGGGTCGGGGAAGAGTTCGCTTGCATTCGACACGATCTACGCCGAGGGACAGCGGCGTTACGTGGAGACGCTATCGCCGTATGCGCGGCAGTTTCTGGATCAGATGGAGCGGCCGGAAGTCGATTCGATCGACGGGCTGAGTCCGGCGATTTCCATCGAACAGAAGACCACGTCGCGGAGTCCGAGGTCGACGGTGGGGACAATCACCGAGATCTACGACTACCTGCGCGTGCTCTATTCCTCCATTGGTATCGCGCACTGCCCGAACTGCCAGATTCCCATCCGCGCGCAGACCACGCAGCAGATCCTGGAGCAGATCCTGAGCCTTCGGAAAGAGGACCGGATCATGATCCTGGCGCCGTTCGTACGGGGCAGGAAGGGCGAGTTCAAGAAGGAGTTGGAGAAGTTCGCCAAGCAGGGGTTTGTGCGGGCGCGGATTGACGGCGTGCTGCGTTCCCTGGATGAAGACGTCATCCTGGACAAGCGCAAGAATCACACGATCGAGGTGGTGGTGGACCGGCTACTGATGAAGCCGGGCATCGAGAAGCGGCTGGAGACCAGCATTGAGACGGCGACCAAGCTGGCCAACGGGCTGGTGATCGTGGCGGTGGTGAACGGCGAAGAGCGGCTGTATTCGCAGCGGCTGGCATGTCCCAATTGCGGCGAGAGCGTGCCGCAACTGGAGCCCCGGTCGTTCTCATTCAACAGCCCGTATGGGGCGTGCCCGTCGTGCAACGGGCTGGCGAACCAATGGTCGTTCGATCCGGGCAAGGTGATTGCGGATCCGTCGAAACCGCTGCTGGATGGCGGCCTGGCGGCGGCGTCCAGCGCAAGCGCCATGGTCCACCAGCTAAACGAGGGCGCACGCAAGCTTCGCATCGACCTCAGCAAGCCGTTTGAAGAGTTCACCGAGAAGCAGCGCAAGGTGCTGCTGGAAGGCGGCACGGGCTTCAAGGGCATCGTGGCGATCCTCAAGCAGATCTACGACGAGACCCCCAGCGAGGACTACCGGCTGTTTCTGTTCGAACAGATGACGCCAACGCGCTGCCCGGACTGCAAGGGGTCGCGATTGAAGCCGTCGAGCCTGGCGGTGCAGGTGCATGGGCTGGGCATTGGGGAGTTCACGCGGCTGCCAGTGTCGCGGCTGATTCCGCTGCTGGGCGGCTGGCAGTTCAGCGACCGTGAGCAGCAGATTGCCGGACGCGTATTGGAAGAGATCCGCAACCGGCTGGAGTTTCTCAGCGCGGTGGGGCTGGACTATTTGAGTTTGGAGCGCTCGGCGGCGACGCTATCGGGCGGCGAGGCGCAGCGCATCCGGTTAGCCACGCAGATCGGGAGCCGCCTGCGCGGCGTGCTCTATGTGCTGGATGAGCCGTCGATCGGGCTGCATCCGCGCGATAACGACCGGTTATTGGATACATTGACGCGGCTACGCGATCTGGGCAACACGGTACTGGTAGTGGAGCACGACGCCGAGACGATTCTGCGCGCCGATTACGTGATTGATTTGGGGCCGGGTGCCGGGCGGTTGGGCGGAGAATTGGTGGCCCAGGGGACGCCGCGGCAGGTGGAGGACAACGCCAAGTCCCTCACCGGAGCGTACCTGTCGGGGCGGGCGCGGATCGAGATCCCCGAGGTGCGGCGGCCGGGCAACGGCAATTCGCTGGTAATCTCCGGCGCCACCGAACACAACCTGAAGAACATCGAGATCGCGATACCGCTGGGGACGCTGACGGTGGTGACCGGCGTTTCCGGCAGCGGGAAGTCGACGATGGTGAACGATATCCTCTACCGGGCGCTGGCCAAGGAGCTATACGGGGCGCGCACCGAGCCGGGCGCGCACCAGGCCATCACCGGCATCGAGCATATCGACAAGGTGATCGAGATCGACCAGACGCCGATCGGCCGCACGCCGCGGTCGAATCCGGCCACCTACACGGGGCTGTTCTCGCCGATCCGGGATTTGTACGCGATGCTGCCGGAGTCGCGCGAGCGCGGCTATAAGGCGGGGCGCTTCAGCTTCAACGTGAAGGGCGGGCGCTGCGAGGCGTGCCAGGGGGACGGGCTGAAGTGCATCGAGATGAACTTCCTGCCGGACGTCTATGTCACCTGCGACGTGTGCCGCGGCAAGCGCTACAACATGGAGACGCTGGCGGTGCGCTATAAGGGCAAGTCGATCGCGGAGCTGCTGGAGTCGACGGTGGAAGAGTCGCTGGGGCTGCTGGAGAACATTCCGCAGATCAAGAACAAACTGCAGACGCTGGTGGATGTGGGGTTGGGATATCTGCACCTGGGCCAATCGTCGACGACATTGTCGGGCGGCGAGGCGCAGCGCATCAAGCTGGCGCGCGAGTTGAGCAAACGCCAGACGGGGCGCACGCTGTACATCCTGGATGAGCCGACCACCGGGCTGCATTTCGAGGACGTGAAGAAACTGCTGGATGTGCTGCAGAAGCTGGCCGATCTGGGCAATACGGTGCTGGTGATTGAGCATCAGTTGGATGTGATCCGCGCGGCGGACTGGATTATTGACCTTGGTCCGGAGGGTGGCGAGCGGGGTGGGCACCTGGTGGCGGCGGGGCCGCCGGATGTGGTGATGAAGGTGAAGAAGAGCCACACCGGGCAGGCGATTGCGAAGGCGGTGGCGATGGAGCGGGCGCGGCCGTAAGCGCGACGTGGGCGCCGCACGCGGGTCTGGGGACCCGCCCCCCCATTCGCTACGGCGCCGGCTCAAACTGTAGGATCTGGAAAGTAGGGCGGCCGTTGAAGTCGTAGACCGTTTCCCGGACCACGGGGCGGAATCCGGCTTTGGCGGCCGCTTCTTTTAGGCGGTCGTTGGCGCCGGGGAAGATCTGGCGGTCGTCGGTGTGGGTGAGGAAGACGGCTTTGGGGTCGGCCAGCATGCGCTTGAGGCGAGCTGGATTGGCGTTGGCAATTTCGTCGGTACCCCAGAACAGGGGCAGGCGGCCTTCCCGCAGCAGACGGAGGTTGTCGAGCATGCCCCAGTCCATCAGATAGACGCGATCCGGGGTATAGGAAGGCAGGCGCGCCGAGAGGTTGAAGATGGCATTGGTATAGCCACCGGGCGAGCCGTTGCGGATCGCCATGGCGCGGTACTGGTTTGTGACGGCGAGCGAGGCCCCGGCCAGCAAGAGCCCAGCGGCCATGAGGAAGGGCACCCCGGCACGGCCGAGGCGTTCGCTGATCCAGGTGAAGGCGATGGCGATGAGCCATAAAGGCAGGGGCCAGAGCAGGATCGTGTGATGGGCGCCGCCGCCAGCGTCCTTGGTGAACAGCATTTGGGCCCAGGCGACCGCCATAGTGATCAGAACGAACAGCACGGCGCGGCGATGGCGGCTGAACAGCAGAACGGGGACAAGCAGCAGAGAAACAACGAAGGCATGCCAGTTAAGCCCGGCGCGCGGTTGCCCGAGGAGATCGGCGGCGGCAAGAGTCTGGGCTTCGAAGGCGGTTTTGGGTGGGCGCGGGGTGACTCGACCGTCTTCTTCCACCAGGAAGCCGAATAAGGCGGATCCCTGTAGGGTTCTGGGGAAAAGAATCACTTTCGTAGGTAGGCCTTCGGTGGAGAACCGCGCGTTGCCGCGAAAAGTCTCGAGATCCTTGTCGATGTTGTAGATGAGAAGCGGTAGCGCGCCGAAGAGAAAGAAAAATCCAGCGAGGATGATCCTCCGTATGGAGAGATGACGCTTTATCTCTGTATGGAAGATCAGGAGCGTGGCGATGCCTATGCCGGAGAGCATCCAGATCAATAACGCTTTGTCCCAGAGACCGAAACCGAAGCTGAAGGCGCCGAGGGCGAGTGGGAGGCTTCTTCCGGTCTGGAAGGCGGCCAGCATACCAGCCATGCCGGCCAGGAGGGCCAGATGTTGCATGACCACCGGTCCCCAATCGGCAACGCTGGTGAGCAGGTAGCAGGTATCGGTGGCCAGCAGCGCAAGAGCGAAGGCGGCCGCGCGTGGCCCGCTGGCGCGTTGCACCAAGCGATAGAACAGCCAGAGGCTCGCGGCCGCCAGCAGCAACATCGGGATACGGACAGAAAAGACGGAGGGGCGGAAGAAGGAGAAGACGGCGGCGTAGAGCCAGACTTTAGTGGCGCCCAGATACGACATTACCATGAGAGGAATACCGCTCTGGCCTACCTGGATGGAGTACCACGGATACGGATTATCGAAGAGAGAACCGCTAAAGATAGCCTCGTCCTGCTGGATTCCGAAGTAAGGGAGGACGGAGTAGCCGTTGGCAAGAAACAGGATCAGGCAGAGCGCCAGGAAGAGCGCGGAGGCGGCGGCAGGGTAGCGGGACAGGGGGACCAACCCCGTAGTATAAGGCAGCCGGGGAGAATGGCACTTAAAATGCGAAAGGTTTGAAACTTCGGGTGCGAATATGCGTCAATAACGCTTCGGGCCGTAATCAAACGGCAAAGGACGTCCGATAGAGTGGCACAGGGGAGCCGGTGACCGGCGCGGAAAAAAAGTTGAGAAAAAAGTGGTCCTGTGGAGACTGAATTGCTATGAGCGTGTTACACTATGTGGACACTATCCTCCGGATGCAACCGGCGCGGCACGGTGAGGTGATCGCAGTTAGGTTGCGTCAGCAATCTTTAGCGACGTCCGCTTAGATCTTTGGAACCAAATCGGTACTTCCATCGTCCAATGGAGTACGGAAGAGGAACAGAAAAAAACAACAATAAAAATCCGAGAGGAGTGAGGAGCGAAAGCAATGACGAAGACGGAAATCAACAAATACCGGATGATCCTGGAAGCCAAACAGGCTGAACTCGAGGCAGTGCTGCGCAACCGCGAAGCGATCGCCATCGAAAAGACCCCCGATGCGCTGGACGAGGTCCAGCATGCGGCCGAGCGGGAGTTGGCAATTCGCAACCTGGACCGTGAGTCCAACCTTTTGCGCAACGTACGCAGTGCGTTGCGGCGCATAGAGGACGAAACGTACGGGACCTGCATGCACTGCGAAGAAGACATCAGCCCGAAGCGGCTGAATGCAGTGCCATGGACTTCTTACTGCATCCGCTGCCAGGAGATGGCGGACCGCCACCGCGAGCGGTTCGACAGCGCCGACCTGTTCGAGGAAGTCGCCACGGCGGCCTAAATCCTCCAGAGTTGGGAACGATTAAGGGCGCGGACGTCGGAACGTCCGCGCCCTTCGTATTTTTAGCGAATGGCGATCCACGACTGCATGCGTCCAGCCTGTTCCTTGTCTCGCCGGAAGGAATGGAAGTCTTCCCCCCGGCAGCGGGTGCAGAGGCCGGAGAGAAGAATCTTCCCATCCCTCACGCCAACCGCTAACAATTGTTCGCGATTGATTTGGGGTAGATCGACACAGTCGCGCTGCGCCGTTTGCCCCATCTGCTGTATCCAGGTGCGCAATTGTACCAATACCTCCGCCCCGACCTGGTAGCAGCATCGCCCGATGCTGGGCCCGACAGCCACTATCAGATCATCGGGGCAAGTACCAAACGAAGCCATCATCCGTTCGACAGTTTTCCCCACAATACCGGCGGCAGTGCCGCGCCATCCGGCATGAACGGCAGCGACGGCACGCCGCCGGGGATCCGCCAGCAGCACGGGAACGCAATCCGCGGTGCGGATAACCAGACGGACGCCCGGCGTCCGGGTCACCAGCGCGTCCCCTTCGTCGAACATCTCCGGGCGCGGGCCGTCGACGGCGACGATACGATCGGAGTGAATCTGCTTCAAGGTGGCGATGTCCGTGGTGAGCCAGGGGCTTTCGCGGGTACCGAAGCCGTGATCGAGCCACGGTTCGGCGGCAAGGGCGCCGGCGGTGTAATCCTTCGTTGCGGGACGGCGAAACATCTTCTCTCAGGGTATCCGAAAGGGCGGCGGCGTTCGCCATAATAGACGGAAGTGCGTCTCCCCGTTCTAGTTGCCCTGCTTACATTGGTGCTGGGCCTGCCCTTTGTGGGCATGACCGGAATGCACATGGACGCCTCCCTGGAACTGGCTTGCCTGTACCCCTGTTCCACGCCGGCGTGGGCCACGCAAGTCTTTGGAAAGCCAGTGCCCTGGATGGTGATGACCTATTTGGGCAGCATGAAAGCATGGCTGTTTGCGCCACTCTTGGCGATGTTTCCGGCATCGGTGTGGACGCTGCGATTGCCGCTATTGCTGGTGGCGGCGATGTCGGCCGGACTGTTCGCCATCCTGCTTCGACAGCTTTGGGGAACACGCACCGCGCTTGGGGGCGCGCTGCTGCTGGCGGTGGATGCCAGCTACGTGCTGGCAAGCAGCGTCGACTTCGGACCGGTGGTGGGGCTGCACGTGTTGTGGTTGGCAGGGGTGCTGCTGCTGTTGCGCTTCGAGCGGAACGGCAGGTTGGGGATTCTCGCGCTGGCCTTCTTCTGCTTCGGCCTGGCGCTGTGGCATAAAGCCCTGTTTCTATGGATGTTGGGGGGACTAGGAGTTGCCGGATTAACCTGCTTCCCACGGCGTGTTCTTCACCAGGTGACGGCGAAGCGGCTGGCCGTGGCGGCCGCAGCGATGCTGCTGGGTTGCCTGCCGCTGGTGGTCTACAACATCCGTTTCCCGCTGCGGACGTTCCGCATTGGCGATGTCGCCGGGGAAGCGAGTCCCATCACGCATAAGCTGCTGATTCTCCGGCGAACCCTGGATGGCACCGTCTTGCAGGGGTTTCTGAACGAAGAGGCATGGCTGGAGACGAAGCAGGCTCCACGGACGGCCGCGGCGAAGGCAAGCGTCGCGGTGGTGGAGATCTTCGGCCCGATCCACTCGAACACGGTGCCGTGGTTTGCCGCGGCTGCGCTTCTGCTGACGCCCTGGCTGCTGGTCGCCAAAAGCCGCCAAGCGGTCTTATTCTGTTGGACTTACCTCGCCGTGGTGTGGGCCCAGATGGCGCTGGTGGGCAAAACGGGAGGCAGCATCCATCACGTACTGCTGCTTTGGCCGGTGCCGCAGATGCTACTGGCAGTCGCGGGCCGGGAACTGGCGCGGCGCCGGCAGCCGGGCGGCTGGGTGGCGGTGGGCGCCTTGTCGCTGATGGTGGCCGGCAACCTGCTGCTGTTGAACCAGTACTATGCCGACCTGGCCACGAAGGGAGCGGGGCCGGTGTTCACCGATGCCGTCGAGCCTCTGCGGGAGCGCCTGGACGCCGCGAACGCGGAGCAGATCCTGGCCGTGGACTGGGGCTACCAGGGCACCCTATGCCTGCAATCGAAAGGGCGCCTGCCAGTAACGGCACTAGCCTTTGACGACCCGCCCCAACTGCGGCGATGGATCCGCCAACCCGCGACCGTATTCGTGGCGCACAGCCAGCAGGTGGAACAAGTGGCGGGCGTGCATGGGCGGTTGCGGGCAGCGGCCCGGGAGTTGGGCTGGGAACGCCAGATAACTACCCAAATCGAGGACCGTAACGGCAGGCCGCGCTTCGAGTTATGGCGATTCGAGCCGCTGGATCCGGGAGCGCTGCCGAGCAGCCTCGAGATGGGCAACCCGGAGCACGCGCCGCTGCTGCGTGGGTTGTGGGAGATCGAAGCGGACCGGTGGCGCTGGAGTGGGCAACGCTTTGCCTTCCGCCTGGCGCCGGTCACCCAAATGGGAACGCAGGTTGAGTTAAACGTGCATCTGCCGGAGGTGATTCTTAACCGGTTGGGGCCGCTGACGTTGTCTGGCCGGGCGAATGGGGAGCGGCTGGAACCGAGGCGGCTGGCCGGGGCCGGCGATCACCTGCTGCGCTGGCCGGTGCCGGTGCGGGTGAACGGTTCGCTGGAGCTGACATTCGCGCTGGATAAGGTGCTGGCGCCGGCGGGGGAGGAGACGCGGGAGTTGGGGCTGATCGTGCGCGGCATAGCGTTGGTATGGTAAGCCGCTGAAAATGTATCATAAGAAGTTGCCCCTGCTATCGATTCTCATACCCCTCTACAACGAAGAGGAGTTTGTCGGCCACCTACTCCATCGGGTCCTGAACGCCCCTTATCCGGAAGGCGTCGGGATCGAGATTGTGATCGTGGACGACTGCTCCCGCGACGCCTCCGTGGAGATCGTCCGCAACATCGCGGCCAAGAACCCCGGCAAGATCCGCCTGCTGCAACATGAGAAGAACCAGGGCAAGGGCGGCTCGATCCACACGGCGATCGCGGCGGCCACCGGCGACTATTGTTTGATCCAGGATGCCGACCTGGAGTACGACCCGAAGGATTATCCGCGCCTGTTGCGGCCGCTTTTGGACGGGCGGGCCGATGCGGTGTTTGGGTCGCGCTTTCTAACCGGCGAGGAACGGCGCGTGCTGTACTTCTGGCACGCACAGGCGAACTTCGTCTTGACGTTGATGGCGAATGTAGTGGCCGACCTCAACCTGACGGACATGGAGACCTGCTACAAGGTGGTGCGCACGCCCTTGTTGAAGAGCATTCCGCTCCGCAACAAGCGCTTCGGGCTGGAGCCGGAGTTGACCATCAAGCTGGCGCAGCGGGCGGCCCGGATCTACGAAGTGCCCATCAGCTACAACGGGCGTACGTACGCCGAAGGCAAGAAGATCGGCTTAAAGGACGCGTTTGAAGCTGTTTGGACCATCGGCAAGTTCGCCATCTGGAAGGATATCTACACGCACTCGGGAGGGCAGACGCTGGATGCGCTGACTGCCGCGCCGCGCTTCAACGCGTGGATGGCCGAGACGGTGAAGCCCTATTTGGGCGAGTCGGTGCTGGAGATCGGTGCCGGAATCGGCAATCTGACGCAGACGCTGGCCCCGAAGCGGAAGCGCTACATCGCCACCGATATCGACGAAGAGCATCTGGCGCGGCTGTCGAACCGCTTTTCGCACCGGCCGGCGCTCGAGGTGCGCCGCTGCGACCTGGCCAATCCGGGCGATTTCCAGGGCTTCGAGCGTAGCGTGGATTCGGTGGTGTGCCTGAATGTGCTGGAACACGTGGCCGACGACATGGGGGGGTTGAAGAACATCCACGCCATCTTGAAGCCGGGCGGACGGGCCGTGATCCTGGTGCCCCACGACCAGAAGATCTTCGGAACGCTGGACACGGCGTTGGGGCATTACCGGCGTTACTCGCACGAGGAGTTGGCGGAGCGGCTGCGCAAGAACGGATTCGAAGTGGAGAGGATCCTGGAATTCAACCGCATTTCCCGGTATCCCTGGTGGATTTCGGGGCAGTTGTTAAAGTCGAAGGATCTGTCTACCGTCCAGATGCAAGTGTTCGACCGTTTTGTCTGGCTGTGGCGCAAGTTGGACAACGTTCTTCCCTGGCCGCCGGTGTCGATCATCGCCGTTGCGAAGAAAACCGCTAGCTGACACGGAGCGGGTTCCGGGCCCAATCAGCGTTCTGTAGAATGATTACCTTGCCTAAACCTGGACCGTTAACCCACATGAGTATCCTACCGTTGATTCTGGTGGCCACCGCCGCCCAGGCGCAGTCCGGTATCGAAGAAACGCTGAATGAACTGGCCGGAGCGGCCATGCGGGCGCGAGCGGCGCCACAGACGCGAGCCGAAGCCGAGCAACGCCGCCAGCGGGTTCGGGAGTTGATGCTACGCCAGATCGGCGCCCTGCCGGATCGGCAATCGGCATTAAACCCGCAGGTGACGGGCAGCTTCCAGCGCGACGGCTACCGCGTCGAGAAGCTGGTCTTCGAATCGCAGCCCAAGCTGTATGTAACGGCGAATCTCTACATCCCCACCAATGCCGTGCCTCCCTTCCCTGCCGTGATCGGCGTCGCCGGGCATTCCAACAATGGCAAGGCATCGGCTACGTACCAGCATGCCTGGATCGGCTTTGTGAAACGCGGCTTCGTGGTGCTGGCCATCGATCCGCCGGGCCAGGGGGAACGGCTGGAGAGCTTCAATCCCGAGACTGAGGCGCCCTACGTAAACGTGGGCACGGCCGAGCATATCCACAACGGCCTCCAGATTCTGCTGACCGGGCACGCCTTCGCGCGCTACGAGATCTGGGACGGGGTGCGTGCCTTTGATTATCTGGCAACGCGCAACGATGTGGACCCCACGCGCATCGCGGCGGCCGGCAACAGCGGCGGCGGCACACAGGCCGCCTACCTCGCGGCGTTGGAACCTCGGCTGGCGGCGGCAGTGTCGAGTTGTTACATGACATCCTGGCGGGAGCTATGGAACCGGCCCGGACCGCAGGATGCCGAGCAGGTCTTCCCCGGCTTCCTGCGCGACGGTTTGGATTTCGGCGACTTTGCCTTGGCTTCGGCGCCGAAGCCGTTCCTCATGACAACGGCCATCCGCGACTTCTTTCCGATCGAAGGCGCCCGCCGCACATATGAGGAGATCAAAGGGGTCTATAAGCTGCTGGATGCCGAGTCGCGGGCCGGGTACTTCGAGTATGACGATCCGCATGGCTGGTCGAAACCGCGCCGCGAGGCGGCATATCAGTTTCTGGCCAAGCACCTGCTGAACCGCGAGGTGCCGGTGGAAGAAGGCGCCATCCAGCCCGAGGCGGAGCCGCTGTTGTATGCGACGCCGACGGGACAGGTAAGGTCGAGCCTGGGCGGGGAGACGACACAGTCGTTGAATGCGCGCTATGCCGGGACGCTGGTGTCCAAACGGCGGCCCTTATCGCGCCAGATTGTGATAGACCGCATCGCCCTGCAGGCGCCTGCCAAGCCTCGCGCGCTGGCGCCGAAGGCGGACGTTGTCGGCATCAATATGACGGCGGCCGATATCGCCAGCCTGACGGAGAAGGGGCAGACGGTGCATAACATCCCGCTGCCGGTTTCCGACGATGTGCGGCAGGGCTATTCGCCGCTCTACCAGCTGTCGATGAAGGCCATCCTGCTGGGCCGCACGCTACTGGGCATGCAATTGGCGGAAGTGCTGGGAGCGTTGAATGGGGCGAGCGATGTGCATCTTTACGCGCGCGGCAATGCGGCGGTGCTGGCGCTGCATGCGGCGTACCTGTCGCCGCAGATCACGAAGCTGACCTTGGACGGCATGCCGCTGTCCTATATGGCGTTGGTACAGGCGAAGCTGCATCGCAACCCGGTGGAGATCATCGTGCCGGGCGTGTTGCAGGATTACGATCTGCCGGATTTAGCCGCCGGCATCGCGCCGCGGCCGGTTACGTTGATCGATGCGAAGTCGCCCGTAGGTACGGTGGTGGCTTTGGATGCGGTGCGGAAGCTGTATCCGAAGGCCGAAGTGCGCTATCGGGTGGAAGGCGAGTCGCTGGCCAAGACGCTCACCGGTAAGTGATCTGATCGCGCGTCAGGTGCGGCGTGCTATTAAAGCTATCGAGCGAGACGCGGCCCTTGGTGAACAGCAGTTCGGTGACGGATGTGTTCCGCATGCGCCAGTTCAGTTCCAACGCCATACGCGGCGGGGCCTGCAAAACGCGCTGTACGACCGCTGCGATGACACCGCCGGATGAAACCACCAGCACGTCCCGCTTGCCGCGGCTTAGCGTCGCATCGAGCACGGCGCTGGCGCGGGTGAGGAACGCTTCCCACGGCTCAACAGCGTCAGGCGCGATCTCGCCGTCAATCCAGCGATGCAGCAGCGCTTCGAACATGGGTTGGAAGTAGCGGTTCGCATCGGGCAGATGGCGGTTGGCGTTGGCCGTGTCCAGCAGTGCCGCGAAGGTTGTATCGGCGGCGGCCAGCGCCGGTGCGCCGTGGTCCATCAGGCCGATGGCGTCATACTCATTCCAGCGCGCATCGACGACTACGGTTTGCCCCGGGCGGAGGAGCGCCGCGGTTTCCTGTTGGCGCAGGAGCGTACCGCAGTTGAGTTCGAACGGGATGGTGTCGCCCAGCCAGGCACCCAGGGCGCGAGCCTGCGTTTCGCCCATCGGCGTCAGCTTGTCTGCATGTTTGTCGAAGGCGCGCGCCTGTCCGTGGCGTACCAGCAATAGCCGGCTCATTGGTACTTCTTGAGTTCGAAGCGGGCGATGCTTTCCAGATGCACTTCATCCGGGCCGTCAGCCAGGCGCAACGTACGCGAGTTCGCCCAAGCCCAGGCCAGGAAGAAGTCCTGCGAGACACCAGCGCCGCCGTGGGCCTGGATGGCCCGATCGAGCACACGAAGGGCAACGTTCGGCGCCACCACCTTGATCGCCGCAATCTCCGTCTTCGCCGCCTTGTTTCCAACGGTATCCATCATGTAGGCGGCCTTCAACGTGAGCAGCCGCGCCTGTTCGATTTCGATGCGGCTTTGCGCGATATCGGCGCGGATGGTGCCCATCTCGCTGATCTTGCGGCCGAAGGCGACACGCTCTTCGGCACGGCGGCACATGGCTTCGAGCGCACGCTCTGCCACGCCGATCAGCCGCATGCAGTGATGGATACGGCCCGGCCCCAGGCGCCCCTGCGCGATCTCAAAGCCGCGCCCTTCGCCCAGCAGCAGGTTCGACGCGGGCACGCGGACGTTGGTGAGCGACACTTCGCCGTGGCCATGCGGGGCATGGTCATAGCCGAATACCGTGAGCAGCCGCTCCAGTTTGACGCCAGGCGCATCCATCGGCACCAGAATCATGGATTGCTGTTTGTGGCGCGGCGCCGTGGGATCGGTCTTGCCCATGACGATGGCCAGTTTGCAGCGTGGATCGCCGGCGCCGGTGGACCACCACTTGCGCCCGTTGATGACGTATTCCTCGCCGTCGCGGACGATACTGGCCTGGATATTGGTGGCATCCGACGACGCCACTTCCGGTTCGGTCATAAGATAGGCGCTGCGCATTTCGCCGTTGAGCAGCGGCGTCAGCCACCTGGCGCGATGCTCTTCGGTGCCGTAGCGGACCAGCACCTCCATGTTGCCGGTATCGGGCGCCGAACAGTTGAAGACCTCCGGAGCCCAGGTGACGCGGCCCATGATCTCGCAGAGCGGCGCGTACTCGATATTGGTAAGCCCTGCGCCGTGGTCCGACTCGGGCAGGAACAAGTTCCACAAACCCTGTGCGCGCGCGATGCGCTTCAGTTCCTCCATCACCGGCACGGTGCCCCAACCCACCTGCTTTACCTCTTCGTCATAGCGGGCTTCATTCGGATAAACGTACTGCTGCAGGAACGCGGTCAGCCGCTGTTGCAGATCCTTGACCTTGTCCGAGTACTCGAAGTACATGGGTTCTCCTTAGCGATGCGTGCGCAATTCGGGGCGCTTCAAGTGCGGGATGTTATTGAACGAGGATAGATGCAACTCGCCCTGCCGCCAGCGAAAGACACTGAAAGAAGCATTGTAGAGCGCGGCGGCGGCGCGCATGACGTAGAGCGGGTCCAGGCGCAGGGCCAGCCCCATCCAGATGCCGATGGGAGTGGCGGAGGTGGAGATCCCGATGGCGTCCCGCGGGCCGGTACCGGCGGCGGCAATCGCATCCAGGCCGCCGCGAACACGGGCTGTGAACTCCGCCCAGGATTCGGTGCCATCGCAGGAATAGCGCCCTTCGATCCAGGCGCGGACGACGTCGACATCGCATTGGGTCCAGCGGCGGTGCACGGGCGATTGCGCGATGGCCGATTCGCGCTCCAACTCCTCGTATTGTTGGCGGAAGCTTTCGCTGGCGGCGGCTAGTTGCGGGGCTAACGCGCGATAGACGGCGTCGAGGTCGAATTCGTTGAAGGCCGGTTGCGCGATGGGGTCCGGCACGGCGGCGCCCTGGGCGCGGAGCTGAGTGACGATGGCGGCGGCCGTCTCCCGCTGGCGGCGCAGTCCTCCCATGTACAAGGCTTTCAGTGCAACGCCGTCCTGCGCGAGGTGCTGGCCGAGCAGCGCGGCCTGCTGCAAACCAAGATCCGACAGCCGGTCGTAATCGTCGCGCGAGCCTGCCTGCCCATGACGGAAGAGATAGATGAGGCTCAAGCCAGCGACTCCACCCGCGCATAGGCGCCCTCGATCAGCGAACGCACGCGGCGGTCGAAGTTGCGGAAGCGCTCATCCTGCGTTTGGCCTTTGAACCAGCGGTAGTAGATCTGTTGCACAATCACAGCGAGTTTGAAGATGCCGAGAATTTCATGATACGGGAGCGCGTGGAGCCCGCGCCCGGTGCGCAGCGCGTATTGATGGATGAGTTCGTCGCGCGTGAGCCATCCGGGGCCGCGAGTGAGGCAGGGCACGGGGCCTTCCTTCACATCGGCATCGGGCGGATCCCAATAGCAGAGGGCGAGGCCGAGGTCGATGAGCGGATCGCCGACGGTGGCCATCTCCCAATCGAGCACGGCTTCGACGCGGCTGGGGTCGCCTTCGGCAAGCATGAGGTTGTCGAGTTTGTAATCGTTATGAACGAGGGTGGGCGGGCCTTCGGCGGGGAGCTTCTGGTGCAGGTAGCGGATGACGGCATCGGCCCGCGGGGAATCCTCGGTCTTGGCGCGCTGCCATCGTTCAGACCAACCGCGCACCTGGCGCTCGACGAAACCTTGCGGCTTGCCGAGCGAGGCGAGGCCATGCTCTTCGATATCGACCGAATGCAGTTGGACCAGGCAATCGAGGAAGGCTTTGCTGACCGCGGGCGCCCAGCCATCGGGCACTTCCCAACGCAGCACCACGCCGCGCCGCCGCTCCATCAGATAGAAGATGGCGCCGATGAGGGATGAGTCCTCGCAGAGCAGATAGGGCTTGGGAGCAGGCGGGAACCAGGGGTGCACGGCGGCCAGCACACGGTACTCCCGCGCCATGTCGTGGGCTTTCGGAGGAACGGGACCCAGCGGGGCGCGGCGTAGCACGTACTCGCGGCCGGCTGCGGTGAGGAGGTAGGTGAGGTTGGAATGCCCGCCGGGAAATTGCGAGAGTTGGATGTCGCCGGTGAGCTGGGTAAGTGCGGACTTCAAGTAGTGGGTGAGGGGTTCGAGGGGTAGTTCTTCGCCAGGACGTACGGGGGCGGTATCGGAAGCCAGCATTCGCTAGATGACGATACCATGAGCGGAACGGCTATGGTAGTTTGAAACTGACGCGTCCACCAGCGGCACATGCTGCTTTTCCTTCCCGTGACTGGTGGGTGACGTGCGGTACCTGTTCCTTCCGTTCCTTCTTTCCAACGCGATCCTCTACAGCCTGGCCCTCCCGCTGTGGGAAGGATTCGATGAACCCTTTCATTACGCCAACGTGCAGCAGGCCGGCGTTTGCCGCTGTCTTCCGGATGCGGCGCGCGCCACGCTGTCCCAGGAAGTAGCCGCCTCGCTGGCCCTGGCTCCTGGTAGCCACATTGTGAAGCGAAATCTGCCGCAGGTGAGGACGTATGCGGAGTTCCTGGCGCTGCCTGTCGCGGAGAGAAGCGCGATCCGGGATCGACTGAGAAGCATCCCGGTAAGCGATCGGTGGATCGGATCGCCAACTCCCAACTATGAAGCCCACCAGGCGCCGCTGGCTTACTGGATGATGGCAGCCGTCGATGTCGCGGCCGGCGAGCAGCCGCTTTGGCGGCGGGTGCTGTTGCTGCGAGTGCTGGTGGCAATAAGCGGCGCGCTGCTGCTGGCGTATGCGGCATCGGCTCTGGCTAAGGAGTTGGGAGCGAGCCAGACGGGGCGCGATGTACTGCTGTTCTGCCTGTTCACCACACAGATGACCTGGGCCACTATCGCCCACGTCGCCAACGACTGGCTGGCGCTGCCGTTAGCGGTGGGGGCGATGGCGTCGCTGCTGGCCTATGCGCGGCTGAGAACCGCGCGGGCCGCAATCGGAACGGCCTTGGTGCATGGGCTCGGATTATTGACGAAGGCTTACTTCCTGGCGTTCCTGCCGGTGCTGCTTGGGGTGTGTCTGTACAAGAGCGGCGTGCGCCGGACGGCGCTGGTGGCGGCGATAGTAGTCTTGACCGGCGGTTGGTGGTATGAGCGGAATCTGCGGCTTTATGGGTCACTCAGCGCCATGCAGGAATCGCGCCAGGGAGTGACGGCGCGGGCGATGCGGACCGCGGCCGGAAAGATCAACTGGACGCGCACGCTGTACACGTCGGCGCATATGGGCTTGTGGACGGGAAACAACTCGTTCTTCTCCTTCTCGGCAAGTACCATCGGCCTGCTGCTGCTGGTGTGGATCGCGCTGCTCGGCTTGTGGGCATCGTCCTCGCCGCGTGGGCCGGATTGGATCGTGGCGACCTACGTTCTGCTGTTCCTAGGGGCGCTGGCGTACGTCACGGTGTTGACGCATGTGTCCACCGGCGGGGCGGCCCGTGTCCCCAGTCCGTGGTACACGCAGGTGATCGTGACGCCGCTGTACGCGCTGGGGATACTGGGGGCGTGCCGGCGGCCGCGCGCCGGGCGAGTGCTGCTGCGGTTGCTGGTGGCGTTGAGCGCGTACGTGTTGCTCGCAACCTATGTAGTGAAGCTGATTCCACACTACGCGGGCTTCGCCGGGGCAATGCCGGTGAGCCGGCTGATGGCGGTCTATACGGCTCAATTTCTAACCTTGGCTGGCAACTTGGCGATGACGGTACTCGTGCCGTTGGGCGTCATCGCGGCATTGCTGGCAGTGACGGCCGGACTCACCTTGGCGCTGGTTTGGCGATTGTTCCGGGAGTTGGGCGCCAGCAGCCGTGCCAACACGTCACAGGCGTGATCCCTTCACGCGGACCGCAGGCGCTTGGCCGGGACGAAGCGAATCTCCAATCGCTTATCCACTGCCGCGGCGATTCGCTTCAGCATTGACAACGAGTGCCCTTGGTAGTCGGCGTCTTCCAGGCGGCAGATAGCCGATTTCGACGTACCGACTCGTTCGGCCAGCTCCTGCTGGGTAAGTCCTGCCTTGGTGCGTAGAGCATATACCTTGCGGGCGATATCCGCGTTGATGATCTCCTCTTCATAGTGCGCTTCGCGTCGCGGGTCACCCTTAATGTAGCGGTCGTAAAGGAACTTCGATGCCGTTGAGCTGAACTTCCGTTGCGTCATTATGTTACTCCGTCTGGACTTGGGAGCCTGTCGAGCCAGTCTAACAGTGGCACGCTATCGTCCTGCGGTTCCTTGTAGAAAAAGACGTCCGTCAATTGGGGCCGCCTCAATTATGTTCTCATCTTTGGTAACCGCTTTGCGTTCTCAGCCCAGCAGCCGTGCCAACACGTCACAGGCGTGATCCACTTCCTCCTCCGTCACGATATACGGCGGCAGCAGCCGCAGCACATTGCCATGGGTACAGTTGACCAGTAGCCCCTGTTGGCGGGCCTGCTCCACGAAGGCATCCCCGTTGACGTTTAGTTCGACACCCGCCATCAAGCCTCTGCCCCTGACTTCACGAACCAGTTCCGAATCCGACGCGACGTCCCGCAACCGCGCATGCAGGTACCGGCCTACCCGGCAGACCTGCGGCAGCAGCCGCTCCGCCTCTTCCAGAAACGCCAGCGCCACGCGGCACGCCAGCGGCCCGCCGCCAAAGGTCGACCCATGCATGCCAAGCCCGAAGGCCGACGCCGCCTGAGTAGAGAACACGGTGGCACCCAACGGCAACCCGCCGCCGAGTGGCTTGGCCGTGACCACGATATCCGGCAGCAAGCCAAACGCCTGATACGCGAACCGCTCGCCGGTGCGCCCCAGCCCGCATTGCGTCTCATCGGTAATCCATAATGCCCCGCGGCTTACCGACAGATCGCGGATAGCGTGTAGGAATGTGGCGTGTAGCGGATAGATGCCGCCTTCGCCCTGGATGGTCTCGGCCACAATCGCGATGGTGTCTTCGTTGGCGGCCTCGCGCAGGGCATCCTGGTCATTGGCAGGCACGAACACGACATCGGGTATCAGGGGGGCAAACGGCCGGCGATACTTGGCCCGCCCAGTCACTGCGAGCGCCCCGGCGGTTCTGCCATGGAAGCCATTGTCCAAGGCCACGATGCGGTGCCGTGTCCGTCCCCGCTGGTTAGCGAAGGCCCGTGCGCACTTCAGCGCCGCCTCCATCGCCTCCGCGCCGCTGTTGCTGAAGAACGCCTGCGCGAGTCCGGTCCAGTCGGCCAGCTTCGCCGCCAGTTCCCGCTGATAGCGATGGGAGTAGAGGTTGGAAGTATGGACGCAAAGCGCCGCTTGCCGCTGGATGGCCTCGACCAGCGCCGGGTGGCCGTAGCCCAGCGCGTTCACGCCGATGCCGCTGACGAAGTCCAGGTAACGGCGTCCGGCGGTGTCCACCACGTAACAGCCCTCGCCGCGCTCGATCTCCAGCGGCCGGTCTCCGAACACTTGCAGAATGCTCATAACCCCACCTTACGGATGGGCCCCGCAACACTCAAATACTATTAGTATTGAGCATTGATACTCTAGACGTATCAGTGATCGAACTCAGCCACCTACGATACTTCATCGCGCTCGCCGAGGAGCTCCATTACGGCCGCGCCGCCGCGCGCCTGCATATCGCCCAGCCGCCGCTGACCCGACAGATCAAGCTGTTGGAAGACCGCCTGGGGTGCCGGCTGTTCGACCGCACGACGCGCAGCACCAGCCTTACGCCCGCCGGCGAGCAGTTCCTGTCCAAGGCCCGCGCCATCGTCGCCCAAGCCGGCGAGGCCTTCGATGCCGCCGCCAGGTTCGGACGCGGCGAAGAGGGACAACTGACGCTGGCCACCGCGCCTTCGCTGATGCTGGGCTTCCTGCCGCGCGTGATCCGCGCCTTTCAGCGAAAGTACCCGCGGGTGGCCTTCCGTCTGAACGAGACCGCATCGAGCGAGATTCTCAAAGCCCTGAGTACCGGATCCGCCGACCTGGGCCTGCTGCGCGGCGCCGACCGCGATACGCGAATCCAAACCCTGTTGGCCTGGAAAGAGCCGATGGTAGCCATCCTGCCGCCCGATCACGCATTGGCGCGCGCCACCGACGTCAAACTGGCCGGACTCAAGGCCGAACCATTCGTGCTGTTCCCACGCCACATCGGCCCAGCGTTTCATGACGATATCCTGCGCCACTGCCGGCGGGCGGGGTTCACGCCTACCATTGCCCAGGAGGCCCGGCAGTGGTCCTCGATCATTGCCCTGGTCAGCGCGGGGATGGGCGTTTCAGTTGGCCCGGAGGTAGTGCGCGATTTGCTGCCGCGCAGCGCGCGATTCCCTGCCCTGCAAGGCTTCACCACCACGGTTCGATTCGCCGCCCCGGCCGGCGCGGGATCCAATCCGGCGCTCAGCAACTTCATGGAACTGGTACGCCAGCACCGGAGCGGCACCACACCTGTGCCACGATAGAAAAAGATGCGTGGCACGTGGCTTCTGATCGGCGGAACCGTAATCCTGTTGGGTGCCGGATTGGGCGCCTGGTCGGTCTTGCGCAAGCCCGCCGCTCCGGCCCCGGTGGAAAAGAAGGCTGAGGCTCCGACGGCTCCGGCGCCTGGCGAAGAAGTGGTCGTCATGGGCAAGCTGCAGGCGGCACACATTGTCGGCGTCGCCTCGCCACTGGACGGTGTTGTGGACGCCTGGGAAGTGGAGGAAGGCCAGGAGGTGCTGGAGGGCCAGCGTCTGGGACACATCCGCAACACTTCGCTCGAAGTCGCGCAGCAGCACGCCGAAGAGGAATTGGACCGCGTGCAGACGCGGGTCAGCACTATCGAAGGGCAGATCCTGGCGGCGCGGCTGGAATCGGCGCGCGCCGATGCCGAAGCCGCGCGTATCGCCAACGAACTAGGCACGCTGGAGCGGGCCTTCCAACGCCAGCAGCTCCTTTATAAGGAAGGCGCCACGGCGCGGTTGAAGTTTGAACAGGCGGAGAAGGACTACAAGGCCGCGTTGGAAGATTCGGCCACCTCCAAAGCCATCTCGAAGAGCGCGTCCGAACGCGTGGACAAGCTGGAGAAAGACCTCCAATTGGTGAAGACCACCCTCGAAGACAAGCGCGAGGAGTTGGAGTCGGCCAAAGATAACCTGGAGGCCGCGAACCTGGTCTCCCCCACCGATGGAACCATCATCAAACTCGGCGTTGCGGCGGGCGGCGAGGTGGACCGCAGCATGCAAAGCCTCATCCAGATCGCCGTGGACCCCGCGCTGATGCAGATCGTAGTCGAGCCCGAGCCGCCTATCCTGCAACGCGTCCAGCCCGGCACGCCGGCGATGGTAGTGGTGCCCGACGTGAGCGGCGAAGGCATGGAAGGCCAGGTGAAGGAGATCAAGGGCACGCAGGTGATCGTGGAGTTCAGCAGCCCGAATCCCGCCATCAAGCACGGCATGACGGCCAGCGCCCGCCTCAAGCTACCATAAGGACTTTGCCATGGAATTTCTTGCAAGCAGCCTACTCGAACTGATCACGCAGACCTCAACGAATCTGCCGCCCGACGTGCGCGCAGCGATGAAGCACGTCCTCGTAGAAGAGACGCCGGCCACGCAATCGGCCCAGGCTTTGGACGTGATCGCCACCAATATTGATATGGCGGCCGCCGACGAAGGGCCCATCTGCCAGGACACCGGGATGCCCACGTTCTTCGTGCATACTCCGGTGGGCGTGAACCAGATTGCCATTAAGAAGGCCATCCTGCAGGCGGTGGCGGAAGCGACGCGGCGAGGCAAGCTGCGCCCTAACTCCGTCGATTCGCTAACTGGCAAGAATAGCGGCGATAACGTCGGGGAAGAGACGCCCGTGGTGCACTTCGAACAATGGGAGCGGCCGGAGATCGAAGTAAAACTGCTGCTCAAAGGGGGCGGCTGCGAGAACAAGAACATCCAGTACAGCCTGCCGGCGGTGCTCGATCACATGGGCCGTGCCGACCGCGATCTGGAAGGGGTCCGCAAATGCCTGCTGCACGCCGTCTGGCAGGCGCAGGGCCAGGGTTGCGCGCCCGGCGCCCTCGGCGTCTGCATCGGCAGCGATCGCGCCCATGGCTACATGCTGGCCAAGCAGCAGTTGTTCCGCACCCTGGACGACGTAAACCCCAACCCGGTGCTGGCCAAGCTGGAGCAGCAGGTGATGGAGGAGGCGAACAAACTGGGCGTGGGCGCGATGGGTTTTGGGGGCAAGGCGTCGCTCATCGGTTGTAAGGTAACGGCCGCGAACCGCCTGCCGGCCAGTTTCTTCGTATCGGTGGCCTATGATTGCTGGGCCTTCCGGCGCTTGGGTGTGATGCTGGACGCCCAGTCGGGTGCTATTACCCAGTGGCTCTATCGCGATCCCAACCGTCCGGTGGAACGTATGGCGACTGGCGAAGGCTTCACGCTTACCGGACGCGAAGTGACGCTCCAAGCGCCCATCACGGAAGAGCAGATTCGCGCACTGAAGGTGGGGGATGTGGTCATTGTGCGCGGCGAGATGTTTACCGGCCGCGATGCGGTACACAAGCACCTGATGAAGAACCCGCCTCCGGTGGATATGCGGGGATCGGTGCTCTATCACTGCGGGCCGGTAATGCTGAAATCGGGCGAGCTTTGGCAGGTGAAGGCCGCCGGACCGACTACCAGCAGCCGCGAAGAGCCCTACCAGGCCGATGTCATCAGGAATTACGGGGTGCGGGCCGTGATTGGCAAGGGCGGGATGGGGGCAAAGACATTGGCTGCTTTGCAGGAGCATGGCGCGGTGTACCTGAATGCCATTGGCGGCGCGGCCCAGTACTACGCCCGGACGGTGAAGGCAGTGAAGGGCGTCCACTGGCTGGACTTCGGTATCCCGGAGGCCATGTGGCACCTGGAAGTGGATGGGTTCATGGCGATCGTCACGATGGACTCGCACGGGCGCAGCCTCCATGCCGAGGTGGAAAAGGACACCGGTAGCGCGCTAGGCAACATGGCAATTGTTAAGTAGATCGCCATTACAACTTTTTACATAACGGCACTCGGCGTGCAGATTACTACGCCGAGTGCGGCTAATACTCGGATTTCTAATCATCACGATCCTTCCCGCCCTGGGGCAGGAAAAGGCCCAGCCCAAACAAGAGAAGCCCAAACTCGAGTTCATGGGCAGTGCGGTCTGCCAGGGATGTCACGAAGAGATCTTCAATGCTTTCATCAAGAACCGGCATTATCAGTTGGAGACGAATCAGAAGCGGGGGGGGGCCGAGAAGGCCTGCGAGTCCTGCCATGGGCCGGGAAGCGCGCATGCGGAATCTGCCTCACCCAGCGATATCCGCAACCCGCTCCGGCTGTCGGCTGGTGCGTCAAATCGCGCATGTCTCACGTGCCATATAAACCAACCCACCCGGGTTGGGTCAGTTCGCGGCGGCCACGCCCGTAATGAGGTCGCCTGCACCTCCTGCCATTCGGTCCACAAACCGGCGCCTGCCAAGGCTACGGCCCAATGTGGAACATGCCATGAATCCCAATTGGCACAATTCCAACGCCCGTTCCGGCACAGGCTGCAGGAAGGCGGCGTGGACTGCGTCGACTGCCATAATCCCCATGGAAGGCTGCTGACGAACCCCCTGCGGGATGTGTCGTCCAATGAGCCTTCCTGCTTCCGCTGCCATGGAAACAAGCGGGGCCCGTTCACCTTCGAGCATGCCCCCATGCGTACCGACGGCTGCCAGAGTTGCCATGAGCCACACGGGTCGGCGAATCCGCGGATGCTCACGCGGGCGGACGTGCGGTTCCTATGCCTGGAGTGCCACTCGAATCTGGGCGCCAGCCAGAATCCCGGGCAGACGCAGGGCGGCATCCCGCCGGCGTTCCACGATCTACAGAATCCGCGCATCCAGAACTGCACCGTATGCCATGTGAAGGTGCATGGCTCCCACGTGAACAGGACCTTACTGCGATGAGAAACAATACCGGCTGGATGACGATCTTAGGGGTTGCCGGCTGTTTGACGTTGGCGTCGATGCCAATGTCCGCGCAGGAGGCGCAACCCAAACCGGCAGCCGTACCGGCCGAAACGCCGAAGCCTTCGGCAAACGACGCCAAGTCCGCCGAAAAGCCGGCCGAAGGCGCCGAACCTGAGAAGCCGTTCACGGCAAGTTTTGAAGTCGGGGCGCGCTGGAATGCGGGCGTCGGCGGCAACCTGGATACCTACCGCAGTATGGTGAATCTGGGCGAAGGGCCCAGGCTGCTCAATTGGGAGATGCGGCTGAATAAGAGCGCGTTCTCCGGCGTGGAGAAGGCCCACTTTCGCGGTTCGGGCTGGGGGGGGGATCCTTCCAGTTGGCTGCAGTTCTCGATGGAGCAATCCAAGTGGTACCGACTGACGCTGGACCACCGGACGACAGCGTACTTCAGCGCACTGCCTTCGTTCGCCAATCCGCAGTTGCAGCGGGGAATCCTGTTCAGCCAGCGAAGCTTCGACACCACGCGGCGATTTACAGAAGTGCAGTTGGACCTGATTCCGGCCAGCCGCATCGTGCCTTACTTCGGTTATATGCGGGATCGCGGCTTTGGACGCGGCGTCTCGCCCTTCGTGACCGACTCGAACGAGTACCCGGTGTTGACCAACCTCAACGACCGGACGAATCTCGCCCGCGGCGGCGTGCGCATGCAGTTCAACCGGCTGCATGTCACGTTGGAGCAAGGCGGGCTGGTGTTTAACGACGACGAGACGTTGTCTACGGCGGATCGCAACCTTGGCAACCGGCCTACGCCCATCTTCGGCCAGACGCTGGTGCTGAATAACCTCCTGCAAGCCTATGAGGTGGAGGGCAGCAGCATTTATTCGAAGGGCCTCTTTACGGCGCAGCCGCTGCGCTGGCTGGATCTGTCCGGCGCGTTTCAGTTCAGCCAGCCCCGCAACGACGTCACCTACCGGCAGTTGAACGAAGGGCGCTTCATCGACCTGGATGCGCTGCTCTTCTCCAATTCGCAGAGCATCCGGCTGATCGGGGCGGCCAAGCAGCCGCATGTCACGGCCAACCTGGGCGCCGAGATCCGGCCGGTGGAGCGGCTACGAATCCTGCAAAGCTGGATCACCGACCGGCTGCACAACTCCTCCGTGCTGCGGGAAACCGCCGCCGTCGACCGTCTGGAATGGAACTACGACCAGGCCCAAACCGAGGCGTTGCTGGAAGTGACGCGGCGGCTGTCGGTGCGTGGCGGCTGGCGCTACACCTGGGGCGATGGGCTGAACCGCGCGGCCTTCATTTTGAACGCTCCCTATGAACGCGGCGAATTGCGGCGCAATGCCGCGCTGGCCGGACTGGCGTTCCGCGTCACCGACAAGTTTTCGCTCAATGCCGACACCGAGGTCACACGCAGCAGCCGGGTTCTGTTCCGCAACAGCCTGAGCGATTACGAGCGGATCCGGCTGCGCGGCCGCTACCAGATCAACGCGGGCTTGCAGTTCTACGGCAACCTGCAGTTTCTGGACAACAGCGGCCCGCCGAAGTTCGGTGGCATGGACCTGCGCAGCCAGCAGATGGCCATGGGTTTCCAATGGATGCCCAAGGGTGGGCAGACGCTGCGGGTGCTGGGCGAATACGCCCGGTCGGTCATTCGGTCGAACCTTAGTTTCTACGATCCGCGTACGCTGGGCCTGGCCAATTCCTTCTATCGGGACTACGCCCATACCGTCACCGGGCTCATTACGTGGCGGATTGCGGCTGGCTGGACCTGGCAACCACAACTTTCTTTTGGCGGAACGATGTTTTCTTCGAGCGGAAGTAGACCCACGGACTACTATCAACCAGTGGTGCGCTTTACAGCTCCCGTTGCCCGCCATGTCGACCTGGTCTCCGAATACCGCTGGTTCGGAGTATCCCAGGCCTTCTATGCGATCGAAGGATTCCGGTCGCATCAGGGTATCGTTGGAATCCGCATTCATTGACTTCGAGGAGATTCGAACATGAGAGCTATTCCGGTTCTGTTTTCGGGTTCTGTTCTGGTTCTCGGACTTATCCTGTCGTCCACGGCAAGTTTCGGCACCGTCGAGTACACCAAGAAGGAAAAGAAGGGCTGCGTGGTCTGCCATACCAGCGCCAAGTCGAAGGACCTGAACGATGTCGGCAAGTGCTACGGAGAGAAGAAGGATCTGGCGGCCTGCGCTAAGAAATAGCGCCACATTAGTTTTGCGGCTTAGGTTCCCGGCCGCATCAGGCAGTTGTTTGGGGAATTCACAATTGACGAACTTGAGGAGACTTTGAGAGATGAAAGCAATTCCGGTCTTACTGTCCGGCGCGGTTCTGGTGCTGGGACTGGTTCTGTCCTCGTCGGTGAGCTTCGGCAAGCCCGAGTACACCAAGAAAGAGAAGAAAGGCTGCGTTACGTGCCATGTCAGCGCCAAGTCGAAGGACTTAAATGACACCGGCAAGTGCTACCACGACAAGAAGGATCTGGCAGCCTGCGCTAAGTAAGGCCGGCCGGTAGGGAATCGGGGTGCGTCCTGGCGCCCACGCCGCGATGGCGCACCCGAAACCACTTGCGTATTGTCACCCAGATTAGCGCGCCATAGCCCCCAAACCCTGGCGGCGCGGCGTGAGACGGGTGTTGTGTGCGTGCTCGATGCGGGAGGGTAAGCGGAATGTTTTCTTCGACATCCAGGCAGATGTCGGCTGGCCGTCGAGACGGTATGCCAATTGCTTCTCCCCTAGTCTTAATCCAAGAAGGAGGAGGCTGATGTTACTACCTAAAGGGAATTGGTGCGCCGGGCGTGCCCGTCCCGTCTTTCTGCTGGCAGCGGCCGCGCTCCTGCTCTGTGGAGGGGTCGCGCTCGTGAGCGCCCCTTCCAGTCCATTCCGCTCTACGGAGAAGGCTTTCTATGCGGATGAACGGACGATCAATTTCGTCCGTCCGGGTCTCGAGATCAAGATCCGGGGAGTGGACATTGCGCAGGACGGTACCGTTCGAGTCAGTTATACGCTCCGCGACCCGCGGGGTCTGCCGCTGGACCGCGAAGGGATCACCACGCCCGGAACGGTGGCGACCAGTTTCGTGATTGCCACCATTCCACGCGATAGCGCTTATTACAATTCCTACACG
This sequence comes from uncultured Candidatus Solibacter sp., assembly GCA_964385495.1. Classification (GTDB taxonomy): domain Bacteria; phylum Acidobacteriota; class Terriglobia; order Bryobacterales; family Bryobacteraceae; genus CADEFT01. Next base: position 49,284 of record CAYLPH010000010.1, read on the forward strand.
ACGCGTGTGCAGACGAGTCCGATCACCGGGCAGCGCGCCACGCAGGCCGGTGCCGACGCTGGTGGCACCTTTACGAAGAGCGCCGACGGCGATTATGTCTATCAGATGGCCACCAAGCTGCCTGCGGGCTTCGACCGCACAGCCACGCACTCGGTGCTGGCCTACGGTAACCGGAACCTGTCGGAGTTCAACCTCGGCACCAACTATGACGACGACGTCTTCACGTGGGTGCCCGCGGGCGGAGCCGTTACCAAGGTTCGCGACATCGTCAAGACCGCGACCTGCAACAACTGCCACTCCAGCCTGGGCTTCCACGGCGGCTCGCGCCGTAGCATGGAAGGCTGCATCATGTGCCATCAGCCCCAGACCACCGACCCGGATACCGGCAATACGGTGGATATGACGGTGATGACGCATAAGATCCACATGGGCGCGCGGCTTCCCAGCGTGGTTGGCGGCAAGGACTACTGCATCATCGGCAACGCCCAGTCGGTGCATTGCTACGGAGCGGTCGAGTTCGTCGCCGGACCGAACAACTGCGCCTCCTGCCATAAGGCCGACGCCACCGGCGCCGCCAAACCGGCCCAGGCCGACGTTCACCTCAAGAACCCCACTCGCGCGGCGTGCGGTTCCTGCCACGATGGCATCAACTTCGCCAGCGGGCAGGGTCACGGCGCGGCCAACCTGCCGCAATCCGACGACAGCCGCTGCTCCACCTGCCACATCGCGCAGGGGGAGACGGAGTTTGACGCGTCCATCGTCGGCTCGCACGTCACCCCGACGCTGGCGCCCAGCCTGCCGGGCGTGAAGTTCGAAATGCTGGGCCTGGACGACGCCGTAGCCGGACGCCGCCCGCGGGTCACCTTCTCCATTAAGAACAAGGCCGGCGATTCGGTGGCGCCCAACCAGATGAACTCACTTTCGATGGTTCTGGCGGGACCGACCACCGATTACGCCAGCTACCGCTCGGAAGCCGCTGCCGCCAACTCCCAGGACCTCGGCGGCGGCCGCTACGCCTATACGTTCACGCAGCCAATCCCGGCCGAAGCGAAGGGCTCCTTCACCATCGGCGTGGAAGGCTACAAGAACTTCGATCTGCTGGCCGGAACCACCCGCCAACGGACCGTGCGCGACGCGCTCATTAACGTCACCCGGACCTTCTCGGTGGACGGCAGCGCGGTGGTGGCGCGGCGCTCCTCGGTCAGTCTCGAGAAGTGCAACTCCTGCCACGGCTTCCTCAGCCTGCACGGGTCCAACCGCAATACCATCGACCAGTGCGTGCTGTGCCACAACCCGAACATGACCGACACGGCCCGCCGCGCCGCGAACCTGAATCCGCCGGAGTCCATCCACATGGCCACGATGATCCATCGCATCCACACCGGCAATCTCCAACAACGCGATTACACCATCTACGGCTTCGGCAATACGCCGCACAACTACAACAAGGCCGGCTACCCCGGCATTCTGCGCAACTGCAGCCAGTGCCACATCAACAACTCGCAGCAACTGCCCGTCAAGGACGGTCTGCTGCCGGTGGTCGATCCACGCGGCTTTAATACCAATCCGGGACCGGAAAGCGCCGCCTGCACGGGCTGCCACGCCACCAAGGCCGCCGCCGCCCACGCTGCCATCAACAGCAACGCGATCGGCGAAAGCTGCGCCACCTGCCACGGCAACACCAGCGAGTTTGCCGTCGACAAGGTACACGCGCAGTAACCTCGCCTGTTCTCAACCCGCGGCCGTCCGGAGTAACCCTCCGGGCGGCCTTTTGTTTTGGAGTGGCCCGCTACAATCAAAGGGACGGCTCCCGCTGCCCATGTCCCCCCGCTACCCCGCCTTCGACAGTCTGCGTGCCGTTATGATGCTGCTCGGCCTGGCGCTGCATGCCGCGCTCAGCTACATCACGCGCCCTGTGCCGGACTGGGTGATTCGCGACCAAAGCCGCCACCTGGCCTTTGACCTGCTCGTCGCGTGGATCCATACCTTCCGTATGCCAGTGTTTTTCGTGGTGGCCGGCTTCTTTGCCCACCTTTTGCTGGCGCGGGGTGGCGCGGCGGCGTTTGCCCGTAGCCGCGCCAGGCGAATCGGCCTGGTCCTGCTGCTGACCTGGTTCCCGCTGTTCGCCAGCCTATTCGTCCTGGTGGAAACCGCCCGCCGGCCCGATAACCCGGCGGCGCTCGCGCAGGCAGTGGCCGCCGCCGGCACCCCGCAATTCTGGGCCGGGGCGCAATTGGCTCACCTCTGGTTCCTCTACTACCTGTTGCTCTGTTGTGGCTTCGTTTTGATCCTGCATCCGCTACGGGAGCGGCTCCGTCCGGCTGGAGAGTGGCTGGCGGCGCGAACGGCGGCATCGCTTCTCCACCCCTGGCGGGGGGCGGCGGCGTTGGCGGCACCGCTGGCGGCGTTACTGGTGACCATGCCGATGGGGTTTCTGGCCACACCGCACCACCTGTGGCCCATTCACCGGACTGTCTTTGCCGCCTACCTGCTCTTCTTCGGATTTGGCTGGTTCCTCTACCCCTGCCGGGGCCAACTCTGGCAACTGCGGCCCCACGCCAACCGCCTCCTGCTGGGCGGTAGCGCGGTGGTGCTGGCCTCCCTGCCCTTCCTCCAGATCGGCCGCCCGCGGTTCACCGCCATCGGCATCGCGCTCGGCACCTGGCTGCTGGTGTTTGGGATGCTCGCTTTCTTCGTCCGCTATGCGGATCGCGAGAACGCCTGGATGCGCTATCTCAGCGACGCGTCCTATTTCGTCTACCTTGCGCATCTGCCAGTGGTGTTCGCGGGAGCCATTGCGCTACAGCCGCTCGCCTGGCCGGCCGCGGCGAAGTTCACCGTCGTGGTGGCGGTCTCCTTCGGGCTGCTATTAGGCGCCTACCAACTGCTGGTGCGCCACACGTGGTTGGGCTGGCTGCTTAGTCCCCGGCCAAGGGCGAAGTCTCATGCTCCTTATGCGGCGGCCGTTTCCGAACCGTCCGCCCCGTCAGCCACGCCGTATCCATAGGATAGACATCCGGGTCGAACAGGACCGTGTAGAAGTGCCAGATGACAATCGCCGCGCAGGCGAGCACCGCTTCGTAGTAGTGCACCGCGGTGGCGATGTCCAGCCAGCTCTTGGGGAACTGCGCCATGGCCCAGTTGTTGAACCACAACAGGGCGCCCGAGACTCCCATCACCAGCGCACCCCACACCACCGCCCAGTACTCGGCTTTCTCCACGTAGCTGTGCGGCGAGACCAGTGGCTTCGTTTTGCGCAGGCCCAGGTTGTACATCATCTGGGCGATGGCTTCGCTGACGTCGCGGCCGCGCGGCAGCAGCGTCATCCAGTGCTGGCGCAACTGGCGGTTCACGATCAGAGAAGCCACATGCAGCAGGCCGCAGGCGGTGAAGACCACCGCGGCAATGCGGTGCACGGTGCCCCGCACTGGCCATAGCGACTCCCATATCACCAACGGCTGCGCCCAGAATGTATCCGGGAACTTCAAGGCAAATCCCGTCCAACCCAGGATGATGAAGGACAGGGCCAGCATCGCATGCTGGAGCCGCTCGAAGGGCAGCATGCGCACCTCGCCCGGAATCCCTTCGCTGGCCCTACCCGTAGCGCCGCCTTTGCGAAACCGCAGCGCGATCAGTTTGCGAATGAAGTCGCCGGCATGGTGCAGGAACATCAGGCCCAGGGTCAGTGGAATCACGCCCCAGTAGAACAGCCGCACATAGCGAACGCCGCCCGGCTCCTTACCGCCTTCCAGCCAGTGAATGGTGCCGACGGCGAACCGGTCCCCGGCCCCCGGATGGCACTGCCCGCAGGTTTTCGCCAGATTCGACGAGTGCGTCATCGATTTCGGATCCGACGACTTCAACACCGTGTGGAACCCGTGGCAGGAGGCGCAGTTGGCCACCGTCTGCGAGCCGCCCTTGGCGGCCAACCCATGGAACGAGGCGTCGAATGACGTAATCCGATCCGCCGGAAGACCGAAACGGCCGGCCAGACGCAGATCGCCGTGGCAGCGCGCGCAGGTATCCCGGATCTGCGCCTTATTCACCGGACTGGTCTTCAGGCTTTTCTCCAGAATCGCGTGCTCGCCATGGCAATCGGTGCAGGTGGGCGCTTCTTTCAGTCCAGCCGCCAGGGCCTTGCCGTGCTCGCTTTTCTGGAACTGCTCGCCGATTTCGCTGTGGCACATGCCGCAGGTTTCCGGCACGGTCTTGCGGAAGGCTTCGGTGGTGGCGCTCGCAACTTCATGCGCCGGCCCATGGCAACTGGCGCACTCCGGCGCACCCGTGTTGCCCTTGGCGCGCTCCCGTCCGTGCACGCTCATGATGAACATCTTGCTTTCGTCGGAATGGCAGGACGAGCACTCCGGCTTGGCGGCGTTCTTGGGATGGGGGTAGGCCGTATGCTGGTCATGGCACGTATCGCAAGTCAGCGCAGCGTGCTTTGACGCTTCCAATTTTTTGGTCAGATCGTGACAACTGGCGCACTCGGGCTTCTCTTGCGCCATTCCCGTTGGCGCATATAGCGCAGCCAGCGCGGCGAGACCGAGCCATAACGCCCAACACAGCCGACCATCCCGCGCAACTCGTTGACTTTTCATCGCAACCGTCCTTCTATACGGTTCCGATGCAACCCGATCACCGAACCGCGCGCCCGGTGCGTTACTGCGTTACGCCAAGGTCCTTGAGGATCTTCGGATCGCTCTCTTCCATGGCCAGCATGACGTGGCAACTGTTGCAATCCTGTTCGATGGCTTTGTTGCCGTCCCCGGTCTTGTGCTCGCCGTCATGGCAGCGGAAGCAGCCGGGGTAATCGTTGTGCCCAAGGTGGTTGGGGTAGCTCCCCCAGGTGACCTTCATTTCCGGGAAGACGTTGCGCTGCCATACGGCTAGCACGCCCTTGGCGGCCCTGGCGATATCGGCCTGCCGCTGGCCGTACACATCGCCATGCTTCTGCTTATAGAAGGATTCGATGGAGGCAGGAATGGCGCTCAGCGCCTGCTCGGTGCTGGGGTACTCCTTTTTCATCGCCTCCAAAGCAATCTTGCGGATCTCCGGCAGGTCCGGCGGTACGCTTCCGCGGGCCATGGCGTTGTCCAGCCCGCGCTCCGGGGCTTCGAACGTGTGGCTGGGACGGTTATGGCAGTCAACGCAATCCATCTCCCGGACAGGCATGGCCGCCACATCCGCCTTATTGGTTTTCGCCGCCAGGAACTCGCTGACTTTGCCGTCGCGCTGGTATTCCACCCACGGGATGGTGGCTCGCTTTTCGTCCGAATGGGCGTACCGAATCCGGATTCCCGGCCCGACGTGTGCCGAATGGATACCGGAACCGGTGGCGCTGGCGCCGCCAATGCGCATGAGTAAAACCGAGCGGGTCATCTTGCCGGCGTCGTCAAAGTGGGGGATAACGCGCAGCCGGTCGCCGCCGTACTTCTCCGGCCAGTGGCAACCCTCGCAAGTTTCGCGTGCCGGGCGCAGGTTTCGGATCGGCGTGGGCACCGGACGTTCGAAGTTATTTGCCGTAACTGCATAGACTTGGTAGAGTCCGGAGAGCTTGCTTTTGACGAACCAGTTGGCGCCCGGACCGATGTGGCATTTGACGCACTCCACCTTGGAATGGGGGGAATTCTGATAGGCGGTGTACTCCGGAATCATCACCGTATGGCAGGTTGTCCCGCAGAACTGCACGCCCTCCATATGCTCCACGGCGCGGTAACTGAGGTTCGCCCCAATCAGCACATTGACGAAGGTGACCATCCCCGTGAAGGTGGCCAGGCGGCGGAAGGCCGGATTGGACCAGGTCAGAGCCGGTCCGGCGGTCTCCGCCAAAGCTTGTTGCGACCGCTTTCGATTCAAGAAGATACCGAGCGGAATCAGCGCCAAGCCCATGAAGAAGGCGGTGGGCAGCAACAGAAACAGCACGATGCCCATGTAGGCACTGGCGGCGTGCCCAGCGACAAACGTAGGCAGCAAAAACAGCCAGAACACAGCCGCGGCGGAAACCAGCACGACGCCGACCCGGCTAATCCAGTTGTTGGAGAAAAAGATCAGGGGCGAGAGCCACTTTTGCATGCGGAGTGGCTGTTTGCACGTTTAGGACCAGACCGGCGTTACGGCTTCGGGTAGCCGGGATGGCGCATGATGACAGCGATCTGCTCCATGTGGCGCTCGGTATGGGCGGCCATCAGCAGCAGCCACTGGTGGCCGTCGATGGGACCCATGGCCGATTGCAGGCGCACCCGCCGCAGGTCCTTCTTCATGCCGCGCACCATTTCGACGGTCTTTTCCCGGCGCTTGGAGAACTCGAGGAAAGCTTCGTCGCGGTTGGCGAAGCGTCCCTCGGGCACCAATTCGCGGGGGGCTTGGACCTTCCGCGAGCGATCCGCGATGCCCTTGCGAATCGCTTTGTCCATCTCAGAGGGATCGGGCAGTTTTTCGGTGTCCGGGATAGGCGCGGCGGTGTTGACGGCCTTCTCCAGAATGCCGCGCAGGTAGTCTTCGGCGAGCATCAGGTGCTCCAGGACCTGGAGGATGGTCCAGGAATTGGGCTCGCCCTGAAACTCGCTTTGCGCCTGGGTAACAGTCTCCAGCGCGGCGGACAGGCTATTGCGGCTGCCATCCAGGTATTCGGCCGCGGTGGCGCGGTCGTCCTTGGCATACTCCGCGCCAAACAGCGCCGGCGCTAGTAACATCGCACTCAAGATAACTCTCGGCATATCTCTACCCAATGTAGACGAAGAAAGGGCTGCCCGCGTGCAAGCACCCGGCGCTTCTTCGCGGAATGATTTCCGGCCGTTTCGAGTGCGGGAGCACGGAAACAAAGAATGTCAAATTTGTTTTACACAACGGCTTGACAAAGATGTCGGCGGCGCGTGGTATAGTATCGATGAAGGTACCCGGCCTTACAGCCCGCGACGGCCGGATTAACCCTTTTTGCAAGCGTCTTGGCGCTTGCGATTCGTCCCTCCTGTCGTGGGCTCTCAAAACTCCCCGGTACCGGTTGGGATTGTGCGGTGATGCCGCCGGTAATGCTCAGGCGGCGCCAAAACAAGTGGAGGTTCCATGTTTACGTTGAAGAAGCGCGGGCTGCTGCCCGTCCTGGCGTTGACTCTGGCGGCTGGGTTACAGGCCGCACCTAAACTACGGCTCACGGCGACGACAGTTGGTCCGGTATCGGTCAATACCGGCGCCAGCCCGGCGCAGCGAACGGTGGAGGCCTACAATGCGGGGGATGGCACGCTTGGTCTGGCGGTATCGGCGTCGGCCAGTTGGCTGAGCGCCGCACTGGGAGGCGCGCGGCCGTGTGCGCTGCAGGAAGGCCAGTGCATCCCGATCAACATCAGCTTTAATACGGCGGCACTGGCGAGAGGCACGTACACGGGGTTTATCACGGTGTCGGATCCGAACGCACTCGATGCACCGCAGACGATCAGCGTGACGGTGAATGCCGGCGGGGCGATTCCGGATTCGCTGGACCTGTATGTGGCGCCCAACGGAAGCAGCGATCAACTAAGGTTCTCGACGAACAGCCTGTTGCGGTCGACGGCGAACACGCAATCGGGCGGGCCGTGGCTGTCGCTGGCGCTGGAAGGCTCGGGCAGTTTCCGGTTCCAGTTCCCTTATCGCATCCAGGCGCAGCATCTGGAAGGCATGGCGGAAGGCGCCTACAACGGCACGCTGCAGGTGATTGACTCGGCGGTGACGCAGGAGAACAAGACGGTGAACGTGCGGCTACAGGTGACCTCGCAGCCGATTGCACGGGCGTCGCAGACGACGGTGGGCTTTAAGATAGCGGCTGGGGCGGCGAGGCAGACGGTACCGGTGCTGATCTCGAACGGCGGGTTGGGAAACCTAACGGTGTCGGGGGTAACGGCCGCGGCGGCAACCGGAGGTAATTGGCTGACGGCGGAGACGGCGCCCAATGGGATTGTGAACATTTCCGCCGATGTCAGCGGCGTGGCCGCAGGCAGCTATCGCGGCACGGTGACGGTGAACAGCAACGCGGTCAACGGCGCGCTGGCGATACCGGTCAGCCTGGATGTGGTGGCAGCGGGACCGCCGCTGGGCGTGTACGGCGGGGTGTTGAACAGCGGCAACTTCGACGCGGGCGTCGCGCCGGGCAGCGTGGTGGCGATCTTCGGTGAGCAGTTCACGAACGCGGCGCCGGCGTCGGCGACGGCGATTCCGCTGCAGACCACGCTGGGCGGGGTACGGGTGCTGGTGAACGACGTCGCAGCGCCGGTCTACTTTGCCTCGTACAACCAGGTGAACTTCCAGATTCCTTATGAAACGGTGCCGGGCGAGGCGACCGTCAGGGTGGAAAGGGAAGGCACGCGCGGCAATCCGCTGGCGATCAACGTGGGCGCGCGGTCGCCACGTATCATCCAGGTGGGCAACTACGGGGTGATCGTGAACCAGGATGGAAGCCTGACGATGCCCGGGGGACGTCCGGCGCGGGCGGGGCAGGCGATCACGATCTATGCGGTGGGGTTGGGAGCGACGAGTCCGGCGGTGGCGACGGGAGAAGGGGCGCCGGGGGCCGAACCGCTGGCGCGGGTAACGTCGCCGCCGCGGGTGATTCTGGGTAATGCGTTCCAAGGGGCGGAGGTCCTGCAGCCCTTCTTTGTGGGGCTGACGCCGGGACTGGTTGGGTTATACCAGGTGAACGTAATTCTGCCGGCGGAGACGCCGACGGGGGATGTCTTCATTTCGCTCGAAGGGGATGATTACCGGAGCAACCTGGTGTTGCTACAGATTCAAGAGTAGCGAGGCCTTAAGGCGGTAACACTGACGCTCGGCATTCTCCGATAATGAGGAGGATGACCGAGCGTCTTTACTATGAGGACTCCTTCCTCACGCACTTTCTAGCCACGGTGGAGGCGGTGGAGGAAGACGGCCGGCGGGTGTATCTGGACCGTACCGCGTTCTATCCTTCGTCCGGTGGGCAGCCGCACGACACGGGGGTGTTGAACGGAGTGGCGGTGGTGGACGTGATCGATCAGGACGAGCGGGTGGCGCATGTACTGGCACAGCCGCTTGGGGTAGTGGCAGGGGCGCCGGTGGCAGGCGTGGTGAATTGGACGCGGCGGCAGGATCACATGCAGCAGCACAGTGGGCAGCATCTGCTGTCGGGGGTGCTGGGGGATCTGTACCAGGTGCAGACTTTGAGTTTCCACCTGGGGGAGGAAATTTCGACCATCGAGATCGACAAGCCGGGACTGACGGCGGAGCAGGTGATGGCGGCCGAGCAGCGGGTGAATGAGCTGATCTGGGCAGGGCGCGGAGTGACGGTGCAGTATGAAGATGCGAGCGTGGCGGGCGGGCTGCGGAAGGCTTCCGAGAGAGAAGGGACGCTACGGATCGTGAGTATTTCGGGCTTGGACCGGAGCGCGTGCGGCGGGACCCATGTAACGAGCACCTCGCAGATTGGGATGCTGGCGATTCGCGGCTTCGACAAGGTGCGCGGCAACCTGCGGATCGAGTTTCTCTGCGGGCACCGGGCGCTGCGGCGGGCACGGGCGGATTTCGAGAAGCTGACGGCGGCGGCAAGGCTGTTCTCGTCGACGCTCGACGATGTGCCGGAGTTGGTAGCGGCACTGCAAGGGCGAGCGAAGGAGTCGGAGAAGGCGGCACGCAAGCTGGCGGGCGAACTGGCCTGCTTCGAGGGCCTGCGGAAGTACCAGGAGACTACGCCGAACGCTGCGGGGGTGCGGTTTGTGGAAGAGGTTCATGCGGAGTTGGAAGATACGGTGCGGGCGCGGGCGCAGAGCTTTACGGCCAATCCGAGGGCGGTATACGTGGGGGTAAGCGAGGCGCGGCTGGCGGTGCTGTACGCGGTGTCGGCCGATAGCGGGGTGAATGCCGGGCAGGTGTTGAAGGCGGCTTTGACCGAGGTGGGCGGGCGAGGAGGCGGGGCGGCGACTTTGGCGCAGGGCAGCGTGCCGGATCGGGCGGCGCTCGACAATTTGCGGGAGCGGCTGAGAAACTAATAGTTTGTATGGCAGTTCCTGCATCTTTTTTGATCGGACCGATCCGGATCGCGCCGGCCACGGTGTTGGCGCCGATGGCGGGCGTAACCGATACTGTCTTCCGGCGGCTGATCCGCAACCAGGGCGGTTGCGGGTTGATCATGACGGAGTTCACCAGTTCGCACGGCGTGGTGGCACTGCGTAAGGCTACCAAGAAGCCGACGAAGGCGTTCCGGTATCTTTACTTCGAGAAAGAAGAGCATCCGATCACGGCGCAGTTGTTCGGGTCGGACCCGGTGATCATGGCCGAAGCCGCGAAGGTGTGTGAGGACCAGGGTTTTGATGCCGTTGACATCAACTTCGGCTGCCCGGTGAACAAGGTCGTGAAGTGCAATGGCGGGTCGGGGCTACTGCGGGATCTGCCTCTGGTGGAACGGTTGTTGCAGGAAGTGCGGGCGGCGATCAAGATTCCGCTGACCATGAAGTTCCGGGCTGGGTGGAATGATCGGGAACTGGTGTATCTGCAGATGGGGAAGATTGCCGAGGACTGCGGATTGCAGGCGATCGCGCTCCATCCGCGGACGCGGGAGCAGGGATATTCGGGCAAGTCGGACTGGACGCGGATCGCGGAGTTGAAGGCGCATGTGAAGCTGCCGGTGATTGGCAACGGCGATATCCTTTCGCCCGAAGATGCGTGCCGGATGGTAACCCAGACGGGTTGCGATGCGGTGATGGTGGGGCGGACGGCGTCGGCGAATCCGTGGATCTTCCGGCAGATCACCGAGTATCTGGCGACGGGGAGCTATTGGGTTCCAAGTGAGCGCGACCGGTACGACATCATGCGCACGTATTACACGATGCTGCGCGATAAGGATGCGATGGATACGGTGGGGAAGATGAAGCAGTTCGCGACGTACTTCACGCATGGGGTCAGGAACGGCACGAAGCTGCGGACGGCAATTTACCAGGCGACCGACGCGGCGGCGATTCTGGACCTGGTGGACCGCTTCTTTGAACACGAATTGACGGCCGCGGCATGAAGAGCATTCAGATCATCACGGACGGGTCGTGCATTGGCAACCCGGGGCCCGGCGGGTGGGCGTGCATCCTGCGCTACAACGGGCATAAGAAAGAGATGTCGGGCAGCGAGGGCCATACGACGAACAATCGGATGGAACTGACGGCGGCGATCCAGGCATTGGCGGCGTTGAAGCAGCCTTGCAAGGTGGAGATCATCACTGATTCTGAGTATTTGAAGAACGGGGTCAGTAAGTGGATGGCGGGGTGGAAACGCAACGGCTGGATGACGAAGGAAAAGAAGCCGGTGCTGAATCGGGATTTGTGGGAGCAGTTGGATGCTCTGACGCAGACCCATGAGACGGTGTGGCAGTGGACCAAGGGTCACGCCGAGCATGAGGATAACAACCGTTGCGATGAGTTGGCGCAGGCGGCGGCGCGGAGTGTACGGGATAAGGCGCGGTAGAATAAGCGTCGATGTTCGCGGCTGCATTGGCGTTATTGGTTAGTGCGCACCTGCTGGGTGCGGAGGTTGTCACGGAGAAGGTCTTCGGACCGGAGACGCCTACTGGGCCTTATAAGCACCCAGCCTCCTTCACGGAATTACATAACGGCGATCTGTTCCTGGTGTTTTATGGGGGCCAGGGGGAGTATGCGAACGACACGGCGGTGTTCGGGGCGGTGAAGAAGCGCGGGGCGGCGGGGTGGTCGAAGCCGCGGGTGCTGGCGCGGGATCCATTCCGGTCGGTGGGCAATGGCGTGATCTGGGAGGCGCCGGATCGGGTGTTGTGGCTGTTCTATGTGATCCGGTTTGGCGATACGTGGTCGAAGTCGCGGATTGCGGTGAAGATATCGAAGGACTCGGGCGAGACGTGGTCGGATTCGTCGATATTGGCTCCGGAAGAAGGCATGATGGTGCGCGGGCGGCCGATCGTACTGTCGAACGGGCAGTATCTCTTGCCTGTTTATCATGAGACGGGTGGGGATCGGGAAGTGGTGGGGGCGGACAGCACGTCTTTGTTTCTGATTTACGATCCGGTAAAGAAGGTATGGACGGAGAGTGGGCGGATCCGGTCGGGGAAGGGCAACATCCAGCCGGCTCCGGTGGAGTTGGAGCCGGGTCATGTGGTGGCGTATTGCCGGCGGGGGGGCGGGTATGGGCCGTCGACGGATGGGTATGTGGTGCGGGCCGAGTCCCGTGATTATGGGAAGACCTGGAGCGAGGGGAAGGACACGAAGTTCCCGAATCCGAATGCCGCGGTGGATTTGATCAAGTTGACGAACGGGCATCTGGTGCTGGTTTATAACGACAGCATGTCGAAGCGGACGCCGCTTTCGGTGGCGGTGTCGGCGGATGGGGAGCGGAGTTGGACGAAGGCGATGGTGTTGGCGGATGGGGCAAATGATTATGCTTATCCGGTGGCGCTGCAGACGATGGATGGGAAGATCCATGTGCTGTACACATCGGATAAGCGGAGCACGATCCGGCATGCGGTGTTTGAGGAATCGGAGATTGGGAAGTGAGCCACGAAAGCGCGACGTGGGCGTCGCGCGCGGGTCTGGGGACCCGCCCTCCATCTGAGTTAGCGGGTTTCGGTCAACTCGGTGGTGAGGCCGTCCATCTCTTCGATGCGCAGTTTCAGGTCGCGGCGCTTTTCGACTAAGGCGACGGGAACCTCCAGGCGCACGGCGACCATATAATCCTTACTGGCTTTGGACGGCACCACACTGCGCAGGCGGAGGGTCTCGTTGTATTTCGGTCCGATCGCGGGGTAGCCGTCAAATAGCGCCTTAGCGTCGACATCGGCGACCGGCTCGACTTCGGAGACCTTGCCCCCGGCGTCGACCAGCACGCGGACTTCGCGCACCATGTACTTGAAGTCCGTGGGGTTGGTGACGCGGAAGTCGACGATGACAGCGGTGGAATCGTCGGAGAGGCCGAGGGTGCGGACCTTCTGGATGTTGCCTTCGAGCACCATGTGCGATCTCTTATTCACTCGCAGGACGCCCCAGAGGCCCGCGGCCACCACGACGACGGCGAGCGCGAGACCGATGAGTAACTCGCGCCGCATGGGTTAGTCCTCGCTCGAGAAGATGCCGCCGAGGGCGCCGAGCGGATTACGCTCATCGCCGCCGGTGCGCACGGGGGTGAGTTCGCGGCGGAGCTTTTCCAGCGTCATGCTCTGGATGATGATCTTGCCGGGTCCGGTAAGGGTGGTGAGGAAGATACCCTCGCCGCCGAAGATGGCGGTCTTGATGCCGCCGACGAACTGGATGTCGTAGTTGACGGACTCTTCAAAGCCGACCACACAGCCGGTATCCACCTGGATGGTTTCGCCAGGCTGCAGGCTCATCTCAATCTGATCGCCGCCGGCGTGGATGAAGACGGTACCCGGGCCGGTGAGTTTCTCGAGCACGAAGCCTTCGCCACCGAAGATGCCGGCGCCGATCTTTTTGACCAGAGCGATGTTAAGTTGCACGCCGCTTTGGGCAACGAGGAACCCGTCGCGTTGGACAAGCCAACTGCGGCCGGGCTGGAGTTCGATGGCCTGGATACGGCCGGGGTAATTGCCGGCAAAGCCGACCTCGCCGGGGCTGCTGGCGCGGAAGTACGTGAGAAACAGCGATTCGCCCATGACGGTGCGCTTGATGGCACCCCAGATTTTCTGGCCGATGGACTCGCCGGACATGCGCGTTTCCCAACTGATGTTGGCGGTCTTATAGAGCATCTTGCCGGCTTCGGCGAAGAGTTCCTGGCCGGGCTGGAGCTTGATCCGCGCCACCTGGAGGTTGTCGCCGTGGATAGTGTAATCGAGGGGCGAGGTGGTGGCAGGGGTGTAAGCTGCCTGGGGCTGGCCGTACCCGGTTTGGGCGGAAGCGGCCGGGGCGGCGCCGACCACCGTACCGCAGGCCGGACAGAACTTGGATTGATCGCCTACCTGGTTACCACAGGCTGTGCAAAAGGGCATGAAGAGAATCTCCCAAAACTCCTATCTTACAATGGGGGTTAGTACTCTCGAATGTTTGAAAGAAGTACCGCTTCCCGCCTGGCCGGCGTCATGCTGCTGCTCGTCCTGCCGGCCCTGACCAAAGAACTCCCAGTTGTGTGCGGGACGGACCGCAACCAGCGCAAAGAGGAGATTTTCCTCCATCGCCAGTCGATGGCGCTGCTCCGCAAGACTAACCAGTTGCGAGCCGCCACGGGGCCGGTAGGCCGGGACTATGGCGACATCGCGGTGATGTACGACGGCAACGGGGTGGTGGCGCGTCGCAATCCCTTCAACCTGGTGTCGAAGAAGATTACGTTTACGCCGGGCTCCGGGTTCACACAATACAGCTATGCGGTAGGGGAGTCGGCGTTCGACCAGGAGGCGTCGGACAGGGGCGGGGTGTTGGCGGGATTGGAGGACGACGATACGCGGCGCGTGCTGCTGCCGTTCGCGTTCCCTTTCTATGGGAAGACCTACAACGAGATGTGGGTGAACTCGGATGGGAATGTGACGTTTGGGCGGGCCGATGCGGCGCCAACGGCGCGTTCCACGGGGATGCTGGCGGGCGGGCCGCCGCGGATCGCGGCGCTGTTTGTGGATCTGGATCCGTCGCGATCGAACCGTGGGGTGCGGGTATTGGCGGAGCCGGGGCGGGCGGTGATCACCTGGCAGAACGTGCCGCTGTTCGGAGGCTTCAGCCAGAACATGGTTTTTCAACTGCGGCTGTACGCGGATGGGCGGATCGAGTCCGATTACCAGGCGGTGGCGGGTACCGACGCGGTGGTGGGGATCGCGCCCGGGGATGCGAGCGGGGAGACGCAGTTGGTCTCGTATTTGAACGATGCATCGGGCAGCTATGGCGGGACGCTGGCGGAGCGCTTTACGACGTCCGATTCACTTGATTCGGTTCTACTGGCGCAGCGGTTTTACCAGACGCATGACGACGGGTATGACTACCTGGTTGTCTATAACAACCTGGGCTTGGCGGCACGGAGTTTCGCGGTGGCGACGACGCTGCCGGTGCGGACGACGCATCGGACGGGGTTTGGGGATACGCAGGTGGATGACGGACCGATCTTTGGGTCGGCGCGGCGGCTGCAAGCGTTCCTGAACATGGGGCCGCTGTCGAACTATCCGCGGGATTTGAATGCGCCGCTACCGCTGCGGTTTGGCACGGGCGATACGCCGTTGACGGTGCTGCTGCACGAGATCGGGCACTTGTTTCTGGCGCTGGCGAGCGTTAGGGACGAGGTGGATCCAGCGCGGCGGCCGATGCTGGGCAATGCGAGCGCGCATTGGAGTTTCAACTACAACTCGGACGCGTCGTTTCTGGAGGGGAACCGCATCCAGGATAACGGAGAGACGGCGAGTCCGCGGTATGAGACGGTGGCGACGGTGGAGCGCTTCTCGGCGATGGACCAGTATTTGATGGGCCTGCGGCCGCCCAGTGAAGTGCCGCCGAGCTTCGTGATTTTGGGGTCGAACCGGGGCAACGCGGAGCCTCCCCAAAAGGGCGTGACGATGAACGGCACGCGGCGGAACGTCACGGTGGAGGAGGTGATCGCGGCGGAGGGGCGGCGGTCGCCGGATCATACGGTGGCACAGCGGCGGTTCCGGATCGCGGTGCTGTTTCTGATGAGGGAAGGCGAGGAGCCGACGGCGGACCAGTTGGAGCAGTTGAATGCTCTGCGGACGGCGGCGGAAGAGCGGTTCGCGGCGGCGACGGAGAATCGGGCGGCGTTAGAAGCGAACTTGCGGCGGAACCTGAGCCTGTCGGTCTGGCCTGCGGCGGGGATCTTGGCTGGCAGTACTTTGAATGCGACGGTGCGGCTGGACCGGCCCGCGGAGACGCCGCTGACGGTGGTGTTGAAGACGGTGAATGGCGTGGTGGGAGCGCCGGCATCGGTGACGATTCCCGCCGGGGCGCGGCAGGCATCGGTGGCGTTACGGGCGCTGACGGCGGGCGTGGAGTTGTTGACGGCCGAGCCTTCGAGTGCGGCGTACCGGACCGAGGAGGCGCGGATTCAGGTAGCTGCCGCGGCGGCGGTGCGGCTGGAGTTGGGGGAGGAATCGACGCCGGGGAACATCGCGGTGCGGGCGACGGACATCAACCTGATCCCATATCCGGGGATCCGCGTTCAGGGATCGGTGACGTCGGGGAGTTTAGAAGCGGCGAGCGTGGTGACGGATGCGGATGGGATGGCGCGATTCCGCTGGACGCCGGGGGATGGGAACAATCTCTTCCGGGCGGGGGTGGAAGGATCGCCCAGCACGGTAACGCTGCAGGCGGCGGCACGGCCGGCGTTTCTGGCGCAGAATGTGGTGAATATCGGGTCCTACCGGGCGGAGCTTTCGCCGGGAACGCTGGCGGCGATTTTCGGGACAGGATTGGCACGCGGGCAGGTGCTGGTGAACGGATCGCCCACGGCGGTGCTGTATGCCGATGATGGGCAACTGACGTTTCTGATTCCCCCGGGGATCAGTGGGCCGTCGGCAACGTTGGTGGTCCGTGGACCGGGTGGGGATTCGGCGGCGGTGACGATTCCGTTGCTGGAGGTAAGTCCGGGGCTGCTGTTCAGTCCCGTGACAGGCGAGGCAGCGGTGCTGGTGGCGGGGACGGGCTTTCTGACGTCGCAGCGGCCGGCGAAACCGGGCGACATTCTGGAGATTTACGCGACGGGGTTGGGGGCGCTGGCGCCGTCCGCGACGTATCCCGGTTTGGAGGAGACGGTGCGGGTGCCGCTGGTGACGGTGAACGGGGTGCCCGGGGCGGTGTTGTTCAGCGGCGGGGCGCCGGGTGTGGCGGGGTTGAATCAATTGAATGTGCGGGTGCCGGACGTGGGTGCGGGTGTTTGGAAGCTGCGCATCAGCATCGGGGGCCGCAATAGCAACGAAGCGGACATCACCGTTCAACCCTGATTCGCGTACAATACGGTCCATGCCGAACATCGAAGAGATTGAAGGAATTGGCCCAGTATACGCGGAGAAGCTGCGTGCGGCGGGCGTGACGACGACCGAGGAGTTACTGACAGCCGGTGGTGGGCCGAAGGGCCGCGACGAACTGGCGGAGAAGACGGGGATCGCCGGGGCGCATATCCTGCGCTGGGTGAACCATGCCGATCTGATGCGGATCAAGGGGATCGGCAAGCAGTATGCCGAGTTGCTGGAGGCCGCGGGCGTGGACACGGTGAAGGAATTGCGGAACCGCAACGCGGAGAACCTGACGGCGAAGTTGAAGGAAGTGAACGACGCCAAGGGTCTGAGTGGGACGAGCCCGTCGTTGAACGTGGTGACGGGGTGGATTGAACAGGCCAAAACGATGGAGCCGATGGTGCGCTACGCGGGCGCGTAGTGGGTTGGGTGAAGTTCGGCGCCGCCTTTGCCGATAAGAGGATTTGAAGGCGGGGCAACTCTTACTCGCCGTGCTGCTGGTTGCAGAAGCAGCACGGGCCGTGACGGTACAGCAAGCGGGGCTAGGTGCGTCCGCGCACGAGGATAGCTGCGCGCTGACGGCAACGGGAACAGCTTTCCCATCGACAACCCGGCAGGTGTTTTTCCGCTTCGTACTGGGCGCGGTGCGTTCGGGCGATGCGGTGACGGTGGAGTGGGTGGAGCCGTCGGGGGCGGTGGAATCGGCGGTGCCCTATGATCAGTTGCCGGCGATATCTTCGTTGTGTTTGTTGACGCAGTTGCCGGTGGGCGGCTACGCGGCAGCGGGCAAACCGGGGGCGTGGACCGTGCGAGTGGTGGCGGGGGGCCGGGTGCTGGCGTCGGTGCCGTTCCGGCTGGAAGGCGCGAGGGAGGCCAGCGGGGGACCGGTCGTGCGGCGCGTGACTCCGCAGGGCAACGAACTGGTGATCGAAGGGCAGGGGTTCAATACGGAGTCGATCGTGCACGTGGCGCAGTACACGTCGGCGACGGGGTGGACGTACATCGCGTCGATGTTTCCGGAATCGCTGGAGCCGGGGCGGCTGCGGGCGAGGGTGGCGGCGCTGCCTCCGGCGGAGTACGTGGTGTTTGTGAAGAACGGGCAGACGCTGAGTTCGCCGGCGCGGTTCGAGATCGTGACGGAGGCGGGCTACCGGCTTCCCTTCCCCCCACAGGAACAATGGGTGATCACGCAGCCTCCGAATGGGGGCTACTCGCATTGGGGCCGGACGCAGCATGCCTACGATCTGGCGCCGCGGCAGGGCGGGTGCGTGGTGGCGATGCGGGGCGGGATTGCGATCACACGAGATCTGGGATACGGGCAGACGCCGCGGTTGCGGATCTTTGGGAACTACATCACGATCCGCCATGAGGACGGCGAGTATTCGCATTACGGGCATCTGCGGAGCGGCACGTTCAAGGTGCGCGATGGGGAGCGCGTGGAGCAGGGGCAGGCGCTGGCGCTGGTGGGCAACAGCGGGTATAGCTTCGGGACGCATCTGCATGTGCAGGTAAGCAAGTCGCAGGCGATCGGTTCGCCGAGCATTCCGTTCCGGTTTGAAGATGTGCCGGCGGCGCAGCAGACGCGGTACCGGGGGGTGGTGGTGTCGGCGAACCGGTCGGAGAAAGGGAACTGCAGCCGGCCGGCAGTGCCGCAGCTATTGACGTCGTCGCAGCGGTTTGTGACGGCGGCGGCCCTGGCGGAGGGGCAGGCGGCACCGGCGTGGGTAGGGTCGGTGGGTGTGGCGGCGTGGTGGAGCGAATTGACGGCGGTGGCGCCGAACACGCGGTCGTTGGAAGTGCGGCTGGGATGGGATACGGCGGATCGCGACCTGGATCTGCACCTGATGAGTCCTTCGGGACGGCATTACGGGTCGTATGGGGACCGCACGGGCTATGAGGCAAGCGGGCCCAACGAAGAGGCTTTCCGGATCACGGATCCGGAGCCGGGGCTATGGCGGGTGTCGGTGCAGGGTATGCGGGGGGACGGGGCGGCGATGCCGTTCCGGATTCACCGGTCGGTGACGGCGCCGGTTCCGAAGGCTAGCGGATGGGGCGGGGCGCGGCGGGCCCGGCGTTGATGGTTACGACGCCTTGGAGGGGATGATCACAACTTCCTTGATGCCGGACATGTGGAGCAAGCCGCGGAGGGAGGCGGCTGCGTTCTTCTCGGCCTGCTGGAGGATTCCGCCTTCGAGGGCGGCCTGGCGGGCGGCATCGAGTCCGGCCTGGCGGGCTTTCTTTTCGAGATCCAGGCTATAGGGGACCCAGGGAGTCCACCAGGTTTTCTGGCGGTCCCAGACGCGAGTCTCCTTTTCATTGACGGCGACCATGAGGATCTCAGGTTTGGGGAGGCGGATCTCGACGCGGCCAGGGGAGGCGGTGATGTCGGCGGACGTGATGCGGCTGAGGTCGATACCAGCTTCGACATCGGCCTGGAGGATGAGGAGGATGGATTCGGCGCCAACGGGCTGCTTCTGCTCGGTGAGGGTGACAACGCGTTGCAGGGAGTGGCGGGCGGTGGCGAGTTGGTTGAGGTCGCGAACCTGAAGGAGGAGGGTGATGGGGTCGGGTTGGGGCGTGGCGGCACGCCGTCCGAGGAAGAAGGCGCCGGCGGTGATGAGGGCCAGGAGGAGGAGTCGGACAACCACCCTTTCAGGATACGGCACGGTGGTGTGACGAGGGCCGGCCCGGCGCGGTGGGAGTTCCTTGGCGCGCAATGCGATCGTGGTCGCGATCGGCTGGCAACGGCGTGCGCCGACCGGCCTCATTCCTCCCAGAACGAACGGCCTGGCAGATCGTCAGCCGGGACACCGGCACCGTGGAGAATTGTGCGGGAGATATCCTCGACCTGCATCGTTCCCTTGCTAAGCGTCCGCCGGCCCCCGGATAGAATCGAGAACGCGCCGGGGATATGGTTGCCGGAGCGGCCTACCGTTTCGGCCGTGCGCGGGATCTCGCCGAAGCGCGGGGAGCGCACCCCCGTGCGGGGGGCGGGCGAGTCGTGGCGCCAGTGGACGATCAGATCGGGAAACTGGTCGAGGCGGCTGCCTGGGCCGAACAACTCTTCGGGCCGGGAGATGCGGTCCACGCAGGGGTGACCGCACTCATCCGTGAACGTGGCAAGGCCGTCGCGGATGCGCTGCTCGATTTCGTGGAGTTCGCCCGATTTGACGATGCCGCGACGTTCGCGGCCTTGGAGGTTGAAGCGGAGGAAGCCCGGGTAGTCGGTGGGCAGGCAGAAGGCGCGGGTGCGGCTCCAGTTGAGGCGGGGCGTCGAGAGCGTAGCCATCATTCGCAGGGCCGCATTGTCGGGCAGGCGATCGGCCAACCAACGGCGGACGGGTCGGGGGAGCGCCACGCGCAGAGAGTGCAGCGGGGGGCGGGCCTCCCGTTCACCGAGGATGCGGCGGAGCATGCGTGGGAGCAGCTGGGCCCAGAGGGGGACACGGCCCATACCCTTGGCGTAAGTAATCAGCACACGGGCGCCTGGCGGGAGGGCCGTGAGGACCTCGCCCAACGTGCGGTCGTAGCGGCGCGCCAGATCGAGGCGTGTTCCTTCGAGTACGGCGCGTAGCGCGGGATCGGCGATGGCGGGCAAATGAGAGAACTGGTGGGCGGCGAGGTGGAGCGCGCAACAGTTGAGCCAGAGGCAGTCGGGCGGATCGCGGCGGAGGACGGAGAGTGCGGCGGATTCCAGGCGGGCGGGAGCCGGTAGGAGCGCGTTCCGCATGTGCCGCATGTCGGAAGGGACGATGGCGCCAAAGACCTCGTCGGCGCGCGGGGGAGGGCCGATGGGCCGGAGGAGACCGGCGGTTACGGCCGGGCTAGTGGACCAGGCATGCAGGAGCACACGGGCGCGAAACTGGAGACCGGATACCGCATAGCCGTTGCGCAGCACCGGTTTTTGGAGTTCCGGAGGATCCAGGACCACCACCCGCTTCCCTGCCCTGTCCATGCGGGCGAAGATGGTCTCGGGATAAGGGAACGCGGTGGCCACCACGACCCGCTGCAAGCCGGCATGCCACTGCAGCGGGTAATACTGCCCATGTTGGGCGGGGCCGACGCCGCCGTATAGGGTCGGGTAGGCAAGGCCGGCCAGAGCCGACGCATCGACGGGCAGTAGCGTTCCGGATCGGGCCAGGGCGGCCAGATTCGGCAGGTTGCCGGAGGCCATGTGGGCGTGAAGCCAGTGGGCGTTTTCCGAATCCAGACTCACGACGAGCAGCATGCAAGGACTATGGTACCCTCGGAGTCGTTTGCTATCGATTGGGAAGCCTGCCGCGGATGTGCTGGTGATTGGCGCCGGACCTGGAGGCGCGACGCTGGCGTATGCATTGGCGCAAACCGGACGGCAGGTAGTGGTGGTGGAGAAGGGCGCGGACCTGTCCCGTGGGGATGCCTTGCGCGGCGCGCCGCCGGAGACCACCAGCGGGTATCGGGCGGCGGGGGAAACGGAGCGGCGGCGGCTGTTGGGGCTGGGCGGGCGCTGCGGCGATAGCTATACGGACGAAGACAGCGGGCGGGTCTTCGTTCCGTTTCTGGGCGCCGGTACGGGCGGGTCGTCCAGCCTGTACGGCATGGCTCTGGAGCGCCGTTATCCGCATGATTTCGACGGCTGGCCGGTGAGCTACGGCGAGTTGGCTCCATGGTACGAGGAGGCCGAGCGGCTGTTTGGGGTGCAAGGGTCGCCGGACCCATTGCGTGCCGGCGAACCGGGCTGCGCCGCACCTTCCGCGCCGTTATCGGAAGCGAATGCCGCGATGTTCCGGCACCTGGAGAGCCGCGGGCTACATCCCTACCGGCAGCATCTGGCGTGCCGGCGGGTGCCGGGCTGCGGGTTATGCCAGAGCTACCTATGCGGCCGGGAGGGCTGCAAGCAGGACGCGCGCACGGTGTGTCTGGATCCGGCCATCGGCACCGGAAATGTGCACCTGCTGGCGGAGGCGGAGGTGGTGGGGTTGGAGTCGGCAGCGGGCCGGGTGACCGCCGCGGTGACGAAGCGGGACGGCGAGACCGGGCGGCTGCGTGCGCGGGTGTTCGTGCTGGCGGCGGGCGCCTTGGCGACGCCACGGCTGCTGGCGCGATCCGGGCTGGCGGGGCGATCCGGACTCGTGGGGCGCCGCCTGATGCGCCATGCGATTGACTTGTTCGTGCTGGGAATGGGTCCGCGCCACGCGGAGGCGGGCGAGGCGAAGGAACTGGCGTTCAACGATTACTACGCCGGGCCGGAGCGGGTTCTGGGAACGGTACAAGCCTTCGGCATGGCGCCGGCGCTGGAGTATCTGCGGAACAAGCCGGGCCGTAACCTGTGGAGGATGCTGGGGCCAGCGGCGGCTCCGGTGGCGCGGCTGTTTGCCCGCGCGCCGATTGTGGCCGGGATTCTGGCGGACGAGCCAGGGAGCGGGAATGGCGTGGCCGATGGGCCGCGAGGCCCCCGATTGCGGTACCGGCTGTCGGCGGGCGATCAGGAACGGCGGCGGAAGTTGCGAGGGCTGATTGTGAGGGCGTTCGCGCGGTATGGGCCGGTACGGGTGTTCGGTACATCGGATCTGGCGGCCCTTGGCCATGTATGCGGCACGGCGGTGTTCGGGGAGCGGCCGGAATCGAGCGTACTGGATCGATACAACCGCGTTCACCACCTGGACAACCTTTATGTGACGGATGCATCGTTCTTTCCCACGAGCGGGGGCGTGAATCCGGCGCTAACGGTGATGGCGAACGCCTTGCGGGTGGCGCGGCACCTGGAGGAGCGGGTGTTGTGAGCGCGGGCGGGACGGTTCGGGTGCTCACGATGGCGGACGAGCGATACGCGATGCCGCTGGCGGTGATGGGACGGAGCCTGTTGGAGCAGCACCGGACGGGGCGCCCGCTGCTGTTGCGGGTGATCGACGATGGGTTGACGGCGGCTTCGCGGGAGTTGATTGAAAGGTCGTGGGAGGGGGCGGGCGCGGGTCCGGCGCGGTGGGAGTTCGCGGCTCCCTATTATGGGAACGCGGAGCGGCTGCCGGTTTGGGGCCGGGTGCCGGCGCTGACGTATGCGCGGCTGTTTCTGAATGAGCAGTTTCCGGAGTGTTCGGAGCGGGTGGTGGTGCTGGATTCGGATTTGCTGGTGCTGGCGGACATCGCTCCGCTGCACGATGCGGCGCTGGAGGGAAAGGCGCTGGGGGCGGTGGTGGATCCGTTTATTCCGACGGTATCGGCGTTGGACGGCTTGCCGCGGGCGGCGCGGGACGGGATGGCTCCGGATGCGCCGTACTTCAATGCGGGGGTGATGGTGGCGGACCTGGGACAGTGGAGGGAACAGGAAGTGGGGCGGCGCGGGCTGGCGTACATTGAGCGGCATTATCGCGAGTTGCGGCAGTACGACCAGGATGCGCTGAACTTTGTTCTGAGCGGGCAATGGCAGCGGCTGGAGGAGGAATGGAACGCGCAGCCGCGGATGGCGAACGCGTTGGGGCGCAGGTGTCCGCCGGAGGCGCGGATTGCGCATTTCAGCGGACGATTGAAGCCATGGCTGTATCGCGGGGGGAGCGAGTGGGACCGGCGGTACTTCGAAGCGCTGGGACGCACGGCCTGGAAGGGATACCGGGTGGAGCGCGGTTGGAAGGCGCTGGCGTGGCGTCTGTACGATTCGCCGCTGCGAACGGCGCTGCACGGATTCGAGCGGCGGGCGCTGGCGGCGCAGCGGAGCGTTTTGTTGCGATGGATGATCAAGTAGGAAGGTGACATTGGGCATGCTGCCGGGATTTCGCAACGCGCCGCTGGTTTCTTCGCATCCGATTGGGATTCGCGGCCTGGTCTTCGAACAGCACCGGGTGACGGCGGAGCAGATGGCCGGGGCTCCGCGCGTACACACGTGCCTGGACCTGCACGCGGGCGCCCCGCAGGCGATTGAAGTGCGGGCGTCGGCTGAGGCGCCCTGGCAGGCGGGCGCGGCCAGTAGCGGCAGCCTGACGGTGACTCCAGCCGGCGCTCCGTACAATGTGCGCTGGGAAGGCGAGCGCGACATTCTGCTTTTCGCGATCGATTTGGATACCTGCCGCCAGTACCTGCCGGAGCGGTTGCCGCGGGGCGAGTTCGCGGTGCGGGCGGTGACGAATGGCGACGATCCGCAACTGTTTCACCTGGCACGCGCGTTCCAGGCCGAAGCCGAGGCGGGGTGTCCGACGGGAAGCCTGTATGCGGATTCGCTGGCGGCGGCGTTTGTGGCGTCGTTCCTGGACCGCTATGTGGAGCAGGGGGATGCGGAGGGTACGGGACTGACCGGGGAACGGCTGCGGCGGGTGCAGCGCTATGTGCAGGAGCATCTGGATGAGGACCTGAGCGTGGCGGCGTTGGCGGAACTGGTACACACCAGCCCGTTCCACTTTTCGCGGCAGTTTAAGCGGAGCACCGGGCAGACGCCGCATCAGTACGTGCTGCAGAGGCGGCTGGACAAAGCGAGGCGGCTGTTGGAGAGCCCTTCGCTGTCGATTGCCGATGTGGCTTACGCGACGGGTTTCCCGAGCCAGGCGCATTTCACCAAGGTGTTTGGGAGGGCCTTCGGCGCCACTCCGAAGGCGTGGCGAGCCGCGCACGAATTGACAAAACCCAGCGCCGGATTGCGATAGAACGGAGTGCCGGAAAGCCGCAGAATAGGTTTCGTGGAGAGCAACATGAGACCAATAAGAACTCCGATACAGGGCATTCACCATGTAACCGCGATGAGCGGCGAGCCGCAGGCCAACCTCGACTTCTACTCTGGCGTGCTGGGGCTGCGGCTGGTGAAGTTGACGGTCAACTACGATGATCCCGGTACCTATCACCTTTATTACGGGGATGGCACCGGGTCGCCTGGCACCATCCTGACGTTCTTCCCATGGCCGGGGGCGATGCGCGGACGCAACGGTGCGGGAATGGCCACTGAGATTGTGTTCAGCGCACCTGCGGGGTCATTGGATTACTGGCAGCAGCGTTTGCAGCAGGCGGGGGTCGCCACCGGGGCGGTGACCGGGCGTCTCGGCGAGAGCGTGTTCACCTTCCAGGATCTGGACGGGTTGCGGCTGGCTATCGCCGAATCCGGCGCGGTACCGGCGTTTCAGCCATGGGCAGACAGCCCGGTGCCGTCCTCCTACGCGCTGCAGGGCATTCACAGCGTGACATTGACGGAGGCGAATGCTTCGGCTACGGAGCAGCACCTTAGTGCAGTGATGGGGCTGGAGGAGGTTGGCCGAGAAGGGACGAGGGCGCGGTTCCGGTTCGGTGACGGCGGCGCCGGGCGCATCGTCGATGTGGTGCAGGATGACCAGGCGGGGCGCGGGCGCGTTTCGGCGGGAGCCGTGCATCACGTGGCGTGGCGCGTAGCCGATGATGAGACCGAACTCTACTGGCAAGGCCGGTTGATGAAGGATGGCAGCCACGTGAGTCCGGTGATGGATCGGACCTACTTCCATTCGATCTATTGGCGGGAGCCGGGTGGGGTGCTGTTCGAGATCGCGACGGACCCGCCGGGCTTTACGGCCGATGAGCCCGCGGAGTCGTTGGGCGAGAAGCTGATCCTGCCGTCGTGGCTGGAGCCAATGCGGGAGGATCTGGAGCGGCGCCTGCCGAAGGTGGCGCTGCCGGTGGTGAAGGGAGGACGCTGATGTTCGTACACGAGTTTGTGAAAGGCGAAGGGCCGGAGACGCTGCTGCTGTTGCACGGCACGGGAGGTAATGAGAAGGACCTGTTGGATCTGGGACGGGATTTGGCTCCGCGGGCTAACCTGCTAAGTCCGCGCGGCAAGGTGTTGGAGAACGGCATGCCGCGTTTCTTTCGGCGCCTGCGGACGGGCGTGTTCGACTTAGAGGATCTGCGGTTGCGGACGACGGAGTTGGCGGGGTTCGTGCGGGAAGCGGCCGGGAAGTATGGCTTCGATGCGGGGAAGGTGACGGCGCTGGGCTATTCGAATGGGGCGAACATCGCGGCCAGCCTGTTGTATCGCGAGCCGGGGGTGTTGGCGGGTGCGGCGCTGCTGCGTCCGATGAATCCATGGCCGGGGGAGGCGGCGCGGGGGTTGGAGGGCGTGCGGGTGCTACTGGCGGCAGGGCGCTATGACACGATGTCGAACCCCGGCGATGTGGCTGGGATGCGCGCGGTGTTCGAAGCCGCTGGCGCGAAGGTGGAGGAGCACTGGCATGAGGGTGGGCATGAGTTGGGCCAAGGGGATATCGTAGCCACACGGCGCTGGCTGGAGGAGGTTGCCACACCACGCCGGCACGCGCTATCCTCATAACACTCTCGTTGTTGTGTTGCATTCGCCCAGCCGCGGCGTGACCTTCGTCCGGTCCTTCTTCCCCTTCACGTAAAGCGAAAGAACAATAGCCTTGTCGAAGGAGACGTGTGTCCGCATGAAGAATCTCATCTGCGTGGTTTGGATGACTGCGATCCGTGCAATGCTGTCTGCCGCCGAGGCGGACGCGTCGCGGCCTCCGGCGAGTGTTTATCAAATCGAGGCGAGAGAAGATGTCAGCAGCCGGTTCCCTGGAGCGCCCCGGCTGCACTCGTTTGCCATGGCGGAGTGGGAAGGCAAGTGGCTGTTCGTGGCGGGGCGCATGGGCGGCTATCATGGCGTCGGCGGCGGCGAGGCGGACTTCCCGCGCGCTACCGCGAACCAGCGGATCTGGGTGGTGGACTCTACGGGCGCTGGTCCGGCGCGCACGTACAGCCTGCCGGTGGCCAACCTGCCTGCGGGTCTGGACGCGGTGAAGGACCAGTGGATGTCGGCGAATCTGCAAGCGGTGCAGCATGGCGAGACGCTGTACCTCGCCGGCGGCTATGGCGTCGATTCGAAGGGCAAGTGGGTGACGTATCCCATTCTTTCGGCGGTGCATGTGCCGTCACTGGTGAAGGCTGTGATGGCGCAGGGCGATTTGAAGGCGGCGCGCATTCGCTATGTGGAAAGCCCGCACGTGCAGGTGACGGGCGGCGAGTTGCTGCGGTTGGACGATGATTCCTACTACCTGGTGGGCGGGCACGTGTTCATGGGCAGCTACCTGGACTTTCAAGGCAACGGCGAACGTAATAGCGGTAGTTCCTGGCAGCAGTACACCAGCGAGATTCGAAAGCTGCGATTTGTAGAGGGTGGAGGAAAGATCGAGGTGAAGCTGGTGGAAAGCTTCCGCGATCCGCAGTTCCGGCGCCGGGATCTGAACGCGTCCCACGTGCTGCTGGAGGGCGGAACGGTGTTGGGGGCGATGGCCTGGGGCGGGGTGTTCACGGCGGAGCAGGGTAGTTTTACGAAGCCCGTGGTGTGGAATGCAAAGCAGGCGCCGCGGGTGGAGACGCATTTCGACCAGAAGATGAGCGCGTATAGCTGCGCGCGGGCCGTCTTCTTCGACGCGGAGACGAAGCGCACGTTCACCACCTTCTTCGGCGGCATTAGCTCCATGCTTTGGAACGCTAGCAAGGCTGCGTATGAGCCTGCGCCGCGGGTGGGGGAGAAGAGCGAGGCTCGCTACATGGATGGGCTGCAGTGGATTGACCGGGTAACAACAATCGTGCGCGGCGAGCAGCGGATGGATGAGGTGGTGGAGCGTACCGAGCCCATGGCCGGATATGTCGGGACGAACGCGGTGTTCCTGCCGTCGGCGGCCTTGCAACGGGTGCGGCCCGATGCCGCTATCTACGACCTGCGCCCGTTACGCGGCAAGCGGGTGTTGGCGGGATATCTGTTTGGCGGCATTCGCGCCTTCCCGAAGCAGTTCCCCTATCATGCCGATTCGCCGGATTATCAATCGGGCAACGTACCGACACGGGCCAGTGAGTTGATCCTGGCTGTGTATGTTACGGTGCCGGCGGCGGAGTGAGAAGGGCGTCGCGGACGGCCTGTAGGGGGGCTTCGGAGCCGGAGGCTTCCCTGGCCCGCGCGACGAAGCCCGACATATTGGCGACGGCAAAGCTGATACCGCTGAGGTTGCGCTCCTGGGGAAGGCCGGGGATGGGCCTCGGATAGGGCGACGCCTGGAAGAGCAAGCCGGAGGCACGGTAGGCATTGCGATCGAGGGCGGCGTCGACAGCCACGCCGATGACGCCGGGCAGCGAGCCGGGATAGCAGGGTTCGCCATCGGTCTCGTACGCGGAGACAACGAGCAGCCCTTCGACTTCGGCCTTTTCGAGCAGGGGGGCGAAGCGCTCGATGTGGGCGGGGTTGCGGGTACCAAGGCTGAGATTGATGACGTCCATGCGCTGCGCGATGGCCCATTCGAGCGCGGCGGTCAGTTGGAGGATGCTGGTGCGGAGGGAGGTGTGGAAGACGCGGATGGCGAAGAACTCGGCGGCGGGGGCCTTTTCCTGGATGGCCGCCATGACGGCAGTGCCATGCCCTAGGACATCGGTATAGTCCTCGCCAATAATGGCATCGGGGCCGAAGGAGATGCCTCCCGCGACCCCGGAGATGTGAGGATGAGCGGCGTTCACGCCACTGTCGATGACGGCGACCCGGACCCTGCTACCGGATTCGGCCATCCCTACCTTCCGGCCATCACGATTAGGTTCGTCGTGGTGTCCTTATTGAGAAACAGCAGCTTCTTCGATTGCAGCGTGGCGGTGTCGAAGAACTCGATAGTCGACCCCGCGCCGTACAGGTACAGCATGCCGCCGTCGCTGCTCATGCCCAGGCGGAAGCTGATGCGGGCCGGCACCGGGGCTTTGCGGATCACCTTTTGGCTGGCGATATCCCAGACCCAGAACTCCGCCTCGCGATTGGCGCCCGTTCTGTTGACCATCAGCGAGTAGCCGAGTTTACGGTCCGGCGTCAACGCGAAGCCCACCATGGGGAAGGCCGGACCGATGGCCTGGTAGTTAACCTTCCGCGTGGTGAGATCGATCTTGGCCATGCCCAGTGTTTCCTTATGGACAATGGGGTCCACCGAAGTAAACACGCTGGTGACTTCGCCGGGCGCATCGTTGGGATCGTCGCTGGCGGTCAGCCGGTGCGGCGATGCCCCTGGATACTCCGGCCGTGAGAGCGGGATGCGTTCCACTTCCTTCAGGGTATCCAGTTCCAGAACGATGATGTCATCGTCGAAGACATAGAGCAGCTTGCCGTCGGGCGAGATGCGGTAGCTGGCGCCGAAGCCGAAGCCCTGGTCGAAGCCCTTGGGAAACGGCATTACCTTGGCGATGCGCTTCTCCTGGAGATCGATCTGCACGAACTGCGGCGGCTCCACGCGGAAATGATCGAGTTCCTTAACCGTGAGCGAAATGGTGGTGTAGATGTAGCGCCCGGTTGGGTGCACGGCGAGGCCGGAGAAGGCACGGCCGCCCGCGCCGCGAGGCATGCGGGGCGTACTGCGGCCATCGGAGAGCGGAAAACTGCTGATGACTTTCCGCGCGGCAAGGTCGACGGTCTCCATCTGCATCTTGGTGGTCACCAGATGGAGCAGCGTCTTGTCGGGAGACAAAGCCACCGTCCGCGGGATACCGCCGACCGGGATTTCCCCCACAATATCGCCCGCGCGCTCATTGATCACCAGGAGTTTGTGGTCAAGCGTGCCGACGTACATGAAGCCCTTGAGGCTGGCGGCGGTCTCGGCATGCAGCGAGAGCGCGGCCAGCACCGGGAGGGCTGACCGAAACAGGATGTTCATGTTTTGTTCTCCGCGGTGATTTAGGGATAGATGACGTCCACCTGGCGCCAGTCGTTAGCGGCGGCGCTGCACTTGGAGGTCCAATCCGGATTGTTGCTGACGTGATCCGGCACCTGCGCGGGCCACGCACAGCCCAGGTAGCAATCGAACAGATCGCGCTCGACGGGTTGGCAGAGGCCCGCCGTACCACCGGAGACATCCACCTCCCAGCCGGGGCTGAAGTGGAGCGTGCAGCCGAGCGGGTAATAGACGCGTCCCTGTTGCTTGGCCTTATGCTTCCTGTCCTGCAGCGCTTCCACGTCGTGGAGCGCCGCCTGCCGGTCCTGGGCAAACCGCTTGGCTTTGCGATTGAGAGCATGCAGAGAGTTCATGGGAGTTGGTTCCTTTCCGGTCGGTTAGTTCTCGTCGAAGCGCTGGAGAAACTGGGGATTGTGCACGGCGATCTCGCCATAGATGCGCAGGCAGAGGTCGATCCAGTTGCGCACGCGGTCGCACTGGTTGAGGGTGGACGCGGCGGTCTGGCCGTGATGGATGAAGGATTCGTGGTAGCAGCCGCCGGCGCAAACGGGCCGCACCCAGCAGGAGTGGCAATCGGGCCGCGCGCCGATGTGATGGGATTCCAGGAACTGGCGGCGGGCTCCGTGATCGACGCCGCCGTCGAGGACATTGCCCATCTGGGCGACGGGAGAGTCGGCGAAGCGGTGGCAGGCGGCGATACCGCCGGAAGTGCTAACCCCTAGCAAGCCAAGGCCTGCCCCGCAGGTGTAGGCCTTGCTGATGCCCTGGTGCAGCTCCTTAATGGTGTCGCTGACGTTGGTGAAGTAGTGCTGGCCGCCCTTGAGAGCGAAGTCGCGGTATTCCCAGGCCAGTTCCGAAAAAGCGTCGAGGACGTCGTCCATCTTCTGGCCGCCGATGTGATAGAGCCGGTCGGGATTGGCGGTGGCAGGTGAGAAGCCCACGCCCTGGAACCCAAGTTCCTTCGTGAGGTGATCGTAGATGCGGCGCACCTCACGCACACCGCTGCTGAGAGTGACACGCGCGCCGATGGAGTTGGTCTTATGGCGCGCCAGCAGCATCTTGATGCGCGGGGCAATGACGTCGTAACTGCCTTTGCCGCTGTGGAACACGCGCATGCGGTCGTGTAGTTCCTTGTCGCCGTCAATGCTGACGGTGACGCCGATGCGGTTGGCGGCAAGGAAGTCGACAATCTCTTCGGTGAGCAACGTAGCGTTAGTGGTGAGGCTGTAATCGACTTGCTTGCCGGATTCGCGGGCCTTGGTATTGGCATACTCGACGGCCCACTTCATCAGCGGGAAGTTGAGCAGCGTCTCCCCGCCAAAGAAGGTGACGTGTAGCAGCGGCCTGCCGGCGGCCTCTTTGAACAGAGTGTCGATAGCGGCCTGGGCCACTTCGGTACTCATGTACTTCGGCTTGCCCGCCGATTCGGCGATCTTGTCGTCGCTGTATTCGTAGCAGTAGCCGCAGGCCAGGTTGCACTGGTTGGTGGTATTCAGGACGATGCGTTGGATGGGGAACTCGGGCTCCGGCAAGGCCGGGAACCTCTCGCGGCTTTCGCCGTTCGTAATGACATCGCAGAACTCGAGTTCCTCGAGTACGGCGTCCACCTCGGCGGCGGTATGAGCACCGGCGAGGCGCGCCACGATCTCCTCGCGCGGCAGCGCCTCCTCAGCGAGAAGAGTGACAACGGCCTTTGACAAGCCCTCCAATCCGAAGATGGCCCCGCTGGGGACCAGGTAGAGAAAGTCGCGGCCGGCGGCGTGGAAAGCATGGTGCTCTCCCACGCGGTAGGGCGCGGCGACGGCTTCCGCGACGGCAATCACTGCGTCACCTCCGGCTGGTCATACAGCGTGTAGTTCGGGATGGTGACCACCAGGTAGGACTTCGCCTTCAACTCCGCGCCGTCGGGTGTCTTGTAGGTCGCCACCACCCAGACATCGCCGAAGTTGTTATAGGCGTGGTTGTTCTCCTGCTTCTTGCGCTTCGGGTTCATGCCTTCGACGCTGGGCGTGAAGAAGCCCTTGTCGTCCAGGCTGCCGACGTACTTCGTATCGTCATCGTCGGGCGTGGCGACGAACTCTTCCATGCCCCAGCGGGCCGGGACCGCGCCGAGATAGACATCGTCTTCGGTCTGCATTTTGCCGTCGAGTCCGGCGGCCCAGGCAACGGCCTCGAACTGGGCATACTCTTTCGGATACTTCACGCCTCCCAGGCGCGAGACATTAGCCTCCGGCGAGACTTCGATGTAGGCGACCTTGTCGTAGACGGCGAAGGACTCGGGTGCGGTGGAGCGGCCAATGGCCACATCGCGCAGGCCGACGGGGCTGTTGGCGGCGACATCGATTTCCACCGTAACCAGCGTGGGAGTGATGGCGCTTACTTTGGTGACGGTGACGCCGCGGCCCATGTCGATATCGGCCGGTTTCAGAGTGGCGGGGAAGTTCGCGCCGTAAAGTCTCACCGCCGCCTTGGCACCGGCTTTGACCGCATTGATGTCGGTGCCGGTGACCAGCGCTTCGGAGCCCGAGCGGGTTAGCTTCACGTCGATGCCAAGTTCGCCGAAGCCGCTCCAAAACCAGCGGCCTTCCATGGTGTTGCCATCGCGGGAAAGCATCATCGCCTCGCGCCACTCGGTGGGGACAACGGTGGAGGTGATGACGGGAGCCGTGGAGGCGCCGACGCGTCCGCGCCAGTTATAGCCGGTGTAGACGATGCCTTTGCCGCCGGACTTAACGGACTTGCCGGAATCGACGTACGTGAACTGCGTGGTGGTGACGAACTGATCTTCGCCGGGGCCAGGGGCGACGGTAACCGTGCCATAGAGCTTGCCAAGGCCCGGCTGGTAGCCGCTGAGCAGCCAAGTGCCGGCGAGTTTCGCGGGACGCATGGCCGCGCGCCAGGCGGTCCATTCGGGCGTGATGAGCGGCTGATTCTTCGCCAGGTAATCGAGCGCGATATCCACGGGGTACTTCGTGGAAGCGGGCGCGGCGGGAACGCGCGGGTACTCCATGGCAATGCCGGCGACCGCGGTGGGGCGCGGCGTGGCGGGCGCGTTGGCGATACTCCCCGGCTTAGTGGGCGGCGGCCGGAAGGTATTGGCCGAGCCTGGGAACAACCCGATGTGCATGGCGACGAGCTTTTCGTAGTCGTCCCGCGTGCGGCGCTGGGCCAGGACGCGGCCGATGTTATGGCAGGCGTTGCAGGTCTTCTGGAGCGCGGGGCTGGGAGTGTAGTCGTCCTGATAGCCGGTGGTGCGGTGCTCCACTTCCCAGAAGCCGGGCTTCATCTCTTCGGGCGCCAATCCGTTATTGGCGCTGAGGTAGCGCAGCACGGCGCGGGTCTCTTCCGGAGTGATGGCCAGCCCATTGAGGCGGATCATGCGTTTGATGGCCTGTTCCCAGACCTCCGGGCTGGTCCGCATGTAGGAGAGGCGGCGCATCATGCCTTTCGCATCGCGCTGGTGACAGCCACCGCATTTGCGGATGGTGAGCGGATCGTCGATGGCGATGCCCGGCGGCGCCGATTGGCCCAGGCAGAGGCCGGCAGCGGCGCCGAGCAGGAGAGCGGTACGAATGGTGGATCCCAGACAGTGCATAGTCCCTCAGGTGTGGATGCGAATTGGCTGCTTAAAACGAGATACGCGCGGTTAGCTGCACCGACCGCGGACCACCGGCCTCCTGCGCTTGCACGTTGGTGATGGTGCCGAAGGGGGCGGTGTTGTAGTTGAGATTGGGCGGCGCGTAGTTGGGGTGATTGAGAGCATTCGACGCGGCGGCCCCGATCTGGAATGTCATCCGTTCGGTGATGGGCATCGACTTGAACAGCGAGAGCGAGAGCGCCTGGGTGCCGGGCCCGATGACCGATCCCACCGGCGAACTGGCCGGACGCCCGATGGCGTTGCGGGGGATGGCGAACGCGGCTTTGTTGATCCAGTTGGTGATGCTTTGGTTTTCGGGAACGACGGAGACGCCGGAGATGATATCGGCGCGGCCGTTGCCGGTAACATTGGGGAAGTTATTGCCGGCCGGATCGGCGCCGGGGGCGATGACGGTGAGGAAGGGGCCGGTCTGGGCGACAAAGACGCCTGACAACTGCCAACCACCGATGATCGCGTTGGCCGCCTTATTGGTGGTCTTCAGCAGCATTCCTTTAGAACCGAACGGCAATTCGTATAGGAAGGTGGTGAGGAAGCGATGGCGGCGGCTGAAGGCGACGTTACCGTAGTCCAGGTCGATGTTGTAAGAGTCGGTGCTGGTGCCGCCGGCCTGGGTGGCGTAGGCGGTGGGATTAAAGCCCTGGCCGTTGGATAGGTTCTTGAGGAACGTGTAGTTGGTGGTGAACTGCAGGCCGTTCGACATGCGCTTGTTGGCGGCGAAGGTGAAGGCGTTGTAGTTACTGCGCGCGCCGGTGGTTTCGTGCGAGATGTTATTCCAGAGGGGGAAGGGAGAACTGGCACGGGCGGCGGCGAAACCCACCGTGTTGGCGGGCACCTGGGCCAGGTTCTTGGTATAGCCGAGGTTGCTACCGTGGTTGCCGTCGTAGGAGGCGCGCAGGCCGATGCCCTTGCCGATGTCGCGCTCGACGGTGAGGCTCCACTGCTGCACATAGGGGTCGCGGTAGTTGACGTCGGCGGAAAGCTGGAAGCTCTGGATACCGGGTTGGGCCAGGTTGGCGGGGAACGGGCGGGCCATGGTGAGTTGGGGAACGCCGTTCACCAGTGAGTTGGTGTAACTGCCGACGGAACTCGCCGAGACCGCCCAACCGGCGCTGGTAAGGGTACCAAGCATGGCTTCGATGAACCGTCCGTAGCCGCCGCGAATCACGGTCTTGCCGTCGGCGAAGGGGCGCCAGGCAAAGCCGACGCGCGGGCCGAAGCTGGTTTTCTGCGAGCGGTGCAGGGTATCGTTCAGACCCACTTGACTGGCCGGGAGGATGGGGGTGGGCAGGATGGAAGCGGCGAAGACGTTGTTAGTGAGACGCTGGCCGGCATCGGGCACGGCAACCGCGCCGCGGACGCCGACGCCATTGATCACGGCGTAGTAATCGGGCAGCAGCACGGCGATGTTATCCAGGCGGTCGCGGAAGGGCGGGTGGTATTCCCAGCGCAGGCCGTAGTTGATAGTAAGGCGCGGCGTGGCTTTCCAGTCGTCCTGGGCGAAGAAGGCGTAGTGCGTGGCGACGCCGTTCGAATCGGGCTCATTGACGATGCTCACCTGGGTGCGGTCGGGCACGCCGAACAGGAAGGCGGCATAGGGATTACCGATGATGGGGTTGGAGATGGAGCCGTTGAACGTATACTGGCCAGCGCGCCCGGCGGCAAAGACGTTGCTGAAGTAGGCAGTGAGGCGGCGGATGTCGCCACCTACTTTGTAAGTGTGGCCGCGGCGGCTATAGGTGATGTTATCCATCAGTTGGATGGTACGGCTGCGGTTGACCGAAGAGGCGGTGGAGTTAGTGGCCTGGAAGCCAACAATGGTGAAGGTCGGCGAGGTGTTGCCGGAGGGCGGATTGGGGAGGGGGACGCCGATGGCATCGACCAGGGCCCGCGCGTCGGCGCTGGTGGAGGTGAAGATGCGCTGTCCGCTGAAGCCGAGACGGAGTTCGTTCACCAGCGAAGTGCTTAGGACGGCATTGTAGGCGGCGACCAGGGCATAGACGATTTCGGGCTGGCGGGTCGCTCCGGCCAACACAGTACCGGAGGCGACGGGAGGATTATCCACCTGCCGGTCTTTGTAAGTGCCGCGGACAAACATGGTGTGGGCCGAGGAGATATTCTGGTCCACGCGGAAGTCGCCCTGATGGCTGGAGATGGGGGTGGCGAAGTTAGTGGAGTAATTATTCGCAATGGCGTTCGGCGCGCCAGCGTTCGGCAAAGGGAACAGGTGGCGGAGCGCGGCGGACGCAACCGGCGAAACGCGGCTGGCGGGCACTTGCTTGTTGGGCAGCGGCTGGCCGTTTGCCGGGTCGAGAATAGTGCCGGAGAAGGCGGAGAGGTCGCCGTTGCGCAGGGCAACCGACGGTACGCTCTGGTTGATGAAGGTCTGGCGGGGCAGGGTCAGGCCCTCATAACTGGTGAAGAAGAAAGTACGATCCTTGCCGTTGTAGAGCTTCGGGAGCACCAGCGGACCGCCCACGAAGACCCCGAAGTTATTCATCTGGGTACGGGTCTTGGTGACACTGAAGGGATTGCGTGCGTTCATCGAGGTGTTCTGGAGGTTCTCGAAGACGCCGCCATGGAGGGAGTTAGTGCCGCCCTTGGTTACCGTGGTGATGTCACTGACCCCGCCGAACTCCGCGGCGTTGTTGATCTCGCTGACGCGGATCTCACCGATGGCGCCGAAGGAAGGAAATAACTCGGCAACGGGAGCGTTATTGCGGACGCTCATGGTGCTGATGCCGTCGATGGTCACCGACAGCATGCTGGGCTTGGCCCCGGCTACCGAAATGGCGCCGTTATTGTCGGTCTGCACACCGGCCTGTGTGGTGAGGGTGGAGAAGGCACTGGTGGATCCGAGACCGCGGGAGCCGATGGCAACGGGCAGGTCGAGTAACTCACGGCCGGTTTTCGTTTCCGCGATGCCGCCTAACTCGGTAGTAATGACCGCGTCGTTTCCGGCGGTGACATTGACGCTTTCCACCTGTGTGGCTACGGAGAGGTTGGCGTCGATACGCAAGGTCTGGCGGGACAGCAGTTCCAGTTCGTTGGTCTGGAAGATAGCGAATCCGGGCGACTGGATCCGAATCTGGTACTTACCTGGATCGATATTGACCAGGGTATAGTTCCCATCGGCATCGGTAAGTACGGAGCGGGTAGTGGACGTGCCGCTGTTCGTGACGGTGACGGACGCACCGGAGATAGCAGCTCCGGAACCATCGCGGACATTGCCGACGAAGGAGCCGAAGGTGGATTGCCCGAAGGCAATCGTGCCCAGGTTCGCGAGCAGAGCAGCCGCGCACAGCAGGGACAGGAAGTGGGAACGGACAGCGCCGCGAACGCCTTCACCCAAAGAGCGGGCGGCCGAAGAGTTGGCTCGATACACGAGATCCCCCCAAGAAGAATGTGATTGGCGATTAGCCCGGATGTAACGGGAAAAGAAGCACGGGGCTTACGGACGTCGTTGTCCAGCTATGTGCGAAGGGTGTCCGACGGGAGGACGAGCATTAAGGTGCTCACGGCGGAGAGGTACTGACTCTCCAGAAATCAGACGGGAAAAACTTGTCTCTCGATGGTACAGCGAACGCGGGAAGCGGTCAACAAAAAATGCATCCTTTAACAGGAGACGGGTTCTAAGGTGAGGTCGCGTAGGCGGTAACGGAACGGGGGCGGCGGGGTGGGCTGGAACCCGTCGAGGGCTGCGAGTTCGGTATCCCACCATGGACCACCGAAGCCATGGCGGTAGAACTGGCGGCAGAGGTCGATGTGGCGTTGGAAGCCGGCGCGGACGCGGGCCTCGTAGTGCTGGCGGAGCGAAGCGGGGTCATGCCCATCGCTATGCGCGCGGATGACGGCGGCGGCGAGGATAGCGGCACGGACGGCCAGCGCGGTGCCATCGCCGCAGATGGGGTCGAAGGACATGGCGGCCGAGCCGCACGCCAGCCAATCTGGGCCGGCGAGTTTGCTGGCGATGCTGGGATAAGCAGGGAACGGCTTGGAAGGCGCTTCCAGGCTGGCGATGTGAGGTGCGATGAGTTGACTGCCGGGCAGCGGATCGGCCGCCGCGGCACCCACGGCCAGCAGCCACGCGGTGCCGTGGCCATCGGGAAGCAGGAACAGCCATCCGGCGGCGAGCGACTCCATCATGCAGGCGGCGGGCGGGCAACGGTCATCCAGGCGTACGCGCCAAGCAACGGCCGTGCGGCTGCCCAGCCGCTGGTGATCTACGCCGGCCGGCAGCGGATGGCTGCTGTAGACAATCCAGTCAGATTCAACAGGAGCGGCGGGGGCATCGGGCAGCAGGTTCGCCAGCAGTTCCTGCTCGGAGGTGACATAGCCGCGATGCTCCATGCGGGAAACGCCTTGCCCCGCGGTCCAGGCCACGATGCGCTGGCGGATCGGGAAGCTGTCCGCTAATAATGACGGGCTATCGAAGATGTCGCGGAGCAACTGGAGCGCCGCTTCACTGAGCAGAAGGGCTGGGACGCGCGGGCGGTCCGGACGTACCAGGCGCACCGTGAGACCCGCCTTGCGCAGCAGGTGTGTGCAGCAATAGGCGGCCACGCCGTCGCCGCGAATTTCCACCACGGGCGCGGGCATCAGGCCACCATGCCTCTGCCCGCTTCCCCGAGGTGGATGGTCTGTTGCGCGATGCGGGCCAGTCCGGCGCGGTGGGTGATGAGGATCGCGGTGCGCCCTCGCAACGCGGCGGCCAAGGTATCGGCAATGGCGGTTTCGTTGGCCTCGTCGAGCGAAGAGGTGGGCTCGTCCAGGATAAGAACGGTGGGGTTCGCCAGCAGGGCACGGGCGAGGGCCACGCGCTGCCGCTCGCCGGCGGAGAGGGTCTGTCCGCGTTCGGCAAGCACGGTTTCATACCCTTGCGGCAGGGACAAGATACGGTCATGAATGGCGGCGGAACGGGCGGCCTCTTCGATCTGTTCCTGTGTAGCGTCGGGCCGGGCGTAGGCGATGTTTTCCCGCACCGAGGTAGGGAACAGGTAGGGCGTCTGTTCCATCAGGAAGACGGCGCGGCGGACGGCGTCGACGCGAAGATCGCGCAGGTCGTGACCGTCGAGAAGGATGCTGCCGGACTCAGAATCATAGTAGCGGGCGATGAGTTCGCCGAGCGTAGACTTGCCGGCGCCGCTGGGTCCGAGGACGGCACAAATGGTACCTGCGGGAACCGTAAAGGAAAGGCGGTCGAGCACGGCATGGGTCCCGTGGTGAAAGGTTACGTCGCGGCACTCCAGATCTCCTCGGGCCGAAGGCAGATCCCGTGCGCCGGGGCGGTCGGTGATGGCGGGCGGGGTATCGAGGAGCTCGTAGACCCGATCCAGGGAAACCGCGCCGGTCATGATCGACGTGTAGAGGCCCATGAGGTTTTGCACCGGCGAAAGAAGCCGCGCGTGATAGGCCATGATCGCCACCAGCGACCCGGTTGTGATTTCGCCGTTGATGACCATCAACCCGCCGTATAGGAAGAGCCCGCCGGACACGCATGCCACCAGGGTTCCGGGCACGGCACCGGTGAGGAACGATACGATCTGCATGCGTAGCAGGGCATCGACGAACCCGCTGTTCTTCTCATGGAAGCGCGCCGCTTCCCGCTGCTGGGCGGAGGAGGCCACCACCGTACGCACCCCGAGCAGCGTCTCCAATAGGAAGCTGCCGATCTCGGCGCTGCGCTCGCGCATCTGGCGCACCTTGCTCTGCAGCCTCTCCTGGAAGGTGTGCGTCGCCCACAGGCTGAGCGGAATAGCGATCAGGCTGAGCAGCATCAGCTTGCGGTTCAAAGAGGCCATGATGGCGGCGCTGCCGATAAAGAAGACAATATTCGTCAAAACACCCATGAGGCTGTCCGAGGTGAGCCGCTGCACTTCGGAAATATCATTATTGATTCGCGAGATGACGTCGCCCATCTTCATGCTCGCCCAGAAGCGCGGGGAGAGTCGCTGCAGGTGGCGGTAGAGGTCCAGGCGCATGTCGAACAGCACGCTTGACGAGGCGCGGACATACACATAGCTGGAGAGGATGTTGAGCAGAAACCCGGCAACGGTGGCGGCAATCGTGATGGCGCTGATCCAGATCAGCGCGCGCACGTTTCCCTTAAGTAACGCTTCATCAATTAACAGCTTTGAAAAATATGGCTGCAGCAGCGTCATGGAACTGGCGGCGGCGCCCACCAGGAAAACCCAGAGGAACCGAGGCCAGTAAGGGACGGCATAGCGCAAGGCGCGGCGGTAGGTGGCGCTAAGGCTGCGGTTCGGCAAAGGCGGGTGCCCCCTGGGGAAGATTTCCTCACGCTGCGGATCGCGGTCCGGACTGGGGACAAGTATAAAGCCGACGGGGGAAGGTGACGAAGGTACCAGTATCGTCTTCTGTTATACTAACGCAAAGCTCTTCAAGGGTTTCCACACTGTATGAAAATAACTCGTACCACCACGTCGTATCTTGCTTTGTGCCTATACGCCGCTGTGTCTGCCTACGGACAGGTGTCCGCGGGCTCGCTCGGCGGGGCCATCACTGACCCATCCGGCGCCGGAGTTCCAGGCGCAAAGATCGTAGCCAGCAACCCGGCCACTGGCAGCAATATCGAAACTGTCAGTTCTGAAGCTGGATTGTACGTCTTCCCTGCCTTGCCTCCCGCCGTGTACACCATTTCGGCGGAGAAGGCCGGCTTCAAGAAGATGAACCGGCAGAATGTGGAAGTTCGTATCGCCCAGCGTTTGGATTTGAACCTGAGCATGGAAGTAGGCGATGTTAGCCAGGCCGTGGAAGTCACGGCGGAACTGCCGGTCCTGGAGACCTCGACTTCCGAACGGGGCACCAACCTTTCGCAAAAGTTTCTCATGGATTTGCCGCTGTTTACCGGTGGCATTCGCAACCTCCGCTCCTTTGTCAGCTACCTGCCGGGCGTTTCGGCCGGTTCAGGCGAAATGAGCGTATCGGGATCGGGCGGCCGCGCGCAAGAAGTGCTGCTGGACGGCGCTTCCATGACGATTCCGGAATCGGGCGGCACGGTGTTTAACTTCCCCGCCGCCGATATGTTCCAGGAATTCAAGATGGTGCAGAGCACCTTCGCCGCGGAGTATGGGCGCTTTGGCGGCGGCGTGGAACTGTATACCACGCGCAGCGGCACCAATTGGTATCACGGCTCGGCGTTCTGGAACATTCGCCGCGATGTGTTCAACGCAAACTCGTGGGCGAACAATTCCCGCGGTATTGCCCGCGCTAAGGAGCGCTTCAACGAACAGGGCGGCGCCGTCGGCGGTCCGGTGTGGATCCCGAAAGTCTACAACAAAGACAGGAATAAGACCTTTTTCTACTTCACGTACACGCGCGACGGCCGTCCGGCGTCGATCATTGGTACGCCGGTGAATACGGTGCCGACGGCGGCGATGAAGACGGGCAACTTTGCCGGGGCGGCAACGATTTACGACCCGGCCACGACCTCCGGGAGCACCCGCCAGCCGTTCCCGAACAACGCGATTCCCTCGTCGCGATTCAGCCGTGTTGCCAGCAATGTTCTGCCACTGATTCCGAACCCGACGCGTCCCACGTTGGCAGCCAACTACGATTTCATCAGCACCCAGATCTACAGCCAGTACATCTGGAGCCTGAAGTTTGACCACGCCATTACGGACAACAATCGCGTGAGCTTCTTCATGAGCCGGGAAACGCAGGAGACGGACCAGATTGTGAACTTCACCGGTCCGCTGGGCCATGGGTTAGTGAACGGGCAGAAGCCGTATAACTACCGCGTGAACCACGATTGGAACATCAAGCCGACGCTGCTGATGCACAGCACGTTCGGCTTCACGGCACAGCGCCAGACGTGGGACAACCCGAACCAGAACGGCTTCGCCTCGAAGATCGGCATCCCCGGTTTGCCCGCGGCCGCCGACGCCTTCCCGCGAATTTTCTGGACCGGCCGCGCCGGCCTGACCAACTGGGGCGTGCAGGACGGCAAGGTTGCCAATGGTGGCCAGAACAACGACACCTGGATGGCGACGCAAAGCTTCAGTTGGCTGAAAGGCAAGCACGAGTTCAAGTTCGGCTGGGATGCCCGCTGGCTGGGAACGCTGGGCTTCGACAACGCCGCTTCGAACGGGCGCTACTTCTTCAACAGTGCGCAGACGGCGCT
This sequence comes from uncultured Candidatus Solibacter sp., assembly GCA_964385495.1. Classification (GTDB taxonomy): domain Bacteria; phylum Acidobacteriota; class Terriglobia; order Bryobacterales; family Bryobacteraceae; genus CADEFT01. The sequence continues at coordinate 90,614 of CAYLPH010000010.1, forward strand.
GCCGACGGCGCTGACAACCACGGGCCACGAGTTCGCCAGCTTCCTGCTGGGCGCGGTGGATCAGGCCGACAGCGTCGTGCTGCCGGCACTGTTCGATCCGGTACGCTACCGCTACGCCGCCGGCTATTTTCAGGATAACTGGCGGGTGGCGTCGAAGCTGACCTTAAACCTTGGCCTGCGCTACGAAGTACCGATCGGCTGGCACATCCCGGCTGGCTACAGCTACGTTGACCTGTCCAAGCCGAATCCGGCGGCAAACAACCTGCCCGGCGCCTACTCGTATGCCGGCAAGGGCGCGGGGCGCACTGGGCTGACGCGTCCTTACCCCACGGATTTCACCAACATCGGGCCGCGCTTTGGCTTCGCCTACCAGCCGCTTTCGAAGACGGTTATCCGCGGCGGCTTCGGCATCTACTACCAGACGCTGGGCAATGGCGGTTGCGGATGCCGCGAAGGGTTTGCCGGTACCAACACCGTGCAGAGCGATGGCGTGAACCCCGTGATCAATATCGACGGCGGCGTGCCGGTTTCCCCGTTCTACGCTCCTCCACCGAACCTGAATCCCTCGGCGTTGAACTTCCAGAACGCGAGCTACTTTGGGCCAACGTTCGGCAACGCGCCGCGCGTGTATAACTGGAGCTTCGAAATCCAGCAGGAGATCAAGGGCTTCCTGTTCGACATCAGCTACCAGGGCAACCGCGGGACGAGACTGTCATCGACAGTGGACCTGAACCAACTGCCGGTCAGCCAGCTCTCGAAGGGCACGCTGCTGCAGCAGTCCATTACGAGCGCCGCTGCCCAACAGGCCAACGTGACGGCACCCTTCGCGGGCTTCGGAAACCGCTCGGTGGCGCAGTCGCTGCGCCCGTTCCCGCAGTATCTGAGCGTCTACAGCCGCAACGCAGGGGTGGGCCGCTCCTGGTATGACTCGCTGCAAACGAAGTTCGAGAAGCGCTTCGGCACATGGCAGTTGCTGGCCAACCACACCTGGTCTAAGAGCCTGGGCGTGGCGCACTTCCGCCAGATCTTCACGCAGTTGGGCACCGCCGTGCCTCAGGATTATTACAACATCAACGACGCGAAGAGCTACATGCCCTTCGACCAGACGCACATCCTGAACATCATCAATACCATCGACCTGCCGTTTGGTAAGGGGCGCAAGTTCCTGGGCAACACCAACGCCGCCGTGGATCGCCTGGTAAGCGGCTGGACGGTGAGTACGATTCAGCGGTATACGTCCGGCAACCTGATTCAGGCGGTCACCCCCGGCAACCCGCTGGGGAACGGCGTGCTGTTCGCGGGTGTGACGAAGGCCAACCGCACCTCGACGGCGATCCAGACCGGCATCGACCGCGGCACGCTCGATCCGAACAACCCGGCGAGCCGCTGGTTCAACCCGGGCGCCTACTCTGCCGCTCCTAACTTTACACTGGGCACCGCCGCTTTCTTCGACGACCAGTTCCGCCAGCCCCCAACGCTGAACGAGAACTTCGGCCTGCAGAAGCGAACGGTGATCGTCGCCACCGACAAGAACCCGGTGGTGCTGCTAATCCGCATGGATGCATTTAACCTGTTCAACCGCACCGCTTTCGGGGGCGTGGTGGGCGTGGTGGGCAACGCCAACTTCGGCCGTCCGACGGGGCCGCAGGTGGGCGCCCGGCTGATCACCATGGGCGCGCGCATCGAGTTCTAAAGCAGCAGTTCACAAACAGAAAGGGCTCGGGAGATAATCCCGGGCCCTTTTTCATTTCGGTTACTGGGTGACGGCCCCGCGAGAGCGGATAATAAGAAGATCCATGCGCGAAGCCGTCATCGTCGATAGTGTCCGCACGCCGTTAGCGAAGAGCCATCGCGGGTCGTTCAATCGCACACACCCGGCCGATCTGCTGGCGCATTGCATCCGCGAAGTGCTGCGGCGGCATCCCGAGATCGACGGCGCCGAGGTAGAGGATGTCATTGCCGGCTGCGGGCAGCCGCACGGCCCGCAGGGAGTGAACATCGCGCGGGTAGCGGCGGTGCTGGCCGGGCTGCCGGTAACGGTGGCCGCGACAACCGTCAATCGCTTCTGTTCATCCGGCCTGCAAGCCGTCGCGATGGCCGCGCACCAGATCGTGCAGGAAGGGGCGGAGGTGGCGATCGGCTGCGGGGTGGAGAGCATCACCATGACGCCGCGCGATGGCAACCGGCATCCGGCAGTGGAGGCCGCCAAGCCCGGCATCTACATGGTGATGGGGGCGACGGCGGAGTTGGTAGCGAAGCGCTACGGTATCCGCCGCGAGGCCCAGGACGAGTACTCGCTTCTCAGCCAGCAGCGCACGGCGCGGGCACAGCAGGCTGGCTTCTTTCAGGAAGAGATCGCGCCGCTGGAAGTAACCCGCGCGGTGCTGGATAAGAAGACCGGCGAGGTAGTGCGGGAAGAGCAGGCGCGGGTGGACGCCGATGAATGCAATCGCGCCGATACAACGCTGGACGGGCTCTTGAAGCTGCCGCCGCACTTTGATCCGGATAGCGGCCAGGGTACGGTGACGGCCGGCAATTCGTCGCAGTTATCGGATGGGGCGTCGGCGACACTGCTCCTATCGCGGTCTCGGGCGGAGGCGTTAGGTGTGCCCTACAAGCTGCTGTATCGCGGGTTTGCGGTGGCCGGGTGTGAGCCGGACGAGATGGGGATCGGGCCGGTGTACGCGGTTCCAAAACTGCTGCGACGCCAGGGCTTGCGGGTGGATGACGTCGATGTGTGGGAGCTGAATGAGGCGTTCGCGGTGCAGGTGTTGTTTTGCCGGGACCGCTTGGGGCTGGATCCGGAGAAACTGAACGTCAATGGCGGGTCGATCGCGATCGGTCACCCGTTTGGGATGACCGGGTCGCGCATGGTGGGCACGCTCGCCAACCAGATGGGGCAGTCGCGGGCTCGCTATGGCGTGGTGACGATGTGTGTCGGCGGCGGACAGGGGGCCGCGGGGCTTTTTGAAGGGGTCCGGTAAGCTGGCCGCGCTGGCGCGGGAGATTGTCGCCTGTGAACGGTGCCCGCGTCTGGTGGCGCATTGCCGTGAGGTGGCGCGGGTGAAGCGGCGGGCCTATCGCGACCAGGAGTACTGGGGAAAGCCGGTGCCGGCGTTCGGCGACCCCAACGCGCGGCTACTGATCCTGGGTCTTGCGCCCGGGGCGCATGGGGCTAACCGCACCGGCCGGATGTTCACCGGCGACAGTTCCGGCGATTTTCTATACAGCGTGCTGTACGAAGCGGGATTCGCATCGCAGCCCGGCAGCACTTGGCGGGACGATGGGTTGGAGTTGCACGACGCCTATATCACGGCCTCCGGACGGTGCGCGCCGCCGGATAATAAGCCGCTGCCGGAGGAATTGCGGGCGTGCCGTCCGTACCTGGAGCGGGAGCTGGCGCTATTGGGGAATGTGCGGGTGGTGGTAGCGCTGGGGCGGATTGCGTTTGATACCTACCTGGCGATTCCGCGGGAGCAGGGACGCATCGAACGCACGGGGGCATTCCTGTTTGGGCACGGCGCGGTACACAGCTTGGGACGCGGTTTGCCGGTGCTGCTCTGTTCGTACCATCCCAGCCGGCAGAACACCTCGACGGGGCGATTGACGCGCCCCATGCTGCTGGAAGTATTCACGAAAGCAAGGGAGATCATCGCATGCGCAGACGAGCCTTCGTCCTGATGGCGCTGGAGCGCCGGTTCACCGATGAGTTGTGGGACGGCGTGAAGGAGATCTACGCGAAAACGCTGGCGCATCCGTTTTTGCTGGGGCTGCGGGACGGGACACTGCCGCGGGCGAAGTTTCAGTATTACCTGCTGCAGGATTCCCTCTATTTGGGCGCATTCGCGAAGGCCTTGCGGGTGCTGGCCGGCAAGACGCCAGATGCGCAGTGGCGTACGGATTTGCGGCGTGACGCCGGGGAGGCCATTGCGGTGGAGAAGGCCATGCACGCGCAGATCCTCGGCGCCTTCGGTGTGACAACGGAGCAGGCGCGGGCGGTGACAATGGCTCCGGTGAACTACGCTTATACGAACCACCTGTTGCTGACGTGTCTGGAAGGTGCGTTTTTGGAAGGCATGGCGGCGATGTTGCCGTGCTATTGGATTTATTGGGAGGTGGGCAAGGAGTTGGCAAGGCGCGGGTCGAAGGACAAGGCCTACCAACGGTGGATCACGCAGTATGCGGGGGCGGAGTACGGCAAGACAGTCGAGCGGGTGCTGGGCGTAACGAACGCCGCGGCGAAGGCGGCAACGGCGGCCGAGCGGCAGCGGGCGAAGGAGGTCTTCACGTTGTCGGCGCGGTACGAGTATCTGTTCTGGGACATGGCTTGGCGCGAGGAACGCTGGCTTCCCTAAGTGCTAGTGTGAGAGCAATGAGTCACTACCAACTGGCGGTGGATTACCGCCCACGCGGCGACCAGGGAGCGGCCATCGACCAGATGGTGCGCGGTGTGCATGACGGCGATACGCACCAGGTTCTGCTGGGGGTTACGGGGTCGGGCAAAACATTCTCGATGGCGAAGACGATCGAACGGACGGGGCGTCCGGCGCTGGTTCTCGCCCATAACAAGACGCTGGCCGCGCAACTTTATCACGAGTTTAAATCGTTCTTTCCGAACAACGCGGTGGAGTACTTCGTCAGCTATTACGATTATTACCAGCCGGAAGCGTACATGCCGTCGGCGGACGTGTACATCGAAAAGGAAGCGACGATCAACGACGAGTTGGACAAGCTGCGGCTATCGGCAACGCGCAGCCTGTTTGAACGGCGGGATTGCGTGATCGTAGCCAGTGTGAGTTGTATTTACGGACTGGGCTCGCCGGAGGCATACTACGGCATGCTGCTGATGCTGGAGAAAGGGCAGAAGATCCGGCGCGAGCAGATCACGCAGCGGCTGGTGGAGATCCTCTATGAGCGCAATGACGGCGACTTCCGGCGCGGCGCCTTCCGGGTACGCGGGGATGTGATCGAACTCTACCCGACCTACGACGACTACGCCTACCGGATCGAGTTGTGGGGCGATGAGATCGACAACCTCTCCCAGGTGGATCCGCTGACGGGGCGCGTCAAGCAGACGTATCTGCGGCTGCCGATTTATCCCAAGACGCACTACGTGATGAGCAGCGACACCAAAGAAGAGGCCATGGCTAGCATCAAGGCGGAGCTGGAATGGTGGCAAAAGGAGTTGGAGAAGCAGAACAAGCTGGTGGAAGCGCAGCGATTGTACCAGCGAACGATGTTTGATCTGGAAATGATGCGCCAGATCGGGTATTGTCATGGAATTGAGAATTATTCGCGGCATTTCTCGGGACGCCTTCCCGGCGAGGCGCCGCCGACGCTGCTGGACTATTTGCCGCAGGATTCGCTGGTGTTTATCGACGAAAGCCATGCGACCATTCCACAACTGCAGGGGATGTATCACGGCGACCGGTCGCGCAAGGAGGTGCTGGTGAGCTACGGATTCCGGCTGCCGAGCGCGATGGACAACCGGCCGCTGACCTTCGAGGAGTTCGAGAACCGCGTGAACCAGGTGGTGTACGTATCGGCGACACCGGGGCCGTATGAACTGACCAAGAGCGCGGGCGTGGTGGTGGAGCAGGTGATTCGGCCGACCGGACTGCTGGATCCGGAAGTCGAAGTGCGGCCCATCAAGGGGCAGGTGGACAACCTGCTGCATGAGATCCGGCTGCGGTCCGAACAGAACGAGCGGGTGCTGGTGACGACGCTAACCAAACGCATGGCGGAGGATCTGACGCAGTATTATTCCGAACTTGGCGTACGCTGCCGGTTCATGCATTCCGAAGTCAGCACGCTAGACCGCGTGCGCCTGCTGCGGGACTTGCGCAAGGGCGAGTATGACGCGCTGGTGGGCGTGAACCTGCTAAGGGAAGGGCTGGATCTTCCCGAGGTTTCGCTGGTTGCTATCCTTGATGCCGACAAGGAAGGCTTTCTCCGGTCAACCGGGTCTCTGATTCAGACCATTGGACGCGCGGCGCGCAACCTGAACGGCAAGGCCGTCCTTTACGCCGACCGGATGACCGACAGCATGCGGCGCGCGATCGAGGAAACCAACCGGCGCCGCGCGTTGCAGACCGATTACAACGAACGAAACAACATAACACCGCAGTCGATCGTCAAGCCGATCGATATGGGGCTGGTGGCCGTGGCGGAGGCCGATTACGTGACGGTACCGCTGGAGCCGGCCGACGACATGGAACTGCTGGCGCCGGAGCAGCGCGAAGCGGCCATCCAACAACTCGAAACGCAAATGAAAGAGGCCGCGCGCAACTTCGAGTTTGAGAAAGCGGCCCAATACCGCGATAGGATCAAGGCGCTGCGGGCGCCGAAAGCTTATGAACAGAGTGGCACCGTTCGCGCTGGTGGCAGCGGGAAGGATTAGAGATTCCTTTCTGACGCGCGTTCCCCGTCTAGCGGAGCGCCTGGGACCCGTTCGCTCGTCGTCATTCCGGCTGGCAAGCCGGATTTCGAACTTTTTGGGCGCCGGCTATTCGGTGGAGAGCCTGGAGGCGTTCGAACACAGCCGGGTGATCCTGATCGCGATGCCGAAGCCGTGGCTTGCGGTGGCGGTCGAGCAGTTGGCCGGAACTGGCTTTGATTGGAAGACGAAGAGCGTGTTGCTTTGCGACAGCGAACTGGACAGCAGCGCGCTGGAGGCGTTGGCGCGGTTGGGCGCCTCGACGGGATCGATTGTGGCGGTACCGCCGGGCACCGAGCCGGTGTACCTGGTGGAAGGCGAGCGGCGGGCGTTGCGCGAGGCTCGCACGCTGGTGGGCGAAGGCACGCGGGTGATCCCGATGGCGCGCGGACAGCGGGCGCTGTTCGAAGCGGGACTGAGTTTCGCGACAAGCCTTGCGTTGCCGCTGCTGGCGGCCAGCGCGGAGACCATGCGGGGCTGCGGCGTGAGCCAGAACGACGCGCAGTTTCTCGTGGAGCGATTGTTCCAGCGGACGCTGCGTGGATATTTGAAGGGCGGCCGGAAGGCTTGGGAAGGGCCGCTGCCAGCGCAGGATTGCGACGGGGTGGCGCGGCAGGTGCAGGCGCTGGCGCGGGTGAGCCCGGTGCTGGCGAGCTATTTCTTTCAGAACGCCGTGCTGGTATCGCAGGTATTTAAACAGGATTCGGCGTGGCTGGATTCGTTGGCTCCGGGGGTGTTGAAGGAGGCCAGTAGCCAGTAGCTTTTACCGTTCAGCTATCGGCTTTGGCGGCCTTGCCGCGCGCCTCGGCCAGAGCGGCCAGCATCGCTTACCAGCCCGTGGCAAACCAGCTCCTTCGCAGTCGCGGCTCCGTAACGGAATCAGCGGTTTGCGCTATACGGGCTCATGGTTCGAGAATGTCGACGATGGCGCGGTGCTGCGACTCGCGGGCGAGATCTAGCGCGGTCTTGCCCTTGGCATTGCGCACTTTGGAGTCCGCTCCTTTTTCGAGCAGCGCCAGCACCACATCCCGGCGGCCGTAACTGGCGGCGAGCAGCAAAGCGGTCGCGCCGGATTCCTTGTCTTTGGCCTCGAGGCTCGCCCCGCGCTTCAGCAGCAGCTTGCAGACCTCGGCATGGCCCCCAAGCGCCGCCTCATGCAGCGGCGTCGTTCCCGATTCCGAGACCCGGTTGACATCGGCGCCGCGTTCGAGCAGTAGCGCCACCACCGGCAAATGGCCCTTCAAGGCTGCCTCCGGCAACAGCGCCGAGGCGGTGGCGGGCGCATCCAACAGCAGGTCCACAATCTCCAACTCGCCCCGGAGAACGGCGTTCCGCAGGGCGCGTTGACGAGCCCCCGCATCCAGACGGGCGCCCTTCTTCAGCAGCGTCTCCGCGGTCGCTCGCTGGCGATAGCGCAGCGCCAGTTCGACCAGGCTATACCCTTCGGCATCGCGGGCGTTGGCGTCGAGCCCGGCCGCCAGCAGGATCTCGACTACATCGGCATGGCCCTTGCTAACCGCCTGTAGCATCGCTCCGGCGCCCACCGCGGCCTGGTGCGCGATCAGCAGTTTGACCATCGCGGCGTGGCCCTTCCAGGCGGCTTCATCGAGCGCGGTTGCCCCGGATTGGTCGGCGCGGGCGATGTCGGCGTTCTTGCCGATCAGCAGTTCGGCCATCTCCGTGTAGCCCCGGTTGGCGGCCAGGTGCAGCGGCGTCGAGCCGGATTGATAGGTGGCCTGCACATCGGCTCCCTTGGCAAGCAGCAACTTCGCCACGTCGATATGGTTGGTGATCACCGCGTAATGCAGCGGGGTGCTGCCGGCTTCTCTATGGCGCGCGTTCACGTCGGCGCCGCGGTCCAGCAGCAGTTGGGCGATAGATGGATCGCCGGCCCAGGCCGCGTCATGGAGTGCCGTACCGCCAAGCGCATCGTGATCGTTAACGGCAGCCCCTGCGGCCAGCAGTTTCTCCACCTTCGGGCGGTCGCCGGCTCGCACGGCCTCATGAAGATCGGCGGCGGAAAGCGCGGCGGCCAGCAGCATCCACAGCGTTACTGCCACGGTGCGGACTGCCCTCCGTTTTGCTGCCGTAGATAGGCAAGCAGCGGCTGGAAGTAGTCGAGCATCGCCCGCGAACTGATATCCTCGCCGGTCTTCTCCCGGATGACCTGCCGCCAGTCCTGCGTGGCGCCGATGCTGAGCAACTCGGTCAGCCATTTGCCGACCTCCCTGTTGCCATAGTAGTTGCAGTTGCGGGGATCCTGCTTGAGGATCTTGCGGGCAATGTAGTCGTGAAGCTGGTACTTGATCAGGTAGGCCAGCGCGTAGTCGTAATACTGGGCGGCGTCGTCGACGATGTGGGTCTTGGTGCAGGCGTCGCAAAAGGCCTCGCCACGCGGAGCGGGCGCCTGGATGCCCTGGTAACGGGCCGTGAGATCCCACCAGCGGGCGTTGAACTGATCGGCCGGCAGCTTCTTCTCGTAGAGTTCGTGTTCGAAGTGGGTCATCGTGCCGGCCGCGAACGGGACGAAGACCACGGCGTTATCCAGGGCTTCCGACAGCAGCAGTTGGGTCTGGTCCAGTTGGCGATCCTTGGGCATCACGCCGATGCCTTTGAGGTACTGCGGCTGGCGGGCGGCGATGCCGATCAGATCGCCGACGGCCTCGTGGAAGGCGCGATTGGCGCCCTCGCGGAGCACGTGCGGCACCTTCGGATTCGAATAGGAAAGGTAATAGTAAACGTGGCCCAACTCATGGTGGCTGGTTTCAAACCAGCGGAAGTTTGGCGCCACGCTCATCAGGCACCGGACATCCTTTTCGGTGTCGATGTGCCAGGCCGAAGCATGCGTGTTCTTGTGGCGGGTGGCGTTCACTGGCAGAGCGTACAGGTCGCTCTTCTCCCAGAAGCTCTTGGGCAGCGGCGGCATGCCGAGTGAGGTATAGAAGCGCTCGGCCTGTTGCACGATCCATTCCGGGGTACGGCCGCGAAAGAGATCGTCGAGATTGACGGACTCCAGCAGGCCGGGCCACTCCTGCGCCCAGCGGTTGCCTACCCAATGCGCGGGAATCGCTTTCGGGGCAGGCTGCTGGTAGCGGTCGGCCAGTTTGCGCCGGGCGAACAGGTGCAGTTGCTCATAGAGCGGGCGCAGGTCCTCGACGGTCTTGTCCATGAGCTGCATCATCTCGTTCACGGACATGCCGTAGTCGGCCACCTGCAGATGGAAGTAGGAGGTGTAGCCGAGCTCCCTGGCGACGCGATTGCGCAGGTCGCGCAGTTCGGCCACGCCCGGTTTCAACACCGGCCCGGATTGCTTGGACACTTCCCAATACTTCAGGCGTTCGGGCAGGTTGCGGCTGTCGAGCAGGACCTCGTCGATCTGATTGGGCGTGACAGGCTTGGCGCACTTGTCGCCGCGCTTCTCCAAACAGAAGGTGAAGCCATCCATGAGGGCCGCCAGGCGCGCTTCGGTCTCCACGCGGCGGTTCACGACCTCGGGAATGGTGCCGGGGGATTCGGCGGCGGTCAGCAGGATGTTGTCGAGCTGGCGGAACTCAAGTTCGCCCAGCGCCTGGCGGTTGCCCAGAAGCGTCTTAGAACGGTCGATGACGTAGCGGCTGCCGCGAAAGGCTGCCAGTGCCTGTCCGGCGCCGATGCGCTCTCCGGTGTGCTGCGGATTGACATCTGTTGCGGCGGCCCATTCGGCTTCAGACGCTACGGTGGCCAAGCGGGTGTCCAGGTCGTTATACATGGCCAGGAACTCGTCTACCTCGGTGCGCCCCGAAGACCCGGCGGAGGTTGAGAGGGAGGTGGGCAGGGTTGTCCCACAGCCTGCCAGAGCCAGGCAGGCACAAACCGCCGCATGTCGGAGCGTCACATCAGGATTGTAACAGCGGTGGGCGGCGGCGGAGGCAAAAGACAGCAAGGCCGATGAGGCTGATGACAGTGATGGCTGCGCCGAAACGCAGGGCTTGGCTGCGGTAACGGAACTCGACGCGATGGCTGCCGGGCGGTATCTGGATTCGTTGGAACGTGCCGCTCTCGGCCGTGATGGCGGTCTCGGCTCCGTCGATGGTGGCGTGCCATCCGGGGGCGAGGTTCTCGAGCAGCACGAGCGGGCCGCCGTCAAGAGAGTCCACCTGGAAAGCTCGCCGTTCCGGCAGCCAGTCGACATGGCGCGCGGTGCCGCCGTCGAAGCGATAGATGGGGCGGGCGGCAGGGAACTCGTAGACTTTGTGGTAGTAGGACTGCGTTTCCGGGAACAGCCGGAGATGCGGCGCTTCGAGCAGTTTGCTGCTGATGATGTAGCGGACGCCGAACGCATCCAGCATGGCGGGATTGCGCCAATCGAGGGGGAACAGGCGGTTCGTCGAAAAGGGGACGAAGCTCTCGACGTACCGCTTGTAGGCGGGCGGGACAAGCGGGTCGGCTCCTTGCGGCGAGAGCAGGCCGTAGTGGCGGGCCTCGTTAGCCCACTCGATATCGGCAAACAAGATGCGATAGTGGCGGTTCTCCCGCAGCACCTGGTACGTACCGGAGGGTATGCCGAGGAACTCCTGGCCGCCGGTGCGCGCATCGTCGCGGAACTGGATGTCGCGGGCGCCGGGGACGGCGTTGAAGCGGCGGCTGGTTCCGTAGACTTTGTAATCGGTCCACAGCAGCAGGAGGAGTACCGCGGCGGCGAACCGCGAAGGGCCCGCGCGCAAGAGGATGAAGCCGATAGCAGCGGTAACGGCTACTTCGATAGCGGAGGCCCAGCCGTTGAGGAAGGTCGCGTCGTGATTCCAGAGCCACAGTTGGCGGGCGGACCAGGCAAGTGCCGCGGCGATGGCCGCCAGAACAACGGGGCGGGGCCAGGCGGGGGTCTTGCCCTGAAGCGACGAGGCGCCGGAGGCTGCCAGCAGCGCCAGGCCGGTGAAGATGCCGGCCAGGAAGTTCCACTCCCGGAGGGCATCGCCAACAATGGCATAGCGATTGGCCAACGTGGTCCATAGACGTAGCGGGTCTTCTGCAAAGAACAGGCAGGCGGCCAGTATGGCGAGGGCCGGTTTCCACTGCCGGGCGAAGAACAGGGCGGCGATGGGCACCGCGCCAAGATAGAGATACTGCTCGAAGTCCAGGCCATACCTGCCTGTGCGGGGCGACTGGTCATAGTAGTTGGGCAACAGGAAGTTGATGGCGAAGAACCAGCCGCCGGGCAGGCCCGCGCCGTAGACATTGTCCTTCACCTTGTTGGCGGCGGCTTCGAGCGCGGGCGCCAGTTGGATGGCAACGATGCCGAGTGAAATCGCGATGCCCCCCGCGATCCAGGCCACGCGCCGCCAGCCTTCTACGGCAAAGGCATAGGCGGCCACGCAAACGCAAAAAACAAGCCACGCCGAGGGATAGCCGGCCAGCCAGCAGAGCGCGGAAGCGATGGCCAGTTGTGCTACGGAGGCGCGGTCGATGGCATGCAGGCCAAGCGGGAACCAGGCATAGGCGCAGATGGCTCCCAGGTGCTGCGCTTCGCCTGTCATGTAGCCGCCGAAGGCGAACAGGCCGGCGCCCACCGCCGCGCCGAGGTCCGACCGCGCGCGATGCCGCAGCCACAGCCATGCCGTGAAGAAGGCGATCCAGAAATGAAGGATGGCGAGCGCCTCCAGGGTCCAGAAGCGGATGCCCGAATGCTTGCGGTTGGCTAGATGGACTAGCCAGTTGGGCGGATAAAAGAACGCGGTCTGCGGATTGGCAATATAGGGAATGCCGCAGTAGAGACTCCAATCCCATTCGGGCAGGCGGCGTTCCTGGATAGCGTGGTGGGCGTAGGTGTAGAGCGGGTAGTGGTAGCCATCAATGTCAGCGAAGAATTGCACGCGCTTAGTCCACGGCAGGTATTCCCAGAAGAAGAGCGCCGTGGCCGCGAATGACACGGCACCCACCACCAGCCGGTTCATGGCTCCGGGTCAACCTCGGGCGGATCGGCAACCAGGGGAAGGAAGAAACGCGGAAACTGGGCAAGGCTGGCGCCAAATAATCCGTGCGCGATAAAAATGGGCAGCGGGGCGACGGTGGCGGCCAGAGCAGGCAGCATGCGGCGCCAGAGGAACTCGTAGACCAGCAGAGAAACGATGACGCCGAAGGCCATGCCGGCCAGCGAGGTGCGGTCGCCGGGATCGGGGCGCGGCAGCATCCAGGCGATGAAAATGCCCAGCAAACTGCAGGAAAACAGGTGGACCGCGGCGCCGATGCCAGTCGAGAGGGAGAGGGAAACGGTCCACTGCCCTTCGCCGGCCAGCAGCGCAAAGAGGTTCAACAAGGCCCACGGCGAACCGAAGTAGACCTGGGAGATGCCGACGAACCAGGCAAGAATGAGCAGGCCGCCGAGCATGCCTATCTGCAGTCCCGCTAGGAGCCGCGGCAGGGCATGGCGGCGAAATTCCATCGGAACCGCCTATACTAACACGATGGGTCTACGTCGCGTAGTTGTTACGGGCATCGGTTGTATAAGCCCGAATGGAATTGGCCGTGAAGCCTTTTGGGAAGCGTCCAAGGCGGGCGTGAGCGGGGTGAAACGCATCACGCGTTTTGACGCCTCGCCCTTCCCTGTCCAGATCGCCGGACAGATTGACGATTTCGTGGATGAAGGATGGGTGTCGGCGAAGGATCGCCCGCATGTGCCGCGCACGGTGCCGCTGGCTTTGGCCGCCGCCGACGAAGCGGTACGCGACTCCGGCCTGGAACTCACCGGGATGAACCGCGACCAGTTGCGGCAGATTGGCGTGATTGTCGGGTCGGGCGGCGGTGCGCAGGAGTTCACCGAGGAGCAGTACCGGCTGTACTATGCGGGTCTGGTGAAGCAATGCAGCGTGTACGTGATTCCCAGTTCGACTGCCGGTACGCTGGCCAGCGAAGTCTCGATGCGGTTCGGGTTCCGAGGCTTCAGCCATGTGGTAACGACGGGCTGTACGTCGGCCACCGATGCCATCGGGTATGCCTATCGCAACATCCAGAACGGGATCATCGACACGCTGGTGGTGGGTGGCGTGGATGCGCCGCTGACTCTCCTGGTGCTCCGCGGCTTCCTGCTGATGCGCATCCTCAGTTCGAAATGGAATGCCGAGCCGGAACGCGGCTCGCGGCCGTTTTCCGCCGATCGCGATGGGTTCGTGGTGGGGGAAGGCTCGTGGTTCTTCGTGATGGAGGAGTATGAGAAGGCCAAGGCGCGTGGAGCGAAGATCTACGGCGAGATTGGCGGGTATGGGTCGACGTGCGAAGCCTATCACCGCGTGCGTTTGGAGGAGTGCGGCGAAGAGCCGGCGCGGGCCATGCAGCTAGCCATGCAGGAAGGCGGCGTGACGCCGGAAGCGGTGCAGTATGTGAGCTACCACGGCACGTCGACGGAGTTGAATGACCGCATCGAGACGCGGGCGATGAAGCTGGCGTTTGGCGACCAGGCGTACAAGATTCCTGGGTCTTCCATTAAGAGCCTGATTGGGCATCCGCAGGGCGCTTGTGGCGCGGCGGGCGTGGCGGTAACGCTGCTCGCGATGCGCGACGGCGTGGTGCATCCGACCATCAACGTGGATGTGGCCGACCCGGAATGCGATCTGGACTATGTGCAGACCGGCGCGCGCAAACTGGACATCGACAACGCCGTGGCCAACTGTATCGCTTTCGGCAGCAAGAACTCGGCGCTGCTTCTGAAGCGGGTGAAGAACTAAAGGGGGATGTTGCCGTGCTTCTTGCGCGGCATCGTGTCCACCTTGTTCTCAAGCATCTTGAGGGCTTTGATGACGCGCGGGCGTGTCTCGCGCGGCAGGATAACATCGTCGACGAAGCCGTGCTCGGCGGCGATGAACGGGTTGGCGAAGCGCTCTTTGTATTCGGCCACCTTCTCAGCCAATACGGCGGCTTTGTCTTTAGCCTTGGCCAGTTCGCGGCGATAGATGATGGCGGCCGCGCCTTCCGCTCCCATGACGGCGATCTCGGCGGTGGGATAGGCGAGATTAAGATCGCAGCGCAGGTGCTTGCTGCCCATTACGCAGTAGGCGCCCCCGTAAGCTTTTCGGGTGATCACGGTGATTTTTGGGACGGTGGCTTCGGCATAGGCGTACAGCAGTTTGGCGCCGTGGCGGATGATGCCGCCGAACTCCTGCGCGGTGCCGGGGAGAAAGCCGGGCACGTCTTCGAGCGTGAGGATGGGGATGTTGAAGGCATCGCAGAAGCGGACGAAGCGCGCGCCCTTCGTGGAGGAATCGATGTCCAGGCAACCGGCCAGAAACGCGGGTTGATTGGCCACGATGCCGACGCTCTTCCCGCCCATGTGAGCAAAGCCGACCACGATGTTCTTCGCCCAATGTTCCTGCACTTCGAAGAACGCGCCGTCATCCACGATGCGGCGGATGACGTCCTTGATGTCATAGGGGATGTTGGACTCTTCCGGCACCAGTTCGTCGAGGTCTGCGTCCATGCGGTCGATGGGATCGGCGGTGGGGCGCATGGGGGGCGGGTCGATGTTGTTCTGGGGGATGTATTCAAAGAGCTTGCGGATCAGGCGGAGGCAATCGGCGTCGTCCGCGGCGAGGAATTGCGCCACGCCGCTGACGGCATTATGGGTCATGGCGCCGCCCAACTTTTCCTTGGTGACATCTTCCTGGGTGACGGTCTTGATAACGTCGGGCCCGGTGACGAACATGTAGCTGGTCTTGTCGGCCATGAAGACGAAGTCCGTAATGGCGGGCGAATAGACAGCGCCGCCGGCACAGGGGCCGAGGATGGCGGAGATCTGCGGAATGACGCCGCTCGAGAGCGTGTTGCGCAGGAAGATATCGGCATAGCCGCCCAGCGACAGCACGCCTTCCTGGATCCGCGCGCCGCCGCTATCGTTGAGGCCGATGACCGGGGCGCCAGTCTTCAACGCAAGGTCCATGATCTTGCAGATTTTCTTGGCGTTGGTTTCCGACAGCGAGCCGCCAAAGACCGTGAAGTCCTGCGCGAAGACATACGCCGGGCGGCCGTGCAGCAGGCCATAGCCGGTGATGAAGCCGTCCCCTTCGATGATCTGGTCTTCCATGCCGAAGTCACGGCAGCGATGGCGCACCAGCTTGTCCAACTCTTCGAAGGTGCCTTCATCGAGCAGCAGTTCGATGCGCTCACGGGCCGATAGCTTGCCCTCTTCATGCTGCTTCCCGCGGCGTTCGGCCCCACCGCCCTCTTCGGCCGCGGCATGGCGCCGGCGCACTTCCTCCACACGTTTCAGACGCATACGTTTCTTCGTTCCACACTAGCACTGGTAACCTGAAGTCGAAGTGATTCATTCCGTTATTGGCACCGCTGGCCATATCGACCACGGTAAGTCCGCCTTGGTTCGCGCGCTCACCGGGATTGACCCGGACCGGCTGGAAGAAGAGAAGCGGCGCGGGATTTCGATTGACTTAGGCTTCGCGCACCTGGCGCTGGCGCCCGATGTACAAGCGAGCTTCATTGACGTGCCGGGCCATGAGCGCTTCGTGAAGAACATGCTGGCGGGCGTAGGCGGCATCGACCTGGTGATGCTGGTGGTGGCGGCCGATGAATCCATCAAGCCGCAGACGCGAGAGCATTTCGATATCTGCCGGTTGTTGGGTATCACCCGCGGGCTGACGGTGATCACGAAGGCCGATCTGGTGGATGCCGAGATACTGGAGTTGGTGCAGTTGGAGCTGGATGAGTTCACCGCCGGCTCCTTTCTGGAAGGCGCGCCGCGATTGGCGGTGAGCGCGAAGACTGGGCAGGGCATCGACGAGCTAAAGAAGACGCTGCTGGGCTTTGCGCGGCAGTTGCCGAAGCGCAAGACGGCGCATGCGCCGCGGCTGCCGGTGGATCGCAGCTTTGCCGTGAAGGGCTTTGGCACGGTGGTGACGGGAACGCTGCTGACAGGCGTGATCAAGCCGGAGCAGGAGTTGGAGATCTATCCGGTGGCGAAGCGGGCGCGGGTCCGCGGCGTGCAAGTGCATGGCAATGCGGCACAGCAGGCGGTGGCGGGGCAGCGGACGGCGGTGAACCTGGCCGGGGTGGAGCATGCCGAGATCCATCGCGGGATGGTGCTGTCGCTGCCTGGGTTCTATACGCCAGCGCGCACGTTCGATGGGTCCATCAGCCTGCTGGCTTCGGCGAAGGCGCTGAAGCACCGGGCGCCGGTTCACTTTCACGCGGGCACGGCGGAGATTGAGGCCGAGGTACGGCTGGCGTCGCGCACGGCGTTACAGCCGGGGGAATCGGGGTATGCGCGGATCGTGCTGCGCGAGCCGGCACTGCTGCTGCCGGGCGACCGCTTCATTCTGCGCAAGTTTTCCCCAGTCGTTACGATTGCCGGCGGTGTGATCTTGGACGCCGCGCCGCCGCGGCGGGCGCATCCGGATCGATGGGCCGTGCTGGACGCCGAGGCGCTGCCTCCGAAGCTGGCGTTGTTCCTGAAGGAATCGCGGTGGGGGCTGAGCTTCGATCAATTGGCGGGGCGAACCGGCGTGCCGCTGGCCGAGGTGCAGCAGACTCTGAAGCCCGCCGGTGCGGTGGTTTTGCCAGAGCAGCGTTGGGCCATGGATGCGGGCGCGTGGCAGGCCATCATCGAGAGCATCCGAAAGCTGCTGGCCGCCTATCACAAACAGAATCCGCTGCAGCCGGGGTTGTCGAAGGAAGAAGTGCGCAGCCGGGAGCTGCCGGGCGCGCCGCCGTTTGTGTTGGAAGCCATGTTGAAAGGGTCGCCGGCCATTGTGAGCGAAGGCGAGTTGCTGCGGCTGGCCACCCACAAGCTGCATCTGAAGAGCGATGAGGAAGACGCGCTGCGCAAGATCGAAGGAGCCTTCGCCACCGCTGGGCTCAGCGTCCCCAGTGCCGCCGAGGTCCTGAAGAATTCCGGCATCGATGCGAACCGCGCACGGACGCTGCTGGCGATCCTGCTGCGGGAGAAGCGGCTGATCAAAGTGGCGGAGGATCTGCTGTTTCACCCGGACGCCTTGACGCCGCTGCGGCAGTTGCTGACCGAACGCAAAGGGCAGCGTTTCGGGGTGACCGAATTCAAGGATTGGACGGGCGTATCGCGCAAGTACGCCATTCCCCTGCTGGAATACTTCGACCGCGAGCGGGTGACGAGACGGGAAGGCGACGCAAGGGTGATACTGTGAGAGTATTGCCCATGAAACGCCGCCGTTTCGTTCAGTCGATTGCCGCCGTGCCCGTGTTGCCGGCCGCCGCGCAGCAGCTTGCCGTTACAGGTGCGGAGGCTGTTGCCGAAGGAGGCCATCGCTTCTTTAGTGCTGACCAATACCAGGCGCTGCAGGCGCTGTGCGACATCGTGATGCCGAAGAATGGCGCGGTGCCCGGCGCCGTCGAAGCCGAGGTTCCCGCATTCCTGGATTTTCTGATCGGAGACTCGGACAAGGAGCGGCAGGCGCTGTATCGCAACGGTCTGGACAAGCTCAAAGGGCTGCCGGCGAACGCCGACACGCTGCTGGCGCCGCTGACGCAGACCTGGACGTATCGGGCTCCGGCGGATCCCTTCGCCCGCTTCCTTCGCGAGGCCAAGGACGACATCTTGCGAGCCACCCTGAACTCCCGCCCCTATGCGCAGGCCATGTCCGCCCGCAGCCGTTCGGCCGCCGGCATGGATGCCTACTGGTTGCCGCTCGACTGAGGACCGCATGCCCACTCCCACTTACGACGTTCTGATTATCGGCTCGGGCGCTGCCGGCGGTATGGCCGCCTGGGTGTTGGCGCGGGCGGGGGTGAATTGCCTGATGCTGGACGCCGGGCCCGCGGTGGACTACGAGAAGGCGCGAGTCATGAAGGCGGTGTACGACCTGCCGTATCGCGGCTTTGGCAAGCCGGGGCGCTTCCCGCATATCGTGCAGGCGTCGGAATTCGACGCCAATCTCTGGGTGAACGAAAAGCAGAACCCCTACACCTACGATCCGAATGACCCGTATTACTGGGTGCGCATCCGTGCGGTGGGCGGCAAGACCCTGCGCTGGGGCCGGCAATCGTGGCGCCTGAGCGACTACGAGTTCCACTGCAAGGACCACGACGGCCACGGCGAGAACTGGCCGATCTCCTATAAAGACCTCGCGCGGTTCTATGACCGTTGCGAGCCGATGTTCCACGTCAGTGGAAAGAAGGAAGGCTTGCCGCAGTTGCCGGACGGCATCTACACGCCGGATGAATCGCGCGATTCGCTCTGCGTGCAGCGGTTCTCCGAAGCCTGTAAAAAGCAAGGCATCACCGCCACCAAGATGCGCCGGGCCACCGGAACGCTGGCCAGCAGCGCGAACCTGCTGCTGCCGGGCGCTCTGGAATCGGGCAACCTGACGCTGACGCCGAACGCCGTGGTCCGCAACATCACGCTCGATCCGAATACCGGCCTGGCCAATGGCGCATGGTTTATCGACCGGCGGTCGAAGCGCGAGTATCACGCCAAGGCGAAGATCGTGGTGGTGGGAGCGTCGTGTCTGGAGAGTTGCCGGCTTCTGTTGAACTCCACGTCGCGCCATTATCCGAAGGGATTGGGGAACTCCAGCGGCACGTTGGGGCACTATCTGTTCGACCAGTTCTATGTGAAGGGGTCGGTGGTGGCGTCGGTGCCAGAGGCGCGTGGAGGCAAAGGCGGCCGCAACCTGATGGGTGGCGGCGGCTATGTGGTGCGCTTCCGTAACCTGGAGCGCGGCAAGCGGGAGAAGAACTTCCTGCGCGGCTATGCGCTGGATTTCGGCAGCGGCTTCACGCCGGCGGCGCGTCTGCTGCCGTACTACGGCGCCCAGTTGCAGGAGAAGATGCAGGAGCTGGCCGGCACCGGCTTCAACATCACGACGATGGGCGAAGCGCTGCCTCTTTATGAGAATCATGTGCGCATCCATCCGAATCTGAAGGATGAGTGGGGCATCCCGGTGCTGCACATCACGCAGAAGTACACGGCGAACGAGCACAACATGGCGAAGGACGCCATGGAGACCGGGGCGCAGTTGTGCCGCGACGCGGGCTTCGAAGTGCTGGCGCAGCATGCGCAAATGGTGCCGCCGGGAGAGAGCATCCACGAGCTTGGCACGGTGCGCATGGGCGCCGACGCGAAGAAGAGCGTGCTGAATGGCTGGAACCAATCGCACGATGTGAAGAATCTATTTGTTGTGGATGGCGGCAGTTTCCCCAGCGGCGGTGTGCAGAACCCGACTTTGACGATTCTGGCGCTATCCATGCGCGCAAGCGAGTACATCATCGACAAACGCAAGAAGGGTGAGTTGTGAAGCTGCTGCTGCTGGCGATGTTCTGGTTTCAACAGCAGGGTCCGGGTCCGGCTCCCGCGCCGCCGCCTCCACCGGCGCAGCCCGTCCCCTATAGCCACAAGCTGCATGCCGGCGATCTGAAGTTGCCGTGCAAGACCTGCCATACGAATCCGCCGCCCGGCGAGGTGATGGGGCTGCCGGAGGTGACCACCTGCATGGGCTGCCACACGGCGGTGAAGACCGATTCGCCGCACATCCAGAAGCTGGCGGCATTCGCCAAGAACCAGCGTCCGGTGCCTTGGGTGCGTGTGTACCAGATTCCGAGCTTTGTGTTCTTCTCGCACAAGGCGCACGCGGAGGCCGGCGCGGCTTGTGAGACGTGCCATGGTCCGGTGAAGGAACGGGAAGTGATCCGGCTGGAGAGCAACATCACGATGGGCGGGTGCATGAAGTGCCATGAGCAGAATAACGCCAGTAACGATTGCAGCTTCTGTCACATGCCTAAGTGAGATGCAGGCGCGGAGAAAGGTCCGGCGCCGATGCTAAAGGTGCTTTGGCTCTTCGCCATCATGCAGGCCGCGGGATTTGCGCAAACTGCCATGTCGCCTGGCCGGACAAGCGCTGGCGCACCCTTTGATCCTCTCCGCCCCGGTCCCGCTATTCCGGTTCCACCGGGCAGACTGATGCGTGGCCATACACCCTCGACCGACGCCTATGTTCTGTATCGCGAGTCGCTGCGCGGGCGGCCGCAACAGATCGGCATTCCGACCCTTGAATCTGGAACTTCGGGTTGGCTGCGCCGCGCGCCAGGCGACGCTTCCGAGTCTCTCTCTGCGACTCCAACAACAAGCTTTGAGGGGATCGGATACACCGATATCAGCCCGCCCGATCCCGACATCGCGGCGGGCCCGGAGGATCTCATTCAAGTGGTGAATTCCTCCATCGCGCGTTTTTCGAAGGCAGGCGCCCAAACCAGTGTCATGACTTTGCAGCAGTGGTTCGCCAACGTGCTGCCGGCCGCGTGCCCCAACGGTTCGGCCACCTGCTTCATCATCGACCCGACTATCCGATACGACGCCCTGCATGGCCGTTTCCTGTTGTCTGCGTTTTCGGAAGACGACTTGCTCCGCACGCATTTCCTGCTGAGCGTTTCGAATGGTTCGACCTATGCGAGCGGCTGGAAGAACTGGGCGATGCCGGGACATCCCAATGCCCAGGGGCAACCCCGGCGCGAGATCGACTATCCAGCCATCGGCTATGACAATCGGGCCGTATACCTTACCGCGAACATGTTCGATGGCTCCTTCCCATTCGACTTCCTCTACGCCAAACTGCGGATTTTCAAGAAATCCGAGTTGTATAACCCGGCGACGGCAACGCTTTCCTGGATAGATATCGACGATCTCCGTAACGCCGACGGGAGTATTGCCCAGAGCCTTCGGCCCGCGGAGTTGCGGGGCATCCCGGGTGCGCCGGACGCGCCTGGCGTACTCATCAATGCGGGAACCGGTCCGAACTCGGCCTTCCTGACTTTATGGCGGATCGAGAACGCGGTATCCCAGACGCCGCGCGCGGTCCGCACGAATCTTAGCAATGTCTGGCGATACGACTCGCCAACGCCATTCGCGCAGAAGGACTCCGTGGTCCGGATCGATGCTGGGGACGCCCGGGTGCTCCGCGCCATCGTTCGCGGTGGGGTCCTCTACACCGCGCGGAACAGCGGCTATGTCGACGAAGGCACAACGGTTACGTACGATCGCATCGACCTGCCACTGGGGAGAGTGAGCCTGCAGCTACGGAAGGTAAATGGCGGCTTCTTCTTTCCGGCCTTTAACGTTCCCGCTTCGCACGGTATGCAGAACGGCTTCCCCTCACCGCTGATCACCGGGACCAATGTGGATAGCTTGGGGTCGCTCACGTACGCGGGGGTAGGCGGCTTGAAGGCGGGCGAGGACCGGTTTGA
This sequence comes from uncultured Candidatus Solibacter sp., assembly GCA_964385495.1. Taxonomy (GTDB): domain Bacteria; phylum Acidobacteriota; class Terriglobia; order Bryobacterales; family Bryobacteraceae; genus CADEFT01. The sequence goes on from CAYLPH010000010.1 coordinate 112,239, forward strand.
ACTCGCGGCTCCCGGCTCGGGTGTCCGCTGGGGGGATTACTTCGGCGCGGCCATCGACCCCGTCGACGGCGGCATGTGGATCAGCGGCGAGTTTGCGCGTCCGCGGGGGGCGTTTGCGGGCCGCTGGGGCACCTGGAACGCGTACTTCCCATGGCTGACGGTGCCGCAATTCAGCGACGTCGGTTCCACGAATCCTTTCTTCTCGCACGTCAACGTGCTGAAGCTTTGGGCCATCACGGATGGTTGCCAGCCCGGGCGCTATTGCCCTGGCGCCCCCGTGAGCCGCGGGCAGATGGCCGTCTTCGTCATCCGCTCTATTCTCGGCGATTCCTTCCCCTTCCCCTCGCAGCCGTACTTTACCGACGTGCCCGCGACTCACCCGTTCTTCCGCTACATCCAGAAGCTGCGGGAACTCAACATCACCTCCGGCTGTTCGTCGACGGCTTACTGCCCGGATCGGAACGTCACGCGCGGGGAGATGGCCGTCTTTGTGATTCGGGGTAAGTTGCGGTCGCTGTTCGGGGATGACTTCACCTTCCCCGCGTCTCCTTTCTTTACGGATGTCAGCGCGGCTAATTCGCAGTTCCGCTTTGTGCAGAAGATGCGCGAGTTGGGCATTACGACCGGCTGCTCGGCGACAAGCTACTGCCCCGGTGCGGATGTGACTCGGGAGCAGATAGCGGCCTTTGTGGCACGGGCGTTTCTGAATTAACGTCCGCTCGCGAATCAACTGTGATCCAACTTTCAAACCGGATGCTGCTGTGATACACTCGTCCAGCATTCATGACATTCGAGAAGGGCGCGCGCCTGGGTCCGTATGAGATCATTGACCGCATTGGCGCCGGCGGCATGGGCGAGGTCTACAAGGCTCGCGACACGCGCCTGGAACGCATCGTCGCTCTCAAGGTAGCGGCCAGCGCCTTCACGGAGCGTTTCCAACGCGAGGCGCAGGCGATCGCTTCTTTGAACCACCCGAACATCTGCACGCTCTTCGATGTCGGCCCGGATTACCTGGTACTGGAGTTCATCGACGGCGCGGAACTCAAGGGGCCGCTGCCAGTGGCCGAGGCTTTGCGATTCGCCGAGCAGATGGCCGACGCTCTCAGCTACGCGCACCGCAACGGCGTGGTACACCGCGATCTGAAGCCGGGCAATATCCTCATTACGAAGGCTGGGGTGAAGGTGCTCGACTTCGGCCTGGCAAAGATTATGAACGCCAACGCCGCTACTGCCGGTACGGCCGAAGCGACGCAACTTGCGCTAACGCAGCAGGGCGTCATTATGGGCACGCCGCGCTACATGGCGCCGGAGCAATTCGAAGGCCGCGAGGCCGATCGCCGCACCGACATCTTCGCGTTCGGCCTGGTGATGTACGAGATGCTTGCCGGGCGGCCGGCGTTCGATGGCAAGACCCAAGCGAATCTGATGGCCGCCGTGATGACGGCGGAACCCGCTCCGCTCACCGCGACACAGCCGCTGATTCCGCCCGCTCTCGATCACCTTATCCGGACCTGCCTGGAGAAGGATCCGGAGAATCGCCGGCAGGACATGCATGATGTCCTGCTCGAGCTGCGGTGGCTTGCCCGCGGTGGGCAGCCGGCTAACGCCGTCGCGGCCGTGCCGGCAAGAACGGCGAGAACCCGCTGGGCAGGCTTGGCCGCCGCCGCCGCTTTGGGCGTCGTGGCCGGCGTTGCCGCGTTCTGGGGTCTGCGGGAAAAGCCCGAGCCGGCCCGCCCCATCCGCTTCACCTTCGCCGCCCCAGCGCGATTCCTCTACTCCAGGGGTTATGACCTGCATTCTCTCTCCTCGGATGGCCAAACATTCGCATTTGTTGGAGAGATCACCGGCGGACGGCGGATGATCTGGCTGCGGCGGCTCGATTCTCTCGATGCCCAGCCGCTGGCCGGTACAGAGGACGGAGTCTCTCCCTTCTGGTCTCCCGATGGAAAGGAGATCGCTTTCTTCAGCGAAGGCAAGCTGCGCAGGGTTAGCGCCATGGGCGGCCCATCGCAAATCATCGCGGAGACCGATTCCACCAACGGCGCGTGGGGAGCGGACAATACGATCCTGTTGGGCAACGGCCGGGGTCCCATCCAACGCGTGCCGGCCAGCGGGGGTGATCCGGTACCACTGCTGAAGTTGGATACGGACGCCAAGGAGCGCGGACAGTTCCTCCCGTCCTTCCTGCCCGATGGGCGGCACTTCCTCTACACCTCCGTTTCGGACGCGCGTGCAACCAGCATCCGCATGGGTTCCACATCCGCTGCAAGCAGCCGCCATCTGCTGGATAACGCCTTCCTGGGCAAGTACTCGCGCCCCGGCTATCTGGTGTTCGGGCGCGGCAGCACGCTGGTTGCGCAGCGGTTTGACTGGGAGCGCGGAACGCTCAGCGGCGATAACGTCCTGCTCAGCGGGTCGCTGAACCGCGGGCTCGGATCGGTGGGCAGCTTTGCGGCGTCTGAGAACGGCACGCTGGTCTACCGCCCGGCGGACTCTCTCCGGCTGCAACTGCGCCTGATGGACCGGATCGGTGGCCAGGTGGCAGTTGTTGCGGAGCCCCAAGCTTATCGCCAGTTCACCCTATCGCCCGACGAAAAACGTGTTGCCGCCCAACTGGCGTCGGGGCCCTCGGGGGACGATCTCTGGCTGGTGGAACTGTCCACCGGAATCGTCTCCCGCGTCACCTCGGAGCCGGGCAGCGAGGATCCGCCACTCTGGACCTTCGATGGAAAGGCCCTTCTCTACGGGCGCTCCGGGCGTGGCAGGCTCGGCATTTATCGCCGCGCGGTCGGTGGCGGCGAGGAGATGGTGGCGCGGAAGAGTGACGAACTGATCTATCCGGCCCTCGTAGCCGCGGACGGCACTATCCTGTTCCACAACACGCAAGGGAAGAATATTTTCCTGCTGCCACCCGCCGGCGACACCCCCAAGCCGCTGTTCGCCACCGATTACGCCAAAGATGCGTTCCACCTGTCACCGGACGGGAAATGGGTCACGTACAGCACGAATGAATCGGGCCGCTGGGAGGTGTACATCGCCAGTTTCCCTGACTTTACGAATCGCCGCCAGATCTCGAGAAGCGGCGGCGTGCAGGGACAATGGCGCAAGGACGGCAAGGAACTCTTCTACGTCTCGCTGGAAGGGAAGATGATGTCCGTGGCCGTGAGTGGCCCGAATCTGGAGACCGGCGCACCACAACCGCTATTTGCCACTCGTATCCCGCTCACCGCCACCGCCGACCAGTATGCGGTGCTTGCCAACGGACAGCGGTTTCTGGTGATGGAAGCTACCGAGACTGACGCCAAACCGTACGTTGTCGTGATCAACTGGCCCGCCGGACTGGCGAAGTAACGTTCGCCTCGCCTCTTCCCCGCCCCACCGCGCATAATGGAGAGACTACTCCATGATTCGCAACGGGCAGTACATCAAAGACCTCTTCCAACTGGCACCCGGCACTCAAACCACCGCGCACGGCTGGGTGAAGACGCGCCGCGATAGCAAGGGTGTCAGCTTTCTGCAGATCAACGACGGCTCCTGTTTCGCCGATTTGCAGATTGTGATCGACGCGGGCGTGGCGGATGCCGCCGTGCTGGTGCAGGCGACTACCGGCGCCTGCGTGCGTGTGCCGGGCACCATGGTGGAGAGCCTGGGCAAGGGCCAGAGCGTGGAGTTGCGCGCCGAAGGGTTGGAGGTATTGGGAGCGGCGCCGCCGGAGACCTATCCGCTGCAGAAGAAGCGGCATAATTTGGAAACGCTGCGTGAGTTCGGTCACTTCCGCACCCGCAGCAACACCTTCGGCGCGGTGTTCCGCGTGCGCAACGCGCTGGCGTTTGCGATCCATAAATTTTACCAGGAGCGCGGCTTTCTCTACGTGCATTCGCCCATCCTCACCACCAGCGATGCCGAGGGCGCCGGCGCCATGTTCCAGGTGACGACGCTGGACATGATGAATCTGCCGCGCGATGCGGCTACCAAGGGGATCGACTTCAGCCAGGACTTCTTCGGCAAGCCGGCGTTCCTCACGGTGAGCGGGCAGTTGGAGGCGGAGATCTTCGCGCTGGCTTTCACGAACTGCTATACGTTCGGGCCCACCTTCCGCGCCGAGAATAGCAACACGCCGCGCCACCTGGCTGAATTCTGGATGATCGAGCCGGAGATGGCGTTCTGCGATCTCGAAGGCAATCAGCAGCTTGCCGAGGAGTTCCTGAAGTATCTCATCACGTATGTGATGGACAACTGCAAAGCCGACCTGCAGTTCTTCCAGGAGCGCTATGAGCCATCTCTGCTTCCCACCTTGGAGAACGTAGCGAACAGCGAGTTCGCGCGCCTGCCGTATACCGAAGCGGTGGCCATCCTGGAGAAATCCGGCCGCAACTGGGAGTTTCCGGTGGGTTGGGGCAGCGACCTGCAAAGCGAGCACGAGCGCTATCTGACGGAAGAGGTATTTCGCAAGCCGGTGATCGTCACAGACTATCCGAAGAGCATCAAGGCCTTCTACATGCGCGGCAATGAAGACGGGCGCACCGTACGCGCCATGGATGTGCTGGCGCCGGGCATTGGGGAGATCATCGGCGGCAGCCAGCGTGAAGAGCGCGCCGATGTGCTGGTGGAGCGCATCCGCGAGATGGGCCTGGATGAGGGGCATTACTGGTGGTATCTGGACCTGCGCCGCTATGGCAGCGTGCCGCACGCGGGGTTCGGGCTGGGATTTGAACGGATGATGATGTATGTGACCGGGATGAAGAATATTCGCGATGTGATTCCGTTCCCGCGCACGCCAGGCCACGCGGACTTCTAGTGCGGCGGTACCGGTACGGTACGGGGGAGTATACCCCACCATCGTCCCTAGCGGATTTCAGGGTGGCACCTTAGACTGGCATGTAATCTATGCAGTCGCTTGCAACCCGATTGGCGCTCGGCCGCGGCACCACGCTCGATCGCCTGGCGCACCTGGCCGCGCGTATGCTGGATGCGCCGCTGGTCGCCATCTATACCGGGGATCGCACGCGGCTGCAACTGCGCGCCTGCTATGGGCCGCTGGAGCCGCTGGAGGCCGAACTCCGTGGCGTGGCGGCGCAGTGGAAGCTGGAGCCAGGCGTGGCGCAACGGCTGAGTTGGGACATTCGCGCCGCCGCTCCTTCTTTGTCGTCCTGCGCCGGTGTCGCCCTGGCCAGTTGCAATGGCGAGCCGCTGGGTCTGCTGCTGGCGGCCTCGCGCCACCGGTTGGAGTGGACTGAGGAACAACTGGAAGCGTTGCGGGAACTGGCGACGCTGGTGTGTCTGGATCTGGATAGCGAACGGCGCCACCGCGGGAACCCGGTCATGCCAGACCGCCGCAAGACCCAGGAGCAATTGCTGGAGAAGACCCTGGAACTGGCAAAGTTCGGCGAAGACCTGCGCCAGTTGCATCGCCTGAGCACGGCCTGTTACGAATCGCAGGACGAGTTGTTCGCGGACTACCTGGCCACCGGGCGGGCCATCTTTGGATTGACGCTGGGCGCGGTGCTGCGCATTCGCGGGCGCTATGCGGCGCTGGCGGCGGTGCAGGATGAGGGGCTGTCCATGCGGCCGGGGATCACGTTCTCGTGGAACCAGGTATTCTGCGGCGTGGTCTGTGAGACGCGCGGTACGGTTGCCTGCGCCAATGTCCAACAGGACGCGCGCCTGGGGAATCGCACCCATCTCGGGCCACTGCGGCAGCAGTGCTACATCGGCGCGCCGGTGATGGTGGACGGCGAGGTGTACGCGGTGCTCAGCTTCTCCTCGCCCCATCCGCGGCGGCGGGCCTTCAGCGATCACGAGATCGAGTTGGTGGAACTGATGGCCAAGGGCATTGGGCGCTACGTGCTGGAGACGCGCATGCAGGCGGAACGGGATCGCGCCGAATGTTTGGAACAGGATCGCAGCCGCGTGTTGGAGATGGTGGCTAAGGATCAGCCGCTGGACCATGTGCTGGCGCAGGTGGTGCGGATGGTGGAACGGCAGGCGCCGTCAATTGCCGTGGCGTTCCTGCTCATCCGCGACGGCATCGTGTTATGCAGCAGCGCGCCCAGCCTTCCGGAGACGTACCGCCGCCGCATCCACGGCACGCCGCTGCTGTTTGCCCCCGGCTGCACGCTGCGGGCGGTGTTCACGCGGCAGACGGAGATTGTGGACCAGCAGACGCCGCAGTGCGGGCATGAGCATTGCTGGCAGGCCTGCGCGTCCACGCCCGTCTTGTCGGGCAATGGGGAACTGCTGGGCGTACTGGCCGCTTACTGGAAGGTGGCCGTGCAGCCGCGGCAGGTCGATACGGAACTGCTGGAAATGGCGGCGTCGCTGGCGGCCATCGCCATCGAACACCGCCACCTGACGGACCGGCTGGCGCACCAGGCCGAACACGATCCGCTGACTGGGCTGGCGAATCGCGCCCAGTTGGCGCGCACGCTGGACCAATGGATGCGGGAAGGTCGCGAGAGCGGGCGAGGCGTGTCGGTGGTGTTCATCGACCTGGACCGCTTCAAGCAAATCAACGATCATCTGGGGCACGCGGCGGGCGATGCGGTATTGAGCGAAGTGGCGGCGCGGTTGCGGCGTTGTGTACGCGGGCGCGAGATGGTGGCACGGTTGGGTGGCGACGAGTTCGTGGTGGTGTTGGAAGCGGGGCTGCGGGAGGCCGAGATGCGCTCGCGCGAGATGCTGGAGTTGCTGCGCGAGCCCGTGCCGTGGCAGGGCCACGAATTGCTGGTAACGGCCAGCGTGGGTATCAGCGCCTGCTCGGCGGATGTGTGCGGCAGTGAGGAACTGCTGGGACAGGCCGACGTGGCCATGTATCGCGTGAAGAACCGCGGCAAGAACGATATCGGCTGCTTCTCGCCGGAAGCCATGGCGGCGTTTAATCATCTGGAGATGGAACAGGCCCTGCGGCGTGCCATTGAACGCGGCGAACTGCGGCTGCAGATGCAGCCCATCTGGGACCTGCGCGGTGACGATGTCATGTTGGATGGGATGGAAGTGCTGCTGGCGTGGGACCATCCCACCATGGGCCGCATCCCGCCCGGGCAGTTCATCCCTCTGGCGGAGGAGTGCGGCCTGATCGCGGAGTTGGGAGCGTGGGTGTTGCGCGAGGCGTGCCGCCGTGGAGCCGAGCTCCTGCGCGCCGGCCATCAAGACCTGCGGGTGTCCGTTAACGTGAGTCCGCTGCAGTTCGTGCGTGCCGGCTTCGTTCCCATGGTGTTGGAAGCTTTGGAAGAGAGCGGCTTCCCGCCGGACCTGCTGGAACTGGAGCTCACTGAAAGCGCCATCATGGATAACGTTCCAGCCGCGGTGGGCAAGCTGGAGCGGCTGCGCTCGCGCGGCGTGCAAGTGGCGTTGGACGACTTCGGCACAGGCTATTCGTCGTTGAGTTACCTGCGCTGGATTCCGGTGGATGCCCTGAAGATCGACCGTAGCTTTCTGACGGAGATCGCGACGTCGGCGGGCGCGCTTACGCTGGTGCAGACCATCGTCTCGCTGGCCCACAACATGGGTCTGCGGGTGGTGGCGGAAGGCGTGGAGGACGAGAAGCAACTGGAACTGCTGCGCGGCATCGGTTGCGACATGGCGCAGGGATACCTGCTGGCCACTGCGTTGCCGGAAGGCGAGGTGGAGTTATGGTTGGCCGCACCGCGGCGGTTAAGCGCGAGTCAGGCCTAAGCCGGGCTTATCGGGCAGCACCAGGCGCCCTTTGTCTACCGTCACCCCGCGATACGGATCGTTGGCGACCAGCAGGTTGCCATCGAGATCGGCATAATCCACCAGCGGCGAAAGATGCGCCGCCGCGGTGATCGTAACCGAACTCGACACCATGCAGCCCAGCATCACTTTCAACCCCAGTGACTTCGCCATCTGGATCATGTGCAGGGCTTCGAGAATACCGCCGGCTTTATCGAGCTTGATGTTGATGCCGTCGAACGAGCCGGCGACTTTGGGGATGTCGGCCGCATGCAGGCAGGACTCGTCGGCGAAGATGGGCATATTCACTTTGCCGCGAACCCAGCGCGATTCTTCGATCATGTGCGCGGGCAGTGGCTGCTCAATCAATTCGACGTTCTGCGACTCCAGCCATTTGATCTTGCGAACGGCCTCTTCCTTGCTCTTGAAGCCTTCGTTAGCGTCCAGCCGCAGCGGCTTCTTCGTGACGGATCGTACGGCCTCCATGGTGGCTTCATCGGTATCCAGGCCCACCTTAATCTTCAGGACAGGAAACGCCTCGGCCTCCTTCACTTTCTGCCGTGTGGTTTCGGGATTGTCGATGCCGATGGAGAACGTAGTGATGGGGGCGTCGTTACGGCTAAGGCCGAGCATGGCCCATACGGGCAGACCGCGCTTCTGTCCCACCCAGTCGAGTACGGCTTCGTCAATGGCCGACTTGGCGGCCCACTCGCCCGGAACGCGCTGGAAGATCTCGCGCTGCACTTTGCGGTAGGCGTTGAGGTCCGCGATGGCCAGATAGTCCTTCACCGAGTTCAACGCCGCCTGCCCGGTGACGGCGCTTTCCTTGTAGCGGACGATGGGCGCGCCTTCGCCGGTGCCGGTGATGCCGTCGCGGTTCAGACGCACGTGCAGCGTGTCGCGAAACTCGCTGGAGGACATGACGGTGGTCCAGGTATGCCGCAGCTTCAGGCGCACAATCTCCGATTCCACCGCGGGCGGCGCGGCTATCGCCGGAGAGGCAACGGCCGCCAGCGCGAGGGTGCCGAACCGGCGGCGATCCAAGGTAGCCATACCTCAATAATGCAGCAGGGAGTGGATGTTGTGTCCGGTGAGTTTGTCGCGGCCGTTGAGGAAGTCGAGCTCAATGACGAAGCCCAGGCCCGCTACCTTCGCCCCGAGGCGCTCCAGCAGCGTGGCCACCGCCTGCGCCGTCCCACCGGTGGCCAGCACATCGTCGATGATCAACACATGCTGGCCGGGCTTGACGGCGTCGGCGTGGATCTCCAGCCGGTCGGTGCCGTACTCCAGCGCGTACTCGACGGACTCGGTTTTCCACGGCAGCTTCTTCGGCTTGCGCACGGGAATGAAGCCGGTTTCGAGCGCATAGGCCACGGTGGGCGCGAACATGAAGCCGCGCGCTTCAATGCCGCACACCACGTCAATGCGCTCGTCTTTGTAATGTTCGACGAAGTTGTCGATGACGGTGCCGAATCCGTCTTTGTCCTTGAGCAGCGTGGTGATGTCGAAGAAATTGATGCCGGGTTTGGGGAAGTCCGGCACTTCCCGGATAAGTTTTTTCAGATCCATGTTAGTGTCAGCGTTCGATACGAAAGTGCTTGCCTGCCGTTGGCGCGGCTTCCTGGATATCCAGGTGGCGGACGTCGGCCCACGGCGGCCCCTGGCGCAACTGCCCTTCCAGTTCCTCTAATTGGGCGGCGGTGCCGGAGGCATGTACTTCCACATTGCCATCGTCCAGGTTGCGCACGTAACCTCTCAGGCCAATGCGGCCCGCCACCTGCCACACGAAGTGCCGGAAGCCAACCCCCTGCACTCGGCCGCGAACCAGATATTTCCTGGCCAGAAGACTCAACTTGGGATGCTAGCATAACTCACATGAATCGCCGGGGGTTTTTCGCGACGGGACCGGGCGCGGTCGGCAAGCCGGAGCGGATGAAGGCGGCGGAGCTAGGCACCCGCTACCCGCCGGCCGCGCCCGTGCCAGTAGGGCTCCCGCAGTTCCCGCTTCAACACCTTCCCGCTCGGGTTGCGCGGTAGCGCTTCCAGAATATCCACGCTTTGCGGCCGCTTATACCCCGCCAGCCTGCCCTTGCAGTATTCAATCAACTCCTCGGCACTGGCGGCAGCTCCGTTCCGCAACACCACGAAGGCCTTCACACTTTCCCCCCACTTCTCATCCGGAATGCCGATCACCGCCACATCCGCCACCGCGTCATGCGAGAACAGCACATCCTCCACCTCGCGCGGATACACGTTCTCCCCGCCCGACACAATCATGTCCTTCAGCCGGTCTTCGATGTAGAAGTACCCATCCTTATCCATGCGGCCAATATCCCCGGTATGCATCCAGCCATTGCGAATCGCATCGCGCGTCGCCTCCTCGCGCTTCCAATACCCCACCATCACCTGCGGCCCGCGCGCCACAATCTCCCCCAACATTCCGGGCCCCACCGGCTTGTCATCGGGATCCACCACCCGCACCTCGGTTCCAATCACCGCGCGCCCCGCCGATACGAGCAGGTGCGATGCGCCCGCGAAAGCACGCTGGTGGTCCTCCGGCGTCAATACGGTCACACACGCCGTCGTCTCTGTCATCCCATAGCCCTGCGCGAAGTCGCAGCGGAACACCTCCCGCGCCCGCTGCAAAGTCGCCTCCGAAATGGGCGACGCGCCATAGCCGATCACCTTCAGATCGCGATACTGACGCTCGGCCACATCCGGAGCCGCCACCAGGCACGCCTGGATCATAGCCGGCACCAGCAGCGCCCAACTCATGCGCTCTTCATCCAACACCCGCACCACCTCGGCCGGCACAAACGCATCCAGGATGAATAGGCTGCTGCCATTGCGCAGAGCCGTGAAGCCCACCACCAGCGCGGCGATGTGATACAACGGCGCCACCAGCAGGCACCGCCCCACCGGAGCCGCGAAGCCCGTCAGCACCTGGGCGATCTGCGCCTCCAGATTCCGATGCGTCAGCATGGCTCCTTTCGGCTTACCCGTTGTGCCGCTTGTGTACATCTGAATCGCGATGTCGCGCTCGGTCACATCCGGCAACGCGGCGTCGCTTGCCCCGGCCCACGCCTCCAGTTCCTCCAGCGTCACGCATAGCCGCAATTCCGGCGCCTCCGGCTGGATACTGTCCACCGCCGCCGCATACTCAGCGGCGGCGAACATCGCCACACTCTCCGAATCCCGCACAATGAACGCCAGTTCCGCCGGCGCCAGGCGGTAATTCAGCGGCACGGGCACCAACCCCGCCAGCGAAGCCGCGCAGTACAGCAGCACATACTCGATGGAGTTCTTCGACAGGATCGCCAAACGCTCTCCGGGCCGGAAGCCCATCGTTACCAGCCGCCGCGCGGCGCGATCCGTTAGCGCCCAAGCCTCCCCATAGGAAAGCACTCGCGCGCCCTGTACTGCGAACTCGCGCTCCGGAGCGCTTCGGGCAAAGTACTCCAGCGAACTATGGACTAGCATCTGGATATTCAGTCATATTTCCTATCGCAAGTCAAAGATGGTGTCTGGCCCCGCACCCTTTGGCGTAGCGAACACGTGCACCAGCTTGCGCTCTCCAACCGACACCACCGCGATCTTGTCCTCATCCTGCAGGCCTAGGTACATCGTCTTCCCATCGCGCGAAAGCCCAGCCGATAAGGGCTTCCCCGGAATCTTGATCGCCGCGATCTCCTTCATCGTGGCGACGTCGGCGATGGCCGCCCCACCCCATTGCTGCAGGTTGTAGACCAGCGTCTTCTCATCGGGCGTGATCGCAATCCGCGCGGCGCCCGGCTGGCTTACCTTGATTTCGCCCACCACCTTGCGCGACGCCGTGTCAATCGCCGAGATCGTCTGGCTGGCCGAATTCGTCACGTAGATGCGCTTGCCATCGCGCGTCATCACGGCGCCCTGCGTGCGCTTCCCTGTCGCGATGGTCTCCACCGCGCCGGTAGCCAGATCCACCACCGCCATGTTGCCCGTGGTCGAGTTGCTCACCCAAGCCGTCTTCGCCCCCGGCCCATAGATGACCATGTGCGGGTTCTCGCCCTTGACGTCATACTTGCGCAGCACTTTGCGCGCCGGGCCGTCAACGGTGAGCATCCCAAACGGGTTCTCGATCGTCACCACGATGCGCCCCGTTCGGTCCACATCCAGACCGTGCGGTCTACGGTATGGCCCCAGATCGATGACACCCACCTTCGTCATCCGGTAGGGGTCGACGATCGAAATGGAGTTCGTCCCTTCCCCCGGATCCGTCATCCATAACAGGCCGTTGTCGGTGACGTAGAGGTGCTTGCGATCCGGCGTCCAGGCCAGTTCGTGCGGAAAACTGCCCACCTTCACCTCGCCCACGCGGCGCCCGTCCGCCGTGTAGAAGCCCACTTTCCCGGCCTTCTTTTCGACGATAGCGAGATCCGGGTTCTGGGCAAAAGCACCCAGTGCGAACAGCAAAAACAAGGCTGCGTTCTTCATCGAGAGTAACAGTCTACAACGCCGCGGGCGTCTTAGAATGAGCCATGGCTATCAACCAGTTGCTACTGCCGGAATTCGAACATGAGCTTCGTTCCATTCGCGCCACCCTCGAACGCATCCCGGAAGACAAGCTGGACTGGGCCCCGCATGCCAAGTCGATGAAGCTGGGCCGCCTTGCCGGACACCTCGCCGAGCTTGCCCATTGGGGCGCGGCCACGATCGCCATGGATGACCTCGACCTCGCGCCCGGCGGCCAGGAGCAATGGAAGGCCTTCGCCGCCACGTCCCGCCAGGAGGCGCTCGACAAGCTGGACGCCGGCGCCGCGGACTTCCGCGCCAGACTCGCCGTCTGCGATGACGAAGCGATGAACCGCCCCTGGCGCCTGCTGCGCAACGGACAGGTGCTGCTCGCCATGCCCCGTTATATGGCATTGCGTAGCTTTGTGATGAACCACTGCGTGCACCATCGCGCACAGTTGGGTGTGTACCTGCGGCTACTTGATATCGCAGTGCCGTCCGTGTACGGCCCCAGTGCGGATGAGAACCCGATGATGCGTGCCGCCGGCTAAACCGCCGCCGCTATCATCAGTCCGCACCGCCCATACTACTGGGCCAGGAATCAACGGTTTTGCAGCCGTCGTTCATCACGGGCAATTTCCCCGGCGTGTTCCGCCTCCAACTCCTTCAGCAAATCCGGCCCATCGCCGGCGAGCAGTCCCTGGAGATTGCGCCAACCGCCATGCTCCTCAGCGGCGTGCTCTTCCTCCAGCGCCGCCGTCAAACTCGGCCCCGTGGCCACCAGGCCTTGCAGTTTGCTCCAGCGCGGCTCCGCCACTCCCGGCGATTGAAGGAACAGCCCGTGCCCCAAAACTTCGATCTCCACCGTAGCTCCAGGCTCCAGCCTAAGCCGTTCCCGCATCTCCTTCGGTATCCGAATCTCGCCCTCCGCCGACATCGTCACTTGCATCGCCCGGCACCTCCCTCTTCCACACTACACCAACCCCGAATAGACATCCGGCCCGCTTTGCGATATAAAATCCTCCGTGCCCGATACGCAATCCCGCCGTCATGTTCTCCAGGTCCTGGCCGGCTCGGCCGCCGCCACCGCTACCGCGACCACCGCCCAAGGCGCCGCCACCCCAGAGCGCCCCAACATCCTCTTCATCTATACGGACGACCATTCCCATCGCACCCTAAGCTGCTACAAGGAAGCCTACCCCTGGGTGAAGACCCCGAACATCGACAGACTCGCCTCCGAAGGCGTCCGCTTCACCGCCGCCTACAACGGCGCCTGGTGCATGCCCTCCCGCGCCACCATGCTAACCGGCCACTACCAGCACGGCGTCGAATCCATGCGCATGGAAGGCCCCTACCCCGGCTGCGTCTACGAAGCCGCCAAGTGCCCCTTCTGGCCCAAGGTCTTCCGCGAAAAGGGCTACTTCACCGCCCAGATCGGCAAGTGGCACACCGGCACCGATACCGGCTTTGGCCGCGACTGGGACTTCCAACTCGTCTGGAATCGCCCCAAATTCACCGAAACCAGCACCCACTACTATTACGACCAGCCCATCACCTACCACGGCGGCAAGACCGAAATCCTCAAGCGCTACTCCACCGACCAGTACACCGATTGGGCCATCGACCTCATGAAGGGCAACGGCCGCGACAAGAACAAGCCCTGGTATCTCTGGCTCTGCTACGGCGGCGTCCATGCCCCCTATCAGCCCGCCGAACGCCACAAACAGGAACTCGCCGGCATCGATTTCGATACCCCCAAGGATATCTTCCCCCCGCGCCCCGGCAAACCCGAATGGGCCCAGAAAATCCAGCATTGGGAGAAGGACGCCAACGGCAAACCCGTCTTCAATGGCCGTTCCATCGAATCCTGGGTTCGCCAATACCACCAGGGCGTATTCGCGCTCGATGAAGCCGTCGGCCGCCTCATGCAGACCCTCAAGGAAACCGGCCAAGAGAAGAACACCCTCGTCATCTTCACCTCCGACCAGGGCCTCGCCTTCGGCCAGCACGGCTTCCGCGGGGTCAAAATCGCGGCGTACGACGCCAATATCCGCTCGCCTCTGGTCTTCCGTATGCCGGGCCGCATCCCCGCCGGCAAGTACTGCGCGACGCCCGTCTCCGGCGTCGACATCCCGCCCACCATCTTCAAGTTTGCCGGCCTGCCGCTACCGTGGGAGATGCACGGCCATGACCTGTCGCCGCTCCTCCAGAACCCGGCCATGAACTGGCCCCACCCCGCCTTCATGACCGCCACCAGCCACTACTTCGGCTCCGACACCCACAAGATCCCCACCGACGATCACGTCATGCATGGCGGTGTCCCCTGGTATGTCATGCTGCGCGACAAACGCTACAAATACGTGCGCCCGCTCATCGAAGACCTCGAAGAACTCTACGACCTCGAGAAAGACCCCGATGAGCTCGACAACCTAGCCGTCAAAGCCCAGCACCAGGATCTGCTAAAGAAAATGCGAGCCGCCGCCATCGCCGAACTCCGCCGCACCAAGGCCGGCTTCGTAGACCGCATGCCCCCCGTCAAAACCTTGTAGGGCAGACCTCCAGGTCTGCAGCGGGGCGTCCAGGCCCCGCCCCTACCCCCTCAAAAACCCTCGCGCCGTCTCCACCAACCCCGGCACACAAACCACGCAATTCCCCCCGTAAATACTATCCCCGCCATCAAAGTTGAAAAACACCCCGCCCGCTTCCTCCACAATCACCTTGATGGGCGCCAGATCCCAGGCCTTCGCCGTAGGCTCCACCCAGATCTCCCCATGCCCGCCCGCCACCAGCATCGCATCCGGCGCCCCCGACATACTTCGCACCGCCCAAAACTTCCCCATAAACTCCACCAACCGCGGAGCGAACGCCTTCGTATGCGCCTCCCGCAGCCCGTTAAAAAACAGCACGGACTTCGCCGGATCGCCAATCGTACTCACCCGGATCCGCTCCCCATTACAGAACGCCCCATCCCCCTTCGACGCCCAATACGTCTGCCCCCACGCCGGCAGATACACCACGCCGGCCACCACCTCGCCCGCCTCCTCCAATCCAATCAGAACGCTCCACAACGTGCTGCCGCGCGCGAAGTCCCGCGTCCCGTCAATCGGGTCGATGATCCAACGCCGCCCGCTCGTCCCCTCTCTTCCCGCGCCTTCCTCGCCCAACAACCCATCCTCTGGGAACGCTTCCAACAGCATCCCGGCAATCAGCTTCTCGGATTCCCGATCCGCCACCGTCACCGGGCTCTCGTCTTCCTTCTCCTCCGCGGTCACCCCCGCCCGCTGGTATCCCAGCGCCAACGCCGCCGCACGCCGCGCCGCTTCCCGCGCTACTTCCAGTTCTTTCGAATAAGGCATGAAACGTCTATTGTAGCCACCCGTGTTACGATGCTAGCCGAATGAGTCGCGCGCGCACCGTGTTCACCCTCCTCCAGGAGGCCGCCACCCGCCTGCCCGATGCTCCCGCGTTACATCAGCCCCAGGGTGGCAAGCACGGCTACCACACCTACACCTGGCAAACCTTTCGCGATATCGCCGTCGAAATCGCCTGCGGACTCCTCGACGCCGGCCTCCACAAAGGCAATATCGCCGCCCTCAGTTCGGAAACCCGCGCCGAGTTCTATTTCGCCGACCTCGCCATCATGGCTGCCGGCGGAATCGCAGCCGCGCTCTATACCAGCTACCCGCCCACCCAGCTTGTCGAAACCCTCCGCGCCTCCACCGCCAAGTTCGTCTTCGTCGATACCCCCAAATCGCTGCAAGCCCTCCTCGGCGCGGGCGCAGCCTCCCTCCCCGTCAAATGGTTCCTCCTTACCGGACAGGCGCAAGAAGCAACATCCCTGGACGACCTCCGCGCCCGCGGCCGCGACGCCCTTCAGCGCGACCCCGCCCTCTTTGACCGCGCCAACGCCCAGATCGCCCCCTCCGATCACGCCATCCTCTACCTCACCTCCGGCGCCACCGGTGAGCCCAAAATGGGCCTCGTCACCCACGGCGCGCTGGTCGCCAATGTCGACATCGGTATCCAAACGGTAGGCCTCACGCCCAGCGAAATCATGCTCGCCTTCCTGCCCTCCGCGCACATCGCCCAACGGATTGGCATAGAGCTATTCGGCACTCGCGTCGGCATGCCCACTTACTTTAGCGAAGGACTCTCGCGGCTCCCGCACGAAATGCAGAGCGTCCGTCCCACCGTCTTCCTCGCTCCTCCGCGCGTCTGGGAACGCATCTATTCCAGCATCTGCACCGAGATCAAAAAGCGCGGCCCCGCCATGCAGCGCCTCTTCTGGGGAGCCCTCGGCCTCAGCCTCAAGGCCGCCCAACTGCGCGCCGATGGTAAGTCCGTGCCGCCTTGGATGCGCTCCCTGCTCGCCCTCTCCGACAAGGTGGTTTTCACCAAACTCCGCGCCCGCTTCGGCGGCCGCATGCGCCTGCCCGTGTCCGGCGCCGCCCCGCTCGGCAAAGATCTAGCCCATTTCTATGAAGCCATCGGCATGCCCATCGTCGAAGGCTACGGCCTCACCGAAGGCGGCATTACGACCCTCAACCCCGTCGACCGGCCCAAGCCAGGCAGCGTCGGGCGCATGTTTCCCGGCGTGCAATGGAAAATCACCGAGGACGGCGAACTCTGCCTCGGCGGCCCCACCCTCTTCAGCGGCTACTTCAACGACCCCGTCACCACCGGCCACGTCCTCCGCGACGGCTGGCTCCATACCGGCGATATCGCCTCCGTCGACGCCAACGGCTTCTTCTACATCACCGGCCGCAAGAAAGAGATGATCGTCTCTTCCAATGGCAAGAAGATCTACCCCGCGCGCATCGAAGGCCTCCTTAAAATGGAGCCGCTCATCAGCCAGATGATCCTCCTCGGCGACCGCCGCCCCTACGTTTCCGCCCTCTTCACCCTCAACGTCCCCGCCGCCGAATCGCTCCAAGGCATGGAGAATATGAAGGGCCGCCCGCTCGCCGACCTCGCCTCCGCCGCGCCCGTCCAAACCGAACTCAAAAAGGCCGTCGCACGGGCCAACAAGCAACTCGCGTCCTTTGAACAGGTCCGCAAATTCCGCATCCTTGACCGCGATTTCACCATCGAAAATGGGGAACTCACCGCCACCATGAAAGTCCGCCGCACCCGCGTGCTCGAGAACTTTCACAACGTGGTGGCCGAGCTATACGCCGGGAAAGATGAGACGGACTGAGTGACCTTGTCCAGACGCCATTTTCTGCAAACCACCGCACTCTCCTCATTCCCTATGACCCAAGACCTTCGTGCCGCCGCGCCTACACCGCCGGTGGCCAAACGCGTTCCCCGCGAGATCACTCAGCACGGCGAAACGCGTACGGACCAGTACTTCTGGCTCCGCGACCGCGACAACCCCGAGACCATCGCCTACCTCGAAGCCGAGAACCGCTATACCGAGGCGGTGATGGCCGATACCCAGCAGTTGCAGAAGCAGCTCTACGGCGAAATGCTCGGCCATATCCAGCAAACGGACGCGACTGCCCCCGTGCCGCGGGACGGCTTCCTCTACTACTCGCGCACCCTCGAAGGCAAACAGTACAGCATCCACTGCCGCCGCCCCAACACGCCCGGCGCCGCCGAACAGGTGCTGCTCGATCTCAATGAACTCGCCAAGGGCCAACCCTACCTTCGCCTTGGCAACTTCGCTGTCAGCCCCGATCAGAAACAGCTCGCCTACGCCCTCGATACCTCCGGCGACGAGGTCTACGTTGCCCGCGTGAAGGATCTCACCACCGGCGCACTGCTGCCCGATGAGATCCCCAATACCTACTACGGCCTGGAATGGACCAACGACGGCAAACATCTCGTCTACATCACTCTGGATGCCGCCAAGCGCCCCTACCGGGCCTGGCGCCACGCCCTCGGCTCTTCCGGCCCCGATGAACTGCTGTACGAAGAGAAGGACGAGCGCTTCCATCTCAGCGTCGACAAGTCCCGCAGCCGCCGCTTCCTCTTCCTCAAACTCTTCAGCCACTCCACCTCGGAGGTCCACTACCTCGACGCCGCCGATCCGCGGGCCAAGCCCGTGCTCTTCGCCCCCCGCAAGCAGGATGTCGAGTACGATCTCGACCACCAGGGCGATCGCTTCCTCATCCGCACCACCGAAGGCGGACGCAACTACCGCGTCCTTACCACGCCCATCCACAAGCCCACCCGCGAGAACTGGACCGAGTACCTGCCTCACCGCGAGTCCGTGATGGTCGAGGGCATCGACGCCTTCTCCCGCTATATCGTCATCCACGAGCGCGAGAACGGCCTACCGCGCCTCCACGTCCGCCCCATCGAAGGCGCTCCCTACACCATCCCCATGCCCGAGCCCGTCTACACGCTCGCGCCCGCCTTCAACCTCGAATACGAGACCGATGAGTTCCGCTACGAATACACCTCGCTGGTCACCCCCAAAAGCACCTTCACCTATAACATGGTGAAACGCGAGACCCGCCTCGTTAAGCAGCAGCCCGTCCCCAACTACCAGCCCGCGCGGTTTGAAACCCGCCGCATCTTCGCCACCAGCCACGACGGCGTGCAGGTGCCCATCAGCCTGGTCATGAAGAAGGGCCTCAAACTCGACGGCCGCAACCCCACCCTCCTCTACGGCTACGGCTCCTACGGCGTGACCACCGATCCCAACTTCTCTTCCGAACGCCTGTGTTTATTGGACCGCGGCTGGGTCTTCGCCATCGCCCACATCCGCGGCGGCGCCGACCTCGGCAAGCCCTGGCACGACGCCGGCAAGATGAAACGGAAGCGCAACACCTTCGAAGACTTCATCGCCGCCGCCAAACACCTGATCGCCGAAAAGTTCACCGCGTCGAACCGCCTCGCCATCCTGGGTGGCAGCGCCGGCGGTCTCCTCATGGGCGCTGTGATCAACATGCGCCCGGACCTCTTCCACGCCGTCATCGCCAAGGTGCCCTTCGTCGATGTACTCAACACCGCCACCGACCCCAGTCTTCCCCTCACCGTGATCGAATACGACGAGTGGGGTAACTCCAATTACAAGGATTACTGGGAGTACATCAAGAGTTACTCGCCCTACGACAACATCGAGCGCCAGGTCTACCCGCACCTGTTAGTCACCGCCGGCCTCAACGATCCGCGCGTGTCCTATTGGGAACCCGCCAAATGGGTAGCCAAGCTCCGCACCCTGAAGAAGGGCGGCAACCTGCTCCTGCTCCGCACCAACATGGATGCCGGCCACGGAGGCGCCTCCGGCCGCTACGAACGGCTGAAGGAAATCGCTATCGACTACGCCTTCCTCTTAAAGGTGACCAAGTAATCCACAACCGCAACGGAGCGGGTCTGCCACGATCTCCGGATCAGCCCGCCGCCGGCTGCTGCTGGGTGCAGCAGTGCAGGGTGCCCAGCCCCAACACAAAATCGCCGCAATAGATCGGCACCACGTCGCGCCCGGCAAACAGCTTCGCCAGCGTGTTGAGAGCCTCGCGGTCGGCCGGATCGTTGAACACAGGCGCCAGTACCAGCCCATTGGCGATATAGAAGTTCGCGTAGCTGGCCGGCAGCCGCTGCCCGTCGAACACCACCGGCTTCGGCATCGGCAACTTCGCCACCCGTAGCGGCGCGCCGTCCTGATCCTTCATGCCTTTCAATAGCCGGTAATTCTCCGCCAGGATCCGGTGATTGCGTTCGCTACGGTCCGCGTCGCTCGCCACTACCACCGTGCGCGCGTCGACGAACCGCGCCAGGTCGTCCACATGTCCATGCGTATCGTCGCCTTCGATGCCGTCCTTCAACCACAACACATGCCGCACGCCCAGGTACTCGCACAGCACCCGCTCAATTTCTTCCCGTGTCAAATGTGGATTGCGAGCCTGCACCGGGCTCAACAGGCATTCCTCCGTCGTCAGCAGCGTGCCCACGCCGTTCACGTCGATGCTGCCGCCTTCCAACACCACGTGCCGCCGGCCCGCCACCGGTTTGAAGTACGGCAGCCGTAGCGCGCGTTTGATCGCCAGCGGCACCCGCGCATCGGCCTCATGATTCGGATATTTCGCCCAGCCGTTGAAGCGCCAGTGGGTCAGCGCCACTTTCCCCGCCCCGTTCTTCACAAACAGCGGACAGGTATCCCGCGTCCAACTGCGATCGGTGGCCACCTCGAAGAACTCCACGTTTTCCATCCGCGCCCCGCACTTGGCCAGTAGCGCCGCCACCGGCTTCGGCTTCTGGCACAGGATGCGCACCTTCTCCACCCGCGACAGATAGCGCACGATCTCGCCATAGACGAACGGCACGGTGGCGAACTTGCCCGGCCAGTCGCTCTTCTCATGCGGCCAGCCCAGCCAAGTGGCTTCATGCGGCTCCCACTCGGCCGGCATGCGATAGCCGAGCGAAGCCGGCGTCGCTGTCCCCATCAGTCGCGCCACCGCGCCAGGATCGGGCTGTAGGCGTCAATGCGGCGGTCGCGGAAGAACGGCCAGTTCCGCCGCACCTCGTCGCAGCGCTTCGGATGAATCTCCACCACCAGGATCTCTTCCTTATCGCGCGAGCCCTGCGCAATCACCTTGCCGAACGGATCGGCCACGAAGGTGGTGCCCCAAAACTCGAGCCCATTGTCCGTCGAACCCTCAAAGCCCACCCGGTTCACCGCCGCCACATATACGCCATTGGCGATGGCGTGTCCGCGCTGGATGGTCTGCCAGGCGCTCAACTGGTCTTCGCCATATTGCGCCTTCTCATGCGGATGCCAGCCGATCGCCGTCGGGTAAAACAGCACGCTGGCGCCGAGCATTGCCGTCGCCCGCGCTCCCTCCGGATACCACTGGTCCCAGCACACCTGCACGCCAATGCGCCCATACCGCGTATCGAAGTTCAGAAAGCCGAGGTCGCCCGGCGTGAAGTAAAACTTCTCATAGTAAGAGGGGTCGTCCGGAATGTGCATCTTGCGGTAGATGCCTTGCAGTTCCCCATCGGCTCCGATAATCGCCGCCGTGTTGTGATAGAGGCCCGCCGCTCGCTTCTCGAACAGCGACGCCACCACCACCACGCCGGCGTCTTTGGCCACTTTGCCCAGCCGCTCCGTGCTGGGGCCTGGAATGGGCTCGGCCAGATCGAACAAATCGGCGTTTTCCGTGCGGCAGAAATACTGGCTGCGGAAGAGTTCCTGCAGACACACCACCTGCGCCCCTTGCGAGGCGGCGTCCCTGACCTTCTGCTCGGCTTTAGCGAGGTTCTCGTCCGCGTCCGTGGAACAGGTCATCTGCACCAGGCCCACGCGGAAGGGCGATTCCATAGGCACCATTCTTCCTAGTCTACCGCCCACTCCGCGCCGGCTCCAGCGATCAGATCATGAACATGCCGCCATTGACTTCGATCGTCTGCCCATGGATGAACCGCGCCGCGTCCGAACACAGGAACACAATCACGTCGGCCACCTCTTCGTCGGTCCCCAGCTTGCCGGCGGGCGTTGCCTTACGCATGGTCTCCATCATTTCATCGCTGGAGAAAACTTCGTGGAAGTGATTATCCACCGTCCCAGGACTAATGGCGTTCACGCGCACGCCGCGCGGAGCCAGTTCCTTCGCCATACCCTTGGTCGCCGCCGACACCGCCGCCTTGGCGGACGCGTAGATCGTCGCACCCGGACCGCCGCCATGCCGCGCCGCAATCGAGCTCACGTTCACAATCGAGCCCCATCCCTTGCGGATCATCGACGGAACGCACTCCTGCGAGAGGAACCACATCCCGCGAAAGTTCAGATCCAGCACTTCATCGAACAACTCGTCGCTGAACTCCACCAGCGACGCGCGCTTCACCAGCGATCCGGCGTTGTTCACCAGAATGTCCACATCCGGGCAATCCTCCGAGATGCGTTCGCGCAGCGCGGTGAGCCCTTCCTTATTTCCGAGGTTCGCCGAGATTGCCTCGGTCTCGGCCCCGGCTGCCCGAATCTTTCCGCACACCTCCTCGGCCCCTTGCGAGTAGCTGTGATAGTGAATCACCACCCGGCCGCAGCCGGCCTGCGCGAGCGCCACGGCCGTGGCCGCGCCGATTCCCCGCGATGCGCCCGTAACCAGGGCGGTCTTTCCTTGCAATTCAGCGAGCATGGCTTTCCTCCTTGTGAGTAACCAGATGTCTGTCGTCGTTGGCGGATACCACCTCACTCTATCGCTTTCCGCGCGGTGTGTCATGGCGCCATAAAGAACGTGCCTCTTTCGCGCAAACCCGCCGTCGCCCTCCTCACCGGAGATCCGTCCGGCATTGGCCCGGAAGTCGCCGCCAAACTCCTTACACTGCCGGAAACCGCCAGGATGGCGGAAGTCGCGCTGATCGGCAGCCTTACGCCGCCGGCCGGCATCCCTACGGGGCGTGTCAGCGCCGAAGCCGGCGGGGGGACTCCCCGTTGTCATCACCACGCCCGCCCACGGCACGGCATTCGACATCACCGGCCAGGGGAAGGCCGACGTGGCTCCGCTGCGGGGAGCCTTTCGTATTGCGTGCCGGATGGCAGCCACCCGCGGGCAGTTGCCATCCGGGAAGGCCAGACGTGGACGTCTCGCGCAGACCAGGAGGTCCGCCCCACCGCGGACTAGCTGGCGACGGCGCCGGCCTGTTCCTGTTCCGCCACGTTGTCGTTGAAGCTATACCCAAACCCGCGCACCGAGCGAATGAACGTCGGGTTCTGCGTATCGGGCTCGATCTTCTGCCGCAGGCGCAGGATATACACATCCACCGTTCGGTCGGTCACCGCCCGGTCATGGCCCCACACCGCATCCAACAACTGCTCGCGGCTGAATACCACGCCCGGCCGGCTCATCAGAAACTCCAACAGCCGGAATTCGGTGGCGGTCAACGACAGCGTCGACCCATGCAGCCGCACACGGCAACTGCTGCGGTCCAACTCCAGCCCGCCCGCCTTCATCGAACGCGACGAGTTTTGCTGGCCACGGAACTGAATCTTGATCCGCGCGATCAGTTCGCGAATGAAGAACGGCTTAACAATATAGTCGTTGGCGCCCAACTCCAGGCCGACGATGCGATCCGTCTCCGAAGCCCGCGCCGTGAGGAAGATCACCGGAATATGCGCCAGTTCCGGATGCGCGCGGATGCCCTTGCAGATATCCAGGCCGTCGGAATCCGGCAGCATGATGTCCAGCAGAATTAGGTCGGGGCGCTCGCGCCGGCACAAATCAATGGCGCCCTTTCCGGTTTGCGTGCCTACCAGGACAAACCCTTCTTTTTCCAGGTTGTACTTGAGCAGCGCGTACAGGTCCGCGTCATCTTCGACTAATGCAATCTTCTTCATGCTGTTACGAACAATAGCGACCTACTGTTACGATTCTATTACGATCCGGTTAACTGTCCCTGAACCGTGCTTTCTTCCGACAACCCCAGGTCGTGGACGGGCAAAGTGAACCAGAATGTACTTCCCTGCTCCAATACGCTGGTTACGCCCACCTCGCCGCCCATGGCCTTGGTCAGGTGCTTCACGATAGCCAGCCCCAGCCCCGTCCCGCCCAGTTCCCGCGAGCGCGCCTTATCCACCCGGTAGAAGCGTTCAAACAGCCGCGGCAAATCCTCTTCCGGAATGCCGATGCCGGTGTCGGTGACGGCGACTTGGACGAAATCCTTGCCATCCACGGGCGAGGCCGATACGCGGATGATGGAGGCCTCCGGAGTGTACTTGATGGCGTTGTCGATGAGGTTGCTGAGAATCTGATGCACGGCTTCGGCGTCACAGAACACCTCCGTGCGTTCCGGCGCGCCGTCCAGCACGAGGCGAATCGCCTTCTTCTCCGCCAGCGGGCGCAGCGAATCGACGGAATCGGCCACCAGCGTGTTGATGTAGTAGCCGGCGAACTGGAAGCGCTGCGACTTCAACTCAATGCGGCTGAGCGAGAGCAGATCCGCGGTCAGCCGCCCCAGCCGCTCGGCGTTGGTGCGGATGATACTGAGGAAGCGGACGTTGTTATTCGGGTCGTGCAAAGCGCCATCGAGCAGCGTTTCGGTATAGCCCTGGATGGAGGCCAGGGGCGTGCGCAGCTCATGGGAGACGTTGATGACGAAGTCCTTGCGGATGCGCTCCAGCTTCTCCAACTCGGTGTGTTCGCGCTGCAGTTCCTCGACCGTGTTCTGTAGCTTCTCGCCGGTTTCGTTGAGTTTGCGTTCGAGAATGCCCAGTTCGTCGCGCGAAGGGGATTGGAGCCGCGCTTCGAACCGCCCCTGGGCCAGCTTGCCGGCAAAATCGATGATAGTGGCCAGCCGCGCCGAGACGCTGCGCGCAACCAGGGCCGCGAGCAAAATAGCCGGTAGGAACGCCATGCCGACGGCCGTCAGCATCTGGAGGCGGATGGCATGAACGCCGCTACGCACCTCCGATAACGGTACGGCCAGCCGCAGCACGCCGTATCCGGCGGGCATGGCGACGTAAAGAAACGGCGAACGTATGGTGGTCGAGTCGCGCACCGCGGAGCCAAGCCGCCCGCGCAGCGCCTCGGACACTTCGGGCCGCGACGCATGATTCTCCATCTTCGCCGGATCGGCCTCCGAATCGCGGATGACGCGGCCGTCGGGAGCGATGAGCGTAAGACGCCCACCGAGTTCGCGCGCCACTTTCTGGAATTCGGCGGCGGGCAGGGAATGCGGATCGCCTTTGAACATGACGCCGAGCACCCGCCCGGTGGAGGCCATGTCACTGGTTAACGTGTCGATGTAGGTTTTCTCGGTAACGCGTGAGGCCAGGTAATCCACCGCGACCAAAGCCACGATGAGAATACTCAAGACCGTGAAGATGAGCTTGAGGAAAATTCGCCCGGTCAATCGTAACTATTCTAACGGGCAACGGCGCGGTAGAGGGCGTGGTCGCGGATATAAGCGGCAACTTCCGGCGTGAGATGCGGCGATTCGCCGCCGGCGGCCAGCGTCTGGCGTATCTCGGAGGAGGACACGGGCAGGGCCAGCGTGTCCAGCCGCACCACGCGGGCGCCCGTGGGGACCTCGTAATCATGGCCGGGCCGCGTCACTACCAGAAAGCTCACCATCCCGAGCACGTCTTCGTTCCGGTACCAGGTGCGGATTTCGGCAAAGGCATCGGCGCCGATGACGAACAGCAATTCGTCGCCGGGGGCAAGGCCGGCTTTCACGCGCTGGATGGTGTGATAGGAATAGCTCTGCCCGGCGCCTTCTTCGAGACGCGAGGGGACGAAACGCGGGTCACAGGCGCATGCCAGTTCCACCATGCGATAGCGATGCTCAAAGGGCGTGTGGGTGCCGCTTTTGTGTGGCGGATGGGCGGCGGGGATGAACAGCACGCGGTCCAGATGAAACTGATCGGCGGCCTCTTCCGCCACCAGCAGGTGAGCTTTGTGAATAGGGTCGAACGTACCCCCAAAAATAGCAAGTCGCAATCGCTAATCCCGGATTGATGGAAGCTCTCAAGGTACCATAGAAGATTCATGTTTACGACCGATCATCCGGATGTCGCGCGAGCGCTGCGTGCGGCGCTCGAAGAGGACATTGGCTCCGGCGACGTCACCACGCGGGCCACCGTGCCCGAAGCCACTCTCGCCAGCGGCGTCTTCTACGCGCGGGAGCCAATGACGCTGGCCGCCATCGAACTGCTGCCGAAGATCTACGAGTTACGCGGCGGCGTGAAGAAACTGGAGTTGCATTATTCTTCGGGCGCGCGCCTGAACGGCGGCGAGGCGATCGCCAGCGTGGAAGGCAAGGCCTGGACGCTGCTGGAGTGCGAGCGTACCGCGCTCAACTTTATCCAGCGGCTGTCGGGCGTGGCGACGCAGGCCTCGCGCTATGCCGATGCGGTGATGCATACTAACTGCCGCATTCTGGATACCCGCAAGACCACGCCCGGGCTGCGCATTCTGGAGAAAATGGCCGTGGCGGCGGGCGGCGCGGTAAACCATCGCATTGGCCTCTTCGATGCGATTCTGATCAAGAACAACCACATCACGGCGGCGGGCGGCGTGGGTCCGGCGCTGCGGCGGGCGCTGGCGACGGGGCTGCCGGTGGAAATCGAAGTGCGCACGCGGCAGGAGTTGGACGAAGCGCTGGCCGGCGGCGCGACGCGGCTGCTGTTGGATAACCTGACACCGCAAGAAGCCGCGGAATGGGTGGCCTACATCGCGGGCCGCGCCTCCACGGAGCTATCGGGCGGCATCACTTACGACGCTATCGCTGCCTATGCCGAAGCCGGAGCCGACTTCATCTCCGTCGGCGCGCTCACCCATTCGGCCCGCGCCATGAACCTGAACTTCCGGGTGAAGCTGCATGATGTTTGATATCGAGGCGGTGGCGGCGAGCTTTCCGGGGCGCCTGTTGTTGTGGCTGGATTCCACCGACTCCACCATGCTGGACGCGGCTCGATTGGCCGAAGGCGGGGCGCCCTCGGGGTCGCTGATCGGCGCGGAGGAGCAGACGGCGGGACAAGGGCGTCATGGGCATTCGTGGCACTCGCCGCCGGGCACCGGGCTGTATTTTTCGCAGGTGCTGCGGCTGCATCTGCCCGCGCACGAGACGCCCATCGTCACCATGGCGCTGGGGGTTGCGGTGGCGGAAGCCATAACCCAGGCAACGGGGTTGGCCGTGGATCTACGCTGGCCGAACGATGTCATGCTGAACGGGCGCAAGGCCGTCGGCATTCTTGTCCAGCAGAACAACGATGCGCTGATCACGGGCATCGGCATCAACGTCAACCAGGAAAGCTTCCCGCCCGGTATCGGCTCGATTGCCACCTCGCTTCGCATTGCAAACGGCGGCCGCCCGGTGCCGCGGGAGGCGCTGCTGCTGCAGTTGCTGCCCGCCATCGACCGAACGCTCGAGGTGCTTACCGCGCAAGGCAAGGATGCCATTCTGCGCCTGTTCAGCCAGGCGTCGTCCTATGTGAGCGGACGGCGCGTTGTGGTGGAACAGGGCGACAGGCAATTGCGCGGCACTACCGACGGCATGGACGAGAACGGCTTCCTGATGCTGCGGGAAGATAACGGCACGCGCACACGCATCCTCGCCGGAGGGGTACGGCCCGTATAACATGCTGCTCGCACTCGACGTCGGCAACACGAACATCACCATCGGCATCTTTGAAGGCCAGAAGCTCACGCATAACTGGCGCCTGCGCACCATCCATGAGCAGACCGCCGATGAATGGGGCATCCTGCTGCGCAATCTCTTCGCGCTGAGCAGCCTGGATGCGGCCGGGATCAAGGGCATCATCATTGCCAGCGTGGTGCCGCCGCTCGATTCCAGTCTGGCGCGAATGGCGCGGCGCTATTTTCATATGGACGCGATGTTCGTCGGTCCCCAGACCGACACCGGCATCCGCGTGCTCTACGATAATCCGAACGAAGTGGGCGCGGATCGCGTGGTGAACGCCGTGGCGGCGTTCCAGAAGTATGGCGGACCCTGCATTGTGGTGGATCTGGGCACCGCGATCACGTTCGATGTCGTAAGTGGGAACGCCGAGTACCTGGGCGGCGTCATCTGCCCGGGCGTGGGCATTGCCACGCAGGCGCTGATCGCCAAGACGGCGCGGCTGCCCATGGTGGACGTGCGAGAGCCCGAGAAGCTCATCGGCACCAACACGGTGGGTAGCATCCAATCGGGCATCTATTACGGCGCCATCGGTATGATCGACGGCATCCTGGAGCGGCTGATCGCGCAGACCGGAGCCGATACGAAGGCCATCGCCACGGGCGGCCAGGCGAACCTGATCATGCGCGGCTCGCGGTTTTTGAAGATCCTGGACGAGGACATCACGCTGGAAGGTTTGCGTTTGATATGGGAGAGGCAGTAACGCCCGAACACGAGCCCGACACGCCGGAGTCGTGGCCGAAGAATTACTTCAACTACTTCACGGAAATCGAGGAGCACTTCCAGCGCACGCGCGGCACCGCGCTGTTCCTGCTGTCGCCGCTCGATTGGGCGCTGGTCGAGGTGTGGAAGAATGCCGGCATTCCGCTGGATGCGGTGCGCCGCGGCATTGACGAAGCGTTCGAAAAGTGGAAGACCCGGCGGGTGAAGAACCAGCAGATTAACGGACTGGCCTACTGCACGCAGGCGGTAATGGAACAGGCCAAGATTTTGGCCAACGCCACGCCGCCGGATGCGGTGACGGAAGAAGTTTCGGCGCCCTTTTCGGCGAGTGAACTGGAAGCCTATCTGCGCGGGAACGCCTCGGCGCTACGTGAGTCCGGGCGGGCGGAACTGGCCGATATGGCCGGAACCTTGGAGACGCTGGCTGCCGATGCGTTGGGGCAACTGCGGCGTTTGGAGGAGTTGGAGCAGCGGCTTACGGCCATGGAAGACAAGATGATGGCGATCGGGCGCGCGGCGCAAACCGAGGACGACCTCTTCGAATCGCGCCGGGAACTGGATTCTTATCTGAAGCCGTACCGGTCAAAGATGACGGCGGATCAGTTGGTGATGCTGGAGAAGCAGTTTTTGGACCGGCGATTGTTGGAGAGGTTGAAGGTGCCGCGGCTAAGCCTGTTCTATTTGCGTTAGCGCTTTGGCCAATAGCCAGCACGGGTGCGGACGCGGAGTCCTGCCCCGCGCCCCACCACTTCGACATGAATGGGCCGGAACGCGGTCCCGTCGCCGGTGCTGTCCGGCTTGAAGGTAAGCAGATATTGGGTATGGAGTTCCTCGCCGATGGCGGCAATCACACGCTCGGCGGTTCTCTGGGAGAAGAAGCCCTCGCTACGTCCACCCGTCGCTGCCGTGAGGGCATCGGTCACTTTGCCCTGCTTCGCGGCGGCTCGGAACACATTCGCGAAGTTCTTATCGCCCCACACGGGAGCGGAGGCATACCGTCAAGGGCCGGTGGGCACCTCGCGGCCAAGTTGCATGAGGCCGGGGGAGTACGTCAAGGCGTAGACCGTGATGTTGTGTTGCTGCAGAAGGGTTAGGGTTTCCTGGAGATCGGCCTTACTGGAGTGATCGCGATCCTCAGTCATGATCAGAATCGCTTTGCGCCGCGTGGCTGGTTCGGACCGCAAGGTATGGGCGGAAAGTTCAATCGCGTCGACCAGCGCACAGCCCCAGTTCTTGGCTACCAGCGCCCGTAGTTGTTTACCGGGTTCCTCGGTAGCGGCGGTGAGGGGGACAAGCAGTTCCGGTGCGTCGCGAAACGCCACCAGACCCACGCGGCCACTCTCCCCCGCCAGCAGCGGCCCGATCAAGCTGCCGGCCTGCCGCAGGCGGTGCAGAGGCTTTCTGGCTTCAAAGGATGCATGGACGGCGAGCATCAGAGAGATCGGCTGCGGTTCCTCCTCCACGGTCACCTCCTGGCGCCTGCCCCCGTCCATGAGTAGGAAATCTCGCGCCGTAAGTCCACGCACGAACTTACCCTCGCGATCGGTGACAGTTGCGGGCGTGAGAACCAGCGTGGTGCCGGAGGTGAATTGGAGGGCCTTGGGAATAGTAATGAAGGCACGCCGTGTCCATAGCATTCCCAACAAGCAGCACGCCCATCACCATTCGCGGATGCACTGCACCCGCGCCGCCTGCCCCGCCGTTGGCGTGCCTCCAAAGCCCGGCTGTAGCGGCTACGGCACACCCGCCTTAAGCAGCGCCTTCACGCCATCCACCATCAACACCGCCACATGCTTCGACTCATTGCTCAGCCCGCCCACCAACTCCTCCACTGCCGCCGCGTGCAACCCCTGCAACTCCGCCCTCGTCCGCCCTTGCATCCATTCGCTTAGCGCGCTGCCCGCCGCAATCGCGTTCTTCGCCAATGGCGGCAATGACTCGCTCGGCGGTTGCCCTGCCTGGCGGCGGCACGGAACACGTTCGCGAAGTTCTTGTCGCCCCAAACCCGGCGGAGGCGTAACGTCAAGGCCCGGTAGGCACCTCACGGCCAAGCTGCATGAGACCGGGGGAGTACGTTAAGGCGATCAATCGCCTTCCTAACCGGCGAGAAACCCAATCTTGCGCTTCTCGACCGGAGGAAGCGCCTTCATGCGATCCACTTCGCCCGCCAGGCGGTCGATGTCTTCGACGAGTATCTCAATCACTGAGGCCGTTCGTTCCTGCCGATTTTCGAGCTTTTCGACCCGCGCCGCGATGTCCTTGTTGGAGGCGACCAACTCGCGCAAGCGGACGAACGCGTTCACCACCAGAATGCTCATCTCGATGGCGCGCGGGCTGTTCAGCACGGCGGACAACATCACCACGCCATGCTCGGTGAAGGCATAGGGGCGATAGCGGCGCCCACCCCGGTCTTTGTTTGAGGTCGCAATTTGCGACCTCAAGAGCGCGTCTTCATCCGTAGATAGCTGGAACATGAAATTCCCCGGGAATCGTTCCAGATTGCGCTTCACGGCTTCATTCAGCCGTTTCGTGGGCACTTCGTAGAGAACCGCCAGATCGGAATCGAGCATCACCTTCTGTCCCCGAATGACGCGGATCAGGCTCTCGACCGGCCGCGACGGGGCCAGAGCTTTCGTTCGTGAAGGACGTTTGGAAGAGGTGGCCATGGCGCAAGACCTACAAGATTTCGCAGAACCGCAGGCGCCGATACGGCCCTGGCCGAGTTGGTCGCTTCCATCGCCGCTGGCAGCCTGCCGCGGACGGCGAAGGAGCTTTCTCGCGTCGAGGGATGCGTGAGCGGCGATCATCGGGGAGATGGGTTGCGGCTCCTGCACGATCGTGACGGTAGCGGGGGTGAGCGCCAGCGTCGTGCCGGAGGTCAATTGGAGAGCCTTCGGCACGGTGTAGAAGGCACGCCTTGTCCACGCATTCTTCAGAGCAGCACGCCGTTGGCAATCGGTAATGCGTTGACCCTACGCCGGAGGCGTGCCCTGACAGCCCGGCTGTAGCGGCTACGGCACAACCGCCCGCAGCAACGCCTTCACGCCATCCACCATCAACACCGCCACGTGCTTCGACTCATTGCTAAGCCCGCCCACCAACTCCTCGACTGCCGCCGCATGCAATCCCTGCAACTCCGCCCGCCCCCGCCCTTCCATCCATTCGCTTAGCGCGCTCCCCGCCGCAATCGACGCCGTACAGCCGCGCACCTTATACCGCACCTCCGCCACCCTACCCTCCTTCCACCGCACCGCCAACTTCAACGTATCCCCGCAGATGGGGTTCTCCGCCGTCACCCTCACCGCCGGGTCCTCCAACTCTCCGACGTTCCTTGGATTCTTGAAGTGCTCTAATAGAAGTTCGCTATACATGCCGGGCCGCTACCTTCCCATCCTAAAGCAGGCCGTCCGTCCACGCCGGTTCCGGGCGCTATTCCTGTTTGTGACGTCCCGCTGCAATTCCCTCTGCCGCACCTGCTTCTATTCGGACAAGCTGAACAGCCGCGACGATCTTACCTATGAGCAGATCCTGAAGCTGTCGGACACCGCCGGGCCGTTCGAAAAGCTGTGGCTCTCCGGCGGCGAGCCCTTCTTACGCCCCGAACTGGCCGGAATCATCACCCGCTTTGCCCATCACAACGGCGTGAAGAATGTGAATCTGCCCACCAACGGCCTGCTGCCCGACAAGATCTTCCCTGTCGTCGACCGCGTGCTGGCCGATACGCCGGAGGAGTTCTCCCTCGACCTCAACTTCTCGCTGGACGGAGTAGGCGCCACGCACGATGCCATTCGCGGCGTCCCCAATAACTACCGCCGCACGCTGGACACCATCGCCCAGGCCGAAGCGCGCTACAAAAACATCCGCCGGCTGCGCCGCAACGTACTCAGTGTTATTACTCGCGAAAACTACCACGACATCGTACGCCTGGGTTTGGAACTGGCCGCCGAAGGGCGCATCGACGGGCACTACTTCGAAGCCGTGCGCGGGCAGGCGCCCGACCCTACCCTGAAGAATCTCAGCACCGCCGAACTGGCCGAGTTGCATCGCCGCCTGCTGCCCTTTCACCGCCACTACGCAAAGAAGCTATTCGCGCATCTCTCGCCGGGGATCCGCGCGTTTGCCACCGCCCTCTACCTGGGAAACCTCAAGCTGCACTTCGACCTCCATGAGGCCTGTTTCGAAGGGCCACGCCGTTGGCCGATGCCCTGCACGGCCGGCGAGACCACGCTGGTGGTGGACCATAACGGCCGCTTCCGGTCCTGCGAAATGCGCGACACCATCGGCTCCCTGGCCGACTTCGACTACGATGTGCAGGCAGCGCTCCGGTCCGAGCCCATGCGGGAGGAGGTGGCCGCCATCCGCACCGCCAACTGCTGGTGCACCCACAGTTGCTTCATCCAGGAATCCGCCAAGTTCGCCCCGCGCGTGCAGTTGTTTTCCATTCCCTGGGCCTTCGTCCGCCAGCACTGGCAGCGGCTCCCCGAACTCGACGCCGAAGAGATGCGCCGGTTCCATGCCCTGGGGTTGGCCTGAGTGTCCCGGCCGTACCGTATCCCCGTCGTGGCCGCGCTGCTGGAACGCGAGGGCAAGGTGCTGGTCTGCCAGCGCAAGGCCGGCGCACGTCATGAACTGAAGTGGGAGTTTCCCGGCGGCAAGGTGGAGGCCGGCGAGACCCCGCGTGTCGCGCTCGCTCGCGAACTGCGGGAAGAGCTCGGTGTCGACGCCACCATCGGCCGCGAACTCACCCGCTATGAAGTGCAGTACCCTAAGGGCGTCTCCATCCTCCTGATCTTCCTGGCCGTGAAGACCTTCCGCGGCGACCTGCAGCCTCTCGAGTTCGAACAGATCGCCTGGGAAGAGCGCGGAAACCTGCTCTCCTACGACTTTCTCGACGGCGATCTGCCGTTTGTCAGGCAATTGGCAAGCGGCGTCTTCTAGATTTGCTTAGTCCGGCGCGCGCCGCCTTCTGCCAGAATTGGGGAAGATGATCACGGAAGTGGAAGGCGTTGCGCTACACCTGGCGCACCCCGATGAGATATCGGCCGAATGGGTGGGACAGCCGGACGTCATGCGGCAGCTTCTGGCCGCCTGGCTGGTGGTGGACGATCGCGACCTTCCCATGAGCCCGCGCCTCATCGGTAAGCCCGGCGTGGGGAAGACCACGCTCGCCTACGCCGCCGCCAAGCGCCTGAACCGGCCCGTTTACATCATGCAGGCCACCGTCGATACACGCCCGGAGGACCTCATCATCACGCCAGTGATTGAAGGCGCGGGCAAGCTGCGGTACGTCGCGTCGCCGCTGGTTTCGGCGATGCTGCGGGGCGGGGTGGCGATTTTGGATGAAGGGAACCGGATGAGCGAGAAGTCGTGGGCGAGCCTGGCGCCGCTGCTCGATAACCGGCGTTATGTCGAATCGATTGTCGCCGGCGTCAAGATCAAGGCTCATCCCGAGTTCCGCCTCGTCGCCACCATGAATGACGACGCTTCCACCTTCGATCTGCCCGAGTACATCCACTCCCGCCTGCAGCCCCAGATCCTCATCGATTTCCCCGAACGCGATGAGGAGCTCGCCATCCTGCGCGAGAACCTCCCGTTTTCCGAGGAGCGCATCCTGGAGTACGTCACCGATTTCCTGCAGACCGCCCATGCCGCCGAGGAGCGCTACACAGTACGCGATGGGTTGAACATCGCCCGCTACGCCACCAAGCTGCGCAAGCTGGCGCTCGACGAGATTACGTATCGTCAGGCCCTGCACACGGCGCTCATCGAAACCCTGGGCGAAGAAGCGCTCCGCTATGCTCCCCGGCCTTAGCGGGATCGACAGCCTCACGCGCGGGGAGTTCACCTACTTCCCCGTGGTACCGGGGCGCGCCGAATTCGCCGCCGCCATCCGCCGTACGCTGCTCGAAACCATGCCGCGCGTGGTGGCGGTCGAGCTGCCCTCTATCTTCGAACCCGCCCTCCGTCAGGCCCTGCGGCGGCTGCCCGAACTGTCGGTGCTGCTGTGCTCGCCCAAAAGCGACGAAGACGATGCCATCTACTTCCCCGTCGAACCGGCCGATCCTTTTATAGAGGCCATCCGCACCGCCCAGGAGATTGGCGCGCGGCTGCTATTCCTGGAGCCGGACCAGCACAACCGCCCCCACATCCCCGGCCACTACCCCGATACCACCGCGATCGCCTACACCGGCTTGGCCAAGTATATCGAGGCCTACCGCCTGTTCCCCCAGCCGCGCCACCCCGGGCTGGAGCGGCATGCCGCCGCCCTCGCCTGGAAGCTGCAGGGAGCCGATCCGTTCGCCCCCACTCTGGTCGTCCTATCCCTCAATGTGCTCAACGCCGTGCTGGACGCCATGGAGCAGCCCCAAAATGAGCCGGAACGCCCGCCCGAGGCGCTAGGCGTGCGCCTGATCAATCCGCACCCCGATTGCCTGGCCGAGATCACGGTGGAGATGCCATGGCTGATGGAACGCTATGAGACCTGGCGCCGCAGCCCCCATCTGCCGCTGCCCGAGCGCAGCCGCTTCCAACTCGACCTGCTGCGCGAGGCCGAACAGAACTACACCGCCATCACCGGGGATAAGGTGGTTCACTGGCACCGGCGCCTGCTCGCGCGCTACTCGCGCAACCTCGCCCGCACCGCCAACGATCTGACTGCCGGTCTCTACGACCTCACCATTGCCGCCCGCTCCATCGTCGATGACAACTTCGCTTGGGAGGTCTGGCAGACCGCCAACCGCTACAGTGCGCAGCAAGAAACCTCATCCCTTGAAACGCTGCGCCTGAGTGCCACCGAGGTTTACCTGGATACGCGCCGCGTGCGCATCCGCCGCCGGCTTCCCCGCCCCAAGCAACTCACCCGTCCGGCCGGGTTAAAGCCACGGGCGAAGGAAAAGCGGCCGGGGGAATGGGCCGAGGCGTTGGATGGCGATACGATCTGCTCCTATCCGCCCGAAGACCTCGTGATTGAAGGCTTCGGCCAGTTGTTAAAGAGGAAGGGTAAGAGCATCCTCAGCGAGGAGCGCAGCCGCGTCGAGCCGTTCTCCACGTCGCTCCACGACGGCGTTGATGTCCGCGAGACCATCCGCAACTGGCACCAGGGGACTATCTTCGTGAAGCACCTGCAGCGCATCCACGGCGAGGTGGGTGCCGTGGTGCTGGTCTTCGACGAGGATCACGCGAACCGCTATACCTATCTGACGACGTGGTTGGGTGAGGGCCAAAACGAGTCGGACATGGCGTTCTACTCCACCCAGCCGTTTGAGAACATGGCGGGTCCGGGGATCGGCCGCGCGGAGTACGGCGGCTTACTGTTGACCCTGCCCCCCCGGCGTATGTTCAACATCTGGCAGGATCCGGATTACCAGACAGCCGAGTCCAAACCGGAGCGGCTGCTAATGGCGGCGCTGGATTACTCTGTCGAGAAGTACGTGGTCTACGCAGCTCCGCGCCCGCCCCGGTCGATCTTCCGTACGATAGCGAACCATGTGGGCAAGAAGATCATTTACATTCCGCTGGGCCAGTTGTCACCGGCGCGGTTGAAGAAGATCCGCGTGGTGCACATCCTGGATGGACACCACCGGCGGGAGACCGCGAAGCAATACCTTTGGTAGGGGAAAGGCTGTAGTCCCTCCCGGCATACCTCTCCCCTCAAATGAGGGGTATACAATCTAAGGTTATCATTCTAAATCATTTACAACACTTCCTGACTTGAACCAGGCACCCATTGTCGCCTATCCTGTCGAAGGTAGTTTGCATCATCTCTCGTTTCGGAGGCTCGATCCATGCAGAAGTTCTTTATGCTCGCCGCCCTTTTGGCCGGCAGCACCAACATGTTCGGTGCGCTAGTACAGTGCTCACCCAGCGTCGGCGATATCACCAACGTCAACGGTGCCACCGCCACCGTATTCAATTGCGCTGGTCAGGGCGTCGGCGGCGACAACATTCTGTTCACGTCTCTCAACCTCATCGTTCAGACCAATGGCAGCGTCACCGGCGGTCAAGCCGCGACAGCCTACGGCGCAACCGCCACCATCACCAACAGTGGCGGCTACACTGATCCCGCCGTTCTCACCCTGACCTGCACGACCAGTGGGTTCCCCCCGTCCTGCAGCACGGGCACCGTGCAGGGGAACGCGATCTCCGCCGTTGCTAACCTTGACGTAATTGGCGGCTTTACCGTCACCGTCACAGGAGGCCCCAACGGTGGTCAGGTACTGCTACCCAGCGCGGTGGCGAGCGTTTTCTACGATACGACCGAGATCAATACCGGCAGCGGCATTCCGGAACCGAGCACGTTCGCTCTTCTCGGCTCGGCTCTGGTGGGTTTGGGCGTCTTCGCCCGCCGCCGCAGGTAGGCCTGGGACCTATCGCAGGGGCGCCCCGGCGGCAAATCCGGGGCGCCTCCATCCGTATCCCGCCTCATACCCGGCCAGTTCGGGGGAGAGCAGCGGCCCTACAGCGCTGCCGGTATGAGCGGAAACACACAAAATAAGACGTTCGCTAACCCGTCGTTCGCTGCAACACTATAATTCTTCGAACTTTCCGCCGCCGAAGCCCTTGACTTGCGTACAAGTGCTCACTATTCTAGGGAGGGTAGTTTCCGTAACACTCTCTCTCGGAGGTTCGATCAATGCAAAAATTCTTCCTGCTCGCCGCCCTCTTGGCCGGCAGCTCGAACATGTTTGGAGCGCTCGTGCAGTGTAGTCCGACGCCGACCGGCGACGTGACCAATACTGGCGGCCCAACTGCGACGGTCTTCACCTGTGCCGGTCAAGGCACCGGTGGCGACGGCATCCTGTTTACGTCTCTGAACATCATCGTCCAAGCCAATGGCAGCGTGACTGGCGGTCAGACCACGACGGCCTACGGCGCCATCGCCACCACCACCAACAATGGCGGCTATACCAATCCTGCCGTCCTCACCCTCACCTGCACCACCAGCGGCTTCCCCCCGTCCTGCAGCACCGGCACCCAGCAGGCCAACGCGGTGAGCGCCCTCGCCAACCTTGACGTCGTCGGCGGCTTCTCCGTCACGGTCACCGGCGCGGCCAATGGCAGCCAGTTGGTTCTGCCCAGCGCAGTGGCCAGCGTCTTCTACGACACAACCGAAATCAACACCAGCGGCATTCCCGAGCCGAGCACCTTCGCTCTTCTCGGTTCGGCTCTGGTCGGCCTCGGCCTGCTGTCCCGCCGCCGCGGCTAAGCCCGGTAGCGGTTAAGTCACTCCGCTTAAAACGCGGTCCCTTCGGGGGCCGCGTTTTTTTTTGGGCGCATGGGTTGCGGCGGCGTTCGAAACGGAGATGTCATTGACGGCGGAAGGGCCCCGGCGGAAACAGGCCTGCTGCAACGGGTTGCACGTTCTAACCGTCTTACGCACAAGAGGACCCGCATGTACGTGGACTATTCCTTCTCCTTGTTTAAGCCGATAAGCGCATTAGGGGTAGAAATAGCCCGTTGGGCTGTGATACCCTGTGTCCCAAACCGTACCACCTCGTTGTTCTGGAAAGGTTACCCTTTGTGAGGTCTAGGCAAAATGGACATCCTTGGTGATCGCTCTTTTCTCGAGATTCCAGGCGATAAACGGCACGAACTCCCTCCGTTGCTGGTTCACCGCACCCTCCACCTGAAACGTCTCGACCGCATCGTCGACATGGCTGCCGGTATCGTGGAAAGCGAAGATATGCTTCCCGGCTCCAATGACAATGCCCTCCATGAGCAGCGGCGATTCGAGCTCGCCATCAATCTGGTGGAGCAATACCAGCGCCTGGTGCTCCACTGGCGCTGGGGTGACGACATCCTCGAATGGATCCGCCAGTGCGAGATCACCTTCGGCGCCCGGCCGGATCTGCGCCACCTGCTGCAGAACGATATCTGGCCCCATGCCGGACGCTCCAGCTTCGTCCAATTGCTCGAAGACAAGGAAGTCCGCACCGATGGCGTGGATGTCGAGAAGGCGGTCGGGCTGCGCCTCACCTTCCGCCAGCCGCCCCCAATCTCCTTCTTCTCGAACCAGTTCCTGTTCTACCTGAACGACTCGGTGGGCAACTCGGCGTACCAGGCTTGGGCCAGCAAGAATCCGGCTCCGGTCAGCGCGCTGCCACCGGAACGGTTTGACGTGAACGTGTTGGAGATGTAGCAACAGCAAAGGGAGCACGTCCCCCGTGCTCCCCGCTTACTTGCGGCCGCGTGGCGCTAACGGCATCCGGCGCAACGTGGGAAACGTCTTCGACATGTGGTCGTGCCAAGCCAGGTATTCTTCATCCACCAACGCCCACAGCAGGCCCATACCCAGCGGCGTCGCACTGATGGCCAGCGCCATCAACCGCCACAGCCGCCGCTCCACGTCAGGCAGCGCGCCGTCGAATGTCACCGTGCGTAACCCCGCCCAACGTAGCCCAATGCTATCCATGCCGGCCAGCGCCCACATCAGTTGGTAAATCACCGTGGTGAACGCCAGCGCGAATACATACACCGGCAGGGTGATCTGGTCGAGCACCGGCCGGACGTCCGCCATCCAGAGAATCCCGCCAAACAGCGCTACAGCCAGCAGCACCATGCTGGAATCGATCGCACCGGCCAGCGCCCGATGCACCGGCACCGCCACCGGCGAGGCACAGTAGATGCCGGATTCGCTCAGGGCGTCTTCCGGCCGCGCCGTCTGGGCGAAAGGAATCCGCTGTTGCTGATTGGTTGGCCGCGCCACCGGACGCTGCGCTGGTGCGGCCTGCGACAATCGCGCCAGTACCTCGCGGCGGGCCTGCGCCATCTCGGAGTTTCGCACCAGGTACGGCCCTTCTTCGCGGGCGCCTGCGAACAGAGTGCCCTGTCGCGGAGCGCCGTCGGCGGGAACTTCCTGGCGCCCTTTCGCTTCTACCACCTGTTCGGCCACCATTACCCGAGCCGTCGCGGCCCGCGATGCCGGCGGAATCACCTCCGGACGCGCCGCGGCAATGTACAGCCGCCGTCCACACTTACCACAACGGTGGTCGTGATCGTTGTTGTTCGCACTGCAATACCGGCAGATCATCTGGCGTCCGGCCGAAGCCGCTCCTTCCCTCTTGTGAACCGCCCCGGTTCCCCGGCTTCCCAACCGCCGCCGGTTCGCCCGTAGCACCTTGCGTGCGATGAATCGAGCGTGCTAGTGTACCGAGTTGGCCCCTCTGGGTAGATCGGCTCAGTACCCTCATGACTTTAGTAACATAGTTCGACTCTTTTGTCACGGACTATTTCTCTGTATCTTGTTGGTTTCCCTCTGCCAACCGCCCCTTCACGGCCAAATGTTCCCGCCCCGGCCCACCGCCGCTCCTTCCCCCGGCGCCTTCATCAATCCGAACGCCGGCCTGAAACCGGTTCGCCCGAACGCGCCGGGTCCCAATGATGTGTACATATCCGCACTGGTCCAGGATTCCCAAGGATCGAAGCACAAACTGCGGGGGAAGGCGAAGGTCGAGACCCGCGAGACCCTCCTCGAAGCCGACGAGATCGACTACGACGAAGAGTCCGGCGATGCCGAAGCCCGCGGCAATGTCCACTTCCATCACTTCCTCAATGGGGAAGACCTGCACGCCAGCCGCATCGACTACAACGTCAGCGAAGAGACCGGCAAGTTCTATGACGTCCGCGGCAGTTCCCCCGCCAAGATCGACCCCCGCCCCGGCGTCCTTAACACCACCAACCCGTTTGTCTTTGAAGGCAAGTGGGCCGAGCGCATCAAGGACCGCTATATCCTCTACGACGGCTTCGTCACCAACTGCCGCGTTCCCAAGCCCACCTGGAAGCTGGTGGCGCCCAAGTTCGACATCATCCCCAACCAGCGCGCCGTAGCCCACCGCGCGTGGTTTAAAGTACGCGGCGTGCCCCTGCTGTACGCCCCCAAGTTCTACAAAAGCCTGGAAAAGCGCCCCCGCAAGTCCGGCTTTCTTACGCCCAGCATTGGCAATAGTTCCCGCCGCGGTACGATGGCCGCCCTCGGCTACTACTGGGCCATTAACCGCAGCTATGACGCCATGTACCGCGGCCAGTGGTTCAGTGCCCGCGGCTTGGCCCACACGGTCGATTTCCGCGGCAAGCCCCGCCATGGCTCCGACTTCAACTTCTTCCTCTACGGCGTGAACGACAAGGGCCTGCTGCTCGACGACGGCAGCCGCCTCAAACAGGGCGGCTACCTGATCTCCTTCGACGGCCATAGCGAGCTGGGCAAGGGTTGGTATGCCCGCGGCGCCGTCAACTATCTGTCCAATTTCACCTTCCGCCAAGCCTTCACGGAAAACTTTAACGAAGCTATCTTTTCTGAAGTACAGTCAGTGGGTTTCGTCACCAAGCACTGGTCCAGCTACGGCGTCAACATCGCCTTCACCCGCAAGGAAAACTACCAGTCCTCCGTCGGCGACCGTATCACCATCCGGCGCCTGCCCCAAATCGAGTTCAACAGCCGCGACCGCCAGATCTGGGACAAGATCCCGGTCTGGGTTTCGCTCGAAAGCTCGGCCGGTCTGCTGCGCCGCAACCAGCCGCTGTTCCAGACGCGCGCCTTCGTCCAGCGCCTGGACCTGGAACCGCGCGTGATGACCGCCTTCCGCTGGAAGGATTGGAGCATTCTGCCGTCTTATTCGGTGCGCGAGACGTTCGTCGCTTCGCAGTTCGACGCCGGCAGCCAGACCGTCCGCGGCGACAACATCCGCCGGTCCACCCGCGAACTCGGCGTCGATCTGGTGCCGCCCTCGCTCGCCAAGGTCATGGACGCCCCCAAATGGCTGGGGGTGAAGATGAAGCATGTCATCGAACCGCGCATCGGCTTCCGCCAGGTGAGCGGCATCGAGGATTTCAAGAAGCTGATCCGCTTTGACGAGACCGAGTTGCTGACCAACACCCGCGAGATGGAGCTGTCGCTAACCAACCGCGTCTACGTCAAGAACGAGGCCGGCGCCACCTGGGAGGCTCTCAGTTGGCAGATCTGGCACCGCCGTTACTTCGATCCCACCTTCGGCGGCGCCATCACCGAAGACGCGCGCAATGTCTTCCTGAGCGGGACGCAGATTACCGGCTATACGTTCTTCAACGGCCCGCGCAATTATTCCCCGGTTGTCTCCGCGCTACGCCTGAGCCCGGCGCCCGGACCCATGGCCATCGAGTGGCGCCAGGACTACGACCCGCTGCTGCGCCGATTCACCAACTCCACGGTGACCGTGGATAACCGCTTCGGCAAGTACTTCGTTTCCGTCGGGCATGCCTATATCAACGGAGTGCCGAACCTTTCGCCGCCGTACAACCAGTTCCGCGGCCTGGTGGGGATTGGGAACGAACAGCGGCGAGGCTGGAGCGCCGCCTTCAGCGCCTTCTACGACTTCCGCGAAGGCCAGATGCAGTTCATCACGACGCAGGTGGGCTATAACCTCGATTGCTGCGGGTTGTCGATGCAATACCGGCGGTTCAGCTTCGGTACGAGAAACGAGAACCAGTACCGGGTTGCCTTCGTGATCGCGAATATTGGGAGCTTCGGGACGCTGAAACGGCAGGAACGGATTTTCTAGGTTGGCGGGTATGATGGGCATAGGCCATGACGATAACGCTGGAAGTTCCCGAAGAGTTGGCCGCCCGATTGGGCAACCGGGCCACCGCACTGTCGCGTGAAGCGCTTGGGTTGGCCGCGCTTCGGGAGGGTTTGTGGACCGAGGCGCAGTTGGGAAGATTTCTCGGCTTGTCGCGACTGGAACTGGATCAGTTTCTGAAGGACCATGGCGTAGAGGTCCCCTATAGCTGGGCCGATTTGGAGCGCGAGCGAGCGCTTCTGGATGAGTATCTGAAGCCATAATACTTGTTGTCGCGGAGGCGGGCATACCAGCCGAACTGCCTTCGTCATCGCCGGTAAGGGGAGTTGGGGAACGCTGAAACGGCAGCAGCACGGGATTCTCTGGGTAAGCGGGGTATGATGGGCGATGGCGGAGAATGCACACCTCGGCGCGGCAGACGAAAAGGCTCTGTTCCGGCAGGATGCCTACGTCGGCGCCATAACCATCGAAGCATTGCGTTGTCTTCGGGATACGAATCTCGCCGTGCCCCCTGGCAAAGGTTGGACAGTCATCCTCGGCGAGAATGGAACCGGGAAAACGACGCTACTGCGCGCCATTGCGGATGGCCAAGCATACCAATGGCCCGCTTATGACATTTGGATAGTTCCCTTCGTCGCGATGGAACCGTTGCGACTCAGCATAGGGCGTCCGTTTTGCTACGGCTATGGTGCTGGACGAGGTAGCCGAACCAATGCATCTGTGTCTGCAAAGGAGATTGGCCCTTGTGCAACCCTGCTGGATGAATCAGCCGAATTGCCCGATCCCCAGGAGTGGTATTTGAGGACAGACTACGCGGCAAAATCGGGCAATCAGCCGAGTGCAGCGCGTCTGGAAGCGATCACACTGGCGCTATGCAACCGGCTGATCCCGGGAGTCCACGATCTTCGGCCGAACGTCAACCCGCAGCAACCCTATCTGGAGGCGCGCACAGACGATGGCTGGGTACCCTTCAAAGAGCTGGCCTTCGGCTATCGTTCGGCGATGGCCTGGATTCTTGACTTCGCGGCGCGGATGTTTGAGCGCTATGCCGATTGTGAGGACCCGCTGTCGGAACCCGCGGTCGTCCTGGTGGATGAGATTGATCTTCATCTTCACCCTCGCTGGCAGCGAAGCCTCATTGATGCACTTACATTGACGTTCCAACAAACTCAATTCATCGTTACCGCCCACAGCCCACTTATCGTGCAAGCGGCACCCAACGCCAACCTTGCCCTCCTCCGGCGCGAGGGTGACCGCGTCATCATCGACAATGACGTAGACTTCATCCGCAAGTGGCGCGTGGATCAGATTCTCGCCAGCGATCTGTTCGGCAATCAACCCGTCCACGCACCCGAGGTCGAGGACCTTTTGGAAAGGAGGCGGGCGCTGATTCGCAAGGACAGTCTCACCCAGGAGGAGGAATCGACACTGTCCATGTTGAATGAGCAAGTAGAGGCCCTCCCAACGGCCGTTCTGCCAGAGGACCAGAAGTTGCTCGATGCGATCCGGAAAGCTGCATCGGAAATGGCCATAACCGTCGCGCGATGATCTCCATTCGCAAGCCCTATCCAGGGCCCGCGATCCTCCTAACGAAAGGTAAGGAAACCACATCGAGTGGCGGGGGGCAGTTCCACGTGGGCGCACGGTGCGGGGCAAGACTACTTGTGGAGGAACTGCGGCTGGACGAGAAGTTCGAACCAATGCGGCGTGCGCATCTTGCCTGGGTCGAGGTCTTATTGTTGCGATGCCGGGTGGCCCAGGCGAAAGGGGAATTGCACAGCGCTGCCGGCCTGTATCAGGATCTGCTCGACGCCCAGGCCCCGGATAAGCTCTTCTCCGCGTGCGTCAAAGCCTACCTACAAGCTCAAGGCTTACCTGCCCCATAACCCCTCCCCCCGCGACGGCCCCCGGCAGCGATACACTACCCGCTGTGCGCCTCTCCCTCCTCATCCTTCTTCCCTTCCTCACCCTCGCCGCCGATTGGCCCATGCTTCGCGGCCCCAATGGCCACGGCGTTGCCCCGCCCAACACCAGCCTGCCCTCCACCTTCGGCCCCAACAACAATGTCCTCTGGCGCGTCGCTCTCCCGGCTGGGAAATCCTCGCCCATCCTCGCCGGCAATAAGATCTGCCTCACCGCCGCCGCACCCGAGCAACTGGAAACGCTCTGCCTGGCCCGCGACACCGGCAAGCTTCTCTGGCGCCAAACCATCTCCGAGGCCCGCCGCGAGAAGCGGCACGATTTGAATCACCCCGCCTCGCCCACACCGGTCACCGACGGCGCGAACCTCTATGTCTTCTTCAGCGACTTCGGCCTTATCAGTTACACGCTCGACGGCAAGGAGCGCTGGCGTCTGCCGCTCGGCCCCTTCTCGAATCTACACGGTATGGCCGCCTCGCCCGTACTTGCCGGACATCGCCTGATCCTGGCCTGCGATCAGGACACCAACGCCTTCCTCATGGCCATCCACAAAGACACCGGCAAGCAACTCTGGAAGGCCGATCGGAGCGACTTCACCCATTCCTTCTCCTCGCCCGCCATCTGGCAGCCCAAGCGCAAGCCCGGCGAAGTGATCATGCCTGGCGCCTACCAGATGATCTCGTATTCGCTCGAAACCGGCGAAAAGCGCTGGTGGCTGCGCGGCCTGACGTGGCAGCCCAAATCCGCGCCGCTCATCGCCGGCGATACGCTCTACTTCAACGGCTGGGCCCCCGGTGGCGACCCCGGCCAACAAAAGGATCTGCCTCCGTTTGAAGACGTCATCAAGATCGCCGACCAGAACGGCGACGGTAAACTGCAGCAAGGCGAAGTGCCGCCGGACCTGAAGCATTCGGGAAGCTGGGGCGCTATCGATCTCGATCACGATGACGCGCTCAACGCCCGCGACTGGAGCTTCTACCGCGCCCGCCGCGCTGCCCGCAATAGCATGATGGCCATTAAGCTCGGCGGCACTGGCGATATCACCGGCACGCATATCCTGTGGCGCTTCGACAAGTCGCTGCCCGACGTGCCACAGCCGCTGCTCTACAATGGCGTGCTCTATCTGGTGCGCACGGGCGGCATCTTCACCACATTGAACG
The DNA here is from genome assembly GCA_964385495.1 of uncultured Candidatus Solibacter sp. Taxonomy (GTDB): domain Bacteria; phylum Acidobacteriota; class Terriglobia; order Bryobacterales; family Bryobacteraceae; genus CADEFT01. Next base: position 156,859 of record CAYLPH010000010.1, read on the forward strand.
CCGCCACCGGCGAGGTCCACAAACAAGGACGCCTCACCGGCGCGTTGGAAGGCTACTACGCCTCGCCCGTGGCTGCGGCCGGCAAGGTGTACGCCTTCAGCGAACACGGTAAGGTGATCACGCTGAAGGCTGCGGCGGAGTGGGAAGTTGAAGCGGTGGCCGACTTCGGCGAAGACATCTTCGCCACTCCCGCCATCGCCGATAACGTCATGTACCTGCGCACTGCCGCCGCGCTCTACGCCATCGGCACGCGCCCTTGAACCCTACTACTCCCGGTTCAGCTTCACAATGCGGTACAGCGGCTTCTCTTTCTCGCCCGGCTCCTGGGTGAACGCCTGCTCCGTCTTGGCAGCATCGTAATCCCGCCACAGCCACGCCAAAGCCGCAGGCAACTCCGCGCTCCCCTGCGACCCGCTGTGCGTCCCGTTCCCAAAACTGAACTTATAGTCGTAATCCATCATCTTCAGGGAGTTCGCCATCTGCACATTCTGCAGCGGCCAGCTTCCATGGCTGTTCTCGTGGTCCTCGCTGCCATCCTGCAGCCAGACGCGGATGTTGCGCTTCGGCTCCTTGCGGATCTTGAATGGATAAACGTTTCCGCCCTCCAATGTGCCGGGCTTCCACTGGATGCTCGTGAAGCTACCAATGCGAGACAGCACACGGGTGAACTGATCCGGCTGCTGCCACGCCACGTTGAACGCGCAGATGCCACCCGACGAGTTGCCGCCAATCGCCCGGCTATAGCCATCCTTGCGGATGTTGTATTTGGCCTGCACGGTGGCCAGAATCTCGTCGCGCAGGAAACGGGCGTAGGTGTCGTTCACCGTATCGTACTGGATGCTGCGCATGCGCTCCTGGCCTTTCATGCCAGGGCTGATCAGCACCAGAATCATCACGGGAATCTTCTTCTGATGAATCAGGTTGTCCACTACGTTCAGCGTACGCGCCGCGCCGTTGCGATCGGTGTGCCCCTGGCCGTCCTGCCACACCATCAACGCCGCGGGTTTCGAAGCCTCGTACTGCGCCGGTACGTAGATCCAGTAGTCGCTGGTCATGCCGCCATAGATCTTCGAGGTATGGGTCAGCTTCTCCGACAGCTTGCCCTGCGGCACGCCCGGCTGTTCGTAGCTGTCGGGCAGGTACGCCGCGACGTCCGTGCGTCCGCCCATCGCCTTGCCCGCCACCAGGTAGTTGAAGTTGTGGGAGGTGCCGGTTTTGAGCTTGCCGCGATAGTAGAACCGCTTTGTGCCCTGAATCGGCGATAAGGTGCCGTAGGGGACATCGTTCACGATCAGGTGCGGGCGCGTATCGGCTTCGACGACCCAGAGGAAGTCGGCGCCTTCGCCGAACACAGCCGTGCCCGCCTTGATCTCGTCTTCCTTCATCACCCCGGCAATCGCCTGCCGGAACTCGGCGGACTGCGGACTCTTATCCGCTAACTCCAGCACCGGATGCAAGGCCAGCAGCGGCGATGCCGCTAACAATAACGTCAAACCACGCATAGGCGTCAGCGTATCATGGCAGTATGCAGGGGCGTGTTGTTTCGATTCAGGTGGGTGCCATTGAGACGATGCAGTTGAGTGGAAAGCCCACGACGACGGGTATCTACAAAAGGCCTCTCGCAGGCCCCGTGCGGGTGCGGACCTTGGGGCTGGAGGGCGATCACCAAGCCGACAAGCGCTATCACGGCGGTCCCAACCAGGCGGTCTATCTCTATCCTTCCGAGCACTACCCGTATTGGCTCGAGCAGTTCCCCGAAGCCAGCCTGCCCTATGGCGGGCTCGGCGAGAACCTCACCACCAGCGGGATCCTCGAAGACGACTTGAGGCCCGGTATGCGTCTGCGGATCGGCACGGCGCTGTTTGAAGTAACCAAGCGCCGAACCCCGTGCATGAAGCTGGCGACCCGCGTCGGCTCCACGGATATTCTCGCCAAAATGAAAAAAACGGGCCGAAGCGGCTACTATCTCGCCGTCATTGAGGAGGGCGTTATCGAAGCCGGCGACCCGGTTTTGGAGGAGGTCCAAGCTACATCTTCGGCAGAATCACCGCGTCGATGACGTGAATCACACCGTTGTCGGTGGCGATGTCCGTCTTCACTACGTTGGCCTTGTCGATCATCACGTTGCCGCCCTTCACCGTGACCTTGGCCGAGGAGCCCTGCACCGTCTTGGCCGATTTGATCTTCACCACGTCGGCGGCCATCACTTTGCCCGCAACCACGTGATAGGTCAACACGGCCTTCAGCTTCGCCGGATTGGCCAGCAGCCCCTCCAGCGTGCCCGCCGGCAGCTTCGCGAAGGCTTCATCGGTGGGCGCGAACACCGTGAACGGCCCAGGTCCCTTCAGTGTTTCGACCAGACCAGCGGCTTGAACGGCCTTCACCAGCGTGGTGAAGCTGCCCGCCGCGACAGCGGTGTCCACGATATCCGCGGCAGCGGCGTTGCCGGACAACGACAGCCCCAGTAAAGACACAACGAGTGCAATACGTTTCATGTGAGTTCTCCTATCTGACTGTTCAGCTTTGACTTACGTGAGGTTTGCCGGTTCTTCCGGCTCGCTTAGAAAGATGTCACCCGATGCCTCGTGGTGCTACTTTTTCATTCGCTTGTGCGATCCTAGAGGGAAGCTATCTCAGTTCTGTCAGAAACAAAGTAGCGTCCTGCCCCATTCCAGGAGGTTAGCGCTGCCCAGTAGCATCAGCGCCAGAGTACCCTCTGGTGCCCTCCGCCGTGGAGTTATCCTGTTTACAAGGGTAGAATTTCATGACCGTCACGCTCAATCTTCCGCCGGATGTCGAGCAGGCTTACCTGGCTGAGGCTCAAGCCCGGGGCGTGCCGCTGGATGAACTGGTGCGCGAAGCCCTGATTGCAAGACAGCCCGTTCGCGACGCCCGGGTGTCTCCGGCCCTAGTCAAGCTCGAGGATGGGATGTGGGCGTTGCGGTCTGGCGAGTCGCTTTCCGCCGAAACCGTCAGCGATACCATGGAAGCCTTGCGTGGTGAGCGGGATCTCAGCAATCTCGGACAAGCCAGCTGATGCGTTTCCTCGATACGTCTGTCCTGGTTCCGGCTTTTCTCACCGGGCATCCCCACCATCCAGCCAGCCGTAATGCCTTGCTCCAGTGCTGGCCCGAGGCCGCAGCTTGCGCCGTACATAGCTTGGCAGAGTTCTACGCCACGCTTACCCGGCTTCCGACTCCCCATCGTGCTTCCCCAGGGCAGGTGCGTCTGTTCATTGAGAACATCGAAGAGCATCTCGCGGTGGTGAGCTTGACCTCCGAAGAGTATCGAGACGCGCTCCGGCTAGCCGCCGCTGCCGGAATTGCTGGTGGAACCCTTTACGATTTCCTCATTGCTCGCTGCGCGGTCAAGGCCGACGCTACCGTGATCTGCACCTGGAACATGAAGCACTATCGGATGTTCGGAACGGAGATCGAAGCCAGGCTTCGCCATCCAGACGCTGTTTGAAGTTAGCTCGTTTTGCTGATTTCCGCGTGAGTAATGTTGAGCTGGCGCTCAAGATTTGCGAAGTCAAGTTGTTCGTTGCGGGCCCTCAGTGGATGTGATCTGTAGACCAGAAGGCGAGATGGATTTGACGGTCCTGAGATCCACTCAGTACACGAGGAGGTCGCAGTGACGCAAGCTGCCGTCCAGCCAAGGGTCGGGGTAATCGCCACAAAGAGTAGCGAACAGATTGCAGTGGGAGTGACGCGAAGCAGTATCCTGTGCATCATGTGCATCGGTGAGCAAGTTTATCATTCGGCTGAGCTTTGGGGGCAAAACCCGTCGCAAGCTGCTTCCGTGAGATCGGTTCGGTAGAGCGTAACCGTTCCACGTGCAAACTCGCTCCATCGGCTAGGCTCCCAGCGTGCGTGATACGCTAGCGAGTGAGTAACTGTGGACGAAGCGGGAATTCTCGAAAGCCTGATTAGCCGTGTGCGGCGGCGCACCATCGCACAGCTTGTGCTGGAGCAAGGCGCCCTGGCGCTGGTTGCCGCCTTCGCGGGCGTTATCCTGCTGCTGCTGGCGGGCACGCAGGTGCTGTCGTGGTATTGGCCCGCCTTGCTGTTGGGCATCACGCTGCTGCTCGGCCTGCTGCGCATTCGCGAGCGCATTCCCAGCCGCTATTGGGTGGCCCAGGAAGTGGACCAGAAACTGGGCTTCCACGATGCCGTGTCCACCGCGCTCTATTTCTCCGAAGGCAATCCGAACTACAAGGCCGCCCCGGAACTGGTGGCGGCGCAGCGCCGGGTGGCCGCTCGTCTGGCCGGCGAGGCCGATGCGCAACTGGCATCTCCTTTAAGGATGCCGCGGCAGGCCTATGCATGCCTGGCTCTGGTCGCGATGGCGGGGTCGCTGGCGGTCATTCGCTACGGCATGCGCGGCTCGCTCGACCTTAAGCAGCCGCTGGTGCGGATGCCCTTCGACACGCTACTGCAGACGCCCGAGCAAATCGCCAAAGCCAACGTGCCGCCGAAGCCCAAACTGTCCGATGGCGCCGAGACCATCCAGGTTCCAGACGATGGCACCTCCGAACAGAAGGGCGAGCGCAAGAAGGCCGAAGACAGCCTCGCCTCCGAGGCGGTCCCCACCGATGAGCCCGCCGGCAAAGACGCCCAGATGAGTAAAGAAGGCCAATCCGCCGCCAAGGAAGGCGGCGACCAGGCCGGCGAGGAAGGCGAGAAGGGCCAGGGCGAGCAGGGTGGCGAACAGCGCGGCCAGCAGGAACAGGGCGCAGAGGGCGGCGGACCGCAAAAGAATGCCAAGTCGCCTTCGCAAGGCGCCAATAAAGACAGTGCTTCGAAGAACAACAACGCCGACAACTCCTCGCTGATGGACAAGATGCGCGATGCCATGCAGAACATGATGTCGCGTCTGAAGATGAATCCGCAGGCGGGCGAATCGGGCAAGCAGAACGCGGCGTCGCAGAAGGGCCAGAACCAATCCGCCTCGGCGCAGAAACAGGGCCAGAAGGGCGCGCCGTCTCCGGGCAAGCAAGGCGAAGGCCAAGCCAAGAGCGACGAAGCCGGCGAGCAGCAGGGCGAGGGCGCCTCGAAGAATCAGAACGCACAGGGCAAGATGTCCGACGCCGGTGGCGAGAAGCAGGCCGCCCAGGAAGGCAAGTCCGGCGCCGGCAAGCAGGATGGCGAGAAGGACATCAAGGACGCGCAGCAAGCCGCC
>CAYLPH010000011.1:0-158241 GCA_964385495.1 uncultured Candidatus Solibacter sp.
GTTCGCGGTAGCCAGCTTCGAAATACGATCATTAACTTATGCAATTAAGCACTAGATACGCACGGATTGGTATCTCAGGCTGCCGGCGACCCTGTTCCCAGTCCTGCAGGGACCGCACGTTGAAGCCGAACAGCGCCGCGAAATCCAAATGGGACAGACCAAGCTTCTCTCGCAGTGCCCTGACGTCCGTCTCAGGTGGGAGGTGGTAAACCGTCTCGCTCAACTGAATCTCGCCACGCAGATGCGCACGCAGTTCTTTCATTGAGTCGAGCAGACGTTCCCCAAGCGTGCCCTCATTTCCGCTGGCCTTGGCTGCCGAAATCGTGCTGGATTTCCGTGGCGATTTTCCGGAGCTCATTTCGTTCCGCATGGGTCAGATTCTCCTTTTCGTTCTTGGCGTACAGGTCGGCGAGGAAGATCAAGCCGGGACACACCATGTAGTAGTAAATCACCCGCACGCCGCCACTCTTGCCGCTTCCCTGCCAACGCCACCGTGCTTATCGAAAGCCACCAGTGCCAGCCATGAGCGGATGTTCTTCAGGAGCGGCGACGATAGACTCTTCCATTTCCTGTTGCGCCGTAGGCCGCAGCAACCGGCCAGCCGCCCCGTTCCTAACGGCTGCTCCGAATGACGTGTCTCACATGAATTGTATACGGCTATGCCGTATGGCGCGCTAGCGCACGGCGTTCACATCCTTTTGCGCCCTGCGCAAGAGCCAGAAAGAAACCTCGTCACGCCTCGACCGCTCGGGACCTTAGGGCACCTTGGCTTCGAGGATGGACGCAGGAATGGACAGAAAGTCCTCACCGTATCCGCAGCGGAGTTTTTGGATAGTGGGATTTTGGTGGGCCTGGACGGGTTCGAACCGTCGACCTCTTCCATGCTATGTAAGAAATATCAATCGCTTGCAGGCAGGAACGACGGAAACACACGGCTAGATCACGCCGTGGACGCCACGGGCGTCGTTTTGGCGTCCGGACTCCACGCGGACTTCGGGACTCTACCCCACTGGATCGGCACACGGAGTGCTTTCACGCGCGCGTGATTGTTGCCTGCTGGAGCAGACAACACCGGATTTCTCTATCTAGAGGATGCCCACGTTGTGGATGCCCCCCGTTCCGCGGGGCGGGCCTACCTGCCGAGCGCGCCGCCGCCGCGTGGCCGCAGTCGTCAAGAATTCCTTGACAACTGAACGCCCGAACAAAGCCGAACCCCGGCAGGGTCACTTCGGGGGAGACTGAAGCAAGTTGCTCTGAAAGTCGATACGATGGTTGTCCGTCTGAAAAAAGAACGATCACCACCGCTGGGCGCATGAAGACTATTAAGATGAAGAAGGAGTGTTCATAAGGGGTGCCGGAAGCAGATGACCAGGGTCGGCGCTTGCAGTTCCGCTTTTCGCGGGCTGCCGATGCCAAACCTGCCGTCCCGGCATCGGTGCTGATCCAAACGCTTGAGGGGGCCCAGCGAGCCATCTGGCTGATCGCTTTGGCGAAAGAGCAGAAGGACATCAAGAGCAGGGCCCGCATTCCGGCCGAGATCGAGCAGCGCTATCAGTTGAAGTGCGAAGTCCCTCAATCGGGGAGCTACCTCCTTCCCACGTTTGTTGAATCGGTCCAGCCGCAGTTGGCGACCATAGAGCAGGTGAACGATGTGCTCGGCACGTTAGAGGGCATCGCAGGCGCCCTGCAGTCGCAGCAGCGTGACAAGGTGGCTGAATATCTTCCCGACACCGCCATTCGAAAGCGAGTGGTAGATGCGTTTCAGCAGTTGGCTCCGAAGCTGGGAAGCGGGTGGAGACTCGACCTCTCGCGGAATGGCACCACGATCCGGATGGATGACAATTGGCAACGGCTGGTACGGAAGATGTATGCACCGACCAAAACCGAGCCGGATCGCGAAACAGTCAATGGCGAGTTGATCGAAGTCAACTTTGCAGACCGCCAGATTACGATTCTTCCGATCGGGTCGAACCGGCAACTGAAGGCGACCTACCAGGACGCGATGGAAGATTTTCTGCTAGAGAACCGAAAGTCGACGATTCAAATCACTGGCCGAGTTTCCCGCGACGAAAATGGGGACATAATAAGCATGTTCGATCTGGAATCGATAGGGACACTGGATTTATCGCCGCTTGAAGTCAACGAAGTGGAGCACGAGGGGCTGCGATTGCGTTTCAAAGAGACCGTCCGCCTGCAGCCACGGCTCAACGATGAGAACCCGCAATTTGTCAGCATCGAAGAACCTCGCCTTGGGTTGGATGCGTTTGCTGGCACCGTCAGTGACCTGCTCGATGAAGTGGCCGAAGATCTTGTGGTGGTCTGGAAGCACTACGCTCAGGCCCCGGATACAACCCTGTCCCCTAAAGCATTGGAATTGAAATACCGGCTCCTCGCCGTCATGGAAGAGGTTCCGGTTGGCAGTTAGAGCGAAACGGGATGTTGAAGCCGCCCTCAAGAAGAAAGGGTTTCAGCAAGACGACGGCGATCATCATTGGTTCTTCTATTGGACGTTGGATGGCAAAAAGACGACCGTCCGCACCAAGACGAGCCACGGCAGCACGAAGGACCTCGGGGATGGCTTGCTGAAGGAAATGGCAAGGCAGGTCCGCATCTCGAAGGTCCAATTCCTCGATCTGGTTGATTGCCCGATGAGCCGCGATCAATACCAGCAACTACTTGAGGATGGCGAATATCTTTGATGAGCTTTCCGCGTTACGCGAGACCGTTAGTCTACTGCAACAGCGCGGACTTTATACCGGCATCAGCGAGTTCTTTGGACCGTCACAGGAGCTGCTGGCTGCTCGGAATGGGGTTTGGATCCAGAGGCGAGGAGCTTGACCGGGCGAGCCTGTAAGTGTTTGAGAGGTTTTGGTGGACCTGAAGGGATTCGAACCCTTGACCTCTTCCATGCCATGGAAGCGCGCTCCCAACTGCGCCACAGGCCCACTGCGGTAGGCATCTATTAGATTACCACAACCTGCCCGGTTCGCCAGCCCAAAATCGACACTCCCCTACCCCGCCCCCGCCATCCCAAACGCCTTCCGCATCGCCTCCACCGTCACCGTCAGAATCTGCTCCCGCGGCATCGCCCGCAGCGGGGCATTGAACGGCTCCGGGCGGATCGGACCGTCATACCCAATCGCCTGCAGCGCGTTCAGAAACGTCGCGATGTCGATCACACCGGTCGCCGCCGGCAACTCCCGCTGGCTGTCGATCTGCTCCTCCACCTTACGCCCCAGCGGCGCATCGTTCAAATCCACCGACACCACATCGGCGTTCCGCAAGGTGAGCAGATCGGCCTTGCCCTCACCGGCCGTGTACCAGTGCCAGCTATCCAGCACGAAGCCCACGTTCTTCTTCCCCATCGCCGCGATCAGTTCCTTGGTCTCCGCCATCGTATGGATGAAAGGATGGCGCATCGCGCTCCAGTTCAGCTTCGGGCCCACGTATTCCAATCCCAACCGCAGCCCTTGCCCACCCAGCACATCGGCCACCGCCCCTAACCGCCGCGTATAGATGTCGAAGTGCTGGCGATACGTCCACGTATCGTGGCTCGGGCGCATCCACGTTCCCACGCGCGTCACACCGGCCTTGCGCAGGGCCGCCGCCTGCGCCGGCAGCTTCTTCATGCCTTCGTTGAACATTTCATCGGTCTGGCGGAACTCTACGGTCAGCCCCGCCGCGCCCCACACCAGTTGCCGCGCCTGCAAATACTCCGTCAGCGCCTTGATTTCGTCATCCTTGAGAGTCGCCAGATACGCAGGCTGCGGTTCGACGGCTTCATACCCATAGTGGTGCGCCAGGTCGATCAGTTCGCGCTGCTCGGCCTTCACGCCAATGGATCCGGGCGTCAGATGGATGGTGTACTTACGCGACCCGCGGCTCTGCATGGAGGTCTCCCTACAGGAAATTGTAAACTCGCAAGGCCAGGGAACAAACCGGGGGGCTGATCCGTCCGTCTATATAACAAACGAGAACGCCTCCTCGCGAATACCCTTTCCCCAACACACCAACCTCGCGAGGAGGCGCCTTACTCACGAATCCTGCCTGCATTGTTACATCGTGTTGCGGCGTGCGCAACCCCTCGCGCGTTTACTCCACCACGGCCATCGTCACCGAATTACTGTCACGTCCCCCGGCTCTCACTACGACTGGTACCGCTGCCCCCACCGGAGCATTCGCCGGAACCTGCACGTTCAGTTGGTACAATCCCATACTCCCCGGCGTTAACCCGGAGAAACCGACGGCCGCCTCCACACCGCCAATCCGCACTACCGGCGTCTCCACGGTTCGGATCAGCGGGTTCAAGGGTGCCGCCTCGCCCAGCCGCGGCACGAAGTCCACGCGCCCCATCCCCGTCCCGTAAATCACAATCGACTCGCCCCGGCGCGCCGCGCGCACTTCGCCGGTCGCGGCAATCGTGATCGCTCCCTTGCCGTTTCCATCGAGTTGAAACACCGCCGGCGACGCAGGGACAGCATCCGGTCCGCTCGCCACCGCGCTCGTCTGGCCGGCATGCGAAACCGTAATCGACAAAGGCCCAGGCACCAGGCTGAACGGCAGTTGGAAGTTGATCTGGCTAGGCCCCACGTACAGCAGCGGCACCAGCGTCCCGTTCACCCTCACCTCGGTGGTGTTCAGCCGCGTGCCAATCGGAAAGCGCACAGCCTGCAGCTCCCCTTGCGAAAGGTTCGATCCATAGAGCACCAGAATTGCCCCGCCCGATACTTCTGGCCGGAAGCTCGCCGCGTTCACTACGCTCCCCTGCGTGACCGCTGGCGCCTCCGTCAGTGGTAGCAGGAAGGCGTCATGGGCATTCGAGAAGTCGGCACCCGCCCGCGGCCCGCCCCCCGGCGTGAAGATGCGGCCCTGGTACGTCGCGCCATACAGCCCGTGCCGTGGTACCCGCATGATGGCCAGCGTTCCCCACGTGTCGGTGTCCGGATCATACTCCTCGTGCTGTTCAAACGTCTGTTCCGGACGCCCGCTCTGGCCTTCGCCCCCAAACACCTGGATGCGGTTGCGCAGTGTTCCGCTTCCCACTCCCCCGCGAGCTGTTACAATTCCCGCCCGCACACGCCAGTTGTTCGTGGCCGGGTCATACTCTTCGTTCGCCCGCAGATTCGTCGCCCCGTTACGGCCCGCAATCGCATAAACCTTCCCGCTGACCGCCTGCGCGGTCAGATGGTCGCGCGCGGTGGGCATATCCGGCAGCTGGGACCACGTGCGCGATGCCGTATCGAACACTTCCGCCGCAGCCAGCGGCCGGATCGGATCCAGCCCGCCCACCACGTAGATGCGATCGCCGATCACCGTCACGCCGCTCGCCCCTCGCGGCACACCCATCCGTCCCACCACCGTCCACTGATCGGTCTCCGGGTTGTACTCATAGGTGGCGCCGTCGGTGAAGTTCGTGCCGGTGCGGATCGCGCCCAGCACGTACAACCGCCCGCGCGCCGCCGCGAAGTTGCAATGATCGGCGCCATCGGGGATGGGCACCCGCGCGGCGGCGGTCCACTCGTCGCGAACGGGGTCATAAACGCGCAGCACGCTATCGCGCGACCCGTCCCTTAGCAGCCCGCATATCGAATAGATCTTCCCGTTCAGAACGGCGGAAGAGACCTCGGTTACCTCCACCGGATAGGGCGCACGGCGGTCCCAGATGCCCTGCGCCCATAACACCGGAAGACAAGCCGCCAACAGCAACAAGCGCATGGCCGCCAGCTTAGCAGGTCTCACGTCACGAGCTTGGCCAGCTTCTTCGGCGCGATCAGCCGGTAGCTTTGCTTCACCAACTCCGCGATCTCCTCCCAATCCAAAGGTGCGGCGTCGCAGTGCAACCCCACCCATCCATGCTGGCCCACATAGGCTGGCTTAAAGAAACGGGGGTCCTTCAAGAAGACCCCCTGTATTTCTTTCCCGGTTTTGAATCCGATGCTACTTGGCTCCAGCGTGGCCTTCTCGCCGGTGTAGGAACAGAAGATCTTCTCGCCCACGCGGAAATTTGGATGGCCCCAGGTCAGCCTCTCGTTAGTCTCCGGCAGAGCCAGACAGATCCCCCGCAACCTGACGAGGACCTCGTCTTCGGCCATGGAACCCTACTTCATCGTGCCGCGCGCATCTTCCAGGATCCGCTTCGCCCGCGACGGGTTATAGACCCCGCAGGAGCAGAACCGCGCCATATAGGTAACGGCCTCTTCGGGGGTGCGGCGCCCTTCCTTCACCCAGTCAATCATCTTCTTCGCCAAAGAATGGCTGATCATGCCGTGGCCGCACATCGTGCTCAGCGACATCACCTGGCTCGCCGGCAGCATCTCGGTTTTGCCCTGGAAACCTAAGGAATAGGACAGGCTGTGGCGCGGGATGCCGGCCGCGTGGCAGCACTGCTCGGCGCCGTCCACCGAGGTGGAGATGTTCACGCACAAGTTCAGGTCGGCCTTCAGCACGACTTTCAGGAAATCCTCGGCCGCGGGGCGATTGTCGAATACGACGGCACAGGTGGTGGGCGTATCGACACCGTCAATGACAGACTGGAAATTCGGTGTCATGTCGCGGTTCCAGTGCTGTGTAGGATCCATGTTCTGGCAGGGCCGCAGCGCGCCACCGTGGGAAGCATCGCCCATGTTCACGGGCTTGAACTGGAGCGCCATCCGAAGGAACTCTTTCAGCTTCGGGACGCTGCCCTTGTCTGTCTTCCCGCGTGCGGGAATCGCGAAAACGACATAGTCGTCGCGAAAGCTTTCAGCATCGCCAAAGCGGTGTAGGGTGTTGGTCATCGTGCGGCTCCTGTCGGTACGGGTTCCTGGGATTGAGCGGCGGCGGCCCGGTCCAGAGAAATTTTGCCGAGCCCGGTATTGGTCTTGGCGCGGTGCAGCGTGTAGCCCAGCCGTTCGAGAATCGGCCCGACGATCTTATCCTCGCCGTTCTCGTCGCAGCGCGCACCCACGCCGAGAACAATTACGGTGTTAAGCGTCTTCTCCACCTCGCGGACGGTTTCGATCACGGTCTCAATCTTGTCCGCGGTCACCTTCAATTCCAGAATCGCCGACATGACCTTCTCGTCGAGGATGTCATCTTTGATCTTGCCGGTGGTGGTGTCTGTCATCAGCGACGTTACCGGATTCTTCTTTTCGAACGTCACGCCGCGCTTGGCGAGCGCCATCGCCATGCGTTCAATTTCGTGGAAGCGCACGCCGACACCGGGACGGCCGAACTCCACGGTGAAGCCCGCTTCGCCCAGTTGCACGCGGCCGGTGACGTCGTTAGTCTTCACCTCTTCGGTGCCGCGCCCGGTCACGCCGGTGGATTCATGGGGCACCCGCGGATCGGAAAAGGCGCGCCGGACAATGCGGGGCCACGTGAGCTCATCCGGCTCAAAGGCCGCCGTCGGACAGACATCGGGTTCCGGATCGAAGCGCAGCCGCAGCGCCTTGAAGATGCCGCGCATGGTGCGTACCAGCGTGGGATTCAGGTGCTCCTGGCTTAACCCGTTGTAACAGGAGTAGCACTCGACGCACTCATCGCGGTTGATGGTGGAACGATTCGTCTTGGGATCGACGTAAATGGCGCCCATCGGGCAAACGTACGTGCAGTTGCCGCAGGCCACGCACTTGTTCGGATTTATCTTCATGGAACTCCCTTCGTTACGACAGGGTTAAGAAACTTCATTTTATCGCATAGATATTGCGATGGGCTTGGACGCATCGATACGCAAAAACAGAAGAGCGGCCAGGAAGCCCAGGGCCCCCGCCACCAGAAAGGGACGATCCCAATGCCCGCCGGCTACCAGCCACGCGAAAGCCATCGGCGACAGCGCCCCGCCCAAGTTGCCGAATGTGTTCATCACGGCGCTCACGGAACCCGCCATATCGCCGCCAATGTCCAACGGCACGGCCCAGGATACGCCCACGGTCAGCTCCAGCCCGAACACCGCTACGCAGGTCAGCGCGACACAGGTCTCGGCGCTGCTCGCCAGGGCGGCCGGAATGATGAAACCGGCGGCCAGCAGGAATCCGAACACGGCAACCACCTTCCGGGCAAAGCGCAGGTCCTTGGTACGATGGCCGATCTGATCGGAAACCCACCCGCCCAGCATGTCCCCCACGGTTCCCGCCAGCAGCGGCAGGCTGGCATAGAAGCCCATCGTCTTCAGATTTACGCCGCGCGCCTCATGTAGGTAGGTCGGGAAGATCGTGAGATAAAGCTGCAGGCAGTAGCCGTAGCAGAAGTACATCGCCGACAGCGTCCAAAGGTTGCCGCTGCGCAGGATCTCCCAGGGAAACGCCATGGACTTCTTTGCCCGCGCCGGCGGCGTCTGGCTTTGGATCAGTTCCAGTTCCGCCTTGTTCACCGACTTATGTTCGGCCGGCGTATCGCGGTAATAGCAATACCAAACCACGGCCCACACCAGCCCAAGGAGTCCGAAGGAGAAGAACGCGCTGCGCCAGCCGTAATGCAGAATGATCCAGCTCACAATGGCCGGCGTCATGGCAGCGCCGATGCGCGATCCCGCGTGCGTAATGCTCTGCGCGTAGCCGCGTTCAATGGGTAGCATCCACCGCGAGAGGCTGCGTGTGGCAATGGGGAACGCCCCGGATTCGCCCACGCCAAACAGGAAGCGAAACGTCGCCATGGATGTCGCATTCCAGCTCACGGCGGTCAAGGAAGTGAAAGCGCTCCACCACGCCACGATCAGCGCCAGCGCCCTTCGCGGACCTAGCAACTCCCCCACCCACGCGCTGGGAATCTGGAAGAGCGAGTAGCCCAGCATGAAGATGGAAATCATCCACGTGCCGGTCTCCAGGCTGAAGCCAAGCTCCTTGCGCATGTAGGGCATCGCCGTGCCGATCACCACACGATCCATATACGTGATCATGTAGGCTGCGACGGTGAGCCAAAGAACGGCGTGGCGAATGCGAGTGGGGCGTTCAGTCACAGAAGGGAGATACTATCAGACCGGGAGAGTCTCTTCTACATCGCATGGTGAGATTGTGGCCCATTGGGGTAATTTTGGTTGCAGGCTGGGGATGTGGGCGGGGTGCGGCGCCGGCGCGCGAGTATGTCGATGCCCGCCGCTGCGAGGGCTGCCACCAGCAGGTCGCGGCTTCCTATAAACAGACCGGCATGGCCCGCGCCTTCTACAAAGCCACCCCCCACACCATGACCGTGGAAGGCTGGGAACGCTCTCCGCGCTTCGATCACAAGGCATCGAACCGGTCCTATCAGTTGCTGCGACGCGGCGACCGCTACTACCTGCGCCGCTGGCAAGGCTCGAACGACAACGCGCTGGAACTGGAGATTCACTACGTGATGGGATCCGGGAACGCGGCACGTAGCTATCTCCACCGCACGCCCCAAGGGCGCTTGGCTGAACTGCCCGTCGCCTGGTATGCCGAAGGCGGCGGCAAACTCGCCATGAGCCCCGGTTATGATCGCCCCGATCACCAGGACCATCGCCGCAAGATCAGCACCGATTGCTTCTTCTGCCACAACGCCTATCCGGCAATACGGGATACGAAGCCCGCCTCGGAGCCGGTCTTCGCCGAACCTTTGCCGCAAGGGATCGATTGCCAGCGCTGCCATGGACCGGGCTCTTTGCATGTGAAGTCGACCAAGGCCGCGGATATCGTGAATCCGAAGCGGCTGCCGCGCGACCGCTCGCTCGAGGTCTGCATGCAGTGCCACCTGGAGACCACGAGCTTCCCACTGCCGAACTCGCTGCTGCGGGTGGACCGCGGCGCCTTCACTTACAAACCGGGTGAGCAGTTGGATGGCTTCGTTTTGCATTTCGACCACGGCAGGGGGTCGGGGCGGGAAGGGAAGTTCGAGATCGTCAGCTCGGTCTACCGGCTGCGGCAGTCGAAGTGCTTCGCCGCCAGTGACAAGCTGCAGTGTACGACCTGCCATGATCCGCATCGGGTGCAACGCGGGGCGGCGGCGCGCGCCGGCTTCATCAAAGCCTGCCAAGGCTGCCACCAGGGGAAGGATCACTTTACGGGCGATTGCATCCAGTGCCACATGCCGAAGCGGCGTACGGAAGACGTGGTGCACGCCGTCATGACAGACCACCTGATCCAGCGCCGCCCGCCGGTCGG
This sequence comes from uncultured Candidatus Solibacter sp., assembly GCA_964385495.1. GTDB lineage: Bacteria > Acidobacteriota > Terriglobia > Bryobacterales > Bryobacteraceae > CADEFT01. The sequence continues at coordinate 10,095 of CAYLPH010000011.1, forward strand.
CAACCTGACCGCGCCAATCGCCGAACGCCATGAGACGCCCGGCAAATCGTACACCGGCGAGGTTGCGCCCTACTATCCCGCGAACCCGGATGAGCTTTACGTAGCGTTGGCGCAGGTGGTGCAGCGGAGTAACCTGGAGCACGGTATCCCGCGCCTGGCCAACGCCATCCAGCAGCGCCGCCCGCGGGAGCCGCAGTTCGCCTTCGGGCTCGCCCAGGCCTACGCCGCGGCCGGAAAACCAAACGAAGCCATTGCCGCCTACCGGCAACTGCTGCAAGCCCATCCGTCGTATGTGCCCGCTCTCCGCAACCTCGGCGAACTCCTGCACGGCGCCGGACAAATCGCGGAGGCCGTCACCCATCTGGAGAAGGCCCGGCGTCTGGAACCGGCCAACAGCGGCGTGCTGCATACCCTGGGCCGAGCCTATCGCGATCAAGGCAAGCTGGCCGAAGCGCAGACGGCGCTGGAACAGGCGATCCGCGAAGACCCTGATTTCGCCGATGCCCACAATTCGCTGGGGCTGGTACTACTGGAACGCAAGGACATGGCCAGGGCGCAAATCTCCTTGGGGGAAGCCATCCGCCAACAGCCGGACTTAGCCGAGGCGCATCTCAACCTGGCCCAGGCTCTGCTTCTCACCGAGGCCTCGACGCAACAGGCGCAAGCGGAACTCGAAACCGCCCTCCGCCTGAATGCGCGGATGGCCCCCGCCCACGAACTGCTCGGCCTCATTCACGCCGCCAGTGGCCGTTGGCCGTCCGCCGCCGCGAGCTATCGCAAAGCCTTGGCGATCACGCCCGATTCTCCGAGGGCACACCTGGGCCTTGGCTCGGCGCTGGCCGCCATGGGCAACCTTGGCAACGCCATTCGCCACCTCTCGCAGGCCGCCACGAGCAGTGACGCGGCCGTGCAAGCCGAAGCCCGCGATGTTCTTGGTCAGCTCAACGCGAAGTAGAGCCGCCAGAAGAGATCCCATCCCCCCTGCTGCTGCAGTCGCCGGATCTCCCGCTCGCAATCGCGCAACAACGCCTCCACGTCCCCGCCACCCACGTAACCGCACTCCCCGCGAAGCCCCTCCCACTTTCCCCGAACCCAAGCCCCGAACGCCGCATTCCGAAACGCCAGGACACCCCACAACCCCTGACCCAACAACACCCGCCACCGGAGCACCCCACCCGGAAAGTGGCGCCGCACCAGCCACACCTGATTCCGGGAGATCCGCCGCACCATCGCCGGACTCCAACTGCCCAACGTCGCGCTGCCCAAGTGCCACGCCTGCGCCCGAGGCTCGTACCATCCCCGCCGCCCCGCCATCGCGCAGCGCAGTCCGAACTCCACATCCTCCAAATAGCTTTCGAAGCTCTCCTCCAGATGGCCCACCTGCTCGAAGACCTCGCGCCGGAACAGCACCGCCGTGAACGGAACGAACTGAATCGCGCGGCCCACATTCCACTCCGGCCCATCGGCCTGGCCATGCCCGGCCCGCCACGCACACCCGCTCCGGCTGAGCAGATCAAAAGACCCATCCAGCCGCGATCCCACCTCCGCCTGAAAGATCTTCGGCGCCACAAAGGGCTGCTCCGCATGCGCGGCCAGATGTTCCAGCCAGTTCGCCGCCAACCGCACATCGTTATTCAGAATCGCCACGTGTGAGGTACGCGCAGCCCTTACCCCGAGGTTCACGGCCTTCGCAAACCCCAGATTCGAAGACTGCCGCAGCACCCGCGCCCCCATCTCCGCCGCCCGCTGCGCCGTCTCATCGGTGGAAGCGTTATCCACCACAATGACTTCGGCCAAAGGGTGCGACTGCCCCGCCAAGTCCCGCAACACATCCCGCAACAGGAGCCAGCGGTTCCAGGTCGGGATGACGGCCGTCACCTGAATCGCCATGCCGCCGCCCTACGAGAAGCGCTTCTTCAATAGGAAATAAAGGTTGTAGAAGCCATCGCGCCAGGGGTTCAGTTTGATCTCCCCCAGCCGCGACGAATACAGAATCGAGATCTCCTCAAAGCGGCATTCTGGGTGCTTCAGCGCCTCGATCTTGATCTCTTCGCTGAAGGCCATGCTGTCGCTTTCCAGCTTCATGTCTTTTAAGATCGACCGCCGGAACACCCACATGCCGCTTTGGGAATCGGACACCCACTTGAAGTACAGCACCGACATGGTAATCGACAAAATCAGGTTGCCAATCTTATGTTTGAGGCTCATGGCGTGCCTATCGCGCACCGGAAAACGCGAGGCGTTTAGGAAATCGGCCTCGAGGTGGAGGAACGCTTCCAGCAGATAGGAAATGGCGTCCGGCGGATAGCTGTGATCGCCATCCAGTGTCACAATCACATCGCCCGTAGCTTCCTGGAACCCGCGCTTATAGCTGCGCCCATACCCGCGCACGTCTTCACGAATCACCACCGCGCCAAAGCCGCGCGCGACCTCGCCCGTGCGGTCCGTCGATCCGTTATCGACGACGATGACTTGGTCCACGAACTCCGGCATCCGCCGCAACACCAGCTCGATGCCTTGCTCTTCGTTCAGACAGGGAATGACAACCGTGATGGACAGGTTCTTGTACAAGCGGGAATGCCTATTCTAGCGGATGCCCGGACTCCGCTACCCGCGCAGTTGCTCCGCCAGCCACACAATATACGCGGCATTGCGTTTGCGCACCTCGGCCAGCAAATCCCCTGGCAACTCGTCCAGCTTCTCCTTGAAAAACCGCTTGTCCCCGTCCGGCGCGGCCGTATCGCGAGTGCCATTCACATTGCCCAGCCAGAACACCAGGAACAGGTTCCCGTCCGTGCGGCCCTTCGACGCGTCGCCCAGATAGCTACCCTTGCCCAAAGCCCGGTAGTGGGCCGCCAGTTCGCTCTCTTCCCCAAACGCGTTATTCGCCGCGAACTCCTCGCATCGCGCCACCATCCGCTCATACAGCGCCTTCCACGGCGACTGCGACGGCAGCTCATACAGCACATCGAACAACTGCAACTGCAGTTCGCCGGAGATCTTGTAATTCCAGCGCCCGGCGGTCGCCCGCCCGATCTGTTCCAGCACCTCGGCCTGCTTGCCGCTTCCCGAATGGATACTCAGCGTCCCGTTGAAGAAGCGCGCCACGCTGGCCAGTTCCGTCACCCGCGCCCGGAACTCTTCGATGGGATTCCCGCCGAACTGCCCTTGCACCCGCGGCAGCAACTCCGGCCACATCTTGTGCGAGGCATACTCGGCCAGCCCCACGCCGTTCGCCCCCGATTCCACCGACGAAGGATACGCTTGCCGCTTCTTGAAGCCCAGGTTCGGCGGCACCAACTGCGCCGGACGCCCCCGCTGCTTCAGCCAGTGCATGTAGAAGATGAGTTCCTGTGGCGTGGTCAGCGTCTCTGCCTCATCAATCGAGGGCTCGAAATCAAACGTCCGGCTGCCCGGCGCCGTTGCCTTCACCGTGCGGATGTAGTCGAACAGCTCCTCGTTCAACTTGAGACTCCGGCCAAACTTTACCGCCAGCCGCTTGGCCTCATCCTTCGAAAACGTGTAGGTCGCTTCACCAGTGGCGAACGGACGGGTGAACTCGTCCAGCACCCAGGCCTGCTCGCCGGCCGTCAATACCTGCCCGAAGCGCTCGTCAATCTCCGCATCGCTCCAGGGCCGCGGATGCCGCACGTCCGCCTGCAGTTCGAACAGCCTGCTGGTATCGGTAGTGAACTTGGTATAGCCGGCCGCGTGGCGAATGGCTTCCCTGGTAGCCTCTACCGACCTCGCGATCGCCGCGTCGTCGGCCCCGGTCACGATGAAGTGATCGGCCTCCGCGTTGTACCCATCGCGCCAGCCGGAGCGAATCGCGGCCCAAAGTCCCGCATGATACAGGTGCCGGATCGAAACCCGCGTATGCCCGATCGCGGTGGGGTTCTCGCCGTCCCGCGCGGCGATTACCTCATCGGTCGTCATCTCGCGGGTGGCGGACAACTGCACCGTGGAGGCCAGGTTCAGCCCCCACTTCTTCAGCGCCGTACGGAAGCCCGTGAACACCGCCGGAAGGCTGATCTCCGGATGCCGGTTCCCCGCCGCAATGGCCGATTGCGCCCCCTGCGGACGCGGCAGAAACGCCGCATCCACATGTTCGACGAACGCCTGGATGTGATTCCAATCGCCCGTTGAGAACGGAACGGCGTTTACCATCACTTCGCGCCGGTTGTCCGTTTGCATGCGGCCCACCAGCACCATGTCTTTAAAGGTGGCCGAGGCCGGCGACGAGGCCGGCGCAATCCGCAGTAGCAGAGGCTTCCCGCCGATCCCATCGGCGGCAAGAAAATACGCCGATGGATGCGCGGGCTCCCGCTGCAACGACCCGCAATGCGCCGTCAGCGACTCCAACTTCAAAGCCGCCACCCGGTTCCCCAGCCGCTGCCGCAGCTCATCCGTTAGCGGACGGCCATCGGCCATCTCAAACAGCACATCGGCCAGGGCGGCGGCCTCGGCGGCCTTCACGGGTACATCGAAAGGTACGTTCATTAAATCGTCTGCGACTTCACGTAGTCCCGGAACGGCCCTCCCAGATCGTGCCGCTTCAACGCAAACTCCACGGTCGCCTTCAGAAATCCTAGTTTATCTCCGGCGTCGTAGCGTTTGCCTTCGAACTTCAGCCCGTAGATGGGCTTCTGGCGCAACAGATGCTTCAGGGCATCGGTCAATTGGATCTCGCCACCGGAGCCCGGCGGTATCGACTCAATCGAGTTGAAGATATCCGGCGTCAGAATATAGCGGCCAATGATGGCGAGGTTCGACGGCGCCTCGCTCGCTTTCGGCTTCTCCACCAGGTTATGTACCCGGTACAGCCGTCCGCCCAGCCCGTTATGCGCCACCGGATCGGCATCCACTACGCCGTACGACGAAATCTCCGGCCCATCCACTTCCATCAGCGCCACCACCGACGCCCCATAGAACTCGTGGATATCCAGCAACTGCCGCAGGCAGGGAATCTCGGCGTCAATCACGTCGTCCGACAGCACAACCGCGAACGGCTCCGGCCCCACCAGTTCCTTGGCCCGCAGGACTGCGTGGCCCAGCCCCAGCGCCTCCTTCTGGCGCACATAGCTGACGTCGATCATGTCGGAAATCCCGCGCACCTGGGCAAGCAGTTCTTTCTTGCCGCGCGTTTCCAACAAATGTTCCAATTCAAAGCTCACGTCGAAGTGATCTTCAATTGCCGATTTGCCACGCCCCGTCACGATGATGATGTTGTTCATCCCCGAGTGCATGGCTTCTTCTACACCGTACTGAATAAGCGGCTTATCCACCAGCGGCAGCATTTCCTTGGGCATCGCCTTGGTGGCCGGCAGGAATCGAGTGCCCAGTCCCGCGGCCGGAAACACGGCCTTTCTGACCTTGTTTTGCATCACTCCTATTGTAGGAACTACTTGCCTTGCGCAACCACCCCCCCTGGAAAGTCTTGCAAACCTCGCGTGGCTCATCATACGCTAAGGGCTGTGATGGGTGATGACCGCGTCCAAATGGCGATCGAACTGTTCCAGAAGGCCTATCGCATGCAAATGGAAGGCGAACTGGACCTTGCAGTATCGCTGTACAAGAAATCGTTGGCTCTTCACCCCACCGCCGAAGCCCACACCTTCCTCGGCTGGACGTACCGCTTTCAGGGCAAGCTCGACGAAGCCATCGACGAATGCAAGAAAGCCATCGAGCGCGACCCGGGATTCGGCAATCCTTACAACGACATCGGTGCTTATCTGATTGAATTAGGGAAGCCCGAGGAGGCCATTCCCTGGTTGGAAAAGGCCATCGGCAGCAAGCGTTACGAGGCCTATCACTACCCCTGGTACAACCTTGGCCGCGTCTATATCGCCATCGAAAATTATACGAAAGCCAGAGAATCCTTCCGCAAAGCCCTGGAAGTCTCCCCGCAGTATGAGCCTGCCCGCGAGGCTCTCGACAAAGTCCGCCGGATGTTGCAATGACCCGCCGGCAACTGCTCGCCGCCGCTGCCGTCCTTCCCTATCGCAACCACGTCATCCGCACCGAATACCAGGCTTACGATTGTTCGGTTCGCATTCTGGTGCCGCGCCGCAAGCCCGTGGCGACGCTGTACGTGCTGCCCGTCAATCCCGACATCAGCTACCGCTGGGGCGACGGCCTGGACGCGCTGGCCGAACTCAATCTCCATGAGAAGTACGGCTTCGTGCTCGCCGCCCCGAGTTTCACCCACTGGCCGTGGTTCGCGGATCATCCCAGCAATCCTAAGATCCGCCAGGAAAGCTACTTCTTGAAGGAAGTGGTGCCGCTGGCCGACCGCCTGCATCCAAGTCCGGCCCGCCTGCTGGTAGGCTTTTCCAAGTCCGGCAACGGCGCCTTGCAACTGCTGCTGCGCCATCCGCGCCTGTTCCATGCGGCTGCCGCGTGGGATGCGCCGCTGATGAAGGCCGCTCCGGACCAATACAACATGGCGGAGATCTACGGCACGATTGACAACTTTCGCCAGTACGCGATTCCCGGCCTTCTCGAAAAGCAGTCGCCGCTGCTGGCTGGGGGCAAGCCGCGCATCGCCCTGATGGGCTTCGACGCCTTTCAGGAACACACGGCCCAAGCCCACGCCCTGATGGAAAAGCTAAGCATCCCGCACTTCTATGAGAACGGCACCCGCCGGGTCCATCGATGGGACTCCGGCTGGCTGCAACCCGCGCTGGCTTACCTTGCCCGCATGCTTTGACGCCCGGGCCGCCCGCTCCTCCACCAGACACGGCGGCGCAGCAGGTATCCGAACGTTAGCAATACGCCTACGCTCACCCATGCCACCAATGCCCACAACGTTACTATTGCCTGCCGCTTGGGCGCCGGAGCCGGTGTTGTTGGGGCTGGCGCGGGCTTGGGCGGCTCCTCTGGCTTTGCCCATGGGTTGCTAACCCCCGATTGCATGACGTCCTGGGTGGACATTTCCCCTACCGGCGTACCGGCATCGAGGCCCGCACCCGTCTGGGCACGAACCGGCGCAAGGGTTAGAAAGATGGCGGCCGTGACAATCGCGATTCTACGAACGGCAAACTCGAACATGGTTGATCGGATTCCTCGGGTAGACGCACAAGTCGCTCTGCGTGTAGTACATTCGTAATGCGGGGGAGTTCCTTCTTCGCTAGGGAGACTTCGCGGAAAACGCTGGGAAACGCGTGACTTCTTCTAAGTATACGCAAGATTCCCTCTCCAGGGAACCTCTCATGTTGTATGACAATTCTGGTGCTACCGCCCGTGCAAAACCGGCTCCACCCGCCGTACCAGTCCAAACAGCGCACCGAGCGCCAGCACCGGCAGCAACCCGGCCGCCAGAAACACCGGCATGTAACCCAACCGGTCCACCACCATCCCGGTGGCCAGCGTCACCAGCAGGTTGAACAGCCCTTCGAACAGGCCCGTCAACCCCGTCAGCCGCGCCAGCACCCCCGGCGCGAACAGGTCGCCCAACAGCCCGATCAGGTTCGACGTGATCGCTCCCATCGCGAATGTCGACAGGCAGATGAGCAGAAACGCCGGCGCCTCTGCTGGGACGAATGGCACCGCCAGGCTCGCCAGGCACAAGCAGCCGCCCAGCACGAACGCCGTCTTGCGCGCACGGTCCACGGTAGCGCCCCGCCGGATCAGCAGGCTCGAAAACCAGCCGCCCGCCACATTGCCGAGACCCGCGAAGAGGAAGGGAATGCCCGCGAACAGGCCGATCATCTCCATGCTGAAGGCGCGCTCGCGTTTCAGATACTCCGGCAGCCAGTACCAGTAGAAGTGGACCACCGGCCCGGCCAGCGTTCGCATTAGCACCACGCCCCACACTTGCCGCATGCGCAGAAGCGGGGCCAGCGGCGCCATCGGGCCCTTAGGCTTGCCGGCGTGGCCCGGATGCTCCGGATCGCGATACCCTGCCAGCCACGGCACGATCCACAATAGCCCCAGTACGCTGGTGGCTACAAACGCCGACCTCCAGCCGAATGTCTGCGAAAGCCGCACTACCAGGTAGGGGGCCAGAAAGGCGCCCAGCACCGTACCGCTGTTGAAGATGCCTCCCGCCAGCGCTCGCTCGCTGGCCGGAAACCATTGCGAGATGGTCTTCACGCCCGCCGAGTAGTTTCCGCATTCCCCCACACCCAGCAGGAAGCGGAAGCCCGCCAGATGCGCCACGTTGCGCGCCAAGGCATGGCCGGCGTTCGCGCCGGACCACCACAGCATCAGCAAGGGCAGGCCGATGCGCACGCCGATGCGGTCCAGCAGCATTCCCGAGGGGACCTGGGCCAGCGCCAGCCCCGCCAGGAATGCCGCGATCACCATGGAATACTCGGTGTTGGAGAGACGCAATTCGTCGCGGATGACAGGAGCCAGGACGGCCAGCACCTGCCGGTCGAGCAGATTGACGGCAAGGGAAAGGAATAGGAGAGCGAGGATGCGCCAGCGTCGAGGGTCGGGAGGGCTGGCCACCGAATCAGAATACGACAACGGTGAGGGGGAAAGAAAAAGGGGCCGCGCGACGACGGCCCCTGTTCACTCCGATTGCGCCGCTTAAAAGATGTACTTCAATTGCAGCCGGCCGCTAAAGCCAGGGTTGAACCAGTCCTGCATGCCGAACAGCGGGCTGAAGGCCTTCGCGCCTTCCGAAGTGCCCCGGATCATCGCGTTATAGTCATACCCCGTGGCCAAGTCGGTATGGCTCAGGTCGATTTCGGCTGATGCCCGCGCCCGGTTCAACTGCGTCCAGACGTTGCGAGCCGTCTTCTGATTGAACAGGTTCTCGGCATTGAACTCGATGCGGAAGCGCTTCACTTCGCCCATCTTGAACTCGTGCCCAATCACCAGGTTGGTGTAGTTCAGGAACGGCGTACGGCCATAATCCGCGCGGCCGTTCACGAACACCTGGGTGCCGTTCAGCGTGTTCACGAGGGTGGTGAGCGGCGTGCCGGACGCGGCATAGAAGAAGGCGCCGATATCGGTCCGCATGTTGCCGCCCCAGTCGAAGAAGCGCGACCCGAACAGCTTCAAGGCGTGCGGACGATCGGTGGCCAAGCGGCCCCGCGGATTCAGATTGCCCTTGGAATCCCACAGCAGCTCGTCGATGTCCCAGGCGCGGTTGGCATTGCCGCCCTGGCGGAAGATCTGCCCGCCGGACTGCTGCGCCGGACCGAAGATACCCGCGCCGTCGGCGCCGGTCCGGATCTCGTCCGAGCTGGCGAGACCGGCGTAGTTGCCGTAGAGGCGGGAGTAGACGTAGCTGGCGGAACCGAACCACTGCCCATAGCGCTTGGTCAACTGCATTTCCAGCGCGTCATAGCGGCGCTCGGCCTTCGGTGTCGGGAACGCCTTGGTGGCTCCGGAGGTGGGCGTCGTCAACGCGCCGCCTTCGCCAGGATTGGCGTAGTAGTAGACCTCGTCGCCGTTCACCAGCACACCAAGGTCTTCAATTGTGCGGATCAGGCGGTTGTTTACGTAGCTGGCGCGCAGCACCATCTGCGGCGCCACTTCGTACTCCATGCCGAAGTTCATGTTGTCGCTCGCCATCGGCTTGATCCGCGGGTCGATGGTGTCAAACCCGGCCACGCGGCGGTTGCGGAACGAATCGGCCACGGCGGGGTTCCAGATGTCGCGCCCCGGCAGGTTGCCGCTGTTCAGGCTGAAGACATCCGCGGTATCCAGCGCGCGGTAGCGGACGCGCCAGTAGTCGCCGCCAAAGGTGCCGCGGGCCAGTTCGTACTTCACCCAATCGAAGTACCGGCCCCAGCTTCCCCAGAGCTTCATCTTGCCGTTGCCGAACACATCGTAGGAGGCGCCCAGCCGGGGGGCGAACTTGTCGCCGTATCCCCATTGAAAGGCGATATCCTTCACATCGCGCTGGAACGACGGTACCGTCTCCTTCTCAAAGCGGAAACCGAGGTTCACGGTGAGGCGGGGAAGGATCCGCCAGTTGTCCTGGATATAGATGTTGCTCAAGTGCGCGCCGGTCGAGCCTTGCGTGCCGATCTGGTGGTACTCATAGTAGCCGTAAGTCCCGCGGGCGTTGCGCGGGCCGCCGGGAACCGACGAGTTGAACGCGCGGTCCCAGAAGATATTGATATAGCCGCCCGTCGGGTAACCGCTGAAGACTTTGTTGACGATCTTCTGGGTTCCAACTCCGAATTTCAGGTCGTGCGTGCCCGCCAGGCTGACGAGCTTGCTGGCATCGCCCTGAATATAGGTGCGCGTCGCGATGTCGTAGTTATACACTTGCACGCGCGGCGTGTTGTTGAATCCGATCGGTTGGCGTAGTGCGGCCGGGATCGCCGGAAGCGTCGCGGGCAGTGCCGTCGCCGAGGTCGAGTACGCCACCGGCGTGATGTTCGGCAGACCGAAGTCGCGATAGTTGTCCCAGAACCGGCCGGTCTTCATGGACAGCAGCGTCGTCGGCGTCGCAATCCAATCCAACGTCGCGCCGTAGTTGGACTGCGCGATGGTATAGCCCTGGCCGGAGCGGATCGAGTTCGCCGCCAGCGAGGAAGTCAGGCAGTTCGGGCACTCGCCGTTATACCCCGGCAAGATACCGGTCGTCTTGGTCGGCGTCCACAACCAGTGCATGCTCCCCCGCAGTGTCTTCGTCAAATCGAACGAGAGCTTCTCAAACAGGGCGTGATCGGTGCGCTTCTGGGAGATCTGCCCAGGGTCGGCGCCGTTGCCGAACTTGTAGTCGTTCGTCCTGCGGTAAAGCCGGGGTGAGGCCGCGCTGAAGAAGTACAGCCGGTTCTTGATGAAGTAGCCGCCCAGCGTGTAGCCGATCTCGTGGCGGTCGTCCTTCTGCTTCACATCCTGGTAGTAAGTGGTGGTGGTGTCGTTCGACGGGCTCAGCAGCAGCCGCTTGCGCGGCGCGGCGCTCAGCTTGTTACCCGACAGGTAGTAATGGACGTCGCCGTGGAAGGCGTTGCCACCGGACTTGGTGATCCCGCTGATGACGCCACCCAAAGCCCCCCCGTACTCGGCCGAGATGCCGCCCGTCTTTACCTGCACTTCCTGCAGGATCTCGAACACGGCATCCTGGCGCGATTGCCCGTTGATCAGGCTGGTGGTGGAGATGCCGTCGATATTGAACTGGTTCTCGGCGCCGCTTGCGCCGTTCACCTGAATGCCGCCTTCGATATCGCCCGAGTTCACCGATGTCGACAGCACCGCCAGGTTCTGGAAGCTGCGCGCCTTTGGCAGGCGGTCGAACTCTTCCGTAGAGATGTTTTGCGCAATCGTCGTATTCGTGGTGTCGATCAGCGGAGCCGCTTCGGTCACCTGCACGCTCTGTTCGGCGCGTGCCACGGCCAGCGGTGCGTCGACACGCAATGTCTGGCCCAAACGCAGGTTTACTTCCGCCGCTTCATAAGCCGTGAAGCCCTGCAGTTCGAATTTGACGGAATAACGTCCCGGCTCCAGGTTACGCGCCACATACTGGCCATCCGCGCCGGTCTTAGTCTGGTAAACGCGCGCGGTGACTTTGTTCAACACGGTGACGCTGACATCCGGTAACACGGCACCGCTGGAATCCGTCGCCGAGCCGCCAATTTCACCGAACCGTTCCTGCCCCAGGAGCGGGGCGCCGCATATAACTACGAGACCGAAAAGGACGGGCAGGTTCGCCCATGGGCCAGCTTGCGGCCTTGCCTTTTTCATAATTCCCCCTTAGCTACAGTTCTGTCGTTCGGCCTGGACGACTGAACTGCGCGGACAGGGTACAGGGTCCTGGCAAACTGTATCAGTCTGCCCAAGCTGTGCCTCGATTCTAACAGGACATGTTACTGTTTTTACAGATGATTTATTTGTAAATACGGTTATGAATTTGTATGTATTAGTTAGGTTTGATAGGCATCGCGAAAAAAAGGCGCAGGCCTCTTTAGCCGGCTCAAAACGTACCTTACGCTAACCGAGCCATTTATCGCGACCTGTCACCCGAGCTAACGTCCGCATCGCCAGCCCCGTTTCTAGTACATTGGAAATCGCTATGAACCCTGTCTTCGCCCCCGGCCTGCTCGCCGGCAAAACCGCCTTCCTCACCGGCGGCTCCAGCGGCATCTGTCTCGGCATCGCCCAGGCTTTCGCCGCCCATGGCGCCCGCGTGGCCCTCCTCGGCCGCGGCCAAGACAAGCTCGACGCCGCCACCGCATCGATCCAAAGCGAAGGCGGCCAGGCTACGGGCTATGCCGCCGATGTGCGAAACTACGAGGCTCTCGAAGAAGCCTTTCAGAAGGCGGCCGGCACCTTCGCCGCCCCCATCGACATCCTCGTGTGCGGAGCCGCCGGTAACTTCCCGGCGCCCGTCAACGGCATGTCGCCCAACGGCTTCAAAGCCGTCGTCGATATCGACCTGCTGGGCACGTACAACACCTGCCGCGCCGCCTATCCTCACTTACGCAAGCCCGGCGCCTCTATTATCAGTATCTCGGCCAACCACGCCCACCAGCCCTACGCGCTCCAGGCCCACGTCTGCGCCGCCAAGGCCGGCGTCGACCTCCTCACCCGCACCATCGCGGTCGAGTGGGCCGGCGAAGGCATCCGCGCCAACCTCATCACCCCCGGCCCTATCGACGGCACCGAAGGCATGCGCCGCCTGGCCCCGACAGCGGAACTGCGCGCCGCCGCTATCGCCAGTGTCCCGCTCGGCCGCATGGGTACCAAGCAGGACATCGCTAATGCCGCCCTCTTTCTCAGTTCCGATGCCGCCGCCTTTATCACCGGCTCGGAAATCGTCTGCGACGGCGGCCAGCGTATGACCGGCTCCCGCATCTTCGACTTCCCCACCGGCATGGCGAAATGAGAACACCCGCCGGCCTCGCCCAACCTCCACGAAGGCCGCCGCAGTCTGGCCGGCGATAACGGCGCGGGGCGCCCCCGCTGATTCAAGATCGATGACTTCGGGCCGATGAGTCTTGCAATGGTACCAGCGCAAGAGTAACTCGATTGCAGGGGCTTTGCCTGCCCCGTCCCTATCGTCCGGATCAGCCGGGCCATGAAAACCCTCGTGCCCGGCCAAACCCTCCTCATCGAGGCTTCCGACGCCGCCTTCCCCGCCGATCTCGAAGCGTGGCTCATCGGCCGTCCCGATAAGCTTCTCTCCCTCGAATGCAGGGACGGCTTCCACGCCGCCGTTCTTGAAAAGAGGGTTCCTCTATGAGCACCGTCCTCCCGTTCGAGGCCCCGCCTCCGACGGACCTAAGCCTCGCCATCGCCGACGCCGTGCGCCTGGAGGTCGACCGCGCCCTCGCCCGCCGCTCCCGCCGCCTCGCCCTTTTCGTCACCAGCGGCGAAGTCGATAAGGCGATGGTCGCCGCCGTCCTCGCCGCCGGCGCCGCCGCCATGGACTTCGAAGTCGATATGTTCTTCGCCTTCTGGGGCTTAGGCGCCATCCGCACCCAGTCCGTCTTCCAAGGCAAACAGCCCGTCGACAAGCTTCTTACCCTCATGCTCGGCTCCGGTCTCGATGCCCTCCCGGCCTCCCGCTTCAACTTCATGGGCCTCGGCGCCCGCTTCTTCCAATCCGTCATCAAGGACAAGAGCGTCGCTTCCCTCGAAGAACTCCTTACTCTCGCTGAAGAGGCCGGCGTCCGCATGACTGCCTGCCAGATGTCCATGGATGTCATGGGCATCACCCGCCAGGAACTCCGTCCCACTGTCGCCGTCGGCGGCGCCGCCACCTTCCTGGCCAACGCCGCCCAGTGTGGAGTGACCCTGGCCATCTAACAGGACGCCCTGCCGGAGATCCACCCATGTCACCCACCACGCAGCAGGACGTAATCGACAACCTGAGATCTCAGGTGCTGGCCCTCGCCCGCGCCAACGCCAACGCCGCCGAACTGATGGCCGAACTTCGCGAAGCCCGCGAACTCGAAGCGCTCCTCATCGAGCGTAACCGCGAACTCCTGCTCGCCCAGGCCCTGGAGGTCGACCGCAATCACGTCCTCGAGATGGTCGTCCGCAATGAGCCCCTGCACGCCGTGATGGCAGCCCTCTTCCACCTCGTCGCCAATCAGGTCGAGTGCCCAGCCCTCGTCGTCACCGTCGTCAACTCCTCCGGCTTCGCCACCCTCTTCGACTCCGGCCTCCCCAAGGAACTCGTTCACGAGATCGAACAGTTCTGCCGCGCTATCGACTGGCGCGCCTTGTCCGAAACGGGCGGCGAGGCCTGCCAGACCTTGAGCCGGGGCATAAACGAAGCCACCCGCCGCAAGGGCTTCTCCATCGAGTGGTGCCGCAAGATCAAGGGCTCTTCCGGACGCCTCCTTGGCACCCTCACCGCCTTCGGAGACCCCACCCGCATCGTCCCCACCCCTGACCTCCTCGACAACTCCATCGTCCTGGCCGGCTTCATCCTCGAGCATTTCCAGCTTTACCGCGAACTCGCCCACCAGGCCCAGCACGATGCCCTCACCGGCCTCCCCAACCGCAACCTCTTCGAGGACCGCCTGCGCCGTGCCATCGATACCGCGCAATCCGAGGGCCGCCGCCTGGCCCTCCTCTGGGCGGACCTCGACCAGTTCAAGCTCGTTAACGACACCCTCGGCCACCGTACCGGCGACGAACTTCTCCATCACGTTGCTTCCCGCCTCCGCGCCGCCGTTGAGCCCGGTGACACCGTCGCCCGCATGGGAGGCGATGAGTTCGCCGTCATCCTTACCCATCCCCTCTCCGTCCAACACCCGGAAGGCATCGCCGGAAAGGTCCTCGAAGCCCTCCGGCAGCCCATCCGCGTCAATGACTACGACCTGCTGGTTACCGGCAGCATCGGCATCGCCTGCTACCCCGAACATGCCCAGGACCCCGCCACTCTTGTCCGCGCCTCCGACATCGCCATGTACAACGCCAAGGCCAGCGGCAAGAACACCTACAAGACCTTCGCGCCCGTTCATGCCGAGGACCTCAACAACCGCATGCAACTGGAACGCAGCCTGCGCCAGGCCGCGCGAGACAAGGCCTTCGAACTCTATTACCAGCCGCAGTGCCTCCCCAACGGCCGCCTGATCGGCATGGAAGCCCTCCTCCGCTGGACCTGCCCTGAACTCGGCCGAATCTCCCCCCAGGAGTTCATCCCCATCGCCGAATCCACCGGCCTGATTATCCCGATCGGCGATTGGGTCATCGACGAAGCCTGCCGTCAGGCCGACGTATGGAACCGCGCCGGCCACCCCATCCGTGTCGCCGTCAATGTCTCCCCGAAGCAGCTCCTTCGCCCGGACTTCTGCGACAAGGTCTGCGCCGCCCTTGAGCGACATACCCTGCCACCCAGCCTCCTCGACGTCGAGCTAACCGAAAGTTCCATCATCAGCCATCCCGCTGAGTGCACCGCCCAACTCGAACGGCTGCGCGGAATCGGTGTCACCATCTCGGTGGACGACTTCGGCACCGGCTACTCTTCCCTCAGCCGTCTCCAGGACCTCCCGATCGACACCATCAAAATCGACCGCCAGTTCATCCACGCCATCCAGCCCGAAGACTCCGACAAAGCCGTCGCTCTGGTGCAAGCCATCGTCCGTATGGCCGAAAGCCTGGAACTCAAGGTCGTCGCCGAAGGGGTAGAAACCGAGCACCAGCTCGCGATCCTCCGCAACCTGGGCTGTGACACCTCGCAAGGCTTTCTGTTCTATAAGCCCCTCTCCCCCGCCGACGCCGGCGAGTTGCTGGCCCGCCTCAAGTAGCCCGCGTAGTGCAATGGCACAATAGTAGCTATGTCGTTCCGCACCCTCGCCCTGCTCGCAACGGCTGCCGCCTTCTCCCTTCCCGCCGCCGATTTCCCGGACCCTGCCCTGGACGCCAAGCCCGCCTCCGGCACCCAGACCGCCGTCCTCGCCGGTGGCTGCTTCTGGTGTACCGAAGCCGTCTTCGAGATCATCGAAGGCGTCAAGGACGTCGTTTCCGGCTACTCCGGCGGCACCAAGGAGACCGCGAAGTACGACGCCGTCTCCACCGGCCGTACCGGCCATGCCGAGGCTATTCTCATCACTTTCGACCCGAAGGTGATGTCCTACGGTCAACTACTCAAGATCTTCTTCAGCGTCGCCCATGACCCCACTACCCTCAACCGCCAGGGTCCTGATACCGGCCCCCAATACCGGAGCGCCATCTTCTACACGGACGATGAGCAGAAGCGTGTCGCCGAGGCCTACATCCGCCAACTGAACGAAGCCAAAGTCTTCCCGTCCCCGATCGTCACGCAGTTGGCTCCGCTCGACAAGTTCTACAGCGCCGAAGCCTATCACCAGGACTTCGCCGGGCGGAATCCCAACCAGCGCTACATCGTCGCCGTCTCCGACCCCAAAGTCGAAAAGCTCAAGAAGCTCTACCCCGGCTGCGTTCGCAAGAGGAAGTAGGGCAGGCCTTCAGGCCTGCGCGAGACGTCCCCGTCTCGCAAGCTCGTAAGGCCATTACGACGCCTCTCCCAGCGTCACCCGCCGCCCTTTCACCATCGCAATGTTCGCCAGATGCGGCCCTGCCACTGCCTGCGCGGCGATCTCCACCGTGCAGTTCGGGTCCTTCCTCGTCTTCATGCAATCCAGGAAGTTGTCGATATGCGCCTCCACCGGCACCGGCGCCAGTTCCTTATACACGGGCTCGGCGTTCTTCTTCCAGGGTTCGGCGTAAACCTCAAATCCGGCCTCATCCAAAATCATCGTTCCCTTATCGCCCAGGAACGTAATCGACCAGCCGTTCTGATACGCGTTGCAGTAATCCAAGGTCCACGTCACCAGCATCTCCGGGTACTCGAATACCGCCGAGAACACATCGGGATGCTCCGCCCCGGTCATCTTGGCCACGTACCCCGAACAGATGGCGGACTTCGGCGCCTGGTTATTCGTGAACCACTGCACGACGTCCATCAGGTGCGTGCCCTGGTCCGTCATGTTCCCGCCCGCGTAATCCCAGAAGTAGCGCCACCGCCGGAAGCGCATCGGCTCGACATCGCGCTTTTTGGCCGACCCCAGGAACCGGTTCCAATCCAGCTTGCCTGGCAACGGCGAGTTGTCCAGCGGCTGCGCGATGTTCCAATGCCATTGCGGCTTGACGAGAGTCACCCGTCCCAACACGCCGTCATCCACCAGCTTCTTGGCCTTATGGATGGCCGGTGCGCTGCGGCGCTGCATACCGACCTGCACCACCTGCTTCGACTTCCGTACCGCCTGGATCATCTTCGTGCTCTGCTCGAGCGACTTTGACAGCGGCTTCTCGGCATACACGTCCTTGCCCGCCGCCAGCGCGTCCAGCAGCATCGGCATATGCCAGTGATCCGGCGAAGCGATTACGACGGCATCGACGTCCTTGTTCTCCAACAACTCCTTGTGTTCCACATAGGTCTTGGCGTTCGGCGAGTCCTTCTGGGCTAGCGCCAGGTACGGCTCATACACATCGCACAGAGCGACACATTCGGCGCCCTGCTTGGTGAACATTTTGTTGAGGTAGCGGCCCCGCCCACCCGTGGCGATCACGCCATAGCGGACGCGGTCATTGGCCCCGAATGCCTTCTGGGGGATAAACATCGGCGCGGCGGCCAAGGTAGTAAGAAGAGTGCGGCGATCGGATTCCATAAAAAAGGGGCTCCTGCCGCGCACTATAACACCGTAGTGCGTCGAACAGAAGCCCTTGCTTTCTTACGGCTATTGCTAGAAGGTGAACTTCAACGCCATCTGGATCAGCCGTGCATTCACGGTCGTCGACGTGATCTGGCCATAGTCGCCGGCGTTCATGTTGTTGCCCGGATTGCCGAAGTTGGCCATGTTGAAGAGGTTGAAGAACTCCGTCCGGAACTGCGTGTTGAACCGTTCCTTGATTTTGAAGTCCTTGAACACCGAGAAGTCGACGCTGGTCTGCCCCGGCCCGCGGAACATCCCACGTCCCGAGTTGCCGTAGCGGTTGCGCGGCGCGCGCGTGAAGGCGCCCGGAGCGATGTAGTTCCGCAGCTTCGAGCGGATGTCGCCCGGCGTCACCAGCGTCGCTCCCGCCACCACGTCAGCGAAGAACGCCGCCGTCGGGTCGGTGGCGATGCCGCCCAGGTCCTGACCGCTTTCCGGATTGAACACCGTGACCGGCGTCCCGGTCTGCGCCACCAGGAAGGCGTTCAGCGACCAGTTATTCAGCAGGAACTTGCCAACGCCAGCGCTGAACATTCGCGGCAGATCCTGATTGGCCACAACCGTGAAGCGATGGGTACGGTCGAAGTTGGCCGGCCCCCGCGCGCGGCTGAAGTCGTTCCAAGGCGTCGGGAACATGCTCGTGAAGAACCGCGCCCCGTCGTCCCCGTTGCCGATCGTCTTGCCCCACGTGTAGGCCGCCTGCACGGTCGTGTACTGGCTGCGCTTCTTCAAGGTGGTCTGGAACGAGTGGTACGACGAACTGCCGTTCTGCGAGGTGATGAGCAGGTCGCCGAAGCCCGGATAGAGCCGTGCCAGCGTCCCACTCGACTGCGGAATCAGCGGATTGAAGTTACGCCGCGCCATCAGGTTTGTGCCCTTCGTCGCCACGTAAGCCGATTCCAACAGCACGTTGCCGCGGAACTGCCGCTGCAGGCTGAAGTTCCATTGCCATGCATGGTCGTACTTGGTGTTCTTTTCCGTGCCCCAAATGCGGTTCTGGTCCGTCGGCCGCGTTGGGAACGGAATCCGGCTCGGGTCATAGCCCGGATCCACATACGCCCAGTTGTCCGGTACCGTCCGCGAACAGCCCGTGCCCGGTGCGTTGCAATCCGGCGTGATCGAGGTCGCCGTCGGCGGATTCTGGAACGCCTGTTGCGCGATCTGTCCCGTTCGCGTGTCGAAGTAAAGACCCGCGCCGGTGCGGATCACCCAATCGTCCGTCACGCGCCAGGCAATGCCCAATCGCGGCGCAAAGTTGTTGCGGTCATTGTTCACCGTGTTCCGCGGAACGCCATTCACCCCGCCCTGCACAATGCCGGACGACTCCAGGGAACCAACGCCCCGGTAGTTCTCCGGCCACCAATTCACCATGTTCAAGTTGTAGGCATATGGCTGGAAGTGCAGCTCATAACGCACGCCATAGTTCATCGTCACCCGTTGGCTCAGCTTGTAGTCGTCGGTGAAGAAGCCCGCCATCAGATTGTCCCGCATACGCAGTTCGCCGCCGGTGGCCGGCGCGGTGAAGAACTTGTTCCGCGGTTGGCTCAGCAGGAAGTCCGCATACTCGTCGCCGCTGGCAAACCCGTTGAAGTCCCAGCGGCCGCGATTGTTCAGCGCGTTCTTCGGATTGTAATCGCCCACCTGGCTTTCCACGCCGTACTTGATGTTGTGTTTGCCGCGGATCCAGGTCATCGTCGCGCCCATCGTGTAGCGCTTGATGTAGTCGGACCAGTTCTCCGAGTTGCCAAACTGCACGTAGTTGTTGATCTGGACGCGCGGGAAGCCCACTTTGTTGGTGGACGCGAGGGGCCGCAGACCCAGGGTAGCCGGATCGTCGACGTTCTCGAAGCTGATGAACTGGCTGGTGTCGTCAAAGCCGAAACGCGCCTCCAGCACCTGGCTCGCCGAGAACATGTGCGTGTGCGTCACGTTGCCCGAGTGCTTCTGGCGGTTCGCGGTCTGGCCGAATCCCGGCAGTCCGCGGCCAAACGGCAGCAAATCGCCCTGCCAGCTCTGGAACCAGCGGCCCGAGGTCGAGTCGTTGTTGCTCCAGCGGTGGTCCATGCGAACCGTCCACATGTCGATGTCGGTAGCGATGGAGCTTGCCGCGAAGAAGTTGTTCGCCCCCAAGCTGAAGTTCGGCAGCGGGATGTATTTGTCCTGGATCGCCCGCGAGACCGGGTTGATGCGGTTCGCCGGAATCACGTTGTTCGGGAAGGGCTGGCCGGTGGCCGGATCGTTGATGATGCGCCGCCCGGTGAAATCACCGTTGCGCATCGCCGCGGTCGGCACAATGCGCTGGATGGCTGCGTTCGACGAGTTCGCATTCCGCTGCCGCGAGCTTTCCCAGCCCACGAAGAAGAACGTCCGGTCCTTGCCATTGTAGAGTTTCGGGATCACCACCGGACCGCCGAAGTTGGCGCCGAACTGATTCTGGTTGTTCTGGCCGCGGCGCGGGTTGAAGAACGGCCGGGCATTCAGCTTGGTGTTGCGCAGAAACTCATAAGCGCCGCCGTGAATGGTATTGGTGCCCGAACGCGTCGTCACATTGATGGTCGACCCCAGATTGCGCCCATACTCGGCGCTATACAGGCTGGTCAGAACCTTAAACTCGCCCAAAAACTCAATCGACGGCGTCCCGTCTCCATCGGGCGCGTTGTTCAGCGGATTGGTTGTCGGCACGCCATCCACCAGCAGGTTGTTCGACCCGCGCCGCGCCCCGTTGACGCTGACCGAGTCCGACCCCGTGCCAGGGTTGTCGGCGTTGAATACCGAGCCCACAACGCCGGCCGAAGTGCCCAGAATCTGCGTGAAGTTGCGCGTCGCCAACGGAATCGACTGGATTGTTCGCTGCTCCACCACCTGTCCGATCGTCACCCGTTCCGATTGCAGCAGCGGCGTTTCGGCCGTGACATTCACCGTATCGGTCACCTGCCCGACGTTCAACAACACGTCCAGGCGCAGGCGCTCGGTGGTGTTCACCACGATGCCGTCGCGCTGCTGTCTCTGGAAGCCCGCGGCCTCCACCGTCATGCGGTACCGGCCCGCGCGCAGCAGCGGGAAGTTATAGATACCGCTTTCATTGGAAGCGGCGCTGAACTCGGCGCCGGTATCGAGATTCGTTACCTGAACTTGAGCCGACGGCACGACGGAGCCGGACGGATCCTTGATTTCCCCAGTGATGCTCCCCGTGGTCTCCTGAGCGAAGGTCAGCGACACGGACAGGAGCAGAGCGAGAACGGCATAAAGCGTCTTTCGCACGAAACCTCCCAGTAGGTTGGACTTGGCCTATCTTACTCGATTTTGAAATGTCAGTTCCATAACGTTTCGATTCCATCCCCCGGTTTGCCGTGATAGATGTCACCGCACGCCGTTCCGCGCTAGTATTCCCTATATGCGCAGAGCCTTGATTTTGTTACTTGCCGCCGCCTCCGTGCTGGCCGCGGCTTCCGTGGAAGATCAGATCAAAGAGGCCGAAAAAGCCTGGTCTACCGCCGTCTCCCAGAATGACTTCGCCGCTTTGGAGAAGGTGCTGTCGGACGATCTGGTTTATGTTCACTCGAACGGCGAGGCCGATTCGAAGAAGCTGTTCGTCGATAACCTGAAGAACAAAGTCCGCACCTATCACGCCGTCACCTATGATTCGATGACCGTGAAGGTGTCGGGCAACGTGGCGCTGCTGGCGGCCAAAGGCGGCCTGGACGTCACCACTCGCGGCGCCCGGAACCAGGTGAAGGTGGCGTTTCTACATACCTTCGTGAAGAAGGGCAGTCAGTGGCAGTTGCTGGGACACCAGTCGGCCCGCCTGCAGTGAAGGCGGTTGTCCTGCTGTTGGCGCTCGCGGCCGGCGCGGGCGCCCAGCCTCTACTCATTCATAACGCGAAGATCTGGACCGCCGACCCCGCCCGGCCCTGGGCGGAAGCCGTGCTGCTGGATGGCGATCGCATCGTGGCTGTGGGGGGCAATGCCGAGGTGGCGAAACGCGCCGCCAGCGCCCAACGCCTGGACGCCCACGGACGCCTGGTCATCCCCGGCCTCAACGACGCCCATCTGCACTTCCTCAGCGGATCCCTGGGGCTCTCGCAGGTGGACCTGACCGGCATCTGCACCGTACCCGCCATGCAGAAAGCCGTCGCCGACTATGCAAAGGCCAATCCCAACAAGCCCTGGATCACCGGCCGCGGCTGGGAATACTATTGCTTTCCGGACGGGCGCCTGCCCACCCGCCAGCAGTTGGACGCCGCGGTCAGCGACCGCCCAGTGTTCCTATCCGCCTACGACGGCCACACCGGCTGGGCCAATTCGAAGGCCCTGGAGCGCGCCGACATCAACCGGGCCACTCGCTTTGCAGGCTATGGCGAGATCGTCAAGGATGCGGCGACCGGCCAGCCTACCGGGGCATTGAAGGAAGGCGCGCAGGCGCTGGTGCGCAAGTACATCCCGGCCACCACTCGCCAGGAGAAGCTGGACGCGCTACGCAGCGGCCTGAAGCTGGCAGCCAGGCTTGGCCTGACCTCCATGCAGAACGCCAGCGGCGACGAAGAGGAACTGTCCTTGTATGAGGAACTACTCCGGCGCGGCGAGCTGTCCGTGCGCATCGCCTTCGCGCTCGCGGTGCCGCCCGGCACTCCGCTGGAACGCGCCGATGCCATTGCCAAGTTAAAGGCACGCTACCGCGACCCACAGCTTCGTGTCATCGGCGTCAAGCTGATGATGGACGGCGTCATCGAGAACTACACGGCGGCGATGCTGGCGCCGTACGCCGGCAAGCCCGAGACGTCCGGCAGCCCCGCCTGGACGCCCGAGGCCTTCCACCAGATGGTCACCCGCTGCGACCGCAATGGGCTGCAGGTTTTGACCCATGCGATCGGCGATAGGGGCATCCGGCTCACCCTGGACGGCTACGAAGCGGCGGCGAAAACCAACGGCCGCCGCGACTCGCGCCACCGCATCGAGCACATCGAAACCATCCATCCGTCCGATCTGCCGCGCTTCGCGCAACTTGGCGCCATGCCCTCCATGCAGCCCATCCACGCCGATCCGGATACCATCCATATCTGGTCGCGCTGCATCGGCCCGGAGCGCGTGAAACTGGCTTTCCCGTGGGGCGGCTTGGAGAAGGCCGGGGCGCGGTTGGTGTTTTCCAGCGATTGGCCGGCGTCGCTGACAGTGAACCCCATCCGCGGTCTGCACAACGCGGTAAACAGGCGGACTATAGAAGGCAAGCCCGAAGGCGGCTGGGTGCCCGATCAGCGTGTATCGCTGGATACGGCTTTGCGGGCTTACACCACCTCCTCCGCCTACGCGGAGTTCCAGGAATCGCACAAGGGGATGATCAAGGAAGGAATGGTTGGAGATTTGCTGATACTTTCTCAGGATCTCTTTACTATTAAGCCGATGGAGATTCACCGCACCGCGGTGGTCTGCACCGTCTTTCGAGGTCGAGTCATCTACCAAGCCGGGAGCCCATGAACAACCCTTTCCAGATCGTCAACAATCCTAAGCCGGTGCCGCATGGCGCGACGATGGTGAAGGATCCGGTCTGTCACATGGATGTCTACCCGCCCAACGCGGCGGGCTCTCACGCTCATAACGGGACCACTTATTACTTCTGCTCCAAGGGCTGCGTCGCCAAGTTTGCCGCGGATCCGGAACGCTACCTGGCGCCGCCGAAACCTCCCACCGCCGGGGAGCTGACTGCCGAGTACATCTGCCCCATGGATCCGGAGGTGTCGCAGATCGGCCCGGGCACCTGCCCCAAGTGCGGCATGGCCCTGGAGCCGAAGGTCATCACCCTGCAATCGGGGCCAAATCCGGAACTGGTGGACATGGAGCGGCGCCTGAAATTGGCGGCCGTTCTGACGCTGCCGCTGCTGCTTTCGATGTTTCTGCCGCATTTGAATAACTGGGCGCAGTTGGCGCTGGCGACGCCGGTAGTGCTGTGGGCCGGCTATCCGTTCTTCGCGCGCGGCTGGCAATCCATCGTGTCGCGCCATGCCAATATGTTCACGCTGATCGCCATCGGCACCGGTACGGCATACGGGTACAGCCTGATCGCCACACTGGCGCCGGAGTGGATTCCGGCGGAGATGCGCGGACACGGCGGCCTGCCTGCCGTCTACTTCGAAGCCGCGGCGGTGATCGTCACCCTGGTGCTGTTGGGCCAGGTGCTGGAGATCCGGGCCAGGGAACGCACTGGCGACGCCATCCGCGCGCTGTTGGGCCTGACACCAAAGACCGCCCGCGTCGTTATGGACGGCCATGAGATGGACATGCCCATCGAGAACGTCCACAAGGGTGATCTGCTGCGCGTGCGTCCCGGCGAGCGTGTGCCGGTAGACGGCGTCATCAAAGAGGGCACCACCAGCGTCGATGAATCCATGATCACTGGCGAACCGCTGCCCGTGGAAAAGACCGTGGGCGCGAAGGTGACCGGCGGCACCATGAACGGCACCGGCAGTTTCGTCATGAAGGCCGAGCGCGTGGGGCAGGAAACGCTCCTCGCGCAGATTGTACGCATGGTGGGCGAGGCACAGCGCAGCCGCGCCCCCATCCAAAGCGTAGCGGATAACGTTGCCGGGATCTTCGTTCCCGCCGTGGTGGCGGTGTCCATCCTAACATTCTTGATTTGGGCGCTGGTGGGGCCGGAACCCCGGCTGACCTACGCGCTGGTGAATGCCGTGGCGGTGCTGATCATCGCCTGTCCGTGCGCGTTGGGGCTGGCAACGCCGATGGCCATTCTCGTCGGTACCGGGCGCGGCGCCGAGGCCGGCGTCCTCATCCGCAATGCCGAAGCGCTAGAGGCCATGGAGCAAATCGACACGCTGCTGTTGGATAAGACCGGCACGCTGACCGAGGGCAAGCCGCGCGTTACCACCTATGAGGCGCTGCCGAGCTTCGACTCCCACGATGTGCTCCGCCTGGCCGCGTCTCTGGACCAGGCCAGTGAGCATCCGCTGGCCGCCGCCATCGTCAAAGCCGCCCAGGAGCGCACCCTGCACCTGAGCAAGCCCGGTATGGTACGCACGTTTCCCGGCGAGGGCGTCGTCGGGCAGGCCGATGGCAAGCATGTCGCCCTGGGCAACGCCGCGCTGTTCACACGCCTCAAGATCGACGCCGGAGATCTGGCGGGGCGGGAAGGGATCTGGATAGCGATTGGCGGTAAGGCCGCCGGCTGGATCCAGGTGGCCGACGCTTTAAAGCCCACCTCGCGTGCCGCCATCGAGGCATTGCGCCGCGAGGGCCTGCGGATCGTTATGGTCACCGGCGACCGGCGGGCCGCCGCCGAGCGTATCGCGAACGAAGTGGGCATCACGGAAATTGAGGCCGAAGTGCTGCCTGCCGCCAAGGCCGCGGTAGTGGATCGCTACCAGAAGCAGGGTAAGCGGGTGGCGATGGCCGGCGATGGGATCAACGATGCCCCGGCACTGGCGAAAGCGCAGGTGGGCATCGCGATGGGCAACGGCACCGACATCGCGATGGAGAGCGCCGGCATCACGCTGGTGAAGGGCGACCTGCAGGGGATCGTGCGCGCCCGCCGCCTGAGCCGCGCCGTGATGCGCAACATCCGCCAGAACCTCTTCTTCGCCTTCTTCTACAACCTGTTGGGCGTGCCGGTTGCGGCCGGCATTCTGTATCCCTTCCTGGGCCTACTGCTGAGCCCCATGCTGGCTGCTGCCGCCATGACCCTCAGCTCCGTTAGCGTCATTTCCAACTCCCTCCGCTTGCGCCGCGCCTCTTTATGAGTAAATCGAAGGTATGCAAAGCGATCTGCGGTGCGTGGGGCTGCGGAAGCAGTTCGGCCCCGTAAAGGCGGTTGACGACATTTCCTTTCACGTCGCTCCCGGCGAGGTGGTCGGATTACTGGGGCCGAACGGCGCCGGCAAGACCACCGTGCTGCGGATGCTGTCGGGCATTCTGACGCCGGATGCCGGACAGGTGCTGGCCTGCGGCTACGACATGAAGGAAGATCCGCTGGCGGCCAAGCGGCGGATCGGGTTTCTCTCCGGCGACACGCAACTCTACCAGCGGCTGACGCCGCGCGAACTGCTGCACTACTTCGCCGAGCTCTATGAGATGCCGAAGGCGACGGCGCGGGCTCGCACCGGCGAACTGATCTCCAATCTGGATATGGGCAGCTTCGCCGACCGGCCCTGCGACACCTTGTCCGCCGGGCAGAAACAGCGCGCGAACATCGCCCGCGCCTTTCTGCACGATCCGAAGGTGCTGATCCTGGATGAGCCAACCACGGCCCTGGATATCCTCAGCGGCCGGTTCATCGTGAACGCCATCCGCGAACAGCGGGATGCCGGCAAGGCAGTACTGTTCTCCACCCACATCATGAGCGAAGCCGAGTACCTCTGCGACCGAATCGTGATGATCCACCAGGGGCGCAAGACCGAAGAAGGGTCGCAGGGCGAGATCATCGAACGCCAGGGCGCGGGCAACCTCACGGATGCCTTTCTGCGCGCCATCGGAGAGTGACCATGCGCTGGAATATTGTTCTATCCATCTACCGCAAGGAACTACGCGAGACGCTGCGCGACAAACGCACGTTGATCTTCATGCTGGTGTTCCCTCTGCTGCTGTATCCGATGATGATTCTGGGCCTGTCGCGTTTCCAGCGGGACATGGAGAAGGAGAGCACGGCGCGCACCGCGAAGGTGATCCTGTGGGGCGACCCCGCACCCGCTTTGGAAGCTGCTCTGCGGGCGAGCAATTTCGAAGTGGTACCGGGGCACCAGACGCCGGATGCGCTGGCCCGGCAACTGGCGCGGGGCGAGGCAAAGCCCTTCCCGTCACTGCCGCGCGAGGAGGAGAAAGACGCCGACAAGAAGGCCGAGCGCCTTCGTGATGAGGCGGGGCGGAGTCCGGTGGTGCTGGCGGCACGGCCTTTGATCCTCAATCGCACCGCCGACGTGGTGCTGGTGGTGTGGCCCGGCGGCGCGAACGCGCAGCAGGAGATCGCGCTGCTGTTCGATTCCGTACGGCAGGATAGCCAAAGGGCGCGGCGGCGCGCGCAGAACGTGGTCGACGACTATCGCGAGAACGTACTGAACCAGCGGGAACGGCAGAGCAATCTCGATGCGGGCTTCACGCGCGGCGTGCGGCAGCAGGCTCGCGACGTGGCCCCACCCAGCCGGCGGTCCGGCTTCGGCATCGGCACCATGCTGCCCTTCCTGCTGCTGGCCATTTCGGCGACGGCGGGGTTCTACCGCGCCGTCGATTCCACCGCCGGGGAGAAGGAGCGCAACACCCTGCAGACGCTGCTGTGCGCGCCGGTTCGCGCCGTGGAGATTGTGAGCGGCAAGTTCGCGGCCATCGCTACCATCACGACGATCGCGGTGGCGGCGAACATCGTCAGCCTGGGGTTGACGTTCGGTAACATCTCGGCTTCGACGGGCGTGTCCATGGCGTTGACGCCCAGCCAGTACCTGCTGGTATTCGCGGTGCTGATTCCGGTGACCCTGTTCACTTCCGCGCTGTTCCTGTCGGTGGGCGTGTTTGCCAAGGATTTCAAGGACGGCCAGAACCTGCTGACGCCGGTGATGATGCTGACCATGATGCCGGCGGCCATCACAATGCTCCCCGGCGTCGAACCCACCGCCCTGACCGTGATGATGCCGTGTCTGAATGTCGCGCTGTTGATCAAGACGCTGCTGGTGGGCGAGGCGCGGCCCGACCACATCTTTCTGACGCTGGTCTCCTCCATCGCCTACGCCACCCTGGCGCTGTTGTTCGCGGCGCGCGTCTTCGAACGCGAATCGCTTTTGACGGGCGGCAAAGACACGGCGCGCGGCATCTTCGGCCTGGGCACGGAGCGGAAGGAGGTAACGCCGTCGCTGGCCTTCGCGTTGTTCTGCGTCGTGATGGCGATGCTGTTCTACGGCAACTCGCTTTCGAAGATCGACATCCGCTATCTGCTGCTGGTGATCCAATACGGCTGCATTCTGGCTCCGGTGCTGCTGCTAGTGGTCGCGCTGCGCTTGCCCATAAAGGAGACGCTGGCGCTGCGATGGCCGGGTGTGATGCCAATGGTGGCGGGCTTGTTGGTGGGACTCTCGGGCCTGCTGGTGTCGTCGTTGGTGATGCGTCTGTTCGAGCCGCCGGAGGATCTCACGAAGGCCATCCAGAAGGTCCTGCTGGTGGATCGCACCGACGTTTCCATCTGGTGGATCTTCTTCCTGGCCGCGGTGTCGCCAGGCATCTGCGAGGAGCTTTTCTTCCGCGGGCTCGTGCAGGGCGGATTTCGAAAGTTGGGACTGGCAGCGTCGGTGGGGCTCAGCGCCGTGCTGTTCGGCGTCGCGCACGGATCGGTGTACCGCATGCTGCCGGTAACCATACTGGGGCTGGCGATCGGCTGGCTGTTCTGGCATAGCCGGTCTGTGTTCCCCGGCATGATCGCACACGCGTTGAACAATGGAATCGCGCTGGCGGCGATGACGGCAACGCCCCTGCGCGACTATGTTCTCCAGCACAAGCTGCGCGAGGTGCCGCTGGAATGGTCGGCGGCCGGCGCCGTGGTCTTAGCGTTGGGCTTATGGATTGCCTGGCGGTTCGCCCCGCGCCGGGCGGACGCTCACTTGTAGTTCACAAAGAACGGGCTGGACCAGGCCAGCAGACCGTTATCCTCTTCGACTCGCACGAAGTAGTAGTGCCGGCTCTTTACATCGCCCTTATCGGTGAACTGGAACTGCACATCCTTCGTGTTGGGCGCGGTGCTGTAGATGACTTCGCTGTCCTTGATGATGGACACCTTCGCCACGTTCCGGGGCGCCTTGATCTTCACGTCGATGGGCAGTGCCTGCGTGAGCGGGAACTCATCACCCATGAAGTAACGGCCCATGCGGACATCGAGGATAATGTTGTCCATCGCGCCGTAGGTGTGGCGTTTGCGAATGGCGTCCAGCACCCCCTGCCGCGACTTATCCGCCGTATAGACCAGGGCGTAAGAGATGTGCGTGGAGCCATGGTCGGAACTGGTGACGATCCCTAGCTTGTACCCCTTGGCCCAGGCGTTGTTCACCATGCCAGCGGGCTCAAAGCCGGCTTGCTTCACGTGCGGGCCGTCCTTCTCGGGGATGGCGGCGTGCGGTGCATCGAGCTTTTCGTAGTTGGTACGGGCGCCCTGGAAGATCTCCACCACTGGTTCCAGGTCCGGGTCGTTATCGCGCCAGTCGGTGCCCATGCGCGTGGCCGAGGTATGCGAGATGGCCAGGGCGTTGCGGTTGCGGATGTCTTCGTACAGCAGCTTGGTGTCGTTCTCGACGAGATCACCGCTGCCCACGCCCGGTTCGTCGCCCTGCGGATTCAGTCCCAGAAACCACTGCTTGGCTCCGGCGCGCAGGAAGAAGGGCGTCACGCGCGAGTCGCTGCGCTTCACGAAGAACACGTTGCGATGGCCGTTCGGATACGTGGCGCTACGCTCATAGCCGAAGATCGCCGAATAGGCGCCGGTCACGTGATGCATGTCGGTCATCTTCTGCGTGAACCACCACCAATAGGGCCAGGCGCCGCCCTGGTGATCGGTCGAGGCGCCGAAGTCCATCGCGGCCGCGTCGATCATGTAGCGGTAGAAGTCCAACAGCGAGCCGTCGGCCGCGCCCCCGCCATCCCAGCTCAGCTCGGTATGGCGATGGAAGTCGCCCCGGACGATGCCGTGCGCCTTGCCCGCAAGCGGCACGCTGTAGGCGCGAATCGCTTTCAGATCGGCCGTTTCGGTTTCGTGGCCCTGGGCGACGGCGGGGAAGTCGCTGGGCGCGCTGCCCCACTGCATGGCGGCGGCCTCGGGAGCGGGCGGGATACGGGCGGCGAACACCTGCTGGCGCAGCGGCTTGTGGTAGTAGGCGTTCATGCGGTTGTCGGTCTCCCAGGACAACCACAGGCCATTATCGCGATCGAGCGCGGCGCCGGGACGTGTGCTGGACCGGCCCTTGGCGCTGGGTAGGGCGAAGGGCGTGCTCCACCCCGCGCTATCGAGATGGGTGACGTAGTATTCCCAATAGCCGGGGCGGCGGCGCGGGCCGATCTGGCCGCCATCCAGGCGCTTCTTGGCAACGGCCCAAAGAGAGCCCTTGCCATCGCTCCAGATATGCGGCTGGTAGGTATTGCGATCGCTGAAGACGGAAGCCAGGGGTTGTACGGGCTCGCGCCACTGGGAGCCATCCCAGCAACGCACGCGCGGCCGCCGCACCCCGCCTAACTGCGAGCCTTTCGGGCTTTGGCGCAGAATGTAGCCCTGGTCTTTGCCCCAACCCTGCGCGCCCTGCTCCCACGCGATCCAGACGCGGTCATTCTTGTCCACAGCGATGGTGGGCCGCGCATCGAAGGAGGGCGTCACGGCCACCGGCATCTCCTCACCCACCTGCGTACCGCTTACTTTGGTGAGGAACACATCGTAGTTGCCGTTCTTGTAGCTGTCGTAGGTAACCCAGAGATTACCCTTGCTGTCGAAGGCAGCAGCGGGCTCCCAATCGTTGGCGGAGCGATTGGTGATCCGCACTTCCGGCGCCCACTGTTGGCCGTCGAACGTGCGCAGGAAGATGTTGCTGTTGACGCCTCGGAAGCTTTGGTATACCAGAGCGAACTTGCCCTTGCCATCGGAGGTCAGGCGCGGGTAACTGTCGGGCAGCGGGTTGTTGGTCAGCCGCTCGATGGCGCTCCACTCTTCCTTCGCCGGGTCGAAACGGCGCGCGTACAGATCCCAGTTATTGCCGGCCAGTTGACCCCAGACAATCCAGACGCGACTTTCGGCATCCACGGCTACTTGCGGATGGAAGCTGTCGCCGCTGGTACCCGGCACCCATTGCAGCGCGCCCCAATTGCCGTCCTTGTAGCGGCGGATGACGACATCATCGCGGTCGCCCACAAAGCTCAACCACGCCGCCCAGAGCGAGCCATCCGGTGAGGCGGCCATCTGCGGCAGGTCGTCCTGGCGGAACTCATGGCCGATCATGGTGGCTTGCAGCGTCGCGCCGCCGGGCAGGGTGGCGGTCTGCGTCTGCAAAGGCGCCGATTGCAGTTGCGCGTGGCGCGAGGGGAGCAGGGCAATCACGCCGGCGGCTGCGGCAGTGAGGCCGCAGGTGAGCAGAACCTTCCTGGCTGCGATCATGGTTTGGTTATTCTATAGAGTTTCGATTCCGTGCGCAGGCGGAGGCTTCCGCATGCGCTGGCCCGGCGTGGAACAGGCGCCCCGGATCGGCCAGCTTAGCGAACGACGCCTTCCATCGGGCTGCTGGCGCTGGCGTACCGCTTCTTAGGCATGCGCCCGGACAGAAACGCCAGCCGCCCCGCCTGGACCCCCAAATTCATAGCCTCCGCCATCTTGACGGAGTCCTCCGCGGCCGCGATCGCCGTGTTGAGCAGCACGCCGTCAAAGCCGAGTTCCATGGCCTTCGCGACGTCGGACGCGGTACCCACGCCCGCGTCGACGATCAACGGAACTTCGGTGATCATCTCCCGGATGATGCGCAGGTTATTCTCGTTCTGGATTCCCAGGCCGGAGCCAATAGGTGCCGCCAGGGGCATCACGGCGGCGGCGCCCGCATCAATCAGCCGGCGGGCGTTGACGAGGTCGTCGTTCGTATACGGGAGTACGGTGAAGCCCTCCTTCACAAGCACGCGCGTGGCTTCCACCAGCCCGGCGTTATCGGGAAACAGCGTCCGCTCATCGCCGATGACTTCCAACTTCACCCAATCGGAGAGGCCGACTTCGCGCCCGAGGCGGGCGGTACGAATCGCTTCCTCCGCGGTGTAGCAGGCGGCGGTGTTGGGGAGGATGAAGTACTTCGAACGGTCGATATAATCGAGCAGGGATTCCTTACCGCGATCGGTAAGGTTGACGCGGCGCACGGCGACCGTAACGACCTCGGCTCCCGAAGCCTCGTGGCAGCGGGCCATCTCCTGGTTGCTGCGATACTTCCCGGTACCCACGAACAAGCGCGAACGGAACTCTCTTCCGGCGATGACAATGCGGTCGGACGGCGGCATATGCCTCTAGTTTAGCGGGGTGCGGCGTTGCGGATGCGGTAGAGATGTTGCGACCCGCGGAGAAACAGGGAATCGCCGTCCAGCGCCAACGACGCGTACACGGGTTCGCCGATGGGGTTGGTGTGCAGCACCTCATGTTCCCGGCCGGCGCGGATGACATGAGTATCGCCCTCTTCGGAGGTCAGCAGCAGGTGGTTGTCGAAGGCTACGGGAGAAGCGGTGTAGCGGCCCGGCTTGGGGACGCGCTTGCCTTCGTAGACGAGCTTCCCACTAACGGCTTCCAGGGCGGTGAGGGCTCCGTTGCCGGCCATCAGATAAAGCAGATCGCCGTACGCGATGGGAGAGGGGATGTAGGCGGTGCCTTTATCGAAGCTCCAGGCAACGCGCTCCTTGGCCCCCGGATCGGTGCGGATGGCCAGCACCTTCTTAACGGGGTGATATGCGTTGGCGAACACGAGTCCGGTGGAGGAGACGGGGCTGGCGGCGGCATAGCCCTCGATACCGGGAGCGCGCCAGACTTCACGGCCGGTTTTGGGGTCGTAAGCGATCACGCTTTCGGTGGCTTGGGCGACCACGAGTTCGCGGTCGCCCGCGCGCACGGCGATCGGGGAGGACCAGGTAACCGAGGCGGCCCGCTTCGTTTTCCAGAGAATTTCCCCATTGCCGCGGGAAAAGCCGTAGATATGAGAATTCTCGCCGTTATCGTCGTCGGCCACGAGACATAAGACGCCGCCGGCGATCACCGGCGAGGTGCCCGCGCCCAAGCCAAGTTTGGCTATGCCGCCGAGGCTGGCTTTCCAAAGCTGCTTGCCGTTGCGGTCGAAGGCGTAGATGCCCTGGGCTTCAAAGGAGCAGTACACGTTCGCGCCGTCGGAAACCGGGGTCGGCGAGGCGTAGGTGTTGAACTGATGGCGCCCATCGTAAACTCCGCCGGCAAAGACATCACGGGACCACAGCAGTTTGCCCGAGGCGCGGTCCAGGGCCAGCACTGTAAGGGTGACGTGCCGGTCTTCCGCGGCGGTTTGGGGGTGGACGAAGTCCTGGCCCTCCAGCTTATGTTTGACGGCCTTATGGCCCGGGATCGGGTCCCCTTCCACCGAGGTCGTCAGGTAGACGCGATCGCCGGCGATCACGGGGGACGAGTGGCCGCGGCCGGGAATCGCGGTTTTCCACGCAATGTTCTTCGATTCGGACCATTCGAGCGGAAGACCTTTGGCGGGCGAGACGCCGTTACCGCCGGGGCCGCGGAAACCGAGCCAATCGGCGCGGGCCACACCAAGCCCGGCAGCCAGGGAACCCATCAGAAGCCTGCGATTCATCCCGATATAGACGCGCGGGCACGCCTGGTGTCACGGCCTGCGAGGGCGCTTGGCGCGATTTTCTTCCTGGCGTTCGAAGGTGGGCATTAATTTCACCTCGATCCAAGTAAAGGCGGCGTTCAGGCCGTCACGCGTGTAAACGCGGCCAAGCTGCGCTTCCAGCGAAGTCGGGTCGCCGAAAACCGACAGAAATTGATTGGAAGTCATGCGGCGGCACTTATCGCCGTCAACCGTGCCATCCTGCTTGAGAATGCGCAGCCGGGCATACAGGGTTAACACGGCATCGCCAATCCAGGCGTCCGCTTTCGGATCTTCGCGCACCATATTAGCGATAATATCGCTGGAGAGCACGAAAGCGCGGTGCGCGTCCACCGGCACGCAACTGCCCATCGCATGAAGACATTACATCTGACGAATGCCTGGCATGAGCGGTCGGGCGGCATTGCAACCTTCTATAAGGCGCTTTTCGCGGCGGCGGAGCGGCGGGGGCAGTTGATCCGGCTGGTCGCTCCCGGCGAGGAATCGCGGCGGGAGGATTGGAACGCGTTTGTGCGCGTCTACTACGTACGGGCGCCGCGAGCCCCGTTCGATAAGAGCTACCGGTTGCTGATGCCCCAGGGATATCTCCGGGCTGGCGGGGAGCTGGCCCGAATCCTCAACTTGGAGCAGCCGGATCTGGTGGAGATCTGCGATAAGTGGTCGGTGCCGTATCTGGGCGGGCTGCTCCGGCGTGGCTGGGCGCCCGGAGTAACGTTCCGCCCCACCATGATTGGGATCTCCCACGAGCGAATGGACGTCAACTGGGAAACGTATTTCGGGCGCAGCGGATTCGGTGACCGGTTCTGCCGCTGGTACATGAAGTGGCTGTACTTCCCGATGTTCGATCATCACATCGCGAACTCGGACCACACCGCGGAGGAGTTGCGGGTAGCGAGCCGCGGGCATGATGTGGCGCGTGGCGTCTGGATCCGGCCCATGGGCGTCGAGTCCACTGTGTTCCATCCCGCGCGGCGGAGTAGGATGGGCGGCCCCGCCCTGTTGTTGTACGTGGGACGGCTGGCGCCGGAAAAGAATTTGTCGTTGTTATGGGATGCCGTCGCGCGGGTGTATCGGAGCCGGCCTGCGGTGCGGTTCTTGGTGGCGGGCGATGGGCCGTTGCGGAAAGAACTCGAGGCGGCGGCGGAGCGGACCATGCCCGGCTGTGTCGAGTTCCTCGGGCATGTCGGGCAGCGGGAGCAAGTGGCGGATCTGATGGCGAATGCGGACGTGTTTTTGCATGCCAATCCCGCCGAGCCGTTCGGGATCGCGCCCTTGGAGGCGATGGCGTCGGGAGTGCCCCTGGTGTGTCCGAAGACCGGTGGCGTGCGGTCCTATGCGAATGAGGCGAATGCCTGGCTGACCGAGATCACCGGGCGGGCCTACGCGGCGGCGATCGAAGAGGTATTGCACGGTGGAGAGAGGCGGGTGGCCCGGGTCGCGGCCGCGCGCCGCACCGCCGAGGAGTTCGATTGGAGCCGGGTAGCCGACGCGTATCTGGATCTGTATGCCGAGATGCACGCCCATCGCAGCGGGGTGAAGGGCGAATTCGCGATGGCCCCGGATTTCATGTCCACCGCGGCGCGTGGTTGTTCGTAGCAGTCGTGCGCGCGGGGCTCGGTTACCGTAAACTGCTGATGTCGTTACGGAGCCGCGACCGCGACCAGCGAGCGGTTGCCTCAGGTTTTTATGGCCCTACCAATGCATGACGAAGCCGCCATCGACGTTGATGGTTTGCCCGGTGACCTGCCGGGCCCGCGCCGACGACAGGAACGTGACCATATCGGCGATGTCCGCGGGCTCCTGCCAGCGGCCCAGGGGCACCACCGCCCGTAGTTTCGCTGCGCCCCACTCTTCCAGGCTTACCTGGCGTTCCGGCGGCAACCCGGCCTGCGAAGCGCGCCAGATCTTCTCCAGCAGCGGCGTTTGCACCATGCCCGGACAGACGCTGTTCACCCGCACGCCGTAGGGCGCCAGGTCCTTGGCCAGGCACTGGGCGAAGTTGATGTTGGCGGCTTTTGCCGCACTGTACGGAGGGTCCGTCTGGGAGCCGATCTGCCCGGCCACCGAGGCGAGAAACACCATAGTGCCGCGGCGGCGCTCCCGCATGCCAGCGGCGATGGTGTGCGCGGCATTCACCATTCCCATGATGTTTACTTCGAGCACGCGCGGCCAATCGGCGGGCTCCACATTGGTCAAGGGAAAGCCGAACTTGCCGGAGCCGATCGCGGCGGCATGGACAAGGTGATCCACGGGACCGAAGCTGCGCTCGGTTCCGGCGAGGGCCGCGGCTACCGACGCCGCATCGGCAACGTCCACGGGAATCACGCCGTCGCCCGCCGCAATATCCCAAATCGCCACCCGGCAGCCTTCGCGCTGTAGAGCCTCCGCGCACGCCGCACCGATCCCACTCGCCCCGCCCGTGACCACCGCCACGTGGCCGTTCAGTTCCAAGTCCATCCGGACAGCTTACCGCGCGTGGTAGATGTCCCCGAAAACCCGCTTCCTTTTAACCCGTTACGGAGCCGCGACCGCGAGGGAGCGGGCTTGCCACGAGCTGTTACCGCGCGTGGGAAAGACGTTCCGATTCAGGCAGGCTATCGGTGTAGAGGCGATCCAAAATCGGCTTCTCTTCTTCAAACGCGTTCTTAAGCCATTCCAGCAATTCCTTCTCGTCATGCACCCTGGTTTTCTTCTTCTGATCGCCAGCGCCATGGCGCATCGTGAGAGGGTAGTAGTCGAAGCCCTGCTGCATGGAGAACAGTTCGTGACGATAATCGCCCAGCGCCGGCACGATCACGAAAAATCGGTGCCAAAACTCCCCGTCTTTATGCTCCGTTTCGATCTCGCCCCAAAGCAATCCCGCGGTCTTCTTATGCAGCCACCTGGCCTGCGTACGCAGAATCCCAAGAGGCGTCATTTGCGCATGCGACTGCAACTCCGGCCACAGGCTAGGGACGTTCATGCCCCTACCATCTCAGAACTCGAGGCGAACCAGCAGCGGCAGGTGGTCAGAGTAGTTGCTCCTGTAAGGGCGACCGTCGCCGTCAAGTAGAGAAAGCATCCGGCGCGGACCCCGATCTCAACATCTTCTTCCGTGAAGCCCGGCAACAACTCGCTTCGACGCAGAACCTGGTCAAACATGTGCCAGAATCTCGCCACAGCGGCGCCTTCCGAGTAAAAATACGTTCCCGGAACACGACCGGCCTCCGACAGGTTCCGCCCGTTCAGATTCCAAAACAGAAACGTGGACTTTCGTCCCGTTGCCACCATTCCCCTCCGAGCCTAACACAGACAACCTCCTGCGCCCATCCGCCAACTTCATGCATCCTAGAACCATGCATCTGGCGAAACTCACCTTGGGAGTTCTTATGTCTACTGCCGCCTTCGGCGCTTCCCTCCACGACTTCACCTTGAACGACATCAAGGGCAAGCCCACCCCGCTCGCCGCCTACAAGGGCAAGGCCGTGCTCGTGGTCAACGTGGCCAGCCAGTGCGGCTACACCCCGCAGTACGCCGGCCTCCAGGCCCTCTACGAAAGGTACAAGGATAAAGGCCTCGTCATCGCCGGCTTCCCCGCCAACAACTTCGGCGCCCAGGAGCCGGGCACCAACGAGGAAATCAAGACCTTCTGCGAACGCAACTACAAAGTCACCTTCCCGATGTTCTCCAAGATCTCGGTCACCGGCTCGGACCAGGCCCCCCTCTACAAGTACCTCACCGGCGCTGGCGGCAAAGTCTCCTGGAACTTCACCAAGTTCCTGGTCGGCAAGGACGGTCAGGTCATCCAGAAGTTCGATTCGGGCGTCAAGCCGGACTCCGAAGAGCTCACTAAAGCCATCGAAGCGGCTCTCCGGCAAGCAAGATAGAATAGTAGGGTGAATTCAGAGATCACTACGGCGGACGCCACCCCACCGTCCGCCGCCCCATCGCGCAAGGAAACGCCGCGCGGCGCCATCGCGGAGTGGACCGTCACCATTCTGCTGCTGCTGTTCGGCACCACGACGCTGGTACAGGCGTTCGTCATCCCCACCGGGTCCATGGAGGACACGCTGCTCATTGGGGATCACTTGCTGGTGGACAAGCTGACCTACTCGCCGCCGGGGCCCGTCAGCCAGCACCTGCTGCCCTATCGCGATGTGGCTCGCGGTGACATTATCGTCTTTCGCTACCCCGTCGACATCCGCCAGACCTTCGTGAAGCGCGTCATCGGCGTTCCCGGCGACCGCCTGCGCCTGGAAAACAAACAGGTCTTCCTCAACGGCAAAAAGCTGGAAGAGCCGTATAAGTATCACAAGACCGAGTACATCGATTCCTACCGCGACAACTTCCCCTCCACCCCGAATATGCGCCTGCTGGGCAAGGGCGACGAGATGCTCGAAAAGCACGTCACCAACGGCGAGATCGTCGTGCCCCCCGGCCACTACTTCGCGATGGGCGACAACCGCGATTCATCTCTCGACAGCCGCTATTGGGGCTTCGTGCCGCGCGAGAACATCGTCGGCAAGCCGCTGATCATCTACTGGAGCTACGACGCCCCCACCGAGCGGCTGGCCAATCCCACCATCGGGCTGGACCACATCCTGGACCTGGCGCAGAACTTCTTCAGCAAGACGCGCTGGCGGCGGACATTCATGCTCATCCGTCCGCACAAGATCACCTAAGCGGCTTCCCTCTCCTACACCGAGGTATCCAATATGGCAAAAGCAACGAACTACGGCCTCATCCTGGCCGGCGGGCGAGGCACGCGCTTCTGGCCGCGTAGCCGGAAAGCTCGCGCAAAGCAGGTGCTCGAGTTCTTCGGCGAAGGAACGCTCATCCAGCAGACCGTGTCGCGACTGGCGCCCGCGATCCCGCCCGAGAACATCTGGGTGGTCACCAACGATCTGCTGCGGGACGAGATCGTGCGGCAGTTGCCTGGCGTCCCCAAGCGCCAGATCCTGGCCGAACCCTGCGCCCGCAACACCGCCCCCGCCATCGGCCTCATCGCGCACCTGCTTCATCAGGATGACCCCAACGCCGTGTTGGGCGTGTTCCCCGCCGACCACTACATCACCAAGCCCGCCCGCTTTGTCCGCCTGGTGCGGCCGGCGTTAAAGGCCGCCGCCCAAGGCAGCCTGGTGGTGCTAGGCATTCAACCGCGCTGGGCCGAAACCGGCTACGGCTATATCGAGTTCGAGCCCGGCTTCACGCCCGGCGAGCCAACCGCCGTCGCGACGCGCAGTTTCCGCGAGAAGCCCAAGGCGGACATCGCCGAACAGTTTGTGAAAGCCGGCAACTTCTGCTGGAATGCCGGCATGTTCTTCGGCAAGGCGGCCACCTTCTGCGATGCCATGCGCGCGCATCTTCCGAAAACCGCCGCGCTGCTGGCGGGACTTCCCTCGGTGCGCAGCCGCAACTTCAATACAAAGCTCGCCGAGATCTTCCCGCTCTGCGACAACATCTCCATCGACTACGCCGTGATGGAGAAGTACCCGGGTGTGATGGGCGTCGCCTCCGACGATATCGGGTGGAACGATGTCGGCAGTTGGAATGCCGTCTATGAGCTGATGAAACGCGATGCGGCCGGCAATGCGGCCCGCGCCACCCAAGCCATCTTCCACACCTCGCAAGGCAACTTCGTCGACGCCGGCGGGAAGCTGGTGGCGCTGCTGGGTGTGAAGGATCTCGTGATTGTCGACTCCCCAGACGCGCTGCTGATCGCCGACCGCAACCAGGCGCAGTCCGTGGGAGATCTGGTCAAACTCCTGGAAAAACAGAAGCTCGACCATCTGTTGTAAAGGAACGCGATTACGGCCGGATGCCGGTGGCCTTCGTCCGCACCCGATACAGGCCAGTGCGCGCCGTGATGTACAGCGTGCCGGCGTCCGCATCGCCCCAGTGCAGGTTTGCCGGAATCTCCGGCGTCACGATCACCCCCAAGCGCTTGCCCAACGGATCGAATACGTGCGTCCCGCCCGGACCCGTGCAATACAGATTCCCATTCGTATCGATCTTCATGCCGTCCGGGTTGCCGGCTTCCGTCAGGTGCGTGAGATTGGCGAACTCCACCGGCTCGCCCAGCGTGCCGTCCTCCAACACCGGAAACTTGTTCCATAGCCGAGCCTTCGGATCGGAATTGCCCACGTATAGATACTTCTCGTCGGGGGTGAAGGCCAGCCCGTTCGGCCGCCGCATCTTGCTGTACAGCAGCGTCAACACGCCATCCTTCAGCATATAGATCCCGTTGTAGGGCAGCTCTTTGCGCGGATCCTCGTCCTGCAGCGGCATGCCATACGGCGGATCGGTAAAGTATAGCGTTCCGTCCGACTTATACACCAGGTCATTCGGGCTGTTCAGCCGCTTGCCACCCTCCTGCGACACCAGTACCGTCAACGATCCGTCGTGCTCCAGGCGCGTGACACGGTGATTCGAATGCTCGCAGATCACCAGCCGGCCTTCCTTATCCCGCGTCAGCCCGTTGGACCCGATGAAGGCGCCCGGCGGCAGGTCGTTCCCGTCATACCCGCTGGGCTTGCGGAAGAGCTGAATCTCCCCATCCGGGGTACGCCGGAAAATGCTGTTCTCCGGAATATCGCTGAAATACAGCGAGCCGTCCGGAAACCAGATCGGACCTTCGGTGAAGGTGAAACCGCCGGCCAGCTTTTCGATGGCGGCGTCAGGGGCGACGAGGGCATCAAGGGCAGGGTCCAGGCGGACAATACCGGGAGTAAACGTGGGTTGCGCGCTCATGGTCAAAGTCTGATTCTACATCGCCAACTCGCGATTGTTGTTTGCCAACAAAGCGTGTCGTGGTACATTAATAAAAGTGCGTGACCGCAAAGCGGGGACGTAGTTCAGTTGGTTAGAACGCCGGCCTGTCACGTCGGAGGTCGCGGGTTCGAGCCCCGTCGTCCCCGCCATCGCACTCTCCTCCTTCCAATCCTCCTTTTCCCGTTCGCAACGGAGTTCCATGTCACAACCCCCTAAAATTGAGCTGATCCAGCGTCCGGACTATCGCGAGGGCTACGCCAACTCCGTGCAGGTCCGCGCCAACCTCTGGGATTTCTTTTTGATGTTCGGGCTGGTGCAGCAGAACAGCCCGGAGAGCGTCTCCATCCAAAACTTCCAGGGCGTGTATCTGAGTCCCCAGCAGGCCAAGGCCCTGCTCAACGTGCTGACGCAGAACGTCAAGGAATACGAGGCCGCCTTCGGCGAAATCCGCCTCGAGCCTCAAGCCCCCGGAACCGGCAGCCTCCTCCAGTAAACCCGCGCCCCGCAAGCCGCCGGAACCCGCTCCCGTGAGGTTATGTAAAAAACGACAGCACCCGCTCCCTAGCAAGGGAGCGGGTGCCTAGGTTTCTAACAACCCCGCGAGGGAGCGGGCCTACCGGTGCTGCCGGATGTAGGCCGCCATCGCCTCGGTGAACCGGCCCACGAACGGCGCCCCGTTGTTGAGCAGGTTTTCCTTCGTCATATAGTCCACCTCGACATCCGGCCGCACGCCGATGTTCTCAATATACGGGGCCGTGGGGTGATCCTCATTCGGTACGGGGGCGATGCGGTTTACCAGGCTGATCGTCACGCTGGAGAACGATTCGGAAAAGATGCCGGCATCGAAGCCGGTGGTGGCTCCGCCCGCCCCATTGGTACGCATGCCATAAAGCAATGCCCGGCCGGAATCCTGCATGATCGCGGAGAAGAGGTCCGCCGCCGAAGTCGAAAAGTCGTCGGTGAGAACCATAACCGGCTTGTCGTAGGCCACCACTTCCCCATAAACGTTCTTGGCCGGCTGTTCGGTGGCGCGCGTGGTACACAACGGCAGCGGCCTGGTCAGCCGGCCCTCGGCGTTGGCGGCCGTCGTTTCCTGCAGCATGACTTCATACTGCTCAATGATCTCCTGCGCGGCGCCGGTGGCTTTCGCCTGAATCAGCGCGTTACGCAGGCCGGCCACCCGCAGCCAGAACGGATTCAGTTGCTCGCCGAGCGAAGGGAACGGTTGCGTGTGCAGATAGGTTGCGGCAATCTGCAGCAGGCAGCCACCGCCGGTGTTGCGCATTACGTCCACCACCAGCCCATCGGTATTCGCCTTGAAGAACGCAATCTCGGCCGCCAGTTGGGTCACCGCCAGACCCAAGCTGGGGGGCGCGAAGTTTGGAATGCGCAGATAGCCGATGCGCAGGTCGTCGTAGCGGAACACGCCACTATAGAAGAAGTCGGTGGCGGCGCCACCCAAGCGCCGCGTGAAGGTGGATGGCAGTCCACCCACGAACACGGGATTGCGTGCCCCGTAACCGGTGACATACTTAGCGTCTTCCTCGGACACGCGGAAGTTGTGAATCTGGTCCAGAAGGCTAATGGGTTCCGATGCGGCGGCGCGAACCTTCGACATCGAGCGCGGCGAGGTCACCGGACCCACTTCGAGAGGCATCCCCGTCTTGGTCCAGGGGATGGAGAAGGTCTGCATCTCGCCGTTCTGGCGGCGAATGACCACGGTGGCCTCGTCGCCCAACATGGGAGCATGCGGGATGCGCGATTGGCTCCGCGTGGTCAACCGCTGCGCCGCCAAACGCCGCGAAGCCCGTGGATTGCCCTGCGGGGAATAGCGGCGGTAGCGCTCCATGAGCGTCTTGGCATCCTCACCGTCGATGGACACCAGCTCATCGCCGATCACGAACGGAAAGCGGGCCACCGGCAGCCGCGTCCGGTTGATGGTGTCGATCAGCAGGCTGTCGTCGTAAAGATCCACCACGAAGTTCAACTGGGCTACGAAGTCGGATGGCAGCCCGAAGGAGACGTGCGTGTCGTTGAGGCTGGCGATGTACTCCGCGCACACATCGTAGAAGTCCAGGTCCGTCTCCGTCGCGGCTACCTTCTCCAGCCAGGGGCGAATGGCGAGCGCATCCGTCTGGAACGCCTGCTTCTTCCAATCTTTCATCGCGTAGAGGCTGGCGTAGAGGCTGGCCATGTAGCGGAAGTCGGCCTCTTTCTGAGCGCGAGTCAGGTTCTGTGCACTCACCGAGAGAACGCCGAGAAGAGCAATTGCAATCAGTTTCTTCATGGGAGTTCTCCTTTACCTGGTCCCTTCCAGCATCTGGTACATCGCGAGCAGAAACGCGTCCACGAAATCACCGCCGTTTCGCACCAGGTTCGAGCGCGTCATGTAGTCGAACTCGATGTCCGGCCGTACGCCTACATTCTCCACATAGCGGGTGGTCTGAAAGTCCGGCGTCACCACATCTTTCGACCGGTACATCAAGGACTCGGTCACGTAAGCCACGGACCAGGAGTAACTGCCGGCCTGGAAATCGGTGACGCTGCCGCCGGCGCCCAGGGTTCTAAACCCGAACAGCGGGCCACGGCCGTT
Source organism: uncultured Candidatus Solibacter sp. (assembly GCA_964385495.1). Taxonomy (GTDB): domain Bacteria; phylum Acidobacteriota; class Terriglobia; order Bryobacterales; family Bryobacteraceae; genus CADEFT01. Next base: position 52,382 of record CAYLPH010000011.1, read on the forward strand.
GTCCTGGATGGTGGCCGCGAAGCTATCGCCGCCGGAGGCGCTCAATTCGTCAATCAGCAGCATGAGCGGCTTTGTGTAGGCCAGCAGCGTGCCATTGGCCGACCGCGCCGGCTGCCGTTCGATGGTGAATTCGTCAATCGGAATTGGCCTCGTCATACCCCTCGGCGTGCGATTCGCTTCCTGCAGCGCATCCCGGATCTGCTCAATCTGCGCGATGGTGGCCGCCGGAGCCCCCTGCGCGCGCGCCGATTCCAGCGCACGGGAGATGTCGAGAATCCAGGACGAGGTGGCGCGGACCTCAAAGGCTACCGAGTCCCACTTGTTGGGCATCAAGTACGATAGCAGCAGGTTGACGTAGAACGCATAGCCTCCCGGATTGCGGGTGATGTCCACAATGAGGCTATCGGTGTTCGCCTGTAGGAATGCAATCTCGCTCCGGAAGGTTGCTTCGGCAAACCCCAGACTGGCCGGCGCAAAGGTTGGGATCCGGATGAACCCCACGCGGTAGTTCCCGACGATGAAGACGCCGCTGTAGAACGGATCGGCGGGCGAGCGGCCCAGGCGAACCGTGAACCCAGGCCCCATGGCATTCACAAAGCTCGGAGTCAGCGCGCCGTACCCGACGACGCTGCGCTCCGGCAGCCGCGTGTGCTGCAGGCGCAGCAACGGCGCCATGTAATCGGGCATATCGCCGTAAACCGGGCCATTGGCCGTGCGGGCCGCGAAGCCCGGAAACTTTCCCAACGAAGTGAGCGGGATGCCGGTCTTCGTCCAAGGGATGCGATACGACTCCGTGCGCCCGTCCGGACGCCGGAAGACTACGTTCGAAATCTCCGGCACGTCCGGCGAGAAGGCGTAAATCAACTGCGGCCGGATCGTAAGCAATTGTGCCGCGAAGCGCCGGGTGCTGCGTTCGTTCGCGGCGATTTGATAGCGCTTGAATTTTTCCAGTAATTCCGCGGCGGGCACGCCATCAATCGATACAAGCTCGTAGCCGATGATGAACCCGTACTCCGCCGTTGGCAGACGATTCCGGTTCACGAAATCCACCAGCAGCTTACCGTCGAAGATATCGACCGTGAAGTTCAGTCTGGCGATAAAATCGGAAGCGTTAAAGTAACTCGCGTGGCCGTCGTTTAGCCGGCTCACATACTCCGACGCCAGATCCAGAAACTCCAGATCGGTCCGCGTTGCCCTTACCTTCGCCAACCACGGGGCAAGGTCCAGCAGGTCGAAGCCCTGTTGTTTCTTCCACTCATACGGCCCGTACCGTTTGGCGTAGAGATCCGCCAGATAGTTAAATTCGAGAAGTTTCTGGTCCGTGGTGAGTTGACCGAACGCCAGGACGGGAAGGAAAGGCAGGATAAAAGTCGCACGCGGAAAACACATGGGGGCGGGCAATTCCTTTCTGGAGAGGTCCCCAGAATAGCCGAATCGCCCGCCCCGGTGCAATATGTAACAGCGCTTAGTTGCCGGGTGTTACAAGAAAGCCAGCCGCTGCGGGGTGAAGTTCATCAGGTTCGGGAAAATCATGCGCAGGTCGGCGTCGGAAATGCCAAACCATCCGCCGAGCGTGGCCGCGTACTGATCGAGAGACGTGGTTGGAATCCAGTTCCCGCGCGAGCCCGCGTCGTCGGGTCCGCGCAGTTCGTGGCGGGGGAACGTCCCATAGGCGCCCGGACGGACGGCGCCGCCGAATACCAGATGATGGCCTCCCCAGGCATGGTCGGTGCCAATGTTGGCATTGGCGTTGCCGGTACGGTTGAACTCGCTTTCGGTGAACAGGGTGACGTCGTTCAACATGTTGGAGGCTTCCATCCAGTTGAGGAACGCGCCGAAAGCCCCGTCCACCTGGGTGAGCAGGTTCTGCTGGTTGTTCAGCAACTGCTCATGGTTATCGAAGCCGCCCATGCCCGCGAAGAAGATCTGCCGGTTCATGCCCAGCGCGCCGCGCACCGAGATGATGCGCGCCACCTGTGCCAATTGATTGCCGAGTCCCGTGGCCGGGAAGGCAACGGGCAACGCCGGCGCGCTGTTAAGCGCCGTGTTGATCTCCTGCGCCGAACGGATGGAATCGCCCAGTACGCCATTAGCCGAGCTGACCATCTGCAAGCCGCTGTCGAACGTCATCACGCGCTGCAACCCGGCCAACCGTGCGTTCATGGCTGTCGAGTCGCCGAACGTCGCCAACCCGAAGGTGCCGGAGTTGGCGAAGTTCAGCCCCTTGGTCTGGGCCCCCGACAGGTACAGCGAGTTGCCGCCCTGCAGCGAGATGCCTGGGGGCAGTACCCCAGTGTTCTGGGGCAGAATCAGGTCATTAATACGTCCACCCCAGCCGGTGGAGCCGCCGTTGGGGTCGGAACTCTGCCACTGCTGCGTCTGGTCGGAGTGCGAGTACAGATTGCGCGGCAGCGGATTCGAGTTCAACTGCGCTTTCGTGGTGGGCCGCACCAGCGTGCCGACATTCAACACCACCGCCCCTCGGTTGAGGTTGTACAGCCGCTGGGCGTTGGTCATGGCCGGATGGAAGCCATAGCCGCTCGAGCCCGCCGCCAGCAGGTTTGCCTGGGGCAGGGCAACGGTGGTGCGCATGGCCTGGTAGAGGCCATAACGCGCCGGGTCGACCGGGACAACCATATTGTTCGAGTCGTTACCGCCGAAGAAAAATACGCATACCAGGGCTTTGTAGCCGCTCGATTGCGCCTGCGCCGGGACAAGGCCCAGCCGGGTGGCGTGGGAGATGGCCCCCACGCCTGCCAGCGCGCCGCAGCTTTTCAGAAATTCGCGTCGATTCCGTTTCATGTTTCTCGTGTTCCTTTCTTTTGTGCTGTTCTTGCGCTGGGTTTTAGCGGTCCACCTGATATTGGCCCGAGGTCAGAACCAGGTACAGGGCAGTCCGTACCCGCTCGGTCAGGTTAGTGGGTGCACTTACCTGTACCCGGTTGATGATCTCGGTCCTATGGTCGGCAGACATCTGACCGCCAAGGAAGAGCGTGCTGATGTAGTCGGCGAGGCCCGCCGGATCGGTGGCGCGGCTGGTGAAGGGCGTGTAGTCCACCACCACGTCGGCGCCGAAGCGATTGCCCAGCAGGTACGATACGAAGTTGTTCCGCATGAGCGCCGTGACCGAGGTCAATCCCTGGAACTCCGGCGCATTGACCGTGGTTCCGCGAATGCGGTAGCCCGGCGAGAAGTAGCTGAAAACGGACGGCGGGTACATCACCTTCTGGCCCATCTCTTCGGACAGGTCGGTCATGAAGGGATGGTCGGTGACGGCTGCGTTCAAAGTACGGCAGATGGAGGCGATGAAGAGCGCCGGCTCCATCAGCTTGTCGCCGGTGGCCGAAGTGATACTGGCTTCCGGATGGGTGAGGATGCGGGTGACGACGGCGCGGAGGTCGCCACGCACGCCGCCGCCGTTATTCGCGAAGGTGGCCGCTACGTCGGAAACGTACTGTTGGCTGGGATTGCTGCGAGCCAGCATCTGGATAAGCTGCTTCGAGATGAAGATGGGGACGTTCGGGTGGGCGAAGATGATATCCAGCGCGCGTTCGACTTCGGCTCGCGCCGTGCCGCCCGACGGGAACACCTGGCCAAGGAACGTCTTCGCGGTGGTGTCGTGGAAGCGTTCCACCGGCTCCATCGGAACGCGCCAGTTCGACGAAGTGAGGTTCGTGGGTACCGTGGCCGGATTGCCGTCACCATAAGTGAAGCCAGTGAAGATCTTCGCCAGGTTCGCCACGTCCGCTTCGGTATAGGACAACTGCTGCTGGCCCAGCCCATCGGTGACGGGTACGCCGCCGGGGGAGAGAACCGGAATGCCCATCGTGAATAACTGCAACAATTCGCGGGCGAAGTTCTCATTCGGTTCGGCGCCCGTGACCGCCTGGCTGCGGTTGTTGAGCATGTTCAGGTAGCGCCCCATGGCTGGGTTGTAGGTGATGTCCGACATCAACTGGCGGTAGTTGCCGAAGGCGCCGTTCAGAAGGATGCGGTGATAGACCACAATGGCGTCCGAGCGCGTCACTTCCACGCCGGAGACCACCCAGATCTTGTGCAGAGCCCACGCCACGCGCTGCCGCAACTGGTCCGGTCCCGTCAACGCCAGGCGCATGAAATGCTCCTGCGTGACTTCGATAGAAGCGTCATAGAGCGGATCCGGGTACACCGACACCGGCGCGTTGAACTGTTCGTTCAGGAACGCGGTGGCGCCGATCTGCTTCACACGGTCGACCTCGCCGGGCCTCGGACCCCAGGTGGCGCGGCGCAGAAGCCTCCAGGCCGAGAGAGTTGCTGGATCCACCGGAGGCTGGGGTGAAGTAGGAACGCCGTTGACTTCCGCCGATCGCGGCCCTTCCCCCGAGCTGTTGCGCGCCGTCAGGCGGTAGTAGTAGGTGGTTCCGTTCGTCACCTGCGTGTCGATGTAGGTGGGCGCCGTGAGACCGGCCACCAGCGGCGCCGTACCCGTGCCGCCCGGGGAGGTGCCGCGGTAGACGTTGTAGCTGGTAGCGGAGGCAACGGGGTTCCACGCCAGCGTTAGGCGGCCGTTGGAGGAGGTAACCGTCACACCGGTGGGCGCCGAGGGCACCGCCAGCGGCATGGCGCTGGCTTCGTTCGAAGCCGGACCCTGCCCGCCGGTTCCCACCGCCGCCACCTTATAGAAGTAGCGGGTGCCGTTGGTGAGTCCGCTGTTCCCATACGTGGTGCCGCTCGTCGTGGCGATCGGGCTCGCCATGTCCTGCGTGTTCGAACTCGTACTGCGGAAAATACGATAGCCGGTGGCGCCCTGGACGGCGGTCCAGGAGAGATCCACTTTGCTTACCAGCGGCGTGGCGGTCAAGCCGGCGGGTGCGCCCGGCGGCGCCGGTAGGACCGGAGTAACCGCGACTTCACTCGAAAAACCGCTGATGCCCGCGCCGTTCTGGGCCCTGACCTTATAGAAGTACGGCGTGCCGTTGGTGAGGCCCGTGTTGGTCCAGGAGGTACCCATGAACTCGCTTTGCACGACGGAACCTTCCGTGCCGGCCACCGTGCCGCGGTAGATCTTGTAGCTGACCGCATTAGCCGTGGCCGTCCAATTGAGCGTCACCTGGCGATTGCCGGGGACTGCCGTCAGACCGCTTGGCGCGAGCGGAATCGGCGAATCCGTGCCTTTGGGCAGCAGTTGTGCCAGCGCCCAGTCGGCAAGGTCGCTCGCGTTCCCGTCACCCCCGTCGAGCACCTTGAGGGTCAACAGGTCGACGTTAGAGATATTCAACGACATGGGCATGGGCGGCGAGGTCTTCCGCAGCACCGGCGAGGTGTACAGCTTGGCGTTGTCGCCCCACACCTCGAAGACCACCGAGCCGGCCGCCGTGGCCGTATCGTCCACGCCTAGAACCGCGCTCAGCCGCTCATACTTCTTGTCCAGGTCGTACACGATGTTCGAAGCCGCGTACGTACCCAGGCCCCGGCTGAACAGGATGCCCCGGATCTTGATCCGCTCCCCGTCCTTTTCGGCCGCGCCGCCGTTGGCGCGATCCCTTTCCACGGGCCCCAGACCGTTGGTGGCCGATTGCCAGCCCATGCCGCTGAGGTACTTCACGTTCTCGACGCCTTCGAACCGGGCCTGCGCCCAATCGGCGTGATCGTGAGCGTTACCGTCGCCGGCGTCGGTGACCACCAGTTTCAGTTCCCGCACGTTTTCGACGGGTACTTCGATGGCCAGCCCCGGCATCGCCGCGGTCATTTTCGGGCTCTTGTATTTTAAGGCTCCGTCGGCCCATACCTCGAAATAGACGCTCGCCGGCTTATCGCCCGCTACCTCGTCGTCGATGCCGACGGTTGCCTTGAACATGTCGTAGCGATCCGCGAGCAGGTACGTAATTGCCGAGCCGGCATGGACACCCAGGCCGTCGCCGTAACGCAGCCCGTCGATGGTGAGGGTCTTGCCGTCGCCCGCGGCCTGTTCCCCGTTGGACTTGTCCAGTTCCACCGGGCCCCAGCCGTTGCTTGCCGTCAACCACGGCAGATCGCTCGCCCAAACGCGCGATACGGCCGGCGGCGGAGGCGTAGCCTGGATTAAGGTAGGATAGAGGCGCGCCGTAGGCACCAACTGGCGTACCTGCGTGGGGTAGCTCCAGTGCAGTTCCACCACGGCGTTGCCAGTGCTGTCGTAATAGTCGAGTTGGATGTTGTATCTCTGGCCGCCGGTCAGCGTGATCGGCGCCGTCTGGCTCCAGGCGGCGCCATGCGTGTTCCAGTCCGTAATCACCAGCTTGTTATTCACCCAGAGACGAACGCCGTCGTCCGAACGAGTGAAGAAAGTATAGGCCCCGGTTACCGGCGCCTGCACCTGGCCCGTCCATCGGACCGAAAATTTGTCCACCGGTAGCGGCGTGCCAGCGGGAGCACCCGTGGCGTAGTTGAAGTTTACGATGGCGTCCGTCCGGCTGAGCGCAACCGCGCCGCTCAGGTCCGGGTTTGCATAGTAGTCGGCTTTGAGGCCCGTGCCGGTCTGGGCGGAGGCGACAGTTAAGGCGGCAGTCAGCGCTGCCAGAGTCAAAAAGAAAGACGCTCCCTTTTGGGGCGACAATCGCAGCATCACTTTGGTATTTCTCCCTGTAGGATGTGGAGCCAGTCTACGAAGGACTAGCGGATCCCGGCAATTGGGGATGTTACTAACGGTCTTCTAGTACCAGGACCTAGTACCGCTTCGTTCTGGGGCTGGGGAGAAGTTGCAAGCCTGGGGGGAGCGCGCCAGGGACGTCTGCTAAGTCTTTTATCGACGGCAGATTGCAGCTTGTGATCGGGCTGGGAGCCGGGTACGGCTGGGATAACCCTATTGTGCCGCGCCGTTGGTACGGCGCTGTACTATAGGAGCATTATGCACTTGTATACGGACGAAATGCCAGTTAATTTATAGGTAAAATTTTACACAGTCAAATCGGGTATTGTGTGTAAAAAAGTCCGGCTCAGTAACGGATACCCAGTAGTCCGCCAGTCGGCCCTTCATCCGTGAGTTCGATCCGAACATAGGGTTGCAGATCGAAGTCCTTGGTGAAATCGTTGGCCGGCACGCCATCTGAATTGAGGCAGCAGATGTACTGGAAGCCGTTTGCCTCGGAGGTTCGCGCCGCGAGCTCCAGGGCATGCGCCTTCTGCCGTTCATCCACGTCGGCGAAAATCGTGCTGTCGTGGATCAGGAAACCAGGACCCGCTTTCCGTCTGGCCCATAATGTCGCGATCGTCAGGTCATAGCTGAACACCTTCATCTGCTCGACGCCCTGGCTGTCCTGACGTTCGATCTCGACATTGAATCTGTATCCGCCATCCACCACATCGACAACCAACTCGCCCGGCCGGCTATAGAGCGCCTGAGAGAACGAGTTAAAGAGAGATATCGCCTTCTCCCGCTCTGCCCGACGCTCCTCATAGAATGACCGGGCCAGCATATGGAGATGTTCCCGCTCGATCCGGCTCTGCGATTTGATCTCGTCAATCTTCTTTAGATTGGCAATCCGATCATTGACGGCCGCCAGCTTTGCGGTCTCGTCACTCTGGAGCCGTTGCAGTTCCGCGTATTCCGCCAGCGCTCCGTGACTGTTCAGAACCTCCATGAGCTTGGCGCGCTTGTCACTTAGCGCCACGACTTCGCCGGTGCGCGTGACGATGGCTCGTTCCAGCCGGGAAATCTCCGCTTCCAGGAACGCCTTCCGATTGCTGACAAGCCGCTCGTGAAACGATTGAACGTCCTCAAGCCGCCGCTTCACCCTATCTGGCCAGCCCACGCCCGCCTCCTGGTAGACCTTGGCGAGTTTCCCCGATTCCGCGGGACGTTCCTGCACCAGGCTCTCCTGGTAGAACGAGAGCATCGCCCGATCGGAAGCGTTCTCCTGGTTCAATTGGCGGATCGTGCTTTGCAGCGAATTAGCCTGATCCTGATACTCAATGTATTGAGGGTGAACCCTGAATGTCCGCAGTTCCTCGGAGCGTCTGCGGGTTACTTCTTCCAGCCTCACCCGTTGGGCATCCAACTCTCCAACTGTTCCCAACAAGTCGGGGAAGGTTCCCGCCTTGATGGCCGTGCGCAGTTGGCTCACCACTTTCTCTTGATCCTTTAGCCGCTGCAGCTTTGCTGGATACTCCCAGGACAAGCCCAGCAACAAAGCGTTGTTCACCTGTTTGTCCCAGTCGAGTTGCTTCCGGTAGTGTTCGAACGGCGTCGAAAAGGCATCCCGCCCACGCCGGGCAAAGTAGGAAATCAGGCTGCGAAACGAAGGCTCGAACGAATCCATCTTCGCCTGAGCCGCCAGATCGAACATGAGCCAGCCAAGTACGTCGGTCCATTGGGTTGCCGAGAGAACGTAGGCCCCACTGTCTTTGTCCTTCTTCGGCTTCACCGGCCAACCGGCGAAGTCTCCTTCGACGATCACCCACTTTGGCTCGCCGGTGTTGCGGCTCACCGTGTAAGGCTTTCCTCTCAAGTCGAGTTCGAGCGTGAAGGTCCAGCCCTTCAACTGGCGGGCCATGAGGCGGTTCTTCGTGTCAGCGGAGGAGCCCAGACAAAAGTGAACGATCTCGATCAGCGTGGTCTTGCCCGCGCCGTTGCGCGAATCCTTGTCGGTTGCGGACAACGTCCTCGTTGCCAGAACGACGTTGAACCCTGGCTCAAATTCGACGTCGCGGAAGCTCGGCTGATCGCAACGAATCGCGCGAATCATTGTTCACCATCGGACGGAGCACTTGCGACCCGCCGCAAAGTGTCGCCCTCCAAATCGACGGCGCCGAGCGAGAACAGGAAACTGGCGGCAAGGGCGAATTGCTCGAAGCTCGCCTCGGCGTTCCCCGTCCGAAGCCTTTCCCACGTAGACGAGACCGTGCGCGGGCGATCCGCGAGGATTCTAAGGATCTCCCCGCCCAGACCGACGAGCGACCGATGGACGGGTATGTGTTTGTTGGGAAGGACCATTGCAGATTCCCGGTCAGCGCCCGAAAACATCACACAGCTCAAAATAGTGAGCAACGATGCCCGCCGCCGCCCAGAAGAACCTTGGATCGACGCGTTGCTCCCCCAATACGTAGTCTACAAGGCTGCCGAAAATCACGTCCGGGTCATTCGCGGATTCAGCCAGTTCGCGATACTTCGACGCAAGGTCGATGGCGATGACCTCCGAAAAGCTGGGATCAGGCATCTTCGTTACGAATTCCCGGACCAACCGCGCAACCGGCATGGCCGGCCGCACCGTGTTGGTCACAGCGGCGGATAGCCGGTTCCGGGCCAACTTATCGGCGATCGCCGTCAGGTCGAAACCTGGATCGTCAGGAAGAGTGGCGGTCTGCTTTCCCAAGTGTTTCATCAACACTTGAATCTCCGCCGCTGTCGTTGCCGGAACGGCGGATAGATCCGGGACGGGGCCAAGGATCGCGATTCGATCCGCAAGCAGCAACTGCTTCACAATCCGCCAAAGGCCTTCACGGCCCATGTGATCGATCGCAATGCTGGGATGATTGGCCTTAAGCTCGGCAAGGACGTTCACTACCTGCGGTGGAAGGGCTCGGTCAGAACTCCACACGAAGGTCCAGGCGCGCATCTTCTCTTGCCAATGGCCGAGACCGCCGGAGAAGTCCTCCCTGACCTTCCTAACTGCCTCTGCGCCCGTCAATTCTTCCGGCGCATAACACTGGAAGACGGTTCCGGTATCGAGCGAGAACCCATCAGCCTTCCAGTCGCCCTCTCTCCCCATGGGTTTCACCATCAGGAACGACGGGTCGCTCTTCTGCATGATCTGTTCGAACAGGTCCTGAAAGCTACGACCGGAGCGGCGATACAACTCAAGCTCCAACTTGATTTCGTGGTGGCTCAGGCTGAACTCTTCCGGTATCATTGCGAAAGAACGAAGACTCCCCGAATTGTTTCACACTCGAAGTATGGCGCGGCGGTTTCCGCGTCAAGAGTCAAGCTTCCCACCCGACGCTACGTCCCTAAAGCCGCCGTAGCCTCTTCCCATTCCGCCATCCGTTGCTCCAGAACCTTCCGCCGCTCGCCCGCGTGCTCCGATAGCCGCTGCATCTTCTCCACACTCTCAAATACCGCCATCTCGGTCTGGATGCCGGCGATCTCCTCCTCCAGCGCGGCGATGTCGGCTTCCAGCTTCTGGCACTTCTCCTGCAACGCCTTCATCTTCTGCGGATTGAGCTTGCGTCCGCCCTTCCCCTCATCCGTGGCGGCGTTGGACGCGGCTGCCACCACCGGCGTATCCACGGGTGCCCCGCGCAATCCCAGCGCCTCCTGCTCCTTTCGAAACAGATAATCTTCATAATTGCCGGGATAGACCAGCACCTGCCCGTTACCCACTTCAAACACCTTGGTGGCGAGCTTGTCGATGAAGTAGCGGTCGTGGGAGACGAACACCAGCGTGCCGTTATACCGCTCCAGCGCATCCAGCAGGACATCCTTCGCCCGCATGTCCAGGTGGTTCGTGGGCTCGTCCAAGAGCAGGAAGTTGGTGGGATGCAGCAGCAGCCGGGCCAGCGCGTAGCGATTGCGCTCCCCGCCGCTCAGCACTCCGATCTTCTTAAATGCATCCTCGTCGGAGAACAGGAAACAGCCCAGAATCGTTCGCAGTTCCGTCTGCGTCCGCATCCCGGCAATCGACTGCAGATCGTCGAAGATCTTCGCGTCCTGGTCCAGCTCTTTGTACTGGTCCTGCGCGAAATAGTCCGGCTCCACGTTGTGGCCGATAATGTACTCGCCCCCGGTGAGCGGCTCATCGCCGGCGAGCAGCTTGATCAGGGTGGATTTGCCGGCCCCGTTGTGGCCCACCAGCGCGATCCGGTCGCCGCGCTCAATCATAAAGTTGACGTTGCGAAGCACGGACTTGCTTCCGTAACTCTTGTCGACCCGCTTGAACTCGGAGACGATGCGCCCGCTGGCCTTCGGCTGCGGAAACGAGAAGTGGATGGTCTGCTCATCGGGCGGGATATCCACGCGTTCGATCTTTTCCAGTTCTTTGATGCGGCTTTGCACCAGCTTCGCCTTCGTCGCCTGGTAGCGGAAGCGGCTGATAAACGCCTCCAACTCCTCGATGCGCTCGTTCTGGTTCCTGGCCATCGCCTTCAAATGATCAATGCGCTCCTGCTTCAACTGCAGGTACTTCGAATAGTTGCCCGGATAGAACCACGCCTTCTTGTTCCAGACTTCGGCCAACTGGCCCACCGTGACATCCAGGAAGTAGCGGTCGTGCGAAATCAGCACGAAGGCATTCGGATAGTTCTTGAGATAGTCCTCGAGCCAATTACGCGCTTCCAGATCCAGGTGGTTCGTAGGCTCGTCCAGCAGCAGCAGGTTGGGCTTCTCCAGCAGCAGTTTGGCCAGCGCGATGCGCATCTGCCAGCCGCCGGAGAACTCGTCCGTCAGACGATGCCAGTCCTCTTTCGCAAAGCCAAGCCCGGCCAGCACGGTGCCCACCTGCGCTTCCAACGTGTAGAGGTCGTGGGCGTGGAAGGCGTTGTCGATCTGGTTGTAGCGGTCCCCCAGGACGCGGTACTCCTCGCTGCCGGTATCCAACTCGCCGAGACGGTGCATGATCTGCTCCATCTCCGCTTCCATCGCCTTCAGATCCTCAAACACCGAGAGGCACTCGTTGAACACGGTGCGGCCGCGCAGTTGCAGGCCTTCCTGGGGCAGATACCCCATCTTGATGCCGCGCATCACCGACACTTCGCCTGTGTCCAGTTGCTCGATTCCGGCCAGGATCTTCAGCATCGTGGACTTGCCCGTGCCGTTACCACCCACGATGCCGACACGGTCTTTCGGCCCGATCAGCCAGTTGACATCCTCAAAAAGTACCTTGTGGGCAAAGCGTTTGCCCGCGCCGATAAGCTGAATCATTTCCTTTACTGCACAGCCCGGTGCCGCAGCACCCGTCCACCCCTGGCATCTGTCAGTTTGCCGTCCTCCACCATCACCGTCCCGTTCACCAACACGAAGTCGAAGCCTTCGGAATATTGGTGCGGCTGCTGGAAGGTGGCCTTGTCCTGTACCCGCTCCGGATCGAAGATGAGGATGTCCGCCGCCATGCCTTCCCGCAATAGCCCGCGGTCGCGGAGCGCGAAGGTACGGGCCGGCAGCGACGTCATTCGGCGAACCGCGTCTTCCAACGTGAGCACCTTGCGCTTCCGCACATACTCGGCCAGCACGCGTGCATTTGTCCCATATGAGCGCGGATGCGGCATGCCGTCGCCGAACACACGTACACCGCCATCGCTGGCCACCGCCGTGTGCGGATACTTCATGATACGGTCCACATCCTCTTCGCCCATCGAGTGGTACACCATCTGCGCGCCACCGGCGGTGATGATGTCGAGAATGGTTTCGATCTCATTGGCGATGGTCTTCGTCCGCCCCTTCAAGACATTGATCTCACTTATGTTCTTGCCTTCGTAGGAAGGGTCGGGCCGGAAGTTGGCGACGATGGCGTACGAATAGTCGGGCTGGCCCAGATCGTTGAGCCGCTTCTCCATCTCGGTGGCGATGCGCTTGCGGGTCTCGGCGGATTGCAGCCGCTCCTGGATGGCTTCGGCCCCGTCGGCCAGCGCCCAAGAAGGCAGCGTGATCCCCAGGTTGGTGCTGGAATGATCGTAAGGATACTGGTCGATCACCACATCCACGCCTTCGCCCCGGAACTTCTCCACCAGCGCGAGCGACTTGGTGGATGCGCCCCACAGCTTGCGGTTGTCGATCTTGAAATGCGAAAGCTGGACGCGGGCGTTCCCGGCCCGGCCCGCCGTCACCGCTTCCGTAATGGCCTCCAGCACCTGGGCGCCTTCATCGCGCATGTGGCTTGCGTAGGCCCCGTCGTAGCGGCCCGCTACCTTCGCCAGGGCAGCCACTTCCTCCGTATTGGAATAGGTGCCCGGAATGTAAATGAGGCCGGTGGATAAACCCACGGCGCCGTCCTTCATGCCCTGTTCGACAAGGGCTTCCATCTTGGCGATCTCATCCGCGGTGGCCAGGCGGTTGGCGCGCCCCATTACCTGGGACCGCACGGCATTGTGCCCGATCAGGCTGGCGACATTGAGCCCAACACCCGTCTTCTCCAACTCGGCGAACCACTCGGCCAGCGGGAGCTTGCTTCCTCCGCAGTTGCCGGTGATTACCGTGGTCACGCCGTCCAGAAGATAGTTGTCGCCGCGCGGCACCTTCTCCACGCCACCCTCGATATGAGTGTGGACGTCGATAAAGCCCGGCGCCGCGATGCGCCCGCGCGCGTCAATGTTGCGCGTGGCGCTCTTCCCGTTGAGGTTTCCAATAACGGCGACCCGGCCGTCCCGCACCCCGATATCGGCCCGGAACCAGGGGTTGCCGGTGCCATCCAGGATGCGCGCGTTGCGAACTACAAGATCGAAATCGGCGGCTCCGGCCAGCGAGGTGGCCCCGGCAAACGCCAGAATCAGGATCCAAGTCATACCAGCGGACCGGCCAAAAACGCGAAGGTGCGGGAGAGGTACGCCTTCATCTCCGCGCGCGTGACAACCGCATCCAAAAAACCGTGCTGCAGCAGAAACTCGCTGCGCTGAAACCCTTCGGGCAGCTTTTGCCGGATAGTCTGCTCGATCACCCGCGGGCCCGCAAAGCCGATGAGCGCCCCGGGTTCGGCGATGTTGAGATCGCCAAGCATCGCGAAACTGGCGGTGACCCCGCCCGTGGTGGGGTCCGTCAAAACGCTAACGTAGGGGATCTTCGCCTCATCCAGGCGCATGAGCGCCGACGAGATCTTCGCCAACTGCATCAGGCTGATGGCGCCTTCCTGCATCCGCGCCCCACCCGATGCCGACACAATCACCAGCGGCGCCTGCGTGGCCAGCGAGCGCTCGATACAACGGGTGATCTTCTCGCCCACAACCGAGCCCATGCTGCCGCCGATGAACTGCAACTCCATGATGCAGACCACTACGTTGCGGCCATCCAGGCGCCCTTCGGCCGACACCAGCGCATCCTTCAGCCCGACGTTCTTCTGCATGGCCTTCAGGCGCTCTTTGTAGGGCTTCGAATCGACAAACTCCAGCGGGTCCGTCGACCCAAGGCTGGCGTCCAATTCCGTATAGGCCCCGTCGTCGAACAGCAGTTTCAGCCGCGACCGGGCATCCATGCGGAAGTGATGGCCGCATTTCGGACAGCAGTTCAGATTCTCTTCCAGGTTCTTCCGCCAGATAATCTGGCTGCAGCCGTCGCACTTCTGCCACAACCCCTCGGTTTTGACGGATTTGTCGCCTTCGGCCGGCTGGGAAGACACCCCGGAAGTTTTGCGCGTGAACCAAGCCATGGAATTAACTAGGATAACGCGCCGCCGCTCCCCGCCGTATTGCCGGGCGCTGCCGGTTTCTGATACAAGCTAACCCATGAGGGCCCTCCTGCTCGCGTTCACGCTTTTCCTGATTCCCGGCTGGGCGCAAGGCCCTGGCCGTCTCACCCAAACCCAACTGCAGAAGCTGCTCACGTTTGAAGACACCCACACCGGCGGCACTCCCCAAGGTTGGTACGGCGGTCCGCCGGAGACGATCCATACCGATGGCACCGTGGTCCACTCCGGCGCCTGGGCGGTACGGCTGGACCGCACCGAAGCCGGTCCGCAGGCGTTCAGCACCATTACCAACGCTATTCCCGTCCACTTCGCGGGCACCGAGATCGAACTGCGCGGCTTCCTTCGTACCGGGAACGTAAGCGGCTTCGCCGGCCTCTGGCTCCGGCAGGACGGCGATCGGCCCAACCTGGCCTTGGACAACATGGAGAAGCGCCAATTGAAAGGGTCGACGGAATGGGCCGAGTACAGCGTCCGGATGCCTCTGCATGGCGAAGCCACCCGCCTCTTCTTCGGTGTCCTGGTTTCCGGTACAGGTAAGGTTTGGGCGGACGACCTCCAACTGCTGGTGGACGGGAAGCCCATCTGGGAAGCTCCCGAGCGCAAAGAGCCGGAGACCATCCTCAACCGCGATCACGAGTTCGATGCCACCTCCAAGGTCACCCTTTCGCAACTGACGCCGGCGCAGGCGGGCAACCTCACGCTGCTCGGGCGCGTCTGGGGCTTCCTCAAGTATCACCATCCCCGCGTGCGGGCCGGCGAGATCCATTGGGATTACGAGCTGTTCCGGGTATTGCCGGCGGTACTGGCGGCCACTGACGCCGCCTCCGGGCAGAAAGCCCTGGTGACCTGGATCAAGGCCGTGGGCATGCCGCCGGACTGCTCGCCGTGCGCCGCTCTCAAAGACAAGGAGGCCCATCTGCGCCCCCAACTCGGCTGGCTGGCCGACACGGCGCTTCTCGGGGCCGGCTTGAGTTCGCTGCTCCAGGCCATCCATCGTAACCGGCCCGCCGGAGCCAAGCAGTTCTACCTGGGACTGAACGGCGGAGTGGGCAACGCCAACTTCGACCGCGAACTGCCGTACAAGACCATCAACCTTCCCGACGCCGGGTATCAACTCCTCGCCCTTTACCGCTTCTGGAACATCATTGAGTACTGGTTTCCGTATCGCGATGTGATCGGGGAACCCTGGGAAGGCGTGCTGGCGGAGTTTGTGCAGCGCGTCCCCCTGGCAAAATCGCGCGACGACTTCCAGCTTCAGATGATGGCGTTAATCGCCCGCGTGCACGATACCCATGCCAACTTGTGGAGTTCACTCCAGGTTCGCCCGCCGCGCGGCACCTGCCAGGCACCCGTCATGCTGCGTTTTCTGGGGAAGCGAGCCGTGGTAACCGGCTATGCCGAAGGTTCCACGGGGCCCCTCCAACCGGGTGACGTGATCGAAGCGGTGGATGGGGTTCCGGTGTCGAAGCTGATTGCCGATTGGGCGCCCTGGTATGCCGCTTCCAATGAGCCCACCCGGCTCCGTGACATGGCCCGCTCCATGCTTCGCGGGGAATGCGCCCCCGCTGCCCTCAAGGTTCGCCGTCAAACCGAGGCGCTCGATCTGCTTGCCGCCCGCATGCCGCTCAGCGGTTTGAAATTGCCGCAGTGGCATGACCGGCCTGGCAAGGCATTCCAGAAACTGGGGGAGGATGTCGCCTACTTGAAGCTCTCCGCCCTCCAGGTGAACGACGCCGCCAGCTACATCGACTCCGCGAAAGGCACCAAAGGCCTCATCCTGGACTTGCGCAATTACCCCTCCAGCTTCCCGATCTTCACGCTGGGGGCACTGTTGGTTGACAAGTCCACGCCGTTTGCCCGCTTCACCACGCCAGACCTTGAGAACCCCGGCGCCTTCCAGTTCACGCCCGTTATAACGCTCCAGCCTGGAAAAGTACGCTATGACGGCAAGATCGTGATTCTGGTGGACGAAGTGACGCAATCGAGCGCCGAATACCACGCCATGGCCTTCCGCACCGCCCCGCGGGCCACGGTTATCGGTAGCACCACAGCCGCCGCCGACGGCAATGTCTCCGCCATCCCACTACCGGGCGGTCTGCGCACCATGATCAGCGGGATTGGCGTGTTCTATCCAGATAACCGCCCTACGCAACGCGTCGGCATTGTGCCCGATACCGAAGTTGTTGCCCACCGTGGAAGGCATTCGAGACCGCCGCGATGAGGTACTGGAAAAGGCGCTGCGGCTGATTCTCGGCGACGCCGCGAAGCAGGGGGAGATCGAAAAACTCGCGCGACTTGAATAGGGATGGGCTCTAAGCTGTAGCGCTTTCCAGCCGCCTCGGTAAACTGCGCTCCGCCGCCGCCGTCTCCCGCTCCAGATTGATCAGATTATGCCGCGTCGCCGTGATATCCCCGGTGCTGGCCGAATCCTCGAGCGCTCCCGCCGTCCGGGCCACCTGCGACAAGCCCACTTGCTCCGCCGAGGACCGCGTCATCCGCGCCTCCTCCTCTAATCCCCGGATATCGCCAATCTGCGCCAAAGTCTGCATCCGCCCGATGCTCGTCCGCGCCGAGTCCAGGCACACCCGCTGCATGTCCACTAGAATCGACGTCGACATCGTCGCCACGCGCACCGGTGGCGCGATCGGCTCCACGTTCTGGTTTAGAAACTCTTCCACCACCCGCAGTAGCGTACTCGGATTCACCGGCTTGGCGATGTACCCGTTCATCCCCGCGGCCAGGCACCGCTCGCGGTCGCCGCTCATTGCATGCGCCGTCATGGCCACAATCGGCATCTTCTTGAACCGCGCATCGGCGCGAATGGCCCGCGTGGTCTCCATGCCGTCCAGAATCGGCATCTGCACGTCCATCAGGACGATGTTGTAAGCCAGTAACTCGAGATACTCCAGCGCTTCCCGCCCATGATTGGCCACATCCACGTGATAGCCCTTCTTGCGCAGAATCGCCTGTACCACCTTCTGGTTGACATGGTTGTCTTCCACCAGCAGGATGGACGCTTGCGGTTCGGGCCGCGCCACCCCCTTGCTGGCCCGCGCCGCTTTCGGCTCATCGGCCGGCTCGGTCAGGCAGACGTGCGCCGGCAGAGTTACCCGGAAGGTGCTGCCCTTCCCCACCTGGCTGTACACGTCGATCCGCCCTTCGTGCATCTCCACTAGCATCTTCGTGATCGTCAACCCTAAACCGGTGCCGCCGAACTTGCGGCTGATGCTGCCGTCGGCCTGCGTGAACTTCTCGAAAATGCTCACCAGCTTGTCCTCGGGAATGCCCACTCCCGTATCGATCACTTCCAGTACCAGTTCCCCGGTGCCCGGCGCCCGCAGCAGTAGAACCTTCACCGTCCCGCGCTCGGTAAACTTCACCGCATTGCTCAACAGGTTCGACAGAATCTGGCGAATCCGCAACGGGTCCGCCGTCACCTTGCGCGGCACCTCCGGCGAAACATCCACGCTGATCGTGATGCCCTTCTTCGAAGCACGCGAGCGGTGCGACCGGACGATATCTTCCGTCAGCACCCGCAAGTCAAACGGCAGCCGTTCGAGCACCATCTTGCCGGCCTCGATCTTCGATAGATCGAGTACATCGTTCAGAATCGCCAGCAGCGAATTGGCGCAACGCTGGGCGGTTTCCAACTGCTCGCGCTGCTCGCCGGTAAGCGGGCTGTCCAGCACGATATCGATCATCCCCAGAACCCCGTTCATCGGAGTGCGCAGCTCATGGCTCATGTTGGCCAGGAATTCGCTCTTGGCCTGGTTGGCCGCCTGCGCCTTTTGCATCGCCCGCTCCAACTGTTCCGTCCGCTGCTGGATGCGCTCTTCCAACAACTCCTGGTGCTGCCGGACCTCTTCTTTCGATTCGATCAGGCGGCTGATCATCCCGTTGAAGCTGTGCGCCAACGCCTCAATCTCGTCGCCGGTGCGGCTCACCTGAATGGCTTCCAATCGCCCTTCGCCCACGGACCGGATACCCTCTTCCAGGTGCGTTAGCGGTTTGGCCAGAATCCGTGTCGTGAATCGCGACAGCCCCGCCGCCACAGCCATCAGCACCAGGCTCAATCCCGCCCACTTGAACCAGTTCACCGGACCGTGGCCCAAATCGAAGCTGAACAGCGTGACCGCCACCCAGAACAGCAGCATCGCCGTGAACAGGAAAAACTTCGTGGCAAGGGAATGCGAACCGAGCGGCCGCACTACTCCTTCGCTCTGGGAATCTGCACTCACATCTCCATATTCAGGGCAATTTGTCCGGAGGCCCATTAGCGCAACCCCTTAGGAAACGCCCCTATTGAGGTTTAGTATCGCGAGGGAACTAGTTTTGTGGCTAAATGTAAGCAATGCAATCAATTTGCAGCAACTGCCCAGGCCTGCGGAATCCTGTAGAACCAAAGTACGAGCGCACCGGCTTGTTCTTAGGAAAGAATCGGTCATAGACCTCATTCATCGGCTCCCAATTCTTCTCCGGATCCACCAAGGCCACCTGCACCTTCAGTACCATCTCCATCGAGGTACCGGCCTTCTCCAGCGCCGCCTTCATGATGTTCAACGCATCTTCCGTCTGCTGCCGTACGTCCCCCGCCTTAGGCCGCCGCTCCGGATACCATCCGCCAATCCCCGACAGAAATAGCAGGTGACCGGACCGGACGGGCCCGCCCACGCTCTCCTTTTTCGGCGTCCACGCATCGCTTTGCGCCTGCGCCGCGCCGCCGCCCGCCAATAGCAGCGCGGCCGCGTTCATTGCCTGTCTACGGTTCTTCATAAGCTCTCCCTCACTTCGCCTCTTGCTCCAACCTCTCATACACGCGGCGGGCCTCGCCAAACTGGCCGCGGACGTGCCGCTGTTCGCCTTCACTCCGCCACCAAGGCCAAGCTTGGGCCATGCCATCCAACTTATCGATCCAACGCTGGAAGTAGCGTGCCGATTCGGCATTCCGGATCTTGCCATCGCCCACATACACCCGCACGGCATTTGTCGCCGCCTGCGGGAATTCAGCGTCCAGCAACCGGAACCACGGCCCTTCCACATAAAGGGAATACCACGCGCTTGCCGTTGCGTCCACCGCTTCTTCCCACTCGATGTGGTGCGCGTCCGGGGTTAGGGACAATTCGCGGAACACCTCTCCGTTGCGATACACCAACGCCTTGGTCAGCGGCGCAATCGACCGGACGCTCGCCTTCATCGCCAGTTTGCCGCTGCCCGCCGGCAATTTGATCACACCGCCGGGCTCCTCGCCATTCACCGTAAACTCCAGCAGCGGGCCGGTCGTAAAGAAGCTCTTCCCCTTCCGCAGCGATTCAATCCACGGCGTGATCTGCAGTTCGCCGGATTTCACGAACGTGCGCACCGTGCCCAACAGCTTCACCCAATGCAGGTTGCTGATGGAATCTTCGCCGCCCGTGGGGATTATCGGCAGGTCGTTATTAAGCGCGTGATGCCAAACCTTGAGTTGCGCGCGCGTCGCCGCCGACCATTCCAGGCACTCCACGGTGCCTAGCGCGGCATCCACAGGGAAGCCCTTCGCAACCCCCAAATCGCCGTCCAGCGGATCGCGTTCCCCGGAAAAAGCATGCACATACCCGTTCAACGCCCCCTGCGCCCGCGCTTTCCGGAACATATCCGTATTGCTGGGATACAGGCTCTCAATGCCGGTGCCCTCATAGCCGGTGGTGAACGGCGAAATAAGGTGATCCTTCAAGCCGAGATAGAAAACATGGCCGTAAAAGGGCGGGCGATACTCCTCGCCGAGGTGCAGCTTCACGTCGTGATAACCCTTCGTGGCCGGATGCTCGCCGGGCCCGGCGAAGTATTGATGATCCAGAATACGGTTGTCCTTGTTGGCCGCCAGGTTCATGATGACGTCCATGCCCTCCGCCCGCGACATGTAGGCCAGGTTCTCCGGCGTGTTGTGCAGGTTTCCGGCATAGTTCATGTGCACGTGCGTCGACCCGCTATACCAGCCCTTCGCCCCCAGGTCCGCCATCCGCTTCAGTTTGAGGATGGCATTCGTGGTCTTACCGGCCTCCAGGGTCACCTTCGCTTCCGCCGGCCAGTACTGAAAGCCGTGCACCGCCTCAATCTTCATTCCACCCGGCGGCGCCTCCACTTCGTACTCGCCGTCGGTGTGGAACAGATGCTCCCCGGCCCGCCCTTTGCGCGAATAGGCTCCTTCCGGAGCATAAAACTTGCCGTCCGAAGCCAGCCCATGGATGCGCGCCGGCAGCGTGCGGCCGCTATCGGTATCCAGCACGCGGACCCGCAGCTTCGCCATCGGCCGCTTCCATACCCGCTTCGTAACCGGAACATCGCGCCTGGCGCCCCCATAGGTCTCCAGCAGGGCAAGCTGCGGCAGCCCATCCCGATTGTGAATATAGGCGATCCACTCCCCATCCGGCGACCAGCGGGGGTGAAACGAATCGTACTGCCCGAAGGTGAGCTTGTAGGGCGCGCCGCCCTGTACCGGCAGTACGTAGAGGTTGTTCCACTGATCCGCCGCACCCGCCGTCGACGAATAGATCACCCGCTTCCCGTCGACCGAAACATGCGGCCGCGTGCGATACAGCGATTGCTCTTGGAGAATCGGCACCGCCTTGTCGATGCCGTTCGCTTCCGCCGGCATCCGCCACAAATGCCCGGAGCCCAGCGGCACGCCGCGGTTGGAGACAAATAGAATATCCTTGCCATCCGGCGTCCACGCGGGCTCAATCGCGATATCCCAGGAACTGAAGTAAAGGCGGTCGCGCGGATACTGGTTGTCGCGTGTCAGGGCGACGGCCGGGCCCGTGAACCGGTCGTTATCGATGCTGCGAACGTAGATCTGGAAATGGCCCGTGGGCTCCGTGCTCACATAAGCCACGCGCTTGCCGTCGGGGGAGAACGTGGGGTCGGCGATCACCTGGCTTCCGGTGGTCAGCTCTTTGGTCTCTCCTGTTGCCAGATTCAGGATCTCCAGATTGACGCTGCGCGTATCGTCATCGGCTGTATAGACCAGCCATTTGCCGTCCGGGGAGAACACGGGCGACGAGTGATACTTCCCGCTGTAAGTGAGTTCGGTGGCAATACCCGTCGCCGGGTCCACCCGCCAGATGCTGCCGTACATGGCTACCGCGATCCACTTGCCGTCCGGCGACCAAGCCGGCGCCCACGGCGTCGTCGACGGCGCCGGAGGCAGATAAAAATTGTGCATGTACTGGCCGCCCTGTTTCGCCGCGGGATAGCCCGTCAATCGCTGGGTTTGCGCCAGGCAGAGGCCCGGTAGAATCGCCAATAGCCAGAATCGGACCATAATTGGTTTGTAGGTATACCATAGTTCATGTCCTGGCCGAGTCCCCGCCTTGCCACAACGCTCTGTGGCATCCCACTCAGCAGTCCAGTCATCGCGGCTTCGGGCACGTTCGCGTATGGCGTGGAGTTCGCCGGTCATTTCAATCTCAACGATATCGGCGGCTTTGTGGTCAAAGGGCTCTCCGCCCAGCCGATTGAAGGCAATCCGCCGCCGCGCATCTGGGAGGCCGAGGGCGGCATGATCAACAGCATCGGCCTCCAGAATATCGGCGTGCGGGCGTTCGTGAAGGAGAAACTGCCGGCGCTGAAAGGGCTACGCGCGGCCGTGTTCGCGAATGTCTTCGGCTATGCCCCGGAGGACTATTTAGAAGTGCTGCGCGTTCTGGAAGACGCCGAGGGGCTGGCGGGCTATGAGATGAACGTCTCCTGCCCGAATACCAAGCACGGCGGGATGTTCTTTTCCAGCGATCCGGCGTTACTGGCCACGCTTATCAGCAGTGCAAAGAAGCTGAATCTCAAACGGCCACTGATCGTGAAGCTATCGCCGAATGTGGCGGCCATCGCGCCGCTGGCGAAAGCCGCGGAGGAATCCGGCGCAGACGCCATCTCGCTGGTCAACACCTTCGTCTCGCTGGCGATCGATGCGCGCACCCGCCGTACGCGCATCGGCGCAGGCTACGGAGGCCTGTCCGGCCCGGCCATCAAGCCCCTGGCATTGCGCCTGGTTTACGAAGCCGCGAAAGCCGTGCAGATCCCGGTCGTAGGGCTTGGCGGCATTGCCACGGGCGAGGATGCAGCCGAGTTCCTGATCGCCGGCGCCACCGCGGTGGAAGCCGGTACGGCCACCTTCTGGGATCCCCAATCGCCCCTCCGCATCGCCAAGGAGTTGGACGAATTCTGCCGGCGGGAGCGAATTGGCCACGTCCAGGATTTAGTCGGCACGTTGCGCTTTGGGGCAAACTAAAGGGTACCCATGAAGACCATCATCGCCACCGAAGATGCGCCGAAAGCCATCGGCCCTTATTCCCAGGCCACCGTCCACAACGGCCTGGTTTACTGCAGCGGCCAGATCCCGCTCGATCCGTCGAGCGGGCAGATCGTCGAAGGTGACATTAGCGCGCAAACTGCCCGTGTCATGGATAATCTCAAGGGCCTGCTGGAGGCCTCCGGCTCCTCACTCGCGGCTGTGTTGAAAACTACCGTGTTTCTCCTCGATATGAATGAGTTCGCCGCGATGAACGCGGTCTATGGCAGTTACTTCAAGGAGAACCCGCCGGCGCGCTCCACGGTACAGGTTTCCCGCCTTCCCAAGGACGTTCGTGTCGAGATCGACTGCATCGCCATCGTCGGATGAGTCATCATCAAAGTATGGGACACGAAATCAACATTGGGCTGGAAGCCAACGAACGCGATGGTGTAGTCGCGCTATTGCAACATAACCTAGCCGACTTGCATGTGCTGTACATCAAGTCGCGCAACTTTCACTGGAACGTCGTCGGTCCGAACTTCTCCGAACTGCATGCTTTCTTTGAGAAGCAGTACGACGAATTGGAAGAGTCAATCGATGAAGTGGCCGAGCGCATTCGCGCCCTCGGGGGCGTGGCGGCGGGCTCCATGGCCGGCTACTTGAAGCTGGCGCGATTGCAGGAAAGCACCGGACACCCGCCGAACGCTGAAGCGATGATCGCGGAACTGCTGGCCGATCACGAAGCCATCATCCGTCAACTGCGCGCCGACTTGGAAACCGCCAACGACAAGTTTCACGACGCCGGCACGGCTGACTTCCTTACAGGTCTGTTGGAAGGCCACGAGAAGATGGCATGGATGCTGCGCGCGTATCTGGCTAGGTAAGCGCCTTTCTTTGGCGGCGGCGCGGCACCAACGTAGGCTTAGCCGATTCATAGGCCTTCACGCCGGCGTCGCCGCTGAGAATCTCACAGTGCTGGCCGGCCTGCTGATAGTAATCGGCTATTCTCCGAATGGTCAGATCGCCCATCTGCACGCCTGACTTGGCCTGTTCCGGCCACGTTTCAGCCAATCCCCTCAGTGCGTCCCTGTCCCAGAGTTTGCTCTGATCTTCAAAGGCCGCCCAGGGCGACTGCTGGTCAACGCACTGTACGATCAACTTGGCCAGCGATTTCGCGGAAGCGTAGTGACACTCGTGGCCGATGAAGTTGCCGGTTTCAATGATCGCCGCGAACGGCAGTACGATCGTTGCGCCCTGCTTGGTGTATCGCGCGATCTCCTGATCTGCTCGCCGGTGATCCCACATGTTCTCACCGGAACCGCAAGTCTCTTTCCCAGGCACCCTTAACCAAGCTGCCAAAATGTTCGTGTCGATCACCACAACTGTCTTACTCATGACCCGTTGCCACCGCCGCGTCCTCAAGCAACCCTTCCGTCGCGAGTCGTCCGAGCGAGCCCGCCGCCAACAGCTTGGGGAGCCGCTCGATGTCTTCCAGCAACGTCAGCATGCTGTGTCCAGAGGTGGGATCCCGGTGCACGACAGTGATAAATGGGATCAACTCCGGGTCGAGCTTGTCGAGTAGAGCCGGGTTGTGAGTCGTGACGATGACATCAATTCTCCGCCGCGCACCCACCTCCCGTAGCATTCGTAGCAGCAAACTCGCACGCGATGGGTGCAGCCCATTGTCCACTTCTTCGACAACCAGAAGGCTGCCTTCCGGACGAGTCAGTAAGGCGGTAAGTATCGCGAGAAAGCGAAGCGTCCCATCGGACATACCCCTGGCATCCACCGTTAGCCCTTCCTGCCCCAAGACACCACGCTCTTTGCAGTACAGCATCGCATCGGACTCGAATTGGCCGACTTTCTGCGCCCATACCCGCTCGATGTCGTGCTCGGGGACGCGGCTGGCAAACTGGACTAGCTCTTTTTCAACTTCCTTCTTACGCTGAGCATCCAGGGATGCCAGCACGCCGGCGATGTTGGACGCGTCCGGGTATAGCTGGTCCCGGAGCGCCGAGTAACCCCGCATGTGCGATGGTATTGGATCTAGAACGAATATCCCGCTTAGGGCATCCAGAAGATGCTGCACGCCCTCATAAATCTCTTTGCGCAGCAGCAGCCCACGCATCTGGCTCAGTATCACAGAAAAACGCGAGAACTCATGCTTCTTTCCGGCCTTGCTGTTGTAAAGCCGGGCAACCACGCCCACCTGATCGTCTGAAACCGGGTCGGTC
Source organism: uncultured Candidatus Solibacter sp. (assembly GCA_964385495.1). GTDB lineage: Bacteria > Acidobacteriota > Terriglobia > Bryobacterales > Bryobacteraceae > CADEFT01. The sequence continues at coordinate 77,224 of CAYLPH010000011.1, forward strand.
CTGAAGAGGACCATTCGAGACTTCCCGGCGATCCGAACCAGTCTCTCCTCCTGGACCAGAAGGCGAGGCAGAGTCATTACTGTCAACTCGTACTCGTAGTCGGTCTCGCCCACCTGAACAACAACTTCGATACGGAACCGAAAGTACCGAGTCAGACAGAGCCAGTCAGCCCCTCCCCTGATCCCTGGCTGCTCCGCCTCCCCGCTGATCGAGGATACGAGATCCTTGCCGGCCGCTATCCGCTGCAGGAAACGAAGGCTGTCGATGGCGTTTGACTTCCCGCTGGCATTCGTACCGATGAGTACTGTCACCGTGTCTATGTGCAGTGTCGCGGAGTCAAAGCTCTTCCATCGGCTCAGTCGGAGTTCTTTGATCATCGCTTCCACGATAATAACGAAACGCGGTGCAGCAGACGTTCCACCCCCTCCCGGAACTCGGCCCCCGGCGTCAACAAACTCAGCACCACCCACCCGCTATCGGGGAAGTCGTAGAAGAAGCCGGGCTGCACTAGCACATCGTTCTGTTCCAGCACCGTCAGCACGAATTCGTACTCCTCGATCTGCTCCGGCAGGCAAAGTATTGCGTACCATCCGGCGGACGCCCGCAACGGCACGGCGTGCTCCCGCAGCCACTCGAGATTCGCCCGCGTACGGGTGCAAATTTGCTGCTGCACGATCACGCCTAACCGCAGCATCTCCGGCAACGCATGCTGCACCGGGCTCGATACCGAGAGATACGTGTCAGCGATAAGTTCCAGCCTTTCCCGCAACTCCGGCATTGCTTCACCCGGACCATCCAGCAGGATCCAGCCCGCCTTCATTTGCGGCAGCCCCGCCAGCTTCGACAACCCGCTCAGCCGGAACAGCAGCGTGCGCGAAGTGACCGCTCTCCAATCCGGGCGCGGCTCCTCGCCTTCCAGCACGTAAGGGTGGAAGACTTCGTCGCTCACCACCGGCAGCCCGAACTCGCCTAGCCTGTCGATCTCCGCCTGTGAGACGTACGAACAGGTCGGGTTGTTCGGATTCACCAGCAGAATCGCGCGCGTCCGCGGGGTCATCGCCGCGCGCAGGGAATCGAAGTCGATCCCCCATTGCCCGTCGTAGCGCAGCAAGTAGGGGTCAATCTCGACCCCCTCCAGCTTCGCCAGAAACTCAAAGAGCGGGTAAGACGGTTGCGGCACCAGCACCCGGTCGCCCGGATCGCAGAGCAGCTTGAATAGATACCCGTACGACTCGCTGGTGGATGCCGTCAGCATCACCGATTCCACCGGCGCCTCGTGCAGCTTGGCTACTGCCTGCCGCGCGGAGGGCAATCCCCAGGGGTGCGGCTCATAGACCAGCGCCTCGGCAGCGGCCAGGCTTTCCATGATCCCCGCGGGATACGTCAACCCTGCGCGCGTAGGGTTCGACTCCGTTAGATCCAGAATGTGACAGCCTGCCTGGCGTTTGGCCTTCAAGAGCCGCGAATAGTCATTGGTCTCCAGCGACCAGCCGATGCGTTTCGAAAACAAGCGCTACGTCCGTCCGAGCGACGTCTGGCCCGCGTCGATATTGATGGTTTCGCCCGTGATCGCCGTCGCGTCCGACGCCAGGAACACCGCCAGCGCACCCACCTCCTCGGGCGAAGGCAGCCGTCGCAGTGGCAGCGTCTTCTCCGCGTCGTCGAACACCTGCTGCGGCCAGTTGGCAAAGCGCGTGCGAACAAAGCCTGGCGCAATGGCGTTGACCCGCACTTCCGGCGCCAGGATGCGCGCGAAGGACTTCGTCATCGAAATCACGCCCGCCTTTGATGCGGCGTAGACAATGCTGCTGCCGCCGCCGGCATGCGGCGCGATCGACGCAATGTTGATAATCGACGCCCCGGCCTTACCCTTGATATATGGCACCACGGCGCGGCTGCAATAGAACTTGCCCCGCAGGTTGGTGTTCAGCGTCCGATCCCAGATCTCTTCGGTAAGGTCATCGAGATTGCCATGCGGGATCCGCTGGCTCCAGCCGGCGTTGTTCACCAGAACATCAATGCGCCCCCGCTGGGCGGCAACATCCGCGAACATCTTCTGGATTTCGGCCTCTACCAGAACGCTGGCCTGGTAGGGGATCGCGGCGCCGCCCTCAGCCGTAATCGACGCGACCGTTTCCTCCGCCTCCGCCTTGCTTGTCGCATAGTTTACGACGACGAAAGCGCCCTCGCGGGCCAAATGAGTCGAGATGCCGCGGCCAATGCCGGTGCCGCCTCCGGTGACGATAACGACGCGATCCTTCAGCTTCATGGGTTAACGTCCGAGGCTATCATAGCTTTCGGCCGCCATCACCCACCGTGCATTCTCCCGCACCTGCACCTGCTCATAGATCTCGCGCGTCTGCTCCACATTGGCGAATGTGACGCCGGGCAACATCGCCGACGCCGTCCCCGCCGCCACTCCCCAACGCAGAGCCTCGGCGAAATCGGTTCCCCTCCGCATGGACCACACAAACGAAGCGCCCAGCGCATCGCCGGCGCCAATCGGGCACACCACATCGACGCGCGGCGGAATCGCCTCCACCAAACGGCCGTCTTCGGCCCCCATTACCCCGCGGCTGCCAAGCGACAACACCACCCGTTCGGCGCCCATCATGCGGATCCGTTCCGCCGCGTCGATCATCTGCGCCCGGGTCAGCAATACCTTGCCCAACAGCCGTTCGGCCTCCTGTTGGTTCGGGGCGACCACCGTGGGATGTGCTTCCAGGCCCAGTAACAACGGCTCGCCGTCGGTATCGAGCAGCGTCTTTACGCCCAAAGCCCGCGCCGTCTCGATCAGCCGGGCATACAGATCGTCCGGGACGCCGGGCGGCAGGCTGCCACAGAGCATCATCCAACGCGCCTCGGGCAGGCGCTGGTGGACGGCCTTCTCCAGTTCCCGCAACTCTTCCGGCAGCAGCGGCGACCCCTTCTCGTTCAGCTTCACCGTCAGCCCCTGCTTATCGGTGATGTTCATGTTCAGCCGGGTGGGCGAGGCCGCCGGCACCAAATGAACCGGAAAGCCGCTGGAGGATAGCATCTGGCGCATGCGGCTGCCAGTCTCCCCGCCCGCGGTTAACACTGCCTCGGTCTTAGCCCCGAACGAGTGCAGCACCTGGCTGGAGTTCAGGCCGCGGCCCCCGGGCGTTTCGTTCGTATCAAGGATGTAGGCACGGTCGTCGAACACCAGCCGGTCCACCGTGACGTTACGGTCGATGGCGGGGTTCACCGTCAGCGTAAGAATCAAGAATCGTCCCTCGTCAAGAGTTTAGCCCCCAGCGCGCCGCCCAGCATGGGGAAGGTGGTGAAGAGGACAAACAACGTGCCCAGCGTGGCCAGCAGCACCGCCGCCAGCTTGCCGGGCGACTCCAGTTCTCTCACAATGCGCTCCACCTCGGCGCTCGACAAGTTGGCCTTCATGGCCTCTTTGTAGAATTCGCCGAAGCCGCCATTATTGGCGATGAACACCATGATCAAGGTGAACAGCACGGCCACGATGGCGAAGCTGAAGATGCCCGTCAGCCATCCCATCCGCGCGCCGGCCCGGACGCTCAACTTCGCGCCGGTGCGCTTCATATAAAGGAAGACCGCCAGTCCGCCGGTGATCATCAGCGCCAGCAGCGGCCACAGGAACGGCAGTGGGATGGGCAGAGAACTGAGCAGAATGCCCGTCACCCCCATGCCCAGGGCGATGCGCACCGCCACGGGGTTGTGGAAGCTGATATCGGCGGAGAGTGCGGCCAGGGGATCGGCGGCGATCACCGGAACGGAGTCCGGGGCAGGATTGGTCTCTGGCTCTTCGGCCGGCAACTCAAACTGCGGCTTACCGCATCGATGGCAGAAGCGCGCATCGGCGGGAAGCACCGCACCACAGCTACACTGAGGACCCACCAAACCAGTATATCGGCTGTGGTAACTTCGGAGACTGCATGTCTGCTACGACACTCTGGGTGCTCTCCAAACCGGGAGAGAAGTATCTGCGGCTGCTGGATCAGTTGCCGTCAACGGTGAAAGTGATTATCGGGGAGGAGGAAGCGCTATTTGCCGCCGCTCCGGCGCCGGATGTTGTGTTCTGCGGCATCGGTAAAGGGAAGCTGCTGCGGGCCTTGTGGCCGCGGGTGAAGGATGCCAGGTGGCTGCATAGTTTCACGGCGGGGTTGGAAAGCGTGCTGTTTCCCGAACTGGTGGATAGCTCGCTGCCGATGTCGAATGCCAAAGGCCTGTACGGGCGTTCCCTGGGCGAGTTTGCCATTGCTGCGGCGCTGTTCTTTGCGAAGGACTTTCGCCGGATGTTGCGCAGCCAAGCGGCGCACGAATGGGACCAGTTCGATGTCGAAGAGCTGACGGGGGCGACGTTCGGCATCATCGGCTACGGCGGGATTGGGCGTGAAGCGGCCCGGCGCGCGCTGGCACTGGGTATGAAAGTAGTGGCCATCAAGCGGCACCCGGATCCCGTCGATGGCATCGAAGTGCTGCCGCCAGCAGGCCTGCACGACATGCTGCCGCGCTGCGATTACCTCATGGTATCGGCTCCGAACACGCCGGAGACCAAGGGCATGCTGGGCGCTCAGCAGATTGCGTTGTTGAAGCCGAACTGCGTGCTGATCAATGTGGGCCGCGGGTCCGTGGTAGATGAGGATGCGCTCATCGCGGCGCTAGAACAGAAGCGCATCAAGGGTGCGGCGCTGGACGTGTTCAACGTGGAGCCGCTGCCTGCGGGTCATGCTTTCTACAAGCTGGAGAACGTGCTGCTATCGCCGCACTGTGCGGATCACACGGCCACATGGCTGGATGATTCCATGCAGTTCTTTGTGGATAACTTCGGGCGTTTCCAACGCGGCGAGAAGCTGGAAAACCTGGTCGACAAAAAGCTGGGGTATTGATTGGTTACATTCGCCGATATCGAAGCCGCGGCGGCACGCATCGCCCCGCATGTGAAACGGACGCCGGTGCTGACGTCGGACTGGTTCGACGAGCGGGCCGGCATCCGCACTTTCTTCAAAGCCGAGAACCTGCAACGCGGTGGGGCATTCAAGCTGCGCGGGGCGGCGAACTTCGTGCTGTCGATTCCCGATGCCGATATCGGGCGCGGCGTAGTGGCGTTCTCGTCCGGAAACCATGCCCAAGCCGTGGCAATCGCCGCGGGCCTACGCGGCGTGAAGGCGACGCTGATCATGCCGGACGATGCGCCGAAATCGAAGGTGGCGGCGACGCGGGCGCGCGGCGGGGAGATCATCCAGTTCGACCGGTTGAAGGAGGATCGCGAGGCGATCGGGCGGCGCGTGGCGGCGGAAACCGGAGCGACGCTGGTGCCGCCATTCGACCACGAGTTGATCATTGCGGGACAGGGAACCGCGGTGAAGGAACTGTTGGAGGAGACCGGCGAAGTCGATGCGCTGGCGGTGTGCCTGGGCGGGGGCGGACTGCTGGCGGGCGGCGCGACGGCGGCCAAGGCGATACTGCCAGGCATCAAGGTGTTCGGCGTCGAGCCGGAGATTGCCAATGATTGGGCGCTGTCGATCAAAGCGGGGAGTATTGTCGAGATCCCGCCGCCTTCCACTATCGCCGACGGCCTGCGTGCGCCAAAGCCCGGCAAAATCACCTTCCCGATCGTGCGGAAGCTGGTGGACGATGTGATCACGGTCAGCGAGCAGGAGATTATCGAGACCGTGATGTTCCTGCTGGATAAGATGAAGATCGTGGTGGAGCCGAGCGGCGCCGTGGCTGCCGCTGCGATTCTGTTCGGCAAACTGCCGCCGGGGATCCGAACCGCGGGCGCGATCATCAGCGGCGGGAACGTGGATTGGGAACTGTTGCGGAGCTTTGAAGGCTAAGACTTGCCGAGCCGGGCGCGGATCCAACGCCGCGTTTCGCGAGTCCAGGCGGTGCTCCGCTTCAGGCCACGATCCTGCAGCAGTTCGGAGACGTCCGCGGAGCTGAGGATCGGGAACGCGAGACTGCGCCCGGTGACCTCATAGCCGCGTTCACGCAGAATGTGGAAAGTGACCCTCGATTCGCGAACGGTCCAGACCTCGGGAATGCCGAGTTCCGCGAAGATGGCGAAGCGGTTGATGGCACCACGGCTGACTTCTACTTCAATCGTCAAGTCCGGCGGCGGATGGATCTCCAGGTCCACTTCCTCCACCTCCTCCACGGCGGGCAAGCTTTGGACGTAAAAGCTGGAGTCGGGCTCAAAGCCGCGCTCGAGATCGGAGCGCTTCAGGGTGAGTGAGCCGACCGATTCGACGTCGATCGCAAGCTCCTCGGCGAGAACATCGATTAAAGTCTGGAGCCGGCGGTTTTGCTTTTCATGCCGTGTGGAGGGGGACATAAATTCGAGGTAGTTGCCATCAAAGGCGATTCGCAGCCCAGGGCGGTGCGGGTTCTCGTCTAGAATTCGCTCATAGGTTTCCCAAGTAGCCCGGATCACCAGCGTGGGAACTTCAACCGCGGTCAGGGTCGCCATACCGCCATTATGCGCCGTCTCACAGGATAATGAAAAGGACTTCGTCTTTTTCACAGTCCATGCCGTCTTACCACTGGAGCCGGACAAGTTGATCTTCCGGGAAGTCGAGGATCGGGATCTGATCTTGAAGGCGCGCGGCGGCAACGTCGACGCCTACAACGGGCTCGTGTCTCGCTGGGAGAAGCGCATTTTCAACTACTTGCTGCGGCTGGTGGGGAATCGGGAGGACGCCATGGATCTGAGCCAGGACGTGTTCCTCAAGGCTTACCAGAGCCTGCGTAAGCTGGATGACCCGGGCCGATTCGCCCCGTGGCTGTTCCGCATCGCCCATAACGAAGCCTACTCGCTGCTGCGCAAGCCGCGCCAGGATGGCGAATTGCCGGGCGATATCGGAGACGGCCCCGCCTATGGCCGGATGCTGCCGGTGGAAACCTCGCTAGCCGTCGAGCGGGCCTTGAAGCGGCTGACGCCGGACCAACGCGAGGCGGTGGTGTTGAAGGTTTACGAGGGCTTCAAGTTTGAAGAAATCGCCGAGGTGCTGGACACCCCGGTATCGACGATCAAATCAAGGGTCTACACGGCCTTCGAACTGTTGAAAGAGAGCCTGGCTCCCGTACGGAGGGAATCATGAGGGAACCCGATCGGAAGGGCACGGAGTTAACCGATTTTGTTTTGGGCGAGTTGGCCGAAGCCGATCGTCCGGGTGTGGAATCGCTGCTGGCGCGGGACGAAGAAGCCGCGCTGGAAGTAGAACGTCTGCGGACCGCGATGGCCATGCTGCGCAGCGTGCCGCACGAAGAGCCGCCGCGGCGCATTGCCTTTGTATCGGATAAGGTCTTCGAGCCGCGCTGGTACCAGCGCTGGTGGCAACAGGCGGGCGGACTGGCAGTTGCTTCGGCGATGCTGTCGGCGGCGATTCTCGGCCATGGCGTGTTGATGCGCCCGGTTCCCACGGCGGCGGCTCCGGCGGTAACCCAGGCGCGGACGGTCAATGAAGACGAGATTGCGCGGCGGGTGGATCAGGCGGTGGCGAAGGCTGTCGCCGCTACTCGCGCGGAGAACCTGGCGGAGCAGAAGCGGCTGGTGTCGGTGGCGTTGAAAGAAGCCGAGAAGAACTTCGCGCTGGAACGTGAAGCGGATCGGGCGGCCGTGGTGGCGACGATGGACACGCTGCGCAAGCAGATGAATCGCATGGCCTACCTGGCCAGCAATCAAATGGGAGGCGCGCAGTGAAGCGAGTGATTCTGGGCGGCATCGTGTTGGCATTGGCCTTAGGCGCGGCCGGGCGCATCCGGCTGACACGCGCCGCAATGGCCACCACCGAAAAGAGCTTCGACGGGCGCCTGGAGCGCGATGTGCTGGAAGGCGACCCGTTTCTGCTGCTGGGGATGACGCGCGGCGTGTACGTGGAAGGCACGGGCATTGTCTACTCGGCCGAAGTCAACCTGGCGCCGATTCCCGGCATCAGCCCGTTTCATCCAGAAATGACAAGGCAGGACTGGGCTCGCGTCAAGCAGAAGAAGCTCCAGCGGCTGCCCGCGTTGAAGTCGGCGATGAAGCAGATGCTGATGGATTCCGCGGCTTCCTTGGACGGCATTCCGAACGAGGAGCAGGTGGTGCTGGGCGTGACCATCACCAGCCATCCGAAGGAAGACTCAACGGGCGTGCCGGGGCAGATCGTCATGCAAGCCGGCAAGAAGGCGCTGCTCGACGTACAGGCGGGCCGCGTGCCGCGCGCGCAGATGGATACGCTGATCAAGGTCGTGGAATACTAAATGCGCCTTGGCGAGATGCTCATCGAGCGCAAGCTCATCACGGCCGAAGAGCTGGACCGCGCGCTCGAAATCCAGAAGGATCGCGGTGAGAAACTCGGCAAGGTGCTTGTCGATCTGGGCTTCATCGGCAACCGCGACCTGCTGCAGGTGTTGAGCGCGCAGTTGAAGCTTCCGCTGGTTACAATCGACGGGCCGCCGCTGGCTGGGCCGGAGACCGAAGCACTCTCGGCGCGTTTTCTACGCCAGTTCAAGGCACTCCCCATCGGCATGGCGGATTCTACGGTGCGGGTGGCGATGGGCGATCCGCTCGACATGGAGACCATCCAGGCCATCGAATCGGTGAGCGGCCTGAAGGTTTCGCCGGTGCTGGCGCCCGAGCAGGAGATTGTCGACGCGATCGACCGCTACCTGGGCGACAAAACCAAGACCGACAGCGAGTCCGAGATCGCGGCCGCCAGTGAAGAGGATCTGGAACACCTGCGCGACATGGCGAGCGAAGCGCCCGTCATCCGTCTGGTGAATGCCATCATCGCGCAGGCGGTGGAGAAGCGCGCCAGTGACATCCACGCCGAGCCCTTCGAGCGCGAGTTCCGTATCCGCTTCCGCATCGACGGTGTGCTGCACAACCAGGAACCGCCGCCCAAGGAAATGAAGGCCGCCATCATCTCGCGCGTCAAGCTGATGGCGAAGTTGAACATCGCCGAGCGGCGCCTGCCGCAGGACGGCCGCATCAAGATCAAGACCCTGGGGCGCGAGGTAGACCTGCGCGTTTCGACGCTGCCCACGTTGTATGGCGAGAGCGTCGTCATGCGTCTGCTCGACCGCTCGGCGGGCGATTTCTACGACCTGCGCAACCTCGGTTTCGACGACCTGATGCTGCGGCGCATGGAGCATTTCACGGCCCTGCCGCACGGCATCTTCCTGGTGACGGGGCCCACCGGTAGCGGCAAATCGACGACCCTCTATTCCGCGCTGAAACGCATCAACCAGAGCGACAAGAAGATCATCACCATCGAAGACCCCGTCGAATACCAAATGGACGGGATCAACCAGATCCACGTCAATCCGCAGATCGGGCTGTCGTTCGCATCCGGCTTGCGGCACATTGTCCGTCAGGACCCGGACGTCATCATGGTGGGCGAAGTGCGTGACCGCGAGACGGCCGATGTCGCCATCCGCGCTGCACTTACCGGGCACTTCGTCTATTCGACACTGCACACCAATGACGCGCCCAGCGCGATCACGCGATTGACGGACATGGGCGTGGAGAACTACCTGATCACGTCCTCGCTGGTAGCGGTGCTGGCGCAGCGGCTGGTTCGCGTGATCTGTCCCAATTGCCGGGTGCCGGATGCCGAGGTGATGTCGCCCGCGGGCGAGATGATCCAGGGCTATAAGGGCAAGGGCTGTGAGCGATGCTTCGGCGTGGGCATGATCGGCCGTAAAGGCATCTTTGAAATGATGGAGCTGAACGATGAGATCCGCCAACTCATCATGAAGAATGCCGATGCCTCGGTTTTGACGGCGGCGGCGCGCCGCAACGGCATGCGTACCCTGCGAGAGGACGGCTGGCTGAAAGTGAAGCTGGGGTTGACCACGGCCAGCGAAGTGACCCGGGTGACCCAGGAGTTCTAGTTGACCACCTACTTCTACAAAGCGGTGGCATCGGATGGGCGGGCGCGGTCGGGCACCTTGACGGCGGCGAGCGAACGCAGCGTGCTGAATGAACTGCGCAAGCAGGGATTGACGCCGACTTACATCGGTTTACAGGCGGGCAAGAGCGGCATCGACCTAAAGCTGCCTGGCTTCAGCGGCGTGCGGCGGCGCGACATCCTGTTCTTCACGCAGGAGATGACCACGCTGCTCAATTCCGGCATTCCGCTCGACCGCGCGCTGGCCATTGCCAGCGAGTTGACGGAACGCCCGCAGTTCCGGGCCGTGGTGTTGGACGTGCTGCGGCTGATCAAGGGTGGGCGCTCGTTCGCCGATGCCCTGGCAGCCTATCCCGATCACTTTTCCGATCTCTACATCAACATGGTGCGCGCCGGGGAGGCCAGCGGCAACATGGGGATCATCTTCACGCGCCTGGCGGAGTTTGAACGCACGCGCGATGATCTGCGGGGGTTTATCATCTCGTCGTTGATCTATCCGGCGTTGCTGGCGGCGGTGGGCACGGGCTCCATCCTGGTGCTGATGAATTTCGTAGTGCCGCGCTTTGCGTCGGTGTTTACCGATAGCCGGCTGCAGATGCCGCTGCCGACGAAGATTCTATTGGAAACCAGCCACTATGTGCAGACGTACGGCTGGATCGTGCTGGGGGCCCTGGCGGTGTCGGGTTTGGCGCTGTACTCTTACACCCGCACGCCTGCCGGGCGGCTATGGTGGGACGCCCTGCGGCTGCGGATTCCCTTATTGGGTGATGCGCTGCGGAAGGCGGAGACGGCCCGGTTCGCGCGCGCCATGGGGACGCTGGTGGCCAACAGTGTGCCGCTGGTCCAGAGCCTGGGCATCGCGGCCGCGACGTTGTCGAATAAGAAGATTGCGGGGTCGCTCGACGCCGTCGCGCAGGGAGTGAAGCGCGGCGAAGGCATCGCGACTCCCTTGAAGCGAAGTGCGCAGTTCCCTCCCTTGGCCGGGCATCTGCTGACGGTTGGGGAAGAGACCGGTAAACTCGACGAGATGTTCCATCGCATGGCGGACATCTATGAAACCGACACCCGGGCGGCCATCCGCCGGTTCACGACGCTGTTCGAACCGCTGGTGATTCTCATCATGGGTATCATCGTGGGTGCCATGATCCTGAGCATGTTGCTGGCGATTACCAGTATCAACGAAGTGGCGGTGTAGACAATGAATCGTAAACGAAGAAATACGCAAGCCGGCGTCACGCTGATCGAGATGCTGGTGGTGGTGACCATCATTGCGCTGTTCGCGGCGGTGGTGGCTCCGAAGCTGTTGAATAAGACCGACGCGGCGCGGAAGACCGCGGCACGGGTGCAGATCAATGCGTTTATGACGGCGCTGGGCGCCTATAAGATCGACACGGGGTTGTACCCTACCAATGAGTTGGGCCTGCGCGCGCTGCGGGATAAGCCGCAGGGGATCAACAACTGGCAGGGGCCGTATCTGCCGCAGGAGATCCCGGTGGATCCGTGGGGGCGGGCGTTTATTTATAAGTACCCCGGCGAGCATGGGGACGATCCGGATGTGATCAGCTATGGGGCCGATGGGACGGCCGGGGGCGAGGGGAATAACGCGGATATCGTGAGCTGGAAAAGCCAGTGACGCCCGATGGAGGGCGGGTGCCCACACCCGCGCGCGGTCCCCAGACCGCGCTGCTGACGGCAGCAGCCCGCCAAAGGCGCGACGTAGGCGTCGCGCGCGGGCCTGGGGGCCCGCCCTCCATTGGAGAGTGCGGTGTCACGCTGATGGAGATGCTGATCGTGGTGGCCCTCATCGCGCTCATGGTCGGCGTCAGCTTTCCCTCCATCACCTCCGGCGTGGATTCGCTACGCCTGATGTCAGCCACCGACGCCGTCGCCACTTTCCTCAACAGCGCCCTAACCCGCGCCGGCCGCCGCCAGCAAGTCATGGAGATCACCTTCGACACCAAAGCCGGCAAACTGGAGCTACGTTCCACCGATCCCGGCTTCCTTCGCGAAGCACAACTCCCCGACGGCATCGCCATCACCAAGCTCGATCCCGATACCAGAAGCATCTTCCTATATCCCGGCGGCACCGTACCGCGCATCTCCGTTGAACTCGAAAACCGTCGCCAGGTAAAGCGCCGCGTGCGCGTCGATCCTATTGCCGGCGTGCCGCAAATCGAACAGGTGGAGAAAGAGAAGTGAGCAACGAGCGGGGCTTTTCGCTGCTCGAAATGCTGGTAGCCACCGCCCTCATGGCGATCGCGGTGGTAGGCATGCTATCCGGCCTCAGCACCTCCCTGCGCAACGCCGGCAGCCTCACCAATCGCGACCGCGCCGCCATCGTCGCCAAACGCAAGCTCGACGAACTGCTGTTAACACGGCGCCTGCCGCGCTTCGCCCCATTCCAGGGCCAACTCACGCCTATCACCGACGCGGGCCTGAGCGGCGGCTGGAAAGCGACCGTAACGCCCTTCGAACTGCCGCCGGGAGTAGGGCCGGGGCAAGCAATCCTGGAGCGCGTGGAATGCGAGATCTGGTGGAACGACGGCGACCGGCGGCGCACCTTCAAACTGGAAGGCTATAAGCGGACCATCCTGTCCCCCACCGACATTCTGGGCGGAGTGTTGCAGCCATGACGCGCCGCACCCAGGCCGGCATCACCCTGCTGGAGTTGCTGATCTCGGTAACGCTGCTGTCGCTGCTGGTGGCAGGCGTACTGGTGTCGATGCGGGTGGGCGTAAGCGCGCTGCAGCGAACGAACGCGCGCGTCATTGCCAATCGCCGTGCCGTCGGCGCGCAGCGTGTATTGGAACAGCAGATCGCCGGGTTGATGCCGATTGTGGCCGACTGCATCGCCACCGGCGGCCCCACGCAGAAGATCCCCTTCTTCCAGGGCGAGCCGGGCGTGGTGCGCTTCGTGTCTTCGTATTCGCTCAACGAAGGCTCGCGCGGCATCCCGCGCGTTCTCGAGTTCGCCATCATCCCCGGCGACAACAGCCAGGGCTTCCGTCTGATCGTGAACGAACACATCTATAGCGGCAGCCTCAGCGCAGGGCGCTTCTGCACCGGTGTCGTGCCGGACCCATTGACGGGCATTCCCCTGCCGTCCTTCGTGCCGGTGCAGGTGGGCACCAACTCCTTCGTGCTCGCCGATAAGCTCGCCGGCGCCCGCTTCGTCTTCCGTGAGCCGCTCAACGATCCGCCCTTTGAACGCTGGGTCGCCCGCTGGGTGCAGCCCTATTGGCCAACCGCGATTCGCGTCGAAATGAGCGCACTCGAGGCCGACACCTCAAAGATCACGCCCACCAACATCATGCTGCCCATCTTCGTGAACCGCTCACCGCTGGGGAACTACTATGACTGAGCGGCGGCGGGGCTCGGCATTACTCACGGTGCTGTGGCTGTCGGCCGCCCTATCGGCGATCGCCTTTTCCGTAGCAACGACCGTGCGCGGGGAGTTGGAGCGCGCCGGAGCCGCCAGCGACGGGGTGCAGAGCTACTTCCTGGCACGCGGCGCCATCGACCGCGCGCTGCTCTGGATCGATTGGGGTCCGCAATTCAACCGCCCCGATGGTACGCCGATGTACTGGGCGCCGGGAATGACGCGCATGCATTTCGAGTTCCCCACCGGCATCGCCGACGTCGAGATCATCCCGGAAGGTTCGAAGCTGAACGTGAATCTGGCCACTCCCGACGAGTTGTTCCGGCTGGGCCTGGCGCTCGGTGTGCCGCCAGAGCGGGCACAGGAGATCGCGGCGGGCATTCTCGACTGGCGCACCATGCCCCCGGGCGGCGTCAGCGAATTCGATTCGTATCATTTATCCCAGCCTTCGTCTTTTCGAGCGCGGCATGCGTCCCTGGAAGAGATTGAGGAATTACTGCTGGTGAAGGGCATGACTCCGGAACTGTTCCACGGCACATTTGTTCGCGAGACGGACGGGCGCTTGACCCCGCGCGTGGGCTATCGCGATTGCCTGAGCGTGTTCGGGAGTCCGGCGGCGATTTCGGTGAATGCGGCCCAGGGTGCGGTGCTTGCGGCGATCGGGATTCCGCCCGATGCCGTGGCGGCCATCTTGCAGGCACGGCGTTCCGGCGGTGCGTTCGTGAACATGAATCAGTTGCGCGAGTTCACGGCGCAGGTCGGCCCCGCGGGCGGGCGTCTCACCTTGAATTACGGCAGCATCACAACCCTCCGCGCCACGGCCCGCCTGCGCTTGCAGAACGGGCAGTTGTCGGACCTGCGGCGGACGGTGGCGGCGCTGGTGAAGTTCGCCCCCACCACGAAAGACGCCCCTTATCACATCCTCCGCTGGTATGACCAGGGCGGGCTGGGCGTGGGGGACATGCAGTGAGCAACTGGCTGGCATTCGGCAAAGGCATCGGCATTGCCGTGCTGCCCGAGGAGCTGCGGGTGGCGGTGGTGCGGATCCGGCCTTCGGGCGTGGAATCAGTTGCCGAAGAGAGCGTCAAGAACTATAGCGAACGTCCAGCGGCTGAATGGGGCGCGCAAATCCAGGCCTTCCTGCGGTCGCATGGGGCGGCGCACCTGGCGGCGACGGTGGTGCTGCCGAGGCGTGAGGTCACGGTGCGCGTGTTGACGCTGCCGGGCGTGGCCGATAAGGAACTGGCCGCGGCGCTGGCGTTGCAGATCGACACGCTGCATCCGTATCCGGAAGCCGATGTCGAATGGTCATGGACGAAGCTGGTGGATCGCAAGTCGCTGCTGATCGGCATCACGCGGCGGAGCGTCATCGACCGCTACATGGAGAAGTTCGGTGAGGCCGGAATCAAGATCGGCGGCTTCTCCTTCACCGGCGCCCTGACGTACACGGCCTTGCGGTTGTATGGAACGCCGCCGGGCGAAGGTTTTGTCGCGTGGCGCGATACCGAGCGCGGGCTGGAAGTATATGGAGAGAGCCCCGCGCGCCCGCTCTACACCGCCACCTTCGATTCGTCCTGGGAGACGGCGATTCACACGGCTGTTTCCGAACTGAGATTGACACCGGGTTTGGAACCTCGGGAGTTCGCCGCCATCCTTCCCTCTCCGCGGCGGGCTCCCGAGGGTGATGGGATGTCCGCCATCGCGGCTCCCGCTTATCTTGGGGGAATCGCCGCCGCCGCGCCGCGGTCGGGCTTGAAGCTGAACCTGCTGCCCGCGGAGCTGCGCGATTCCAGTTCGCTGATGATCTATGTGCCCACGCTAGTGCTGGGCGTGCTACTCGTAATTGGACTGGCGGCGCTGGGCCTCTACAGCCGGTTTGAGGATGCCAAGTACCTGGAGGCACTGCAGGCGGAGATCGCCATGCTGGAGCCGAAGATGAAGCAGTTGGATCTGCTGGACAAACGCTCTGTGGTGGCCGCGCAGCGCATCGCGCAACTCGATGATTACCAGAAGCGGACGAAGCTGAATCTGGATGCCCTGCGCGAGGCGACGCGCCTGATTCCACCCCCGGGCTGGTTGAACACGCTGGAACTGAGCGGATCGGCTCTGGTGGTGGCGGGTGAGGCCGATCAGGCTACGGGGCTTTTGAAGTCGCTGGACGGCTCGCCGCTATTCTCCGAATCGGAGTTCCTGGTGCCGATTGCGCGCGTGGGCAATGCCGAAGTGTTCCGGATCCGCGCCAAGCGGGAAGGGACGGGCACTTGGTAATCTCCGAACGCGATCGCCGGGCGCTGCTGCTGTTAGGCTTTGCCGTGATCGGAGTGCTCATTTTTCAATGGGTGAGCGAAGCGGCGCCGGAGGGTTCCACGGCATCGCCGGGCGAGTCGATTGCGTTCGCCGAGAAGCGGCTCATCAAGCTGCGGCAGAATGCGGCGCTGGTGCCTTCCAGAGAAGAGAAGTACAAGCAGGTGAGTGCGCAGTTGGCCTTGCGGGAGAAGCGCGTGATGCAGGCCGATACAGCGGCGCAGGCGCAGGCGGCGCTGCTCGCGACCGTGCGCCGGGTGTTGCGCAGCCAGAATCCGCCGCTGGATATCCGGTCGAGCGAATTTGGCGCCGTGAAGGCGTTCGGCAACGAGTATGCCGAGGTGCCGGTAACGGTAACGGTGGAATGCTCCATCGAGCAACTGCTGAACATCCTCACCGAGCTTTCCCTCCAGCCGGAACTGGCATCGGTGAATGACTTGCGTGTCTATTCCGGCAATGCCAAACAGAAGACGACGAACGTGCGGCTGGCTGTGACGGCGCTGGTATCGAAGCGGTTGCTGCCGGAGCGGAAGGGGGCCTTTTGAGCAAGAAACTCTGGTTCCTGAATCTGCTGCTTGTGGCGGCGCTGGTAATGATTGGGCGGGAGTTGCACGGCAGTTGGAAGGCGTCGCGGGAGCGGGAGAAGCGCATGCTGAACCAGCGCGTCACGCCAGTGAAGGAGCCGCCCACGACCATCGCGCCGCCGCCCCCGCCAGTGCAGGCCACGCAGTATCTGGACGTGGCGCAGCAGACGCTGTTTTCGAAGGATCGCAATCCGAACGTGGTTGTGGAAGTCCCCGTCGAGAAGCCCAAGATCATGCCGCCGTTTCCGAAGTTCTACGGCGTCATGAACCTGGGTGACGGGCCGATGGCGATCATGACCGAAGGCGGGCGTCAGAAGACGTTCAAGACCGGGGAGAAGATCGGCGAGTACAAGCTGCTGGCGATCGGCGCCGACACCCTGACCTTTGAATGGGACGGCAAGCCGCACGTGAAGAAGTTCTCCGACTTGCAGGAGAAGGAAGCGGCGCCGCAGGCGGAAGCGCGTACGGCGGCCCCGGCCGCTCCCGTCACCCCGGCGGCTCCGGCGACGCCCGCCAAGCCCGGACCGGGTGCGGATATGGGCGGTGGACTGGCGGCCTGCAACGCCAACGACAGTTCGCCCGCCGGCACCGTGGTGGATGGCAAACGCAAAGTAGTGTCGGAGTCTCCTTTCGGCAAGGTATGCCGCTGGGAGCCGGTGAGATAAGTCCGAACGAGAGGTAACAAAGATGATGATGCGGATCCTGATGGTATCGGCGCTGGCTGCCCTTTGCGGCCTGGCCCAAGAGCCGGCGAAGAAGTCTACCACCGCTGCCAAGAAGGCGCCGGCCAAGAGCGCCGCCAGCAAGGCTGCTCCCGCGAAGATAGCCAAGAAGGCGGCGCCGGCCGCCCCGGCCATCCCCGACGGAGCGAAAGAGATTGAGCCGGGCACTTATCGCTGGGTGGATCCGAAGGGCGTGGCCTGGATCTACACGAAGACGCCGTTCGGCATTATGAAGGGTCCGGAGAAGAAGCTGGAGGCGCAGCCCGAAGGTGCGGCGACCGCGGGGTGGCGCGTGACGGATCTGGGCGAGAATCTGGAGTTCGAGCGGCCCTATCCGTTCGGCGGAACGTACCGCTGGACCCGGAAAAAGACGGAGCTGACGGACCTGGAATCGGAATTCTGGCAGCGCAGCCAGGCGACGGCGCAGAACAAATAGAGGATTAAAGGAAGCCCCTGATGATGCATCGACTCGCGTTTCCGCTGATTCTGACGGCGGCGCTGTTCGGCCAACAGCAGCAGCCCGCGCAACCGGCGGCGCCTGCCACGCAGACCGCGGCGCAGCAGCCGGGGATCGTGCTGAACCTCCCGAACGCCAACCTCACCGATGTCATTGATATCCTCGCCCGGCGCTTGAAGATCAACTACATCCTCGATCCGCGCGTGAAGGGGTCGGTCAATATCAACACGTATGGGGAGATTCGGGCGGTGGACGTGCGGTCGCTGCTGGAGACCATTCTCCGCATCAACGGGGCGACGATGGTGCAGGTGGGCGACCTGTTCCGCATTGTGCCGGTGGCCGATGCCGGGCGCCTGCCATTGAAGCCGCAGGTGAATCCAAACCCCCAGGATATTCCGGAAGACGAGCGAATGTCGCTGAACCTGATCTTCCTGAAGTATGTGCAGGTGCAGGATCTGATGAAGCTGATCGATCCCTTCCGGGGCGAGGGCTCGTCGGTATCGAGCTATGATCCGGCGAACCTGCTGCTGCTGCTGGATAACAACCGCAACATGCGCCGGACCATGGAGCTGATTGCGCTGTTCGACAGCGATGCCTTCGCCAGCCAGCGCGTGCGCCAATTTGAAGTGAAGAATAGCCGCCCGTCGGATCTGGCCAAGGAGTTGGAGGCGGTATTTAAGGCTTACTCGATGTCGGACAAGAGCGGATCGATCAAGTTCCTGCCGCTGGACCGCATCAATCTGATTGTGGCGGTGGCGCCGAATGCAGGGGTCTTCGAGGAAGTGGACCGCTGGATCAAGAAGCTGGACATCGCGGTGAAAGTGACGGCGGGCTCGGTGGACAACTATGTGTACCGGGTGCGGTATGGACGCGCCGAGACGCTGTCGATGGCGATTATGTCGCTCTATGGCGGCCTTTACTATGGATTCCCCATGGGGATGATGGGGATGGGTATGGGCATGGGCGGCATGGGGATGGGTGGAATGGGGATGGGTGGCTACGGCATGGGCGGGTATGGCATGGGTGGTATGGGTATGGGTGGCTACGGAATGGGCGGCATGGGCATGGGCGGGTATGGGATGGGTGGCGGCATGGGCATGGGCGGGTATGGCATGGGCGGCTATGGCATGGGTGGGGGCATGGGCATGGGCGGGTACGGCATGGGTGGTTACGGCATGGGCGGCTACCCCCAGTCGTATGGAGCCGGAGGCGTGATGCCTCCAGGCGCCTCCGCCGCGGTGCCCACGGCATCGCCCGCGGGCGCATCTGCCGCTCCGATGGCCGGAGCGGACCAAACCGGGTCTTACCTGTCCCCTTCGGCGGGGCCGAAACCGCCGAACATTCCGCGGGTGGTGCCGAATCCCTTCGACAACACGTTGCTGATTCAGGGCACGCCAACCGAGTTCGATCAGATCACGCGGTTACTGGACCAACTGGACGTGCCGCCGCGGCAGGTGCTGATCGAGGCGCGTATCTATGAGGTGAGCCTGACCGGCGCCTTAGCGAGCGGGGTGCAGGCGTTCCTGCAGCGGCGCACGGCCAACCGCGAGAATAACAAGGGACTTCTGACGGCATTGGCGAGTGGGGATGGCATCGTCCTGACCAGCGCCCACCTGGTGGGGCAGACCAGGGAACTCCTGCTGGCGGTGACCGCGCAGGAAGACCAACGGCGGGCGAAGGTGGTGGCGGCGCCTTCCGTCATCGCCACCGACAGCATTCCAGCCATGGTGAATGTAGGGACGGAGGTGCCGACCCTGAGCGCCAGCGCGCCCTCGGGAGTCCAGGCGGGCGGCAACACGGTATTCGCCAACAGCATTTCGAATCGCAACGCCGGGGTAACGCTGCAGATCATGGCGCGGGTGATTCCGAGCGGCATTGTGACGCTGGTTATCAACCAGGAGGTGAGTTCTCCCATTCCGCCGTCGGCGACGGCATCGATCCAATCGCCTTCCTTTTCGAAGCGAAATGTGAACACGCAGGTAACGGTGCAGGATGGGGACACGATCGCGATTGCCGGCATCATCCAGGAGACCAATACCGAGAGCTCGGCCGGAGTGCCGGGGCTGCACCGGCTGCCGGTGATCGGTTCGGTCTTCGGCAACCGCAGCTATAGCAAGGAGCGCACGGAACTGGTCGTGTTCATGACGCCGCGCGTTATCTACGACACCACCGAGATGGTGGAGGCCAGCGAGGAGTTGAAGAGCAAGCTGCGGCGGCTGCAGCGCATGATTAAGGAATAGCGGAGCTTGGCAAAGATCCGCTCCCTCGCCAGGGAGCGGGTGCCCGCGCCACGCCCGCAACCAGTAAGCCTTGGACGGGTTCAAGTTAAGATATAAGGCTTGCATGAAGCGTGCGTACCCGTGGCTGTTTCTGCTCTTTCTGAGCCCGTCGACCTTGCCCGCCCAGGATGTGGGACAGGGAGCGCCTTCAGGCATCGACTCGCTGTTCCAGAACGCGTTTTTCCGCAATCGCTTTAATACGCTGGTGTCGTTACCGCCAGTAGGAGCGGTGCGGCGGCTGGGCGCGGGGTACGTGCAGGAGTTTCTGGACGCCGGAAGGCGGGAGGCCAATACCTTCGCGCTGATGCGCGGCGATACCCTAACGGACGTTTTCCAGATTTATCCCGGTGTTTACTCGCAGTTTGGCAGTGTCGGGGTGGCGGCGGCCGGCTTCCCCACCATGGACACCGCGCCGTGCGTATCGGCCACCACGGGCACAGCCTGCACCTACCAGATTTTCACCAAGAACCACGCGCTATTCGCCTACACCAGCTCCGCGTTAACCGCCACCGGACTGCAGGGCATCACGGTGCAGGGCACCTTCTTCACCACTTGGACCGCGAAAGGTGGGATCAGCGCGCTGGGCCCGGCAACCAGCGGGGAGACGGCGATCGCCTCCACTACCGGCACGGCCGCGACGGGGCAGCAGTTTAACGCGGGCGCGATTTATACGTTGAGTTCGGGCAATCTCAGCGGACGCACGTTCACCGTTAGCGGGAAGGTATTCGTTCTCTACAAGGAACTGGGCTTGCACACCGGCTCTTTGGGTTTGCCCTTAGGCGACGAGTTGAACGCCGGGAATGGGCGCACCCGGCAAGCCTTCGAAGGCGGCAGCGTGGAGTACACGGCCACCACCGATGGTGTTGTGCGGCCGAGCGTCGGCTCCGTATCGTTGAGCGTGGGCGTCAGCGAGGTGCTGCGCCTGAATCTGGGCGATACCCTGCCAATCCGGGCATTGGTTTATGCCACCGTTGGCGGCGAATTGACGGATCGTGAAGTAACTTGGGTTACAACCAACGGGCGGATCGTGTCGATCCAATCGAATGGGTTGAACGCGACGCTACGGGCGGTGGGCGGCGGCGCCGTGCAGATCAGCGCGGTCAGCGAGGGCAAGGTAAGTCCGGCGCTCAACATATTTGTAGCGGCACCGTGCTGCCAGATTGGAGAAGGGGCGCCGACGCTCGCCATCCAGCAGGCATTCCAGGACACGGTGTCGAGAAGCCGTTTGTCGATCCAGTTGCCAGTGGCCGCGCCCGTCAGACGCGTTGGATTAGGATTGGTGCAGGAGTTGCGCGGCAGCGACGGGGCCGCGCGGTACCTGTTGTGCCGGTCCGATGTCTCGCCGGGCGTTTTCGTGGTCACCGGGGCGCTGCTCGCGGCCTACGAACGGGAGGGCGGTCCGGGCGGAGCGTTGGGCTACCCGGTGGGCGACCAGACGGCGGGTGGCCGTCAAATGTTTGAAGGCGGGGCGCTGGCCGGCCAGCCGATTCACGCCGTGAGCGGTCCGATTCTCACCCGCTGGGAGGCGCTAGGATTCGAGAGCGGTGCGCTGGGCGCCCCCAGTAGCGCCGCCGCCGCGTTGAACAGCTTTACGGGATCGAGCGGGACGGGGCAGTCGTTCGCCAACGGTTTGGTGATTCGGATTGCGACGGGAAAGTTTGCCTCGACCCGCGCCATCGTCACCACCGGTGCGTTCCTGCTGGAGTACCTGGAGCGGAACGGGGCTCGGGGAAATCTGGGTTTCCCGGTCAGCGAATCGTACATGGGTCCGCAGGGGTTGCTCGCGCAGGATTTCGAAGGCGGGCAGATGCGCCTGCGGGACGGCGCAGTCGAGGTTGTGGAGCGCGACCGCACTCCGGAGATTACGGTGACTCCCAGCCGGGTGAGTGCCGGCAGCCGGGTGCGGATCATCGTGGGAGGCTTCGCGCCGGGGGCGACGCTGCGGATCTCCTCGCCCAGCGACCCGGCGACGCCGGCGTTCGAAATCCCGACGATGCAGGGGTCCTACAGTTGGGAATCGCCCGTTGCCAGCACGGCGCGGTCGGGGATAGTGAATTTGCTGGCCCAGGATGCCAATGGAACGCAGCGGGCGACGGGTAGCTACACAATTGTGGCGCTGGCCGAGGCGAACGTCCAATTAAATAAGGTTCGCGGGGACACGCAGACGGGGCTTCCGGGGGCACGGCTGCCGCAGGCATTGACGATTGCCGCCGTGGACGGGCAGGGAGCGCCGCTGGTTGGGATTCCAATTCGTTTCGCGGCCTCTCCGGGCGCGAGCGTTGCGCCGGTGGATGCGATCACGAACGAGCGGGGCGAGGCGTCCACCGTGGTCCGGCTGCAGTCGAGCGAAGGTGTAGCCTTGGTTACGGCCAGCGGGGCTGGCAAGGTGGCCACATTCAGCGCGCGGGCGGCGCCTTCCACGTTGACGAACTTCCCACGCCAGGCTGCCCCGGATCCGAAGGGCGCGATGTTGGCGTCGGTCTCCGCCATCCTCCGGTATCATCAAAATCGAAACGAGTTGCCGGCTCCGCAGGGTCTGGCGGATCCAGCGGCGCTGGGCACGTTTCTGCGCAATTTCTGCGTGCTGGATACCGCCGGGGGAAGGATCTGCGACGGGTTTCTGGCAATCTCGGGGACGTCCGATTCCTTCGTGAACCTTTGGCGGCTAAAGGAGTTCACCGGCGGGACGCTGGATATCGAGGCCGCCGGCGCGGACCCTAATACGATTCTGGACTTGCTGGCCGCCGGCTCCCCGGTGCTGGTTGCCATGAACCTCTCGGTGGCGGGGACCCCGGCCGGCACCCACTTTGTCGTAGCGATCGGCGTAGCGGCCGACGGAGCGATCCTCATTCACGATACGGCATCGCCCGCCCGTCCACGGCTGGACGATTACATGACTGGCTTCGTTTTGACCGGGCAGGTTGTGCAGGGCACTGTCGCCGATATCCTAAGGTTGTCGCCGCGCTCGCCGAGCCCGTCGGGCTTCCTGGTGGAGGCCGGTACGGACATCGCTGTCCGGAGCTTGGCCGGCGAATGCGGCCGGGAGTTGGTTTGGCTGGGGCCGGCCGCGATCACCGCATCGGGCATCCAGCGCACCAACGGGAGCAGACATCTTTACTATTGCAACGGGCTGGAACCTTCGCAGATTGTGCGGTTCAGCCCGGCAAGGTCCTTTGTGGCGGTTTTGACCGATCTGGGCGCGCCGGGCCGGCGCAACGAGCTGATTGGGGGATCGGAGTCCGCCTGGCTGGCCACGCGCGCCGGCGGGCAATGGACGACCGCGCCGGTGGATCTCGAAGTGGATACCGCGAGCCTGGTAAACGCAGCCACTTTTACGACCGAGGTCGCGGCCGGCTCCCTGGTTACCATCGCCGGTTTGGGCTTTGGCGCCGATACGGTGGTGGAAGTGAACGGGGTTCCCGCTATCGTGGCGGGCACGAGCGACTTCCGGCTGAACGTCGAGATTCCTCCCGCTTTGCCGCCGGGGGAGTATCTGCTGACCATCTCGGCGGGTGCCACGCGGCGCGAACTACCGGTGACGCTGCAGGAAAGCGCGCCGGCGATTTTCCGGGATGGCGCGGGAAACCAGCCGCTGATCACGAACGCGGCGGGGGGGCGGAACAGTGCGTCGAACCCGGTGAGCCGCGGGGGAACGATTGAGATATACGCGACGGGATTAGGAGAAATCCGAGTCGAGGGTAATGCCTTGATCGTGACACACCCCATAGAAGTGGTGTTACAGGGACAGGCGATAACCGCCTCGTCCGCGGTGCGATTGCCGCAGCTTCCGGGCATTTATTTAGTGACGGTGAACATACCGGGGCGGGTGGCGCCGGGGCTGGATGTGCCGTTGCGCATTCGCCAAGCCGGGGTGGAAAGTAGCGCCGTTCCGGTATCGATCCGGTAGGATGGGACGAAAAGTATTGACTCTTAGTACCATGGCATGTTTAAATCGCATGTTGAGCGCAGGATCTGCTGACGGCGCGTGCCTTACCTCTTGCCTAGGGAGGGGTGTAGTTTTCCTTGACTAATGGCAAGCAGAAGTGTTATTAAGAGAGGGTATTGCGTCCAAGGTATCATAGCGGCATTCACAGCATGAGTCCCGCGAGCACATTGCCAGGCCAACATGGGCTGGTTGAGTAGTATAAGGATTTGATAGAGACGCACACTTGATGGATACGATGCAAAGGATGGAGAAAGCGGGCCGGTGATCAAGCCAACCGAAGTTACCAATCCATTGCGGGTGTCCAACGAGGAAACGATAAGACCTAAAAGGCACAGGTTGAAGAAGAAATTCCATCAATTCCAGTTCAACTTCTACAAGGAGAGGGAAATGTCAGATTTTCGCAAGCTTTCACTTGCGTTTGCGGCGGCCACCCTGTTTACAGGGCTAGCCAGCGCTCAGACGACGCCTCCGATCGTCTGCAGCACGTCCGCACAGCCCCTAACGGTTCGCGCCGAGGGTTTGTCGGAACAGACCGGTGACATCGTAATCCAGTGTTCGGGCGGCAGCGCCCCGGCGGCTGGCACGGCGGTGCCGGCGGTCAATATCTCGGTTACGCTGAGCACGAACATCACCAGCCGTCTGATCAGCGATCCGGGTTCGGAAGCGCTTTTGTTCATTGACGACCCGGCCCCGGGCCCCGGCGGCGAAGGTTACGGTGACCAGAACCCCTGCCCCCAGACCAACGCGATTGCCACCTGCGGCAACTACGTTGCGACGGGCACTGGCGGGGCGACGGGCGTTGGCTCCCTGCGTGGCGCCGGCGTGCCGATCAACGTTTTCCAGGGCGTTCGCCAGAACGACAACACGATCGTGTGGCTTGGTGTGCCGATCGTGGCCCCGGGCAGCACGGGCGTTCGCACGTTCCGCACGAAGAATCTCCGCGCCGCTGTTGCCGGTACGACCGCGCAGAACGGCCAGATTTTTGCCTTCGTGTCGATCCAGAACCCCCCGACCAATCTGCAGCTCAACAACTCGACGGTTAACGTCGCGTTCGTGCAGCAGAGCTTGGAAGTCGTGCTCCGCACGTTCGACAACGGCGGCGGTCTCGGCTCCACCAGCCAGGGCAACTTCCTGTATATCTGCGAACGCTTCAACAGCGATCTCGCGGCTGACCCGACCGACGGCGACTATTCGCAGGCGAGCAATCCCGGTGGCCGTAGCTTCCAGATCCGCTTCCGCGAACTGTATGCCGCCGCCTGGAAGGTTCGCGACATCAATGGTTCGGCTCTGAGCCCGAGCAACGCTTCGCAGGCCTTCCCGCGCGAAAACAACGGTGCGCCGCCTTCCCAGACCGGCAACATCGTTGTGGAGTCCGGCTTCTACAATAACGCCTTTGGTGGCGCTCTGGCCCGCGCCGGCCGCGCCGACCATGGCACCCGCCTCCGCGCTGCCTTCAACAACGTTCCCGCGAACGTCCGCCTGTACGTGTCGGCCGCTCCGCTGGAAAGCGGTTCGATCAGCTCGACGGCGACCAACCCCAGCAGCCTTCGCGCTGGTGGTGGTACGACCTCCTTCGCCGCTGCCTATGGCGTAATCCAGGGCGCGGGTGGCATCCCGACGACGGCCACGGTTCTCGTGACCCCGTCGAGCACCGCCGAACGCGGCGTTCCCGGTGGCAACTCGGCCGCTTACCCGGCTGGCGCCACGATGGGCCTGATCGAAGTGCCGCTCACCAACGGTGCCGGCTCCTTCGTTTGGGAAGTCCTCTCGACCGATCCGAACGGTATCGACACGCTGAGCTTCGCCGTGTCGCTCGCCTTCCGCAGCACCAACAACCCGGCCACCGGCACCTTGACGGTGAACGGCAGCTACGCCCCGATCTCGACCGTGAACACGATGTCGTCGTCCGCGCCGATTCCGCGCTTCGCCGACACCTCCACGGCCGCCAACGCCACCAGCCTGAACGTCTGCCAGACCGCCTTGTTGTTCCCCTTCACGACCAACCAGTCGGGCTTTGACACCGGCGTTGCCATCGCCAACACCACCTCGGATCCGTTCGGTACCGCAAGCCAGACCGGCAACTGCGAACTGAACTACTACGGTGGCACGACTGGCGGCGGCGCTCCGCCGAGCAAGCAGACCACGACCACCCCGCTCTCGGGCGGCCAGACCGCGGTGTTCACCCTGTCGAGCGGTGGCTCGAACGGTATCGCCGCGACCCCCGGCTTCCAGGGCTACATCATCGCCATCTGCAACTTCCGCTATGCTCACGGCTTCGCTTTCGTCAGCGACGTCGGTGCGCAGCGGCTGTCGCACGGCTACCTCGCCCTGGTGTTGGACAACGGTCCGCGCCTGAACCGCTTCGGCGAATCGCTGGGCATGTAACCAAACCCGAAAGGGATAACCGGAAGGGCGGGGCTTCGGCTCCGCCCTTTTTTGTGCCCGGACGTACTCTAAAACATTTCATTGTTAAGTTGTTTTCCGCTTCCCCCGCCTTCTCCTTATTTCCACCCTCGCTATCTGGTGATAAGCTAATACTTGCGCGTCCACCCCAATCCTCTTTTTCCACGAGGTAGCATGTTTCTCCATTCCAATATCCTGCGTGTTCTCGTTTGCCTCACGGCGTTGGTCCCCATGGCGCTGGCCAACAACGTTTTCGTTATGCCACCGTCGGACGGAACACAGCGGCCGGTCACGCCTTTCGTGGCCGACCCGTTCGCGCCGGCTACGGGCGGGATCGCCGCGGCACCGGACACCTTCCTGGCCCTCGCTCTCCCGGCGGGCAACAAGTACTATTTCGTCGGACGGTCGGGCACGAACACGGTGGTGGTAACCGATGCGAACTATAACGTGGTAAACCGCCTGAATCTCGGGGTCGGTGCCCAGGCCGCGGCGTTGAGCCCGGACGGCCGGTTCCTGGTTGTGGTGGCGAACACGGTCCAGATTATCAGCACGGCTAACGATGCCGTTGTCGCGCAAGTGAATGCCGGCAGCCTGGCCAACGACGTAGCGATCAACCGCGCTAGTACGCGGGCCTATGTCACCAGCCAGGGCAGCGGCACGGTGACGGTGATCGATCTAGGCAGCTTCCAAACGATTGCGACGCTCACCGGGCTGGGCCCGTTGAACGGTATCACGGCCGGCCCCAACGGCTTCATGTACGCGTCGGCCACCAACATTCTTTATGAGATCGACACCCGCGACAATACGCTGCGGAACGGCTCGGGGATCGCGCTAAACGCGCAGCCCGGCAAGCCGGTGATCTTCGGCGACCCCTTCAGCGGCCTGCGGGCGCTGCTGCCCAATCTCAATCCGGCGTTCGGGGGCAGTTCCCTGATCTCGGTGGATCTGTCGAACCGCAGCTTCACGACCGTCCCCACCGGCGCGGGCATCATCTTCGACCGGGTCGTAGCCGTATCGCCGGCGCGGGCCTTCGCCGTGACCACTGGCGGCCAGCTTTACCAGATCGACCTGCCTGGAACGGCGGCGCTGGCGAACCTGAGCGGCGTGAACCCGAACGGTGTGCGCTCCATCGTGGCCACCCCGGAGTATCCGGCGGCGCGCTACCTGTTCGTCGCCTCGGGGAATACCTTGCAGCGGGTGGAGATTGCCACCGGCGGCGTATCCGGCCAGTACCAGTTACAGAATCCCGCCGGCCCGCTGGTTTACGCGGGTCCGGGCGCCACGGGGAACCCCACCAACCTATATCTCTTCAATAACGGACAGTTCATCGCGCCCGGTACGCAGGGCCTGCCCCTGACGGTACGCGTCGTCGATGGAACCGGCAAGCCGCTCGGCAACGTGCCGGTGCAGTTCTCGACGGCAGCGGCGGGTGCGGTTGTGACCCCGGCGGCGGTGACGGACGCGGAAGGCTACGCATCCTCCCAGATTGTTGCCCCCGGCACTACGGGCCCATTCAGTGTGACGGTGATTGCCGGAAGCGGAACGCTGGTAACGGCGACCTTCAACCTCACCTCCGGAACAGGCACCGCGGGTCCCACCGGCGCCATCAGCATTGTCAGCGGCAACGGGCAGATTGTGCGCGAGAATAGCCCGACCGCCCAACTGCTCACCGTGCGTGTGCGCGACACCGCGGGCACTCCAGTTCCGGGCGCCATTGTCAGTTGGAGCGCGGTTACCAGCAACGGCCCGAACGTCACCCTGGCGGCGACGGAGACCGTGACCGACATTAGCGGTATCGCTACCAACACGGCAACGGGGGCGTTCATCGGCCCGAACCTCTTTAACTCATTTGTGCAGGCTACGGTGACGGCGCGTACGGCCGCGGGCAGCGTGGACTTCTACGTCACAACCTTCCCGACGCTGTTCCAGGGGCTGCCCGCCAGCCCGCCGGCCATCCAGTTGTTGTCGCCGCTGAACACGGACACCATCACGGCCCGCGCCGGTACCACACTGGAGAACGCGATCCGCGTGCGGGTTTCGGCCGGGAGCGGCCCGCAGACCGGCGCCCCCATCCCGAACATCGCGGTGAACGCGACGACGGGTCTGGATGCCACGGTGGGTCCGACGGCGAGCTGCGCGAGCAGCAGTATCCTGACGGACGCGAGCGGGATTGGCACCTGCAGCCTGCTGGTGGGCAGCCGCTTGGGCACGACTCCGCTCACCATCAGCGCCGGCGGTTCCACCATCAGCACCCTGAACCTGGTCGTCACCTCCGGGCCCCCGGGCAAGTTTGTCATCATCCAGGGCGACCAGCAGTCCGGCCCGGCCGGCCAGACGCTACCGCTGGCGCTGGTGGCGAGGGTCGAAGATGCCTTTGGCAACCCGCTACCGGACGCGCAGGTGCGCTGGACGGTGGATTCCGGCCAGGCCACCCTTAGCAACACAATCAACCGCAGCAGCTTCGATGCCCGCGTGTCGACCCTGGTCACTTTGGGGAACACGCCCGGAGAAGTGCGGATCCGCCTTACGGCTATCGATGCGGGCGCGACCGCCACCGTGGTCTTCACGCTGCAGGCCAATATCAGCGGCACGCAGTTGCGGCGCATCTCCGGCGACGGGCAGAGCGCGGTGATCAACACGGCGTTCGGCGAGCCGCTGGTGGCGCAGGTTCTGGACGCGAACAACAACGGGGTTCCCGGCGTATCGGTGAGCTTCCAGAGCAGCGGCGGCGTGACCCTTTCGGCCACCTCGGCCATTTCCGACAGCCAGGGCCGCGTGCAGGTAACGGCGCGCGCCGCCGGAGTTCCGGGCCAGGGTTCGGTGACTGCCTCGTTCGGCGGCGTGTCCACCAGTTGGACGCTCACCAGCCGTCCGGTCGGTCCTGAGCTGAGCGCCAACGGAATCACCAACGCGGCCAGCGGCCTGACCGATATCGCCCCGGGTTCGCTGGTGGTGATCCGCGGCAGGAACATCGGCGGCAACGCGCAGGGCCTGGTTGTCCCCGCGGTGGATCTCGGCCCGCGTCCGGCGCAGCTGGCGGGCGTGAGCGTCACCTTCGGCAGTACCCCGGCGCCCATCTTCTGGGTGCAGAACATCGCTGGGGACGAAGCCATCTCGGTACAGGTGCCGTTTGAAGTTCCGGCCAATACCAGCGTGCCGGTGACGGTCACGTCGAATGGCAGCACGGCCACGGTGAACGTTACGGCCAAGGCCGCCGCTCCCGGCGTGTTCGAAGCCGTGGATCCGCAGAACCGGCGGTATGCGGTGATCACTCGCCAGGACGGCACCTTCGTGACTCCCGATAATCCGATCGGGCGAGGGGAAGTTGGAAGGGCGTATGTCACGGGCCTGGGCCGTACGGTGAACCAGGCGTTCACGAACACGCCCGGCGTCGGGCAGCGGCCGTCCGCCAACATCATCGTCGGCGTTAACGACGGTGGCGCGGAACTGATCGGCGCGGAATACGCGCCCAACCTGATCGGGGTCTACGTAGTCACCTTCCGGGTGCCCGCGAACGCCCAGTCGGGAGGCCGTAACTTCGCGGTGGGCGCCGATGGCGGCAGCGGGACCGAGTTCGGCAACGGCTCGCTGATCTGGATCCAGTAACGAACGGAGCTACGGGTGGGGCGGCGAAACCAGCCGCCGCACCCGTTCCAACGCCAGCGCCGCGCTATCGGCGGCCGCTAACAAATCATGGGGCGCAATCGCCTCGCCAAAACGCAGCACCAATCGGCCCGCTTCGGAGATGCCCACCGGGATCACCGGATACCCGGTCTTCGCCAGCAGCGTGATCAGCCGTTCGACACCCGGCAGCGGCCGTCCGATATCTCCAGCCGTTCCAGCCACACCTTCGGGAAAAACGCCTAACGGCACCGAGCCTTGCCCCGCATCGCGCAGCAGTTCGCGGAAGGCACGGGCGGTGCGCCGAGGTTGGGTACCGGCGAAGGGCACGGCATAACACCACAGGGCATGGGCCACGCGGGGCAGCAGGATGTCGCCGGGGCTCGGGACCGCAATACCGCCTATTCTCCACCGCGGCCAGTTCGCGGTTACGATCCACCGGGTGGGCGGCTGCAGGCCGGCATAATGGCGGGCAATGACATCGGAGATCGCGCAGGCGGGATGCAGAATCCACATCCCCGGCCGCTGGAAGTGATTCGCCACGACGAGGAACCGCGGGGCAGGCGGCAGATGCTCCAACCCAAAACAAAGCGGGCCGGGGTGCATGCGCGCAACGATGGAGGCGGTGAAGGCCCGCAGATCACAGCGCCGGTGGAAAACGATCGGCCGCCAGAGGCCCGCTACCTCTCGCCAGGGAACGGCATAACGCAGAGGGGGCTCCGCCACGCCGGTTAGACCTTGCGCCCCTTCCAAACGGTTTTGATCTGGAAGAGGGCTGTTACCATGCCGTGGAGGGCGATCAGTTGGAAGATATAGGCGGCGGGGAGGTACAGCCAGGCGCGCGCGAACCCGCCATACCAGGGCGCGAGCAACGCGGCGGGCGCGGCCAGCATCAGTCCGAGGATAGGCCACTGCTCCTGCCACGCCAGCCAAACTCCGAGCGGCGCCACGGTCGTGAGCAGGATGGACGCTAGAACCACCTGCACCCCCGTCCGGGGATTCAGCCGGAGGAAACGAAACGAGTTCTTTTGGAAGCCCCGCCAGATAGCGCCCAGCGAGTCATACATGCGAACCTCGCCGGCATGTTCGGCGCGCATGATCTTGGTAGCCATGCGATGGCGTTTGACCACCGCCGCCAGCGCGACATCCTCCACGACGCTGTCCTGCACCAGGATGTGGCCGCCCAGGAACTCGTAGGCGGAGCGCAGGAAGAGCAGGCACTGGCCGTTGGCCAGCACGTCGGGCTTCTTGACGTCGTGAATGCGCCGCGCGCTCACCCCGGTGAAGTACAGTGCGAAGGCATACGGCATGAGCATCTTCTCGAAGAAGGTTTCACAGCGCTGGCGGGGAAAGCAGGTCACCAGGTTGACGCGCTCCTGGTAGGCGTAGTTGGCCAGCGCCGTGGCGAAGCCGGGATGAAAGCGGGTGTCGGCATCGACGAAGAGAATGTAATCGGTCTCAACGGCTTTGGCGCCGGCCATAAGGGCATTCACCTTGCCCACAGTGCCGCGGGGCAAGGGAGGAGCCTTCAAGACTTCGGCTCCGGCACTGGCGGCAAGAGCGGCGGTGCGGTCGGTGGAGGCATCGTCCACCACTACGACGCGCACGCCCTTGAAACCGGCCACGCACTTGGCGATGTTGGCCTCTTCATTACGGGCGGGGATGACAACGGTGACCTCCTGGCCGCCCGTGCCTTGAAACGGCGGGGGGGCTTCGGGCAGCGCCATGTAGTTGCGGCGGGCCTTCCACAGCAGGAGGCACAGCAGAGCCAGGACAACTAACGAAACCGGAGCGCTCCAGGGGAATCCGTCGATGTCTTCCGGGGAGCCCAGATCGAACCTCAACTCATGCCAGGTCTGCAACAGCAGTGCCGGGAACGGCGTCACAGCGACACCTTGCGAACCGTGGGACCATCCACCCCGTTCGGAAATAGGGGCGTCTCCACCTCCGATTGCCAGCGGCCCACCCCATCCATCGCTCTGGCCTGGACCATCGTTACGTTCATTAGTGGAATTACAACACGCCAGCGGGTCCAGGTGTAAGCGGAAAGGGGCTGTTCGCAGTCCGCTTCCAGCCATTCGCCGTTATCGGCGCGCACCTGGACGCGGCGGATGCCCCGGCTGCCGGCGAAGGCAATGCCGCCCGCTTCGATAGCGCTGCCGGAGCGGCGTACACGATCGACATAGCAGACGGTGTGGATGGCCGGATCCTTCGTATAGCCCATCTTCGGCCAGGTGCCGAAGTAAGGTTGGGAGACAAAGCGAATCTCGGCGATCCACTTCACATGCTTGAAGCCGTAGTAGCGCGGCGCCAGCAGCCGGACCGGAAACCCGTGAGTGCGGTTGAGCGTCTCGCCGTTCATCCCCAACGCCAGCAGCGTCTCGGTGCCGAAGGCATAGTCGAGGGGGAAGCTGTCGCCGTGGCCGTCGACGCCGATCACCGCGGCTTCGACGATGCCGGGAGGCAGCGCGGCGCGATCCACTAACTGGGAGAGCGTGATGCCGCTCCACAACGCCGTGCCCATGAGATTCGATTGCAATGTATTGCTGATGCAGCGGAGCGTGACGTAGCGCTCCTGGCGCGGAAAGGCCAGCAACTCCTGGTAACGCAACGAGCGCAGAAGGCGGCCGTCCACCGTGATCCGCAGGCGCCAGGTGGCCGGGTCGATGACGGGATCGACGGTGTTCTTGCTCATGCCGTAGAACTCGTTGACCGGCGTCACGGCTTTGCGGACCAGCGGGGGCAGGAACGGCTCGCGCTCGGGCGGTGGTTGGAAAGAAAACAGGGCGACCGGCTTGACGGCTGTGGCGGCGGCCATACGGTCGCGGAAGAAGCTCTCGAGCGCGACGGTAACGGTACCGGCGGCCATCACGCCCGCCAGAACAAAGCGGCGGCGCCCGGCGGGTGCGGGTTGGTGGCGCCGTGCCCCGGCGAAGAGCATGGCAGCCGCGGGCAGCCAGAAGGAGAGGGACGCCGGTATCCAGAAGAAGCCAAGCAGCCAGTGCAAGGCCAAAGCCGCGGCCACGCCCGCACCCCATTGCCAGCGTGCCACCCACAGCACCGCGCCAAGCGTAGCCAGACCGCCGGTCACCGCGCTGGGTTTCGCCCACGGACCCATCGCATCCAGGATCCACAACGCGTAGCTGGACGGGGTGCGCGCCATGATCCATTCGGCGATTGCCTCCGGCAGCAGCGGCCAGCCGAACAGATAGAAGCAAACATAGTGGACGGCAATGCCGGCAAGCGCGGCAAGGCTGGCAAGCTGCATGGGGCGGTCTATCCTCTCCAAACAGCCAGCATCCGCAGCAGGGAACGGCGGGCGGCGGGGACGGCCATCGACCTTGCCGTCAACCAATACTTGGTGCGCGCGGGCACCACGGCGCGTCGCGAGAACACATCGTAATCCGCGGCTTCGATACGGCCAAGGATGGCGCGGTACACGTCGGCGGCCACCTTCACGGCAAAGCGCCCATCGGGGTGGAGCAGGGAAATGCCGGGCATCGCCTGTTGGTAATACTGGCGGGCGCGGGATACCTGGAAGTGCATCAGGCGGCGGAAGGCTTCATTGCGGACCCCGCGGCGCAGTTCGTCCTCGGAATAGCCGAACTCGCGCAGCTCTCCGGCGGGCAGGTAGATGCGGCCGCGCTGCAGATCTTCTCCGACATCGCGCAGGATATTGGTCAATTGCATGGCGATCCCGAGGTCGATGGCATGGGGCGGCGCGCCTTCGCGAAAGCCAATGACATGGGACATCATCAGGCCCACGACGCTGGCCACGCGGTAGCAGAACACGCGCAGTTCGTCGAAGTTCTCATAGCGGGTGCAGCGCAGATCCATGCGCATGCCTTCAATCAATTCGAGAGGGTATTCGCCGGGGATCCGGTGCCGTTCCACGGCCCGGAGGAACAGGCGGAGCACCGGGTGCTGGACGCTTCCCCCACTTAGGCCGCGCCCAAGTTCCGCGGCCCAGGCTTCCAGGTCGCGCGTGCCAACTTCGACCGAGGGCGTCTCGTCGACCAGGTCGTCCGTATAGCGGCAGAACCAGTAGACGGCGTGAGCGGCGTGCGCCAGATCCGGAGGGAAGAAACGGGTGGCGAAGTAGAAGCTCTTGGAGCCCCGCGCGGTGGCCTCCGCCGCCTGCGCCTGCAGTTCCGGCAATGTCAGGCTGGCAGTCTCTGGCAAATTAGCTTCTCCGCGATCTTGGCTGACGAAAGCACGCCGGGAACGCCCGCGCCTGGGTGCGTGCCGGCGCCGGCGAAGTAAAGATGCTCTACGTCCTCACTGAGGTTGTGAGGCCGGAACCAGGCCGACTGGGTGAAGATCGGCTCAAAGGAGAAGCCGGCGCCGCGATAGCTGTCCAGAGTTTGTTCGAAGTCGAGCGGCGTGAACATTCGCTCGGTGACGATAGTCTCACGCAGGCCGGGTAAGTAGTTCTCCTCCAGGAAGGCTATGATGCGGTCGCGGAAAGGTTTGGCTTCGTTTTGCCAGTCGATGCCGCTGAGCTGGTTGGGAACCGGAATGAGAGCGTACCAGCAGTCGCAGCCGGGGGGCGCCATGGAGGCGTCGGTAGCGGTGGGGCGGTGCAGGTAGAGCGAGAAATCCTCGGTCAGCCGCTTGGTATTGAAGATATCGTGCAGCAGGCTCTGGTAGCGCTCGCTGAGGATGATGGTGTGGTGGCGGATGTCCGGATACCGCTTGGAAGTGCCGAAGTAGAGGACGAAGAGCGACATGCTGTAGCGCATGGAGTCGAGCTTGCCGTCGGTGTACTTGCGGCGCGCCTCGGCTGGCAGCAGCTTGCGATAGGTATTGGCGACATCGGCGTTGCTGACCACGGCGTCGGCGTGCAGGAACTCGCCGTGCGCGGTTTGCACACCGGAGACGCGGCCGTTATCCACCAGGATGCGTTTGGCTGGCGTGGACAGCTTCACCTTTCCGCCCAGTTCGACGAACAGCTTGCCCAACGCTTGCACGATGGCGCCCGTGCCGCCGATGGCATAGTGTACGCCCCACTCGCGCTCCAGCGTGTGAATGAGCGCGTAGATGGAGGTGGTCTGGAACGGGTTGCCGCCAACCAGCAAGGGATGGAAACTGAAGACGCGCCGCAGCAGGGGATCCTGGATATACTGCGACACGAAGCCCGCCACCGTGCGGTACGACTGCAGCCGCGCCAGATCCGGGATCACCTTGACCATATCGGTGAAGTTGAGGAACGGGCGGTCGCTGAGTTCCAGAAAGCCTTTGTCGAAGATGTTGCGGGCCTTGGCGATCATGCGCCGGTAGCCTTCGACATCGTTGGGGGCGAAGGCGGCCACGCGGCGTTCGGTCTCGGCCTCATCGCCGTTGTATTCGAACGAGCGGCCGTCGTGAAACTCCACGCGATAGAAAGGATCGACGGGCACCAGCTTGACGTAGTCGCTCATGCGGCGCCCGGCGTCCGCGAAGAGCTCATCAATCAGGAACGGCGCGGTGATGACGGTGGGCCCGGCATCGAAGGTGAAGCCATCCTGGCGATAGACATAGGCGCGGCCGCCGAGTTGATCGCGCGATTCCAGCAACGTGACTTCATAGCCGCGCGTTTGCAGACGCACCGCGGTGGCAAGTCCGCCGAAGCCGCTACCGATGACTACGATCTGTTTCGAAGGCCTTGCCATAAAGAAACTCCAACATGTCGTTCAGAAGATAGGCGCGGTCGCCGAACTGCTTCATCAGGTCGCTGGTGCGGGCGAACTGGTGGGCCAGGGCCTGCTCGTCTGCGCCGTCTCCATCCAGGAAATCATCCACCATCTGGTAGAGCATGCCGATGTGGTGGCCGGCCTGGTCGAGAAGCGCGTCCCACTCGCCCGCGGTGAACAGCGCGCCGGCGTGCATCGCCAACTGGAACAACGGCACGGTCTTCAACTCAGAGATCTGCGCCAGGTGGCGAAGGCGGGCATCGCCCGTGAGTTGTAGGTCCATGGCTTGGCCTGCAATGAGACTACCGCTATCGAGCGTCGCCAGCAGCCGTCTCTGGAAGCGCACCAGGGAGCGCAGCGCGGCGTTATCGAGGTCCCCTTCCAACAGGCTGCGCGACGCCAGGGCAATCAAGGAGAAGGCCGCCAGGATCGCAACGGGCTCCCCGAAGGCGATGTGTGTGGAGGGCCGTCCGCGCCGCGTCGGGCTGTCGTCCATGCAGGGCAAATCGTCCACGATCAGGGAGGCGCAGTGCACCAGTTCGACCGCGGCCGCCGCGCGCAGCGTAGCCTCGCCTTCCTGGTCCAGGATGCGCGCCGTACGATACGCCAGCAGGGGGCGCAGCCGCTGCCCGGCGCCCAACACGGCATAGCGCATCGCCTCCTGTACGGGACCGCCGTTCTCCCCCGGCCCGGCTAGCAGCCGGTCCAGGTAGTCGTCGGTCAGTTTGCGGTCGACCCGCAGTTCGGACAGGAAAAGCGCGGCAGCCATAGCACCTCACCGTAGTTGATTCTGGGGACTTTCACTGGGTCTAAAGTATCTCACCATTGCGGAGCGAACGGCGGGAGCGTGGGAGAATCGGGAACAGTGGAACGCCTTGCCGCCAAATACCCGATCCTTCTGGCGCTGGGGCTGGCAAGCTCGCCCGGTTGGGCGGCCAGCGCCGAAGAGGGGGCGCAATGGATGCGCCGCGCGGGCTGCGGCGAGTGCCATGACGTCGCCGCCATGCGGCCAGGCGTACCGACCAAGCTGCAGCGGACACGCTACACGCCGGCCAGCCTGACCGGCGCTATCTGGAATCATGGGCCGTCGCTGCTGGCCCGTACGCCCGGCACTGCTCCCGACGCCGCGGCTGCCGCCAGCATCCTTACGTACTTCGCGCGAGCGGGCTACTTTGAAACGGCCGGCGATGCCAGGCAGGGGGCCCGCGTCTACCGGCAGCAGAATTGCGCGCAATGCCATCAAGAGAAGGACCGTCCACCGGCGCCTCCTGTTTCGCGCTGGCCCGCCTTACTGTCACCGGGCTCGCTGTTTCTTGCCATGTGGCGGCATGCGCCGTTAATGCGGACCGCCCTGGACGCCAACCAAATGATGTGGCCGAGCCTCTCCGCGGTGGAGATCCGCGATCTGGTGGCCTATGCCCGCGCCAGCAACAACGCACTCGCGGATGCCGTGCCAGACCTGCGCCTCGGGGATGCGGAGGCTGGCCGGAAACTGCTGGGGAGCCGCGCCTGTCTCACCTGCCACCGCGGTCGACGAACCATGGAAGGCCGGCCGGCGGGGCAATCGTTCACGGCCCTGGCGGGCATTTTATGGAACCATGCGCCGATGATGATGAATCTTCCGCCATCGTTAAATTCGGGCGAGATGGCGGATCTGCTTGCGTATTTGTGGCAGTCGCGGTATTTTGATGAGCCCGGCGATGTCGCCGGGGGGCGTACTCTGTTCGAGGTACGGCGGTGCGCGGCCTGTCACGGCACGTTCACGGCGGCAAGCGACTACGATGCCACCGCCATGCTGGCCGCGTTCTGGAAGCATCAAGGGTCCGTCTTCGAGAAGGTAAGGTCATTAGGTGTCGTCTGGCCGAAATTCACCGGACGCGAGATGGCGAACCTGATTTCCTACGCCAACTCGGTAAGGCGACCACCTTTGGTAAAATAGGAAATTCGTTTCCACCTACCCATTGGTCTCGCGAAACCAGCTGAGGAGCTGAAACGTCTCGGTTAGAGGCGCAGAGAGGAAAGGACCGTTGTCTAGATGATGTTCTCCAGGCCTGGAGGCCTGCCCACGCTCGTTCTGTGGCAACTTGCATGTCTGGTCGGGATCAGCCCTCTCGCGTACCCACAGGCACAGCCGGCCCCTCCCCCACCCCAGCAAAAGAAGGCGAATCCGTTTGAGTCGGTCCCGCAGACGGCACAGCCGCAGACTCCTCAGCCGGCCACGCCGAAGCCCCAACAACCCAAACTGGAATCCCCCAAGCCCGCCGACGAAG
The DNA here is from genome assembly GCA_964385495.1 of uncultured Candidatus Solibacter sp. GTDB lineage: Bacteria > Acidobacteriota > Terriglobia > Bryobacterales > Bryobacteraceae > CADEFT01. The sequence goes on from CAYLPH010000011.1 coordinate 114,751, forward strand.
CGAAGCCCGCTCCCGGTCCCGTCGAAGATGTGATCGAGGCGATTGAGTTTCGCGGGTCGCGGCGCGTTCCGCAGGATACGCTGCGCGCGCTGATCGTCAGCCGTAAAGGCGACAGAGTAGACGAAGACACCCTGCACCGCGACTTTATGGCGCTGTGGAACTCAGGGCGATTCGACGACATCAGCCTGCAGCGCGAGGCGGGGACCACTGGCTGGATTATCCGCTTCATGCTCACCGAGCGCCGCGTGGTGCGCTCCATTAAATATGAGGGTATGAAGTCGATCACCGTGTCGGAAATCCTTGATCGCTTCAAGGACCGCCGCGTTGGCCTGTCGGTCGAAACCCAGTACGACCCGAACCGTGTCCAGCGCGCTACCAACGTTCTGAAGGAGTTTCTGGCCGAGCGCGGGCGCCAGTTCGCGAATGTCGAGCCCGACGTGCGCCAGATTCCGCCATCGTCCCTCGAAGTGGTGTTCCGCGTGAATGAAGGCCCGAAGGTGAAGGTCGGCAAGATCACCATCGAAGGCAATACCGTATTCAGCGACCGCGTCGTAATCCGCGCGATGCGGAACCTGCGTCCGATCGGTGTCCCGCACTCGATTCTGTTTGAGAACCTCTTTGCCAAGAGCTTCGATTCCACGAAGCTGGAAGAGGACAAGGACCGCGTTCGTAACTTCTACCAGGAAAAAGGCTATTTCACGGCCCGCGCCCTGGATCATACGCTGACCATGCGCGACACCGGCGGCGGTGGCTTCAAGATCCCGCTGTTCTATCCCAACAAGCCCGGTAAACGCGCCGACATCAGCGTTCCTCTCGAAGAGGGGCGCCTTTACAAGTTGAATAAGATCAACTTCGTGGGCGTTAAGTTGTTCCGTACCCCCGACACGCTGATGCGTCCGCTGTTCCAGATGGGCGAAGGCGATATCTTCTCCACCGCCAAGCTTCGCAAAGGCCTGGAGAACATGCGCAAGCTGTACGGCCAGTTCGGCTATATCGACTTTGTGCCGGAACCGAACTTCGACATCCTGCCGAACACCGATAAGTTGGATATGACGCTGACGGTGGACGAAGGCAAGCAATTCTTTGTGCGCCGCATCGATTTTTCGGGCAACGTCACCACGCGTGATAAGGTCATCCGCCGCGAACTGCTGATCGACGAAGGCGATATCTACAACACGCAACTATGGGAAGTCAGCCTGTTGCGCCTGAACCAGCTTGGCTACTTCGAAGTACTGAAGGAAAACGAAGCGGCCACCATTACGCGCGACACCAAGAGCAGCACGGTGGATATCACGCTGAAGGTGAAAGAGCGCGGCCGCAACAGCGTGCAGTTGAACGGCGGCGTGTCGGGTATCGCCGGCAGCTTCATTGGCTTCGGTTACTCCACCAACAACTTCCTGGGTTTGGGCGAGACGCTATCCATCAACTCGCAGTTGGGCGATCGCGTCCGCGATGTTACGTTCGGCTTCACGGAGCCGTACCTGTTCGACCGGCCCATCCAGGCCGGCTTCACCATCTTCACCCAGCGCTTTAACTACGATCAGGCGCGCGAAGTCTCGCTGCTGTCCGGCCGCAACCTGATTCCGCTCTATCAATCGTTCGGCACCGATAATCTGCTCAACTACGTTTCCAATGGAACTGGCTTCACCGTGTACAGCAGTTACCAACTGCGGCGCAGCTTCGCCCGCGTCGGCCTCAGCTACGGCTATAACAAGTCGAATATCCAAACACTGAGCGCCGCCTCGAAGAACTACTTCGAGTACATCAACTTTCAGGGTCTGAGCGGGCCTAATTCGCTGAGCGGCATCCGCACCAGCCAGGTGATTCCGTCGTACACCTACAACACGGTGGACCACCCCATTACGCCGAGCCGCGGCAAGAGCATTTACTTCACCGGCATGTTCGCCGGCAGCCTGCTGGGCGGCAACGTGAACATGATCGAGCCGACGCTGGACATGAAATACTTCCGCCGCGGCATTTTCAAGGGTCATGTGATCGGTGCGCACTTTCTGGGCCGCTTCGTCACCGGTTACGGCGGCCGCTCCGCTCCGCCGTTCAACCGCTTCTACATGGGCGGCGAGAACGATATCCGCGGGTTCGATATCTGGGGCATCAGCCCGATCGCCTACATCCCCAGCCGCGCCGCGGTTCCGCTGCTGAACGCCGATGGGTCGGCGCGCCAGCAGAAGCAGATCGTCAACGGCGTGGAGCAGTTCGTCACGGTAACGAAGGAAATTCCCACCTACCAGGTGATCTTCCCGGGCGGCGACACACAAGGCGTGTCGAACTTCGAGTACCGGATTCCGATCGTCGGGCCGGTGGTGCTGGCGGCTTTCGCCGACGTCGGCTTGAACAAGATCTCCCGTAAGAACCAGCTCAGTCTGAATGAGGGCCGTTTGGCCGAACTGAACTCCGTGTTCCCGGCGGCCAATTTCGGCAAGCAGGCGATCATCGCGCCCGGTACGGACAAGATGCGCATGTCGGTAGGCTGGGAATTGCAGATTATGATGCCGGTGGTGAACGCTCCATTCCGTCTGTACTGGGCGTACAACCCCATGCTTTACCGCGACTTTCTGGTGCCGCCGATTGTCGCGGACCGCTCGTTGTTCCCCAACAATGCTTCGTTCGTGAACGCCATCAGCAGCATTGGCCAGGCAACGCCGTTCTTCGAGCGCAAGAGTACCTTCCGTTTCACGATCAGCCGTACGTTCTAGCGGCTGCCAGGGAACACCACGCGTGCCACAGACAGGTTACAGTATTAGAGAATCGTCAAGGAGTGAGATCAGGATGCATCGCAAGCAGCTTTTGCTGTTAACGCTGGCCGCCACCCAGTTTTTGGGAATTGCCGCCGCCCAGTCCAAGGTCGGCATCATCAACATCAATGCCGCCATCGCCAGTTCCAAGGATGGGCAGAAGGCGATCGGCGAGCTGGAAACACGCTTTGCGCCGAAGAAGAAGCAGTTGGAAGCCAAGCAGCAGGGTATCCAGCAGTTACAGGCACAGCTTCAGAAGTCGACGGTACTGAGCGAAGACCAGAAGCGGAAGCTGATGGGCGACATAGACGTACAGACCAAAAGCTATAACCGGGACCTGGAGGATGCCAGCCAGGAATTGGAAGCCGAGCAGCAGAAGATCTTCCAGGAACTGGGCGGGAAGATGATGGCCATCATCGACAAGTACTCGAAGGAAAAGGGCTACTCGCTGATCCTGGATGTGAGCTCGCAGCAGACGCCGGTGCTGTACGCTTCGGCGGATTCCGATGTGACCAAGGACATTATCGAGGCTTATGACAAGGGTGCGGGTTCCTTAACGGCCACTCCGCCCGCCGGTGCGGCGAAGCCTCCGGCTCCCGCTCCCAAGCCTATCCCCCCGGCCACCAAGAAGTAGCGCCGATAAGGCATTCCGCCGGTGATGGAAAATCCGGCCCCATTTGCGCTTGATAAGATATGCCGCTTCTTAGCGCGGGTGGTGAAGCCCAGTTCGTGAAGATGATCGGTCAGGTGCTCCAGGCCTGGATCGACGGCGATTGGCGGATGGCTTGGGCGGCCGTCGCGCCGATCCTCGTGATTGCGCTGCTGGTGGCGGCGCTGCGATGCTTCCTCGGGGATAGTCTCGATGACCGGCGGCCGCCCTTCAAACGGCGCCGGCGCCCGTCGTAGCAAATGCCGCCGCCGGAGGTGCTGCGGCTACTGCGGTCGTATGTCGGTTGGAAGCCAAGCAGCAGGGTATCCAGCAGTTACAGGCACAGCTTCCGAAGTCGACGGTATTGAGCGAGACCAGAAGCGGAAGCTGATGGGCGACATAGACGTACAGACCAAGAGCTATAACCGGGACCTGGAGGATGCCAGCCAGGAAAAGGCAGTCATTTCCCTTCCTTAACCCACTCCACATTGAACCGCGCATGCTTGATCGTCTTGCGCGGCTGCCCCTGCGGCACGTGGTTCTCGAAGTACGAATAGCTCACGTGGATCATCCCGTCCTTGCCCTGCACAATGGACGGGTAGTGGAAGCTTCCGGCCTTCTCCCCCCGCTCGTCCCTCTCGATTGTCCGCTTCCACCGCCACGTCTGCCCTTCGTCGTCCGATAGCCACACCGGCAGCGAATGGCGGCCCTTCTCCAGGTCGTTATTCACCAGCGCCCACAACCCATCCCGCAGCACAATCACTTCCGACCCACTTCCCGGATTCGGAATCTCCGTGTCCGCCGCCACCGACCACGTCTCCCCGTTATCCTTCGACTCGCTCCGCAGCAACCGCTTCGGCGGCGGGCCGTTATCCCGCAGATACGCCACCAGCGTCCCGTCCTTCTTCCGCGCAATCGACGGCTGAATCCCCCCGTAGCTGAGCATCGGTTCACTGCTGCGCCACGTCCGCCCCTCGTCATCGCTGATCGCCACCAGGGAAAAATCGAAGCCATCTGAATACAGCGGGATCAGAATGCGGCCCGGCGGCAATTGCACCGGGTGCGCCCGCGTCATCCACCCCATCCGCGAGAAGTACTTGTCATTCGCGTGCGCGCTCGCTTCCTTGGCCCAATCCGCGCCGCGCCCCGGCTGCTTCGTCATCGGCTCGGCGAAGGCCTTCACCCGCTCGGCGAAGTTCTTCGGAACAACCAGCAGGTTCTCGCCGCCGGCGAATGCCGGAGCGCGGTTCCCCTGCCAGTTCGACGTCACCCGCATGTGCGTGATCGCCGTGTGCCACTCATTGGCAATGATAGTCTGCCACAGCAGCCAAAGCCGCTGCTTTCCATCGACGAACATGGTTGGGTTGGTGTCCGGAAAGCCGGGCACGTCCGCCAGTACGAACGGCTCAGACCACGCCTTCGCGCCCTTCTTCTTCCGCGCCCCCATCACGCGCACATCGTCGGCTTGGCGCTCGCCGGCGCCCCGATACCAGCACACCAACAGATCGCCGTTCGGCAACTCCACGATGGCCGACGCGTGGTTATGCTCGGCATGCAGCGGGAAGATGCGGTTGTTCTCAAACACCGGCGTAGCGGCGGTAAGGCCAGCCATCAGAAGCAGGGTCAAAGCAAACATGGGCAAACCAAAGCATACGCCAGGGGCTTGACGGGAATCCAATGTGGTGCTAAATATCTAGCATGTGCTAAAAAATTAGCATACAGACTATGAAGACCCTCAGCCGCCGCGAACGCCAAATCATGGAGATCCTCTACGCCCGGGGCCAGGCCACCGCCGGCGAGGTTCAGGAGGCGATGGCCGACGCGCCGTCCTACTCGGCCATCCGCGCCATGCTGCGCATCCTCGAAGACAAGGGCCACGTGCGGCATAGCAATGACGCGAACCGCTACGTCTACCGCCCGGTGGAATCGCCCGACCGCGCGCGGAAGAACGCCCTGCGCGATCTAGTGGGCAGCCTCTTTGAAGGATCCGTGGAGCGCGCCGTGGCGGCTCTGGTCGAGCCGGGCAAGCTCAAGAAAGACGAACTGGACCGGCTGGCGGCGCTGATTGAGCGGGCAAGGCAAGGAGAGTGACGGCCATGGTTGCACTGGCTCTGAAGGCAATGGCGCTCCTACTAGGCGGATGGATGGCGGCGCACATCTTTCGGCGGCGGTCGGCGGCGGAGCGTCACGCCGTATGGCTGGCGTTCTTCTGCGGTCTGCTGCTATTGCCGGTTCTGGAGAACCGGACGCCGGTGGTCGCCACCCTACCCGTACTTCCAGCCGAGGTAGCGGCGGCGCCTGCCGATCCGGGCCTCCCGGTTGGGGCGGCGTTTGGACAAACTCGCCCCGCACGGAACTACCTCGGATGGTTGTGGGGTACCGGAGCGCTACTGGTGCTGAGCTACCAGATCCTGGGGCTCGGCCTGTTGACCTGGCGATACCGCGCCGCGCGTCCGATACCCGGCGCAGCCCGCTGGCGGCGGGTCAGAATCCTCGAATCGGAGCAGTGCCTGGTGCCGATGACGTGGGGGTTCCTGCGCCCCCGCGTCCTTCTCCCGGTGGAGGCGCGAAGCTGGAGCCGCGAGCGCCGGCGCATGGTTCTGATTCATGAATTGACGCATGTGCGGCGGCGCGATGTCTGGGCCCAATGGCTCAGCAACCTCGCCTGCGCACTTTATTGGTGGAATCCGGCGGTCTGGAAGGCGGCCGGCAAGATGCAACAGGAACGGGAAAAAGCGTGTGACGACGCTATTTTGCGAAAGGGGAATACGGCTGTGAGGTATACACAACATTTGATTGACGTAGCCAGGGGTGCTGCCCCGGCGGCGGCACTGGGCATGGCATCGCAACTGGAAGTCCGCGTTCGCGCGGCGTTGGACCGCGGGGTGTCGCGGCGGGTGGTGACGGCACGTGTAGGATTGGCGCTCGGCGCGGTGGCGCTGGCGCTGATGGTGCCGATAATCGGTACGCGCTTGGGAGCGCAGGCCAGCGGCGGCCGCCTGTCTGGCTCCGTTTTGGATTCCAGCGCTGCTGCCGTGCCAAACGCCTCGGTATTGGTGATAGGCCCCGATGCCTCCCGCCAGGAGATCACCCGCAGCGGGCCCGATGGCCGCTTCGACTTTCCGCTGCTTCAGGAAGGGAAATACGCCATTGAAGTGCGTGCGCCTGGCTTTGCCCTTTACCGGGGCGCCGCCACGGTAGAGGCCGGCCGCTCTCTGGAGGAGAACCTCACCCTGGGTGTCGGACGCATCCAGGAAAATGTCGATGTGATCGGCAAGAAACCACCCGTCCAAAATACAGGACAGACTGTAGGCACCCCGAAGCGCATCCGGGTGGGCGGGAACATCCAGGCCACCCGTATGCTCCGGATGGTGAAGCCAACCTACCCGGCCGAGTTGCAGAACCTCGGTATCGAAGGCACCGTGTTGCTCGAGGGCATCATCAGCACCGACGGTAAGTTATTGAGTCTGCGGAGTCTAAACTCCCTTGTTCATCCCGAACTCACCAAGCAGGCACTAGCCGCCGTAGGCCAGTGGGAGTACCAGCCGACGCTCCTCAACGGCCAGCCAGTAGAGGTTATCACCACCATCACCGTCAACTTCCGGCTCGCGGATTGAGCCAGGATTTGCAGCCAGGATGTAGAATTTCGACCAACTTCGTTGTTTACTAAAAACATGAGGAAAGTTTCATTTTTGGCTGTGCTCGTCATCACTGCCGCCTGCAGTCGCAAGACGCCGGTGGCACAGACGGCGCCTGCGCCCTCTCCCGCCCCGTCGCAGACGGCCTCGTCGGCTCCGCCTCCGTCGCGTTCCACGGCGAGTTCCTCCACGCCGTCCAACACGCCTCCCAGCCGCCCCACCGACGAGCAACTCCGGAGCGCGATCGATTCGATGAATAAGGCGCTCGAAGACGCCTACTTCGACTTCGACAAGTATTCGCTGCGTCCGGAAGCCATGACCGCCCTCACCAACGGCGCCAACTTCCTGAAAGGCGCCATGCAGCAGGACGGCAGCCTCCGCCTGACTGTGGAAGGCCATGCCGACGAACGCGGCTCCTCGGAATACAATCTCGCCCTGGGCGACCGCCGCGCCCAGCAGGTGAAGGAGTTCCTGGCCACTCTGGGTATCCCCGGCGACCGTCTGCAAACCGTGAGCCAGGGCGAAGAGCGCCCTGTCTGCACCGACGCCAGCGAAACCTGCTGGCAGAAAAACCGCCGCGCCCACCTCGATTACAAACGCAACTAACCTCTCTTAAACCTCTCCGAACCCTTTCGTCCATGGCTGCGTCTCATCTTGTAGAAGGAACGCAGCCATGTTTACCTTTCTGCTCTGGTGTCTCCTATTTGTGGTGTGCTGGCCGATCGCTTTGCTGGCGCTTATCGCGTATCCCTTTGTGTGGCTCCTCCTGCTTCCGTTTCGGATTGTAGGAATCGCGGTTGGCGGAGTTTTGGACTTGCTGAAGGCAATCCTGTTTCTGCCGGCGCGCGTATTAGGGTATAGACCCACGCGGGCTACGGCGGGCTGAGCGGGAATACCCGATTGCCGTGTCGTCATTTGATTGTTAAACTGGGCAGATACGATTGGCCGTGTTTGCCCCTCTGGAGAGGTAAGGTGTTTTTGTCCGTACGCGTCCTCATTGCCGTTTTATCTTTATGCTTCACCGGCGGGCTCGCCCTTGCCGAGGAGGCAAGCGTCGAGTCGCAAAGCATCCTGGACCAATACGTTAAGGCGACCGAAGGCCAGCGGGAGAAGCTCCGTGGCGTGACCATGGATGTCAATATCGCCGCTGAGCTTCCGAAGCTCCAGAAGCGCGGCACCATGCTCGCCCTGCGCACGATTTCAAAGGTTGGGCGCATTACTTACGAAGCCCTCAAGTTCGAAGGCGACAACACGATTAAGAAAGAGTTGATCGCTCGCTACCTCTCCGCTGAAATGGAGGCTGGCAGCAAAGGCGCTCCCCCCATCACGCCCCAGTTCTATAAGTTTAAGTTCAAAGGCGTGAACGCCCGCGAAGGGAAGAACGTCTACGTCTTCCATCTCAGCCCCAAAAAGAAGCTGCCCGGCACCTTCAAAGGTGAGCTCTGGCTGGATACCGAAACGTACCTCCCGGTCCGCGAGCAGGGCCAACTGGCGAAGAACCCCTCCGTTTTCATACGCCGCTTCCAGTTTGAACGTACGTATGAAATTAAGGACGGCATCGCCGTGCCAAAGCACACCCATGGCGTGGTCGAAACCCGCCTTTGGGGCAAAGCGGAAATGGACGTTAACTTCTCTAACCTCCAGGAGCTACCGTCCAACGAGACTTCCTCCCGGGCCACCGGATCCCAGTTGGCGAATACTCCCCACTAAAGCTACCCTGAGGAGTAGCCACTCATGCGCACTTTGTTTTTAAATCCTCCCTCATTCGAGGGATTTGACGGTGGTGCCAGTTCGCGCTGGCCCGCTACGCGCGAGATCGAGTCCTATTGGTATCCGGTGTGGCTTTGCTATCCCGCCGGCCTGCTTCCCGATAGCAAGGTCCTCGACGCCCCGCCGCATAAGGTCAGCATCGAACAGACGGTGCAGATGGCGCGGGATTTCGAACTGCTGGTCCTGTTCACGTCCACGCCTGGCTTTGACGTCGACGTCAAAATGGCCCAGATGATGAAGGACGTCAACTCCAAGTTGAAGGTGTGCTTCGTCGGCCCGCCCGTTACCGTTGATGCCGAGCGCATCCTGCGCACTACCCCGGCCATCGATTTCGTCGTCAAGCGCGAGTTTGACTACCAGATTGTTAAGTACGCCACCGGCACCCCGCTCGACGAGCTGCCCAACGTCAGCTTTCGAAAGAACGGCAGCATCGTCCATAACGCGGACGGCGGCTATATCGAAAAGCTTGATGAACTGCCCTGGGTGACCAAGGTGTACAAGCGCGATCTCGACTTCCGCCGCTATAACGTCCCCTTCCTGAAGTATCCCTTCCTTTCGATGTACACCTCGCGCGGCTGCCCCGCGCAGTGTACCTTCTGCCTGTGGCCCCAAACCCATTCCGGGCACCGTTGGCGCGTGCGCTCGGCCGACGATGTCGCGGGCGAAGTGAAATACGCTCTCGAAAACTTCCAGGGTTTGAAGGAGATCTTCTTCGACGACGACACCTTCAACTACCAGAAGAAGCGCACTATCGAGATGTGCGAGAAGCTCGGGCCGCTTAACTTCACCTGGAGCTGCACCTCGCGCGTCACCACCGATTACGACACCCTCAAGGCGATGAAAGAGGCCGGCGCGCGGCTGATGATCGTCGGCTATGAGACGGGCGACCCGCAGATCCTGAAAAATATTAAGAAGGGCGCCACTCTCGATATGGCGCGCCGCTTCACCGAGAACGCCCACAAGCTGGGCCTCACCATCCACGGTGACTTCATCGTCGGCCTCCCCGGTGAGACCCGCGAGTCCATCCGCCGGACCATCGACTTTGCCAAGTCCCTCGACACTGAGACCATCCAGGTCTCCATCGCGCATCCTTATCCCGGCACTGAGTTCTTCGATTACGTCAAGCAGAACAACCTGATTACGATCGACTCGATGACCGACGAGCAGGGCCACCAACTGCCGAACATCCGCTACGAAAACCTGGATCGCGCCGAACTCGTGGACTGGGTGGAGAACTTCTACGGCGAGTATTACTTCCGCCCGCGCGCCATTTGGCGTGTTGTGCGCAAATCCCTCTGGGACAGCGAAGAGCGCAGCCGCCTCTACAAGGAAGCCCGCGAGTACCTGGCCCTGCGCGCCAAACGCAAACGCTTTGTCCAGGAGCAGCGCGCCGCCGCCTCCGCCCGGGCCTAAACTTGCGACTCCCGCTTCCCACGGCACTTCTCGTCGCCGTGGTCGTTCTGAGTAATGTCACGGGAAACCTGCTGCTCGGCATCGGGATGAAAAGCCCCGCCGGCATGCTCAGCCCTTTTGTCCCCGCGGGCGTAGCGCTGCTGGTACTCTGGACGCTTTCCCGCATGTCCCTGCTCAGCCGCGCCGACCTCACCTACGTTCTGCCGGTCACGGCCCTCGGCTATCCGCTTTCGGCCTTCGCCGGGAAGCTGTTCCTGAATGAGCAGGTGGATGGCCGCCGCTGGCTGGGCACCCTGCTGATCGTCGCAGGTACCGTCCTGGTCGGGCTGATGACGCCCAGGAGCACAACCAAATGAAGTGGCTGCTGCTGGCGGTGATGGTGTCGTCAACGGTGGCGAGTGACCTGCTTCAATCCTGGGAGATGAAGAAGGAAGGCGAAACGTCGATCGCCGGCGTTCTGGGTGTCATCAGCCGTAAACGTCTGCTGATTCTCGCCGTCGCTTGCATGGCGATCTCCTTCTTCGCCTTCCTGCAACTTCTGGCTATCGCCGACCTCAGCTTCGCCGTCCCGGCCTCGGCCGCCACGTACGTCGTGGAGACCCTGCTTGCGAAACTGCTGTTGAAAGAGGACGTGAGTTGGCAGCGCTGGACCGGCGCGGGCTTAGTAGCGTCCGGCGTATTCCTACTGGCTTTGTGATCTGGCTGCTTTGGATTGCCTGCGGCGCGGCCATCGCCTATCAACTGGTGGCCCTGGCGGCCGTGCTGCGTCATCTCCTTCGCCGCGATCCGCCCCTTGCTGACGAACCCCCCACCGTCTCCATTCTCAAACCGGTCCATGGGCAGGATTCCTTCTTCGAGGGTGCCATCGGCTCCCACACCCGCATCGACTACCCTACTTTCGAGCTCATTTTCGGCGTGGGCGACCCGCACGATGAGGCGGTCCCCGTCGTATCCGCGGTCCCCGGCGCAAAAGTCATCGTCCGCGACTTCGACCGCCCCAACGCCAAGGCCGCCAGCCTCATTGCCATGTCCAGCGAAGCCACCGGGGAGATCTGGGTCGTCAACGATGGCGATATCCGCGTGACCCCGGATTACCTGCGCCGCGTCGTCGCCCCGCTCCTGGCCGACCCGTCCATCGGCGTCGTCACCTGCCTCTACCGCGCCGTTGCCGGCGACCTGCCCGGCCGCTGGGAGGCGCTCGGCATCGCCACGGAGTTCGCCCCCAGCACCCTGGTCGCCCCTCTGGTCGGCATCAACGAATTCGGCCTCGGCTCCACCCTCTGCTTCCGCGCCGCCGACCTCCGACAGGCCGGTGGCTTCGAACCGATCTCCAGCTATCTCGCCGACGACTACCAACTGGCCCGCCGCCTGACGCGCGGCCTGGGAAAGAAGTCCTGGATGTCACGCCTGGTCGTCGACACCCACCTCGGTTACGCCTCCTGGCGAGGGGTATGGCGCCATCAAGTGCGATGGGCCCGTACCATCCGCGTCTCGCGAGGCGACGGCTACCTGGGCCTTCCCATCACCTACGCCGCACTCTGGGCGTTACTGGCCCTGCTCGCCGGGCAGCCGTGGCTCGCGCTCGCGGTCATAGGGGCCCGGCTAGCCATGGGCCTAGTCGCCGGCGCCGTCCTCATCCGGCTCAAGGACGCCTGGATGCTCCCCCTGATTCCGCTGTGGGACGTATGGGCGTTTACGGTCTGGGTGGCAGGCCTGCGCGGCAACATCATCGAATGGAGAGGCCGCCGCATGCGCCTGCACCCCGACGGCCGCCTCTCCGCCCTAATGGAGGGCGGGTCCCCAGACCGGTCCCCAGACCCGCGCGCGACGCCCACGTCGCGCTCTTCAACGCCAAGATAAACCCAATCTCCTACGAAAATCGCCCAACCCATGACACACTTCCCCTCCGAATTACGTAAATACGGCCACAGCGTGCATCCCACGCGCTGCAAACAACACGATTCGGAGGCTCTATGCGTTCTCTCTTGCTGCTCTCTACCCTTGCCGCCGCCCTCTTACCGGCCGCTCCCCTCACCATCACCGAACCGCCGGACATGCCCGACACGGGCGGCCTGACCTACACGGTCGACATCGGAACCAACACGATATCCGGTTCCGTGAACGGAGCCCAGGGCCTTGGCCCCGACTTCGCCGACAACTTCTCCGTCTTCGTCCCCGGCAACCTGCTCGTGACCTCCACCTTTGTGAGTATCACCAACTTCTCCAGCGGCGGAAGTGGGGCACTCGGCTGCTTCACGGGCGCCGGCTGCTTCGGCTCTGGCCTCTTCAGCGGCATGAGCGACCCCGCATCCGGGAGCACAACCTCCTACACCGCGGAATCCCCCTGGGCAAATGCGTCAGGGGGCGGTGTTACCCTCGGCAGCTATAACTGGACATTGACCTTGCAGGTCACCCAATCGACCCAGCCGCAATCGGGGGTGCCGGAGCCGGGGACGATGGCGTTGGTGTTCCCGATGCTAGCTGGTGCCTGGTGGCTGCACCGGCGCCGCCTATAGTTCCAGAATCGTCCGCAAACTCTGATCGACACGTGCTTGCCAGCGCGCCGACAGCACCCCGGCGCGCTCGGTCAGATACGTATAATCTAGCGTGGCTATTTGAGATACATTCAGCACCGAGTCTCGCGGCAGCCCGGTCGCCTTCGCAGGCAAGAGGAGATTTCCAGGCGCTTCCGCGAGACGTAGATTGCCCGTCAGCATGACAACAATAGCTGTCGGAAGGCTGCTCATATTGAAGCTGTCGGACTGAACTACCAGCACCGGCCTCCGGTATCCCGGCTCCGAACCCAGGCGAGGCTCATCAAGATCTGCCCACCAGATCTCGCCTCGCAGAACAGCGCCCATTCTTTACCAGCTTTCCCGGCCGATCGATTTCCACTGCGCCCGATGAATGGTAGGATCCAATCCGGGCTCGCCTTTCGCATACACGGCGTTGAGCCGCTCGGTGATGGAGGCGGCGTCACGTTGGCGAAGGAAGTCGCCAAGTGCCGCAGCGTAGAGCTGACTGCGCGAGATTTTCAGGCGCTTTGCCGTCTGCTCTGCCTTCTCGAACAATTGGTCAGGTATGGAAACAGCGGTCTTCACACCTTCAGTATAACTGGAGTTATACCGACCCTACCCTTCGCATCATCCGCCGAACGCCAGCACGAAGGCGTGCCGGTCAATGCAATGAAAGAACCGCGCCACCTTGCCGTCGTCGCCAAACGTGAACAGGTGGATCTCCAAAGCCTCCGCCACCTTCCCCGTAGCTTTCACCTTCACAGCCAGCCGCAACGGTACCGCCACTTGGTTTCCGCCGGTCAGGAAGTTGAGCGGCTCGAACCGCAAAAAGTCCACGTCCTGCAAGGCCTGGAAAAACGCTCGCACGTGCTCCTTCCCCGCGCCCGGTTCAAACATCGCCAACCCATAACCGGGAGCATCCTGATCCCAAGCGACGTCATCGCTGAGGTAGCTCAGAATCGTATCTACATCGCCGCGGCCGAATGCCGCGTAAATCGCCTGTACCGTCTCGATGGGAGTCATGGTGTCCTCAATACTCATACCAATCCGAATGCGCCGACCACCCCTTACACTGCGGGCATTGCGTCGTCATCCACTGGTGCAAACACGACGGGCAAACACCCCCGGTATCAAACGTATGCCACAGATGCCCGCATTTGCACCCCCACAGATCCTCCTGCGACGGCATCCAATCACAAATCGGACACCGGATGCGCGGCCCCGACGGCCCCTTATACCCAGTCTCCTCTTCGTGCGTTACCGGCGTCTCGACGATAGTGGTCTTCTCAGCCATAGCCTCTGTTTATAACGTTAAAACAGGCGCCAAGGTTTCGCACCGTATAATGAAGAGATCGGCCCGGTTCCCCGGCGCCGCTCTTCCCTTTTATGACGGTCAATGAACTCGATTTGAAGAAGACGGTCAATTTGCCGAAGACCGACTTCCCGATGAAGGCAAACCTGGTGCAAGCTGAGCCGAAGATCCTCGACCAGTGGCGCCAGATGGACCTCTATGAGCGGATTCGCGAATCCTCCGCCAGCCGCCCCCGCTACGTGCTCCATGACGGCCCGCCCTACGCCAACGGCCGCATCCACCTGGGCCACGCCTTCAACAAGATCCTCAAAGACTTCATCGTCAAATCGAAAACCATGGCCGGCTTCGACTCGCCCTACGTCCCGGGCTGGGATTGCCATGGCCTGCCCATCGAAATCAAGGTTGACTCCGAACTGGGCAAGAAGAAAGCCCAAATGACGACGGCCGAAATCCGCCGCGCCTGCCGGGCCTACGCCCAGAAGTTCGTCGATCTCCAGTCCGTCGATTTCCAGCGTCTGGGTGTGTTCGCCAAGTGGAATGATCCCTACCTTACGATGGCGCCCGCCTACCAGGCGCAAATCGCCGATGCTTTCGTCGAATTCCTCGACCGCGGCTACGTCTACAAAGGCCTGAAGCCCGTCAACTGGTGCATCCGCGACCAGACCGCCCTCGCCGAAGCCGAGGTCGAATACGAACAGCACGCCAGTCCGTCCATCTATGTGCGCTTCCGGCTGCTCTCCGACCCAGCCACCATCGATCCCGCATTGGCTGGCCGCGAAGTCTACGGCCTCATCTGGACGACCACGCCCTGGACCATCCCGGCCAACCTGGCCATCGCCCATAACGCCCGTTTCGAGTACGTCGCCGCTGAAGTGAATGGCGCCGTCTACATCATCGCCCGCGACCTGCTGCAAACCGTCAGCGACGCCGTCGGCTGGCCGGAGACCACCGTCCTCGCCACCTTCCGGGGCGATAAACTGGACCGCCTCTCGTTCCAGCATCCGTTCCTCGAACGCGAGTCGATGGGCATCCTCGGCGACCACGTCACGCTCGAACAAGGCACCGGCGCCGTCCATACCGCGCCCGGGCATGGCCACGAAGACTACGTGGTCGCGCAGCAGTACGGCATCGCCACGCACTGCCCGGTGGACGCCGCGGGCCGCTTCTACCCCGCTGAAGGCGCCGCCGGTACGCTGCCCGAAGAGCTGCTCGGCAAGACGGTGTGGGAGGGCAATCCCATCGTCATCGGCATCCTCAGGGATAAAGGCGCCCTGCTAGCTGAAAAGCGCGTGGAACACAGTTACCCCCACTGCTGGCGCTGCCACAAGCCCACCATCTTCCGCGCCACCGAACAGTGGTTCATCGGCATGGAGCGCAATGACCTGCGCACCAAAGCCCTCGAAGCCATCCGCCGCATCAAGTGGATGCCCGCCTGGGGGGAAGACCGCATCTACAACATGATCGCCACGCGCCCGGATTGGTGCGTCTCGCGCCAGCGCATCTGGGGTGTGCCGATCCCGGTCTTCTATTGCGACGACTGCGGCGAAGCCCATACCGAAAAGGCGACACTGAAACACGTCGTCAGCCTTTTCCGCGAACACAGCGCCGATGTCTGGTACGAACGCCCCGCCGCCGATCTCATGCCCGCCGGCGTGAAGTGCGCCAAGTGCGGCAGCGGCAACTTCCGCAAAGAGACCGACATTCTCGACGTCTGGTTTGACTCCGGCTCCAGCCACCTCGCCGTGCTCAACGAGCGCTGGGGCCTCGCCTGGCCTTCGGAGCTGTATCTCGAAGGCGGCGATCAGTACCGCGGCTGGTTCCACAGCTCCCTATTGGTGGGCGTCGGCCTCAAGGGAGACAGCCCCTATCGCGAATGCGCCACCAACGGCTGGACCCTCGATGCCGACGGCCGCGCCATGTCCAAGTCGCTCGGCAACGGTGTCGAGCCCGATGAGGTCATCAAGAAGTTTGGAGCCGAAGTGCTGCGCCTGTGGACGGCGTCGGTCGAGTTCAACGAAGACGTCCGCATCTCCGACACGATCCTCGCCCGCCTGACCGAGGCCTATCGCAAGCTGCGCAATACCTTCCGCTACGCCCTCGGTAACCTGTTCGACTTCAACCCGGCCACCGACATAGTGCCCATCAGTGAACAGAGCGAGTTCGACCAGTGGATCCTCGTCCGCGCCGAAGCGCTCATCGAGCGCTGCCGCAAACACTACGCCGACTTCGAGTTCCACCGCGTCTACCAGGCGCTCTACAACTTCGCCACCACCGACCTCAGTTCCATCTACTTCGATGCGCTGAAGGACCGCCTGTATACCATGGCGCCGAAGAGCAAGGGCCGCCGCAGCGCGCAGACATCGCTGTACAAGCTGACGCATGCGCTGGCGCGGCTGCTCGCGCCCATCCTCTCGTTCACCACCGACGAGGTTTGGCAGAACCTCGCCAAACTTGACGGCGATCCGTCCAGCGTCCACCTCGCTCTGCTCCCGGAGCCGGCCTGGATGACCGCGGGCCTCACGGACTCGGCCCGCGCCCGCATGCAGAACTGGGAACGCCTGATGCCCGTGCGCGAACAGGTGCTGAAAGCACTCGAAGTGGCGCGGCAGGAGAAGTTCATTGGCGCCCCGCTGGAAGCCAAGGTGCGCATCCGCGCCGGCGAGGCGCTCGCGCCGCTGCTGGTCGAGTACATTGACCAGCTCCCCGGCCTCTTCATCACCAGCCAGGTCACTCTGGAAGCCGATAGCGACACGGAGCTGGCCGTTCACATCGAACGCGCCGACGGCGCCAAGTGCGAGCGCTGCTGGAAGTACTCCACGCTCATCGGCATCGACCCGCGCTTCCCCACCGTCTGCGATTCCTGCGCCGCGGCCCTCACGGAAATCGTGGGATGATCAGCCGCCCGGCTCGCTTTGCCATTGCCGCGGCGGTGGTGGCGCTCGACAGGCTGACGAAGTATTGGATTGAGACCGGCCTGGGAGCCTTCGACACCATCACCGTTATACCCGGGGTGTTCAACATCATTCACGCCCAGAATCGCGGTGCCGCGTTCGGAATCTTTAACCAAACCGAGGGCGCGCTACGTCTAGTGTTATTGGTGGGCGTTTCAGGCGTGGTGATGGCTTACGTCGCGTATCAGTTGTGGCAGATGCCGAAGGGTGCCTGGCCCAGCGGGCCGATTCCCCCACTGGCGCTGTCGCTCGTCCTCGGAGGCGCGTTGGGCAATCTATTCGACCGCGTCGTCCGTGGGTCGGTGACGGATTTCCTGCAGGTGTTCATCGGCTCCTATGAATGGCCCGCCTTCAACGTGGCGGATAGTGCTATCAGTGTGGGTGCGGTCCTGCTGTTGCTGCGGCTCTGGCAGACCCGCGAAAAGGCGGCATAAGTGTTCCCTAAGCTGATCGAGGCCGGCGCCTTTTTCCTGCCCACGTATGGGCTGCTGGTGGCGCTCGGCTTTCTGGCCGGGCTTTGGGTAGCTGGGCACCTGGCGCAGCGCGACAAACTCGACCCCAAAGTAGTCACGGACCTCGGCATCTACCTGGCGCTGGCCGGCCTGGTGGGCGCCAAGCTGATGATGATCCTCTATGACCTGCCGTTCTACCTCAGTCATCCGGGCGATCTCTTCAGCATGGCCACCCTGCAGGCCGGCGGCGTCTTTCATGGCGGCCTGATCGGGGCGCTGCTGGTGGCGGTATGGTACGTCCGCAAGAACAATCTGCCCTTCCTGCGTGTAGCCGATTGCTTCGCCCCCGGCGTGGCGTTGGGTCATGGTATCGGGCGCCTGGGATGCTTCGCGGCCGGCTGTTGTTGGGGTGCCAAGTGCGATCTGCCCTGGGCCGTTACGTTCACCGATCCGGATGCGCACCAGATGGTGGGCGTACCGCTGGGAATTGCGCTGCATCCTTCGCAGATTTACGAAGCCCTCGCCGAGTTCCTCATCTTCGGTGTGCTCTGGATGCGCGGCACACGGACGCACGCCCGGGGCGAGATCTTCGCGCTTTATCTGGTGCTCTATCCGCTGGCCCGCTTCGGCATCGAGTTTGTCCGCAATCACGAACAGGCGCTAACGCTAGGGCTATCGCTGGCACAGTGGGTGGCGTTGGCGCTGGTGGCCTTGGGTGCCGGGCTGTTCGCGCGGGTCAGGCGCGCCGCCGTTTTGTGAGAAAATGAGTCCGCTATGAGACTCTCTCGCAGGTCCCTGTTCGGCACGGCTGCGGCGGCGTTGGCCGCTCCCGCCCCTGCCCTGCCCGCCAATGAAGCCCCGGGCTCCGGCTTTAAGCTAGGCGTCGCCAGCTACTCGCTCCGCGAATTCAACCGCGCCCTCGCCATCAAGATGGTGAAGCAGTGCGGCACCAAGTACGTCAACTTCAAGGAATTCCACCTGCTTTATCGCAGCACGCCGGAGGAGATCGCCAAGGCCCGCGCCGACGTGGCGAAAGCAGGCCTGGAGATTCTCGGCGGCGGCACCATCAATCTGCAGAAGGCCGACGACGCCGACATCAAGTTCTACTTCGATTACGCCAAGGCCGCGGGCATGCCGCTGATGGTTGTGGCTCCCACGGCGCAGACCGTGCCCATGATCGAGAAGTTCGCCCGCGAGTATAACATCAAGGTTGCGATCCACAACCACGGCCCCGAAGACAAGCACTTCCCCACTCCCCAGAGCGTGCTCAAGCTGGTGAAAAACATGCACCCGAACATGGGTCTCTGCATCGACATCGGCCACACCAGCCGTACCGGGGTGGACGTCGTCGAGTCGATCGCCGAAGCCGGCCCGCGGCTGCTGGACATGCATGTGAAGGACCTTAAGGATCCGATGGCCAAAGAAAGCCAGTGCATCGTCGGCGAAGGCAAACTGCCGGTCGTTGGCGTGTTCAAGCAACTGCGGAAGATGAACTACACGGGCGGCGTGATGCTGGAATACGAGATCGACGCCGACAACCCGCTCCCGGGCATGCAGCGCTCCTTCGCCTACATGCGCGGCGTCCTCGCCGGCATGGGCGCGTGAGAATTATGCCAACCGAGCCGCGACACTAATCCGGCAGCGCTTGGATGCGCAGGTTGCGGTACCAGACGGCGCTGCCATGGTGAGTGATCGCGATCGGCGATTCGCGCTTTTCCATCGCCCGCATGCGTTTGATGTCTTCCCGCTTGCCGTTGTCCCAGATAGACTCCATCTCGGGCGTCCCAAGCGTCACCGACACAACACGCTTGCCGTCCAGCCAATGTTCGATATGATCGCCTCGCACGACAATGCGCCCGGTGTGAAAGACGCCCGGGCCGACCGGCGGGGGCTCGGTGGGGGCCACCAGGCTGTAGAGCGCTCCGCAGCGGCGCTTCGGATCCTTGGCCTCATCGCCGGCATCGTCCACAATCTGGTACTCCAGCCCGCCGGTGCCTTCGCGATACACCTCGTAAGGCTGGCCGTCCGGGGTCTTGCGCTTCGCCGTCCAGGCACTGCCGCGCTGGATCAAATACTTGATGCCGCCATTGGCCTTCGCCTCGACTCTGAACT
Organism: uncultured Candidatus Solibacter sp.; assembly: GCA_964385495.1. GTDB lineage: Bacteria > Acidobacteriota > Terriglobia > Bryobacterales > Bryobacteraceae > CADEFT01. The sequence goes on from CAYLPH010000011.1 coordinate 134,317, forward strand.
CGAAATCGAGGATGAAGTTCCGGTAGGTTTTATCGGACCAGATATCCATCTGCTGCTTGCCGGGGACGGGGCGCAAGGCTCCGTCCTCGACGCTCCAGCCGCTGCCGGGGAAACCCGGCGTCACGGCCGCATGCCAGCCGGAGGTCGAAGTGCCATCGAGCAAAGACACCCATGGCGGCTCGGCGAGGAGCACGAAGGGAAGCAGGCCCAGAACGAAACGCATTGCAGGTTACGGTAATTCTCTCACGTTGTAACGCAGGTCGCGATCCAGGCTCATCTCCAGTGTCGATCCGGCCAAAATTTCGACGTCCGGACCGCGCTTGGCGAAAATGCCGGCGAGCCCGGCGGCGGCCCCTACCGCCGCGCCCGCGCCCATTCGCCCGCCCAGGCTTCCCACCGAAGCCCCGGCGCTGGCCGTATTGCCGATGGCGCCGGCGTCCTCCACTTTGCTGCGCTGCCCGCGGAGGCTGCCCTCCCCGCGATCGAAGGGACGCCCGTCGGCCGATGACAATTGGGAGCGGATATCGCGCTGCGTCCCATTGGCCAGGATGATGGAGGTGAACTCCAGAATCAGTTCGCCGCCCGTGCCGCCGCGCCCGCCGCGATTCGCCTGTTTAACCAGCGCCGTTACCTGCGAGCCGCGCGGAATCACGACGCGTTGCTCCGCGGTCACGGGCACGGCGGTCTCCAGGTAGATCCGGTCGCCGGGCTTCACCACTTTCGTCGAGATCACCTGGTTCACGCGTAACAGAACACGCGTGCCGGAGGGGAGGGTGAGGGTCTCGCTGGCGGGCTTTGACGGCGACACTACGGCGATGTCGGCGGGTGCGGCGCGCGCCACCGTCACGGCCGGCTTGACAACGCCTTCGCGTTGGTAGACCAGCGTCGATTCAGCCTCCCCTACCCCGGCATGATAGACACGGCGGATGGTGAGCGTGTTGCCGTCGCGGCTGAGGCGCCAACGGTCGTTCAGGGAAAACTGCCGCCCGGAAGTGGACAGCGAGTTGACCACCAGCGCGGCCCCTTCCCACTTGGTTTGCGTACTGAGACCCGCGCCGCCGATGCTTTGCTTCGACGTCTCTCCGGTTAACAGATAGGTCTGCCGGGTGGCGCCGCTTGTCAGGGACAGCTTGGTGGCGTCCTGTTCGATGCGCAGTGTGAGTTCGGGCGCGTAGGGCAGCGAGCGAATCTCCGATCGCGCCGCGTCGAGGGTCCAATGGCCCGCGAAGTTGCGGTCATCGGCCGCCGCGAGCGTCGAAATCAGAATAAAGAGCAGTCCCGCATACCGCATCCGGGCAAGCCTCGAAATCTCTTCCAGGTAATCAGGCCGACTCGGTTTCCAATTGCCGCGCAGCTTCCCAGCGCAGCCGGTCCTGGTATTCCTGCCAGAGCGTCGAGATACCAGCCCAGTAGTAACCGCCTACGAACAGCAGCAGAATCGGCACGGCCAGGAAGTTATACGTCTCAATGGCGTAGGCCACCATGAATAGGAAATAGCTTCCGAAGGCGAGTTCCAGGTAGGGTAGCCAGCCGCTGCGCGACCGGTACCTGTTCTGGGTTACCTGCATCTTCTTCTCGCCAATCGCAAATTTCGGCGTGCGAACGAAGCTGGTTTGCACGCCCAACATGGCCTCCAGTACGGCCTTGGTGTTGATGATGGTCAGCGCGACGCCGGCGCTCATCAGCACGGGGATAAAGAAGAAGGTGCGCCACCAGGTTTTCGGATACAACTCCCGCTGCGCCACCACGTAGAAGGCGGTAATCGACCAAAATGACGCGATGACCAGCGGCAGGTCGATAAGTAGCATCTCCCACCAGCCGACGTAGAATCGCACGATCATCACCGGCAGCATGAGCATGGTGACGAGAATCATCATCGGGTAAGAGATGTTCGGTGTGAGGTGGCACCAGGCTTCCATTTTGTGGGCCAGACTAATGTCGGACCGCCAGATGCGGCCCCACAGCTTCAACGCCACCTGCATCAGGCCTTTCGCCCAACGCGATTGCTGCACCTGGAACGCGAACGTCTCCACGGGAAGTTCGGACGGGCATTCGACTTCCGGGAGATAGATGAACTTGTAGCCCTTTAACTGCGCGCGATAGCTGAGGTCGCTATCCTCGGTGAGGGTATCGTGCTCCCAGCCACCCGCGTCTTCAATGGCCTTGCGGCGTAAAATGCCCGCGGTACCGTTGAAGTTGAAGTAGTGGCCGGCGCCGAAGCGGGCCGGATGTTCGAGGGCGAAGTGGCCATCCAGAAGAATGGCCTGCACTTCGGTCAACAAATTGTAGTGCTTATTGATGTGGCCCCACCGCGTCTGCACCAGACCCACCTGTGGGTCGGTGAAGTAGTGGATGGTGCGCATCAGGAAATCCTGGGGCGGCAGGAAGTCGGCGTCGAAGATGGCCAGGAATTCGCCGCTGGCTTTCTTGGTGGCCTCTTCAAGCGCGCCGGCCTTGAAGCCATGCCGGTTGGTGCGATGCAGATACTCGATGGGGTGGCCCATCGCCGCGTACTCATTAACCAGGCGCTCGGTGAACGGATGGGTCTCGTCGGTGGAATCGTCCAGCACCTGGATCTGGAGCTTGTCCTTCGGGTAGTCCATCTGGACGACGCACTCAATCAGCCGTTCGATAACATAACGCTCGTTAAAAATAGGCAGTTGGATGGTCACTCGCGGCAATTCGGCGAACCGCTGCGCCGGCGGTTGGTTCAGCTTGTGTTTGTGCTTGAAATAGGTGCGGATCACCGTATAACGGTGCAGGCCGTACACCGACAGAATAATCAACAACGTGAAATACGGAATCAGGAGCGCGTAGTCGAACCAGGACAGCGTGTGGATACCGGCGAAGGTATCGTCGAAAAAAGCCCGTTGCAGCCGCGAAGCGGTGGTGGAGGAGACTAGGAAGGCTATCGGAAGTTCCGTACTGAGCATAGCTTACCCAACGCGAAGGGTTACCTCACCCAAAACCCTTATCGATGGCGATAAGAGTCCCCGCGCCGGCACACACGCGGCGCCGGGGACATTCCGCAGTATAGCGCATTTGGGAGGGGCGCCTGACGCTGCTGGCGCCTCTCCGCCGGGTTACTCGTCGTCGTCGTCCGGATCTTCGTCCTTAACGGTCTTGGGCTCGTTCGCCCGCTCGTCCGGCTTGGAGTAGTAATAGCTGTGATAGTAGGTGTACTTGGAGTAGAGTTCGCCGCGGCGGGCGCCGTTGACGATCGTCCCCAGCACGTTGTTCTCGCAAAGCGATTGCATGGCACGGGTCACCGAGTCGATGGTGGTAGTGCCGATGCGCACCACCAGGATGGTGCCGTGGCAAAGGGTCGCCAGCAGGTTCGCATCGGCGGCGAAGAGGAGCGGCGGGCTGTCCAGGATGACCCAATTGAACAATTGCGGCAGCGCGTCCAGCATGATGCGGACTTCCTGGAGATTCAGCAGTTCGAGCGGGTTGATGACCGCTTCGCCGGCGGGCATGATGTAGAGGTTCATGCCAGACACCTTCTTGATGATCTCGTGGAGCTTGGCCTTACCCAGCAGGTAGTCGGTGATGCCGGGGCTGCGGTCCACTTGAAACATGTTGTGGACGATGGGGCGGCGGAAATCGAAGTCGGCCAGCAGTGTCGCGTTATTGGTCAACTGCGCTTCCGCCATCGCCAGATTCACCGCCGCGAAGGACTTGCCTTCGGCGGGCGAAGGGCTGGTGATCACCACGTTATGAATGGGCTGCAGGCTCTGGAGATGATTCAGGCGGGTCCGGAGGGTACGAAACTCCTCGGTAGGCGCTTCATGCGGCCGGGAGGCATCGATCAGATGCGCCTCCGGAGCCGGGTTGAAGGGGATCTCCTGGACCAGCTCCAGCAAGCCGCGTAGCGATTGGTCCACCACGCCGGTTCCCGGACGGGGCGGAGCGGTGGCGGCGCCAACCGGCGCGGCGGGAGCATTCAGGTAACCGGCCTGCTCGGCCCGGCGCAACGCATCGTGAACTCGGCTCATGGTATTCCTTTCGTTGCCTCAGACCTTAGCGAGGAAATAGTAGTAGTACATTGAGCCGGACATGATCATGACGCCGACGATCGTCGCCGTGGACCATGCGAGCCACCCTAAACGCCGGCGGCGGCGCACTACCAGATCGTTCTCGAGCAGCGGGATGCTACCCAGTATGTTCATTTGCGTATACGCCCGTACATCCTTCAGATTCTTCAGAGAGCTGTCCTTCACCTCGCGGGCCCCCGCCAGTACGATACCCAGGAACAGGCCGATGGCCGTCCCCGCGCCGATGATGATCGGCCGCTGCGGCTGTGAGGGCTTCTGCGGGATCGACGCCGGATCCAGCAACTCCAGGTTCTCGCCCTGCTGCCGGCTTTCAAGCGCGGTAGCCATGCCTGATACGCTCTGCTTCTTGTTCAGGTCGTCCACGCGCTGGCGCACCAGTTCGCGGTCGCGCAGCAGTTCCATGTATTCCTTCTCGCCCAGCGGCGTCGCGTCAATCCGCGATTGGGTGGTCCGGATGAGGGCATCGATACGCTGGGCTTCGCGGCGGGCCTCCTCCATCTCCAGATCCTTGGCTTCCATCAGCCCCTGCAGCCGCTTCACAATCGAGTCCATTTCGCGCTGCTCCCGCACGATGTTCGGATTGGTGATGATCCGCTTCTGCGGCCCCTCATCGGGCTTCTTCTTGGAGGCTTCGGCAGCCTCCCTGGCGGCTTCCTGCTTCTCGAGGGAATCGCGCTGCCGCTTCAGCACGCCCAGGGCGGAGATATGCGACTTCACATCGGGATGAGCTTCGGTATAGGTCTCCTTCAACGCGGCAATCCGCGTTTCGAGCGCCATAATCTCATTCTCCAGACGGGCCAGCCGGTCATTCTTCACCTGCGCCTGCTGCTGTTGCTGCACGGTGATCTGCTCGGTGGGGGATCCAAGGCTGGTCATCTGCTCCTTGGTGATCCGTAATTGGTTTTCGAGCAGCAACTTCTCCTGGTTGGCGCGGCCCACGATGGCATTCAGGTTGCCCAGGCGCGCTTCGAGCGCGGACAACTGCTGCAGGTTCTGCTGCACCTGGTCCGGCAGTTTGCCCGCGTTATTCACACGGAACTGCGCCAGCTTGTCTTCCACCACCTGCAGGTCCCGCCGGGCCATTTCCAACTGGTCCTTCAGGAACTGCGTGGTGAACACCGACTGGTTGGCGCGGTCGCGCGTGTTCTCATTAATAAACTTCGTCACCAGTTCCTGGCACACCTTCTGGGCCAGGATACGGTTTTCATAGGAGAACGAGATTTGGAAGGCGGGCACCTGGCGGCGCCCTTCCGAAGGCGTGTAGGAAACGACGTTGCTGATGCGCACATCGTCGCGCCGCATCTCTTCCACGACGTCTTCCATCGGCAACCGCGCCTTCTCGCGCGGGTACAGGTTATAGGTGTTGATGATGTTCGTGAGCGTGCTCCGGCTCAGAATCTGCTGCGCCATCGCATTGATTCGCTGGGACATCTCCAGATTCACGTTGGTCGGGACGAAGGCCTCCGGCACCTGCGGCGGCGTGACGCGCACCACCGCCGTCGACACGTACGTGTCCGGCCACGCAAACGCCACCACGCAGGAAACCACCAGCGCCGCGAACATCGGCCCGATAATCCAGGCCTTCTGGCGTCGCGCCATGTCCAGATAGTCTTCCAAGTCCGGCGCACGCCGGCTGATGTTATAGCCTACGTCCTGATTCTCCATAAAACTGCTGTCTCTCCGATTTTTTCTAAACGCCTACGGGACAATCACTGTGTCACCGTTCTCCACTTCAATGTTTTGACTGAGGTTCTTTCCAGCCAATACTTCCTTATAGTTGAACTTAATCCGCTTGTCGCCCCGCGATATCACGATCTTCTTGCCGTTGGCGTACTCGCGCAATCCCCCAGCCTTACTAATCGCATCGAAGACGGTGGTACGGGTAATCAGGGGGTACTCCCCAGGACGGTTGATCTCCCCTACCATGTAGTACTTCTTGCTGTTCACCTGCTGCACCGAGATGAACACTTCCGGCCGGTTCATCACCTTCCCTAACGCGTCCGTGATGTTCTTCCCCAACTCCTCCGGCGTCACTCCGGCTGCGTCCAACTCTCCGATCAACGGCATCGAAATCTTACCGTCCGGACGCACCAGGATCGGCCCGGTTAACTCCGGCTCACGCCACACGCGAACGAAAATTACGTCTTCCGCCCCCAGCTTATAGCTCTTCGGATCGACGGGAGCGGCCGTTGTCGGCGCCGACGCCCTGGGATCTTCGATGCCCTTCTTCGGCTCCGTGACGGTGCGCCCGCCGTCCCCCTTCTTCTGTTCCTGAGACCAGGAGACGGAACCTAGTGTCAGAACGGCGGCGGCCAGTGCCAACGCCGGCGCGATTCGGTGAGAGCGGATCATTTGCGGTTTCCTTACGATACAGACTCACGCCCTGCCGCGAGGGGTAGAGCGCCGAAGTTTTCTTATTATACCTTTTGGGCTCAGCCGCGCTGTCATCCGGAATCCCGCCTTCCGTGACACGGTTCGCGTGCGAAACAATATCCCTTATGACCTTCTTTCTGGCCAAGACCGAGCCCGCTACCTACTCCATCGGCAGATTCGCCGACGAGCAGCAGACCGTCTGGGACGGCGTGACTAACGCCCAAGCCGTGCGCGCCATCCGCTCCATGAAACCCCGCGACCGCGTCCTCATCTACCACAGCGGGGGCGAGTCCCAGATCGTCGGCCTCGCCGAGGTTGTCTCGGAACCCAAGGACGACCCGTCCAACTCCAAATCCGCCATCGTCACCCTCCGGTATCTCCGCACTCTCGACCCGCCGACGACGCTCCACGAAGTCAAAGCCTCCGGCCTATTTGGGGATTTCGCCCTGGTGCGCCAGTCGCGCCTGTCCACGATGGCCGTGCCCGAAACCTTCCTTGACTGGTTGGAACGCCGCTACCCCGGACAGTTACGCTAACGGTATACCTTTGTGCGCAGAAACATACAGCCAGTCCAGCGGGAGGAGGAGTGACGCCGGTTCTACTTCTGGTTCTGGCGTCTCCCACGGCCCGCGCCGCCGATCCCGCCGAAGCCTGGCACACCATCGAGCCAGCGGCTAACTTCGGGCGGGTCCAACTGGCGGCGCATGCGCAGTTCCGCTGGCGCCTCTATACCCCAAGTAACGCCGTCGGCATACCCCGCGTGGCGTACTTTCGGGCCGGGCCCATAGCCCAGATCGCGCTGCCAGCGCTGACATTGCACGCGGGCTACTGGTACCAGGACGCTCACCGGAATAGCGCGGATTGGGAAGGGAGCCAGCGGATTTTCGCCGGTGCGGAGCGCGACGTCGTCCCCGGCATCCGCACGCGGGGCCTGTGGGAGTACTTCTTCGCTGGCAATCGCTCCAACTATCATCGTTACCGCCACTTGGTGCGGTTCGCCAGGGAAGAAGACGGCTGGTCGCCGTTGGGATCCTGCGAGGTGTTCTTCGACCGGCTGGGCGCATCCGGCCTTCGACCCCTGGCCAGTGTGCGTCGTAACGTGGGAACGCAGGCGCGCTTCGAACTGGGCTATTTCTACGACTGGCGCCGCCGGGACGTGGGCGGCACACGCCACGTTCTGTTCACTACGCTTCGTTTCCAACTTCGCCAATAGCCAGCCCTCGTGATAAACTCACTTTCTCCGAGGTACACCCATGAGGATTCTTCTGGCATTGCTGGCTCTGGCCGCCAGCGCGAGCAGCGAGACTATTGTGCTGCGCAACTTTACTCTGATCGACGGCAATGGCGGCGCGCCCCTGGCGGGGGCCGGGATGGTGGTGAAAGACGGCCGCATCGCCTGGGTGGGCAAGGCCGGCGAGATGAAAGCGCCGGCGGGAACGCAGGATATCGACCTGGGCGGTAAGTTCGTCATGCCCGGCATCATCAACCTGCACGGCCACCTGGGTAACGTTGTCGGCCTGGTGCAGGATCCGAAGAACTTCACGCCGCAAAACGTCCAGAAGCAACTCGACACCTACGCGCGGTACGGCGTAACGGCGATGCTCAGCATGGGCAGCGACCAGAGTTCCGTGTTCCCGATCCGCGACGCGCAGCGCGCCGGGCGCCCCAAGACCACGCGCATCTTCACCGCGGGCAAAGGCTTCACCGGGGTCAATGGCTACCCGACCACGGTTCCCGGCATGAAGGGGGTTCCCTATGAAATCGGCAGCCCCGCCGAAGTACAGAAAGCCATGGATGAGCTGGCGCCGAAGAAGCCGGATTTCGTGAAGATCTGGGTGGACGACCATCTGGGCAAGGAAAAGAAAATCCCCACGGAGATCTCTGTGGCGATCATCCAGGCCGCGAAGAAGAAGGGCCTGCGAACCGCCGCCCACATCTTCTATTACGCGGATGCCAGGGCGCTGGCCGAAAACGGGCTCTACGCCGCCGCCCACAGCGTCCGCGACCGCGACGTGGACCAGGCGCTGATCGACATCATGAAGAAGAATGGCACCTGGCAGTTGGGCACGCTGGCCCGCGAATACTCCACGTTCGCCTTCTCCAAGAAGCAGCCATTCCTGGATGATCCGTTCTTCAAGCTGGGCGCCGAGCCCGAAGTGATCAACACGCTGAAGAGCGACGCCTATCTGAAGAAGCAGCAGGCCGATAAGGACCTGCCCAAGTACCCCACCTTCCTGGCCACGGCGCAGAAGAATCTGAAGAAGCTGTACGATGCCGGCGTCAAGGTAGGCTTCGGGACCGATAGCGGCCCGCCCGCCCGCTTCACCGGCTTCTTCGAACACAAGGAAATGGAGTTGATGAAGGAAGTGGGCTTCACGCCTTCGCAGATCATCACCGTCTTCTCGAAGAACTCGGCCGAATTCCTGGGCGCCAAGGACCTGGGTACGCTCACCGCCGGAAAGTGGGCGGACATGGTGGTGCTGGCAAAGAACCCGCTGCAGGACATTACCAACACGCGCGCGATTGACGCCGTTTACATCGCGGGAAACAAGGTCAGGTAAGCGGCTCTGCGCTGGAATTGGTTACGCCGCGCCTTCGGTCCCACCATTCGTTACTGGATGGAGACCGAGGTGCACGTGTATGGCTTCTCGATTGCGGCGAACGTCCTGCTGTCGTTCTTTCCATTTCTTATCGTGATGGTCTCTCTGTGCCAGTACGTGCTGCACTGGCCCGCCGCCGTCGATGCCATCTATTTCGCCCTGCGCGACATGTTTCCCGGGCAGTGGAGCGAGTGGATGATCCGCAATCTCAAGGTGATCGTTGCCCGCCGCGGTCCCTTTCAAATTGTCTCGGTGCTGGTTCTTTTCTTTACGGCGAATGGCGTGTTTGAGCCGCTGGAGGTAGCGCTGAACCGCGTCTGGAAAGTCACCGGGAACCGCAGCTTTCTACGCAACCAGATCGTCAGTCTGGGCCTGATCTTCTCCTGCGGGACTTTGACGTTGCTGTCGCTGACGCTGACCGCCGCCAACCGCGTCTTCCTCGATAGCGTGCTACCCGGCTTCCCGTTTACAAAGCTGCTGGCGACCGCCTTCTTCCGCCTGGCGGCGACGCCGGTTACGATTTTCCTCCTGTTCCTGATCTACTGGAAACTGCCGAACACCGATATTCCCTGGCGGCGCGTGGTGCCGAGCGCCATCTTCGCTGGCCTTGCCATTGAAGGCTTGAAGGGATTAACGCTGTTCTTCTGGAAAGAGATCGACGAGAAGTTCTATTTGGAGTACGGCCCGTTCGAATACGCGGCAATCATGGTGTTCTGGAGTTTCCTGGCGTCGATGCTGGTGTTGGGCGGCGCCGAGTGGTCGGCCCGCCCCGTGGAACACCCTACTTCTTCCCCGCTCCCGGACGCCGTTCGCTAGAAGGCGGCACCTGCCCCTTCAATCGCAGATGCACGGCCATCTGCGCGTACTCATGCTCCAGGTGCACGGTGTTCTGATACAGCGCCCCCAGCCGCGACATACGGCCGCGGCGGCTTTCGAACATCTCGCTGGCCTTCGCATCGGTAAGCGCGCCATAGGCCGTGTCGCACTCCGCCATCGCGGTCTTCAAGGCCTCTACAATCTCCGCCTTGGTTGTCTTTTGCGCGGCGCCCAGTTTCTTCGCTTCGCCATTGAACATGGAGCAGGAGCCCATGCCCGCATCGGCGGTATGGGTCACCAGGTCCTGAAAGCTCATGCTCTCCGGCGTTGGCTTAAAGCTGTACGCGTCGGCCGGCATCTTCTCGGCGGCGCCGAGGATATTGCCCTTCGTGCGGTTCCAGGCCGTCCGGGCTTCGTTGCTGAGCACGTTGTCCTGCGCGCCAAGGCAGGCGGCGAACAGGGCGAATGAGAAGGCGAGGCGTTTCACGGTTGAGTTCTCCTTAGGAGATAACTCCTATCAAATGGTTTTCGCGATGTCCACCAGGTCGCTGAACAGGCCATAGGCCGTCTGTTCCACTCCGGGATTGGACTCGAAGATGCCAAGCGTGCCCATGCAATCGGTTTCCAGCAGCAGGATGTTGGAGGTGCCGCGCGCGGTGGCCAGCGTGTCGGTAGCCTCCAGCACTTCCGCACGCACGCGCATCTTCAACCCGTCCTTGCCCTGGTGCGCCCGGCTGACCAGGCGGATCGTCTTCCCCTTGGCCTTCAACTCGGCCATCTTGTCCGGCGTGATGCGCGTGACGCCCTTGGTATCCACATCCATCGGCGTGCAGCGGGCGTTCATTAGAACATTGGCCAGCGCCGCTGTTTTGGCCGCCGCATCCCAGCCGTCGGTATCGAACGCCGGATCGGCTTCGGTAATCCCCAGACGCCGCGCTGCTTCCACCCCCTCTTCGAAGCTCTTGCCGTCTTCCATGGCCCGCAGGACGACGCCGGTGGTCGAGTTCAGTACGCCCGTGAAGCCTTCAATACGGATGCCCGGCAGCGTTTCGCGCACAAAGCTGAACACCGGCGCGCCGTCCATCACCGTTGCTTCGAAGCGGAACTGTACCCCCGCCATGCGAGCCTCCTGTTCCAACGCAGCCCAGGCATGCGCGATCGGCCCTTTGTTAGCGGTCACCACGCTCAAGCCGCGGGCGAATGCGGCGCGGATGTGCGAGATGGCCGGCTCGCCGGTACTGGGATTCAACGCCGAAATCTCGAAGATAACCTCCGCCTGTGAACGGTCCAGGAACTCCTCAATGGACCCCGCCTTCGGCCCGAACTTCGGCTCCACAGGCAAGCCCTGCAAACCGTAAGCGCTGCCCTGTCGCGCCGTGTGGATAGCGACGATGCGGAAAGGATACTGCGAATGCTTCTTCTCCAGCAGGCGCGCGAATGCCTTGCCGACGCTGCCATAACCAATCAGTGCGAGATTCAAAACGAGACCTTCTCAATGAGGGCGTTCAACTGTTCTTCCTGCGCGGCTTTCTGCTTGCGCAGTTCGCTTTGCCGGTCGCGCATCTGCGCCAGGCGTGTCTCCTGGCTGGCAAGTTCGCTGGCGTACTTATTCACCTGCTCCTGCTGGCCGGTCACGCGGTTCAGGCTGGTCAGGTTCTGGCGGATGCGTTCCTGGTCTTTCACCAGTTCGTTAATCTGCGTATCGGTATCGCGAACCTGGCGGTCTATCGCATTAATCTGCCGTTTCGCCGCCATTACGGCCTCCAGTTGCTTGCGGCCTTCCGCGCTCAGCGCTTTGTTGCGGACGTAAAGACCCAACTGCTCCAGGTTCAGGTTCAGTAGCGAAAGGCTCTGCTCATAGACATGCTCTTCGCTCACCGCGAACTTCTCGTTGGCATTGGCCGCCAGCTTCACTTCAAAGCGGTAGGCGCGGTCTGTCGTCTCGGCCGGCTTCTGGTTGAGAAGCTTGTATTCCGGGCGCAGCGGATGTTCGATGATCAGCGTTTTGGCGCGCGGGTCGACGTTTCGAATCGTGTAGGTCAACGTCTCCTGCAGCGCCGTCTTGGTGGTCACCATGCCGCGATTGGCGCGGATCTCGCGGATCAGATCCTGCGAGGAGTCGATGTTGGTAGTCACCCGCGTGCCTAAATCGACACCGTAGCTGATCAGCCGCTTGTCGCCGGCTTTGAACGTTTCCACCAGCGCTTCGCCCGCGTAGGCATTGCTGTCGTAAACCGTGATCGGGCCGCCATCGAGCGTCTTGCCGCTGCTGTTGGTGATCTCCGCGGCGGACATCGGATTCTGCTGGCCGCGGCCGGAGTAAATGAGCAGCTTGCGCGCCGTGATGCTCTGCTGCAGGAACGGCAACATCGCCGACTCGCTTTTCTTCACGGTAACGGGATTGGAGAAGCGGTATTCGAAGAGATCGCCGAGTTCGCGGCCCACCGTTTCGGCGGCGACGTTGCTCTCCATTTGATCGCGCTCCATGGACTCCGCGGCCATGCGCATCGACTTGCGCGCGGCACCTCCGGCGGGAGCCGCCATCATGGCCATCGGCGCGGGAGGCGGAGGCGCGGCTTCCACCGCCCCCGCGTACACCGTGGGAGCCAAGGCCTTCTCTTCCGCCAACTCCGCTACCGGCCGTTCGCGATAGCGCGGCTCATATAGTCTGCTAATGAAGCTGATCGGCCGCCCGGAAACCACCGCCAGCGAGACGTTCGTCCAATCCTCGCCGGTGGTGTTGTCGACAATCGCCCAACCTTCCAGCAGCGATGCCGTATCGCTCAGAATCAGCCGGTAGCTGGACTTCCACGACGGCATCGGGATCATATAGCTGGCCAGCACCTGCCGCGCCTTGGTGTCGGTGGAATCGATATACACGTTGCGCCGGTCCTTCGACCGCGTTATCGCCAGCGTTGCCAGGTACTCCTTCAACTGCCGCTGCAGCGCCTCATCGGTGAACTTCACGAAGCTCAGCGTGGCCATGTCGAACGTCTGCAGTTCGCCGGAATCCAACAACAGCGTCAGATGCTCCTTCTCCGGCCCCTTGTCATTCGCCGCCGTTGCCCGCGCGCCGAAGACCACCCCGGCCACCGTCTGCCCCGCGCCGGTTCTCACTTCCAGCCGCGATCCCTTCATCTGATCGAGAAACGCCGCCAGCGCCTGCCTCGGCCCGATCGTGAAGGGATAGTCCGCCAGCCGCTTCTCCACCGGCTCACTGGCGTCATAGCGCAGCCCGGTAACCTTGGCGCCGCTCTTATCCTGCACGGTCAGCGACTTCAGCACATCGTTCATGTCCGAAGCCTTGAAATCCAGGCGCGCCGATTCCCCCGCGCTTAGGTCCCCGGAGCGCTCGAAGTAGCCGACGCCATGTTTATAAAGGATGACTTTCTTTACGGGCAGTTCCGCGGCCATGAGAACACCTCCCAGGGCGCCTAGCGCCAGTAGCTTCCGCATTTCCTACCTCCCTGCGATCAAGCGCTCCTGATTCTAGCGCAGACGGTACGCGACAGAAGCGCAAGCCCGAACTGTATATATCTGTTCAGTCGCGCTTCAATCACGCTACCCTCTATCAAATTTCACTCCTGCTCGCATCGAATTCCTGCCGCTCACATCTCAGTTGTTAGCTGGGAAAGCAAATTAGCATGACCAACCAACCGATGTCACGGGTGGCGGTGCCCCTTACCGCCGCCGTGCTCCTTATCTCCTGTTCTAACAAACAAGCATCCGCGCCCCCGCCCGCCGCGCCGCCTGTCACCGTATCCAACCCCCTCACCCAGGAAGTCACGGAGTGGGACGACTATGTGGGCCGTGTTGCCCCCATCGAGGAAGTGGAGGTCCGCTCCCAAGTCACCGGATTCCTTAGTTCCATTCACTTCCGCGATGGCCAGATCGTCAACAAGGGCGATCTGTTGTTCATCATCGACCAGCGTCCCTTCCAGGCCGTGCTCGATCAAGCAAAGGCCGGTGTCGCCGAAGCCACCAGCCGCCGCACCCAGGCCGAAGCCCAGGTGACGCAAGCGCGCGCGCAACTACTGCAATCGCAAGCCAACCAGACACGGACGCAACTGGATCTGGAGCGCTTCAAACCGCTCGCCCGCGACCAGGCCATTACGCAGCAGGAACTCGATAACGCCGAGCAGGCGAACCTCGCCGCGAGGGCCGACGTGGAAGCCTCCAAGGCTCGCATTGAAACCGCCAGCGCGGCGGTGATCGAAGCGGGTGCGGCTCTGGAAGCGGCGCAGGCTCGTGTGGAGGCCGCCAGCCTTAACCTTGGGTTCACACGCATCAGCGCGCCCATCGCCGGCCGAGCCAGCCGCCACCTTGCCAGTGTGGGCAACCTCATCTCCGGCGGATCGGCCCAGGCCACCTTACTCACCACCATCGTCGCGCTGGACCCCATTCACGTCTACTTTGAAGCCGACGAACGCGCGTACCTGAAGTACAGCCGTCTTGCCCGCAACGGCGAGCGCCCCAGTTCGCGCGATGTCTCCAACCCGGTCTCCATTGGGCTCGCTGACGAGGAGGGCTTTCCTCACGCAGGCGTCATGGATTTCGTCGAGAACAAGCTGGACGTAAACACCTCCACCATGCAGGGCCGGGCTCGCGTAGCGAATCGCGACCTTTCCCTTACCCCTGGCCTCTTCGTCCGCGTACGGCTGCAAGGCAGCGGCAAGTACCAGGGCCTGCTGATTCCTGACGCCGCCGTTGGCTCAAACCTCGGCCAGAAGTATGTCTACACCGTAAACGATAAGTCCGAAGTGGAAATGCGCCCGGTGGAACTCGGCCCGCTGCACGAAGGTCTCCGCATTGTCCGCAAGGGCATCCAAGGCAATGACCGCGTGATCGTGGCCGGCATCCAGCGCGTCCGCCCCGGCGCCAAGGTCGCACCCGAGATGAAGCCGATCACGGTTGCCGCCAACCGAGCGAGGTAAGCCAATGATTGCCGAAAACGAAACACCAGCGAGCGAGAACCATAGCCCAGCGCTAATCGCGGCGCCGCCGCCGCCGGACACCGGCTTCGCCCAGTTCTTCATCTCCCGCCCGATCTTCGCCGCCGTCCTCTCGATGGTGATCATCATCGCCGGCGCGCTGGCGTACTTGAATCTACCGATCGCGCAGTACCCGGAGGTCGTGCCCCCCACCGTTGTTGTTACCACCGCATATCCCGGCGCCAATCCGCAGGTCATCGCGGACACCGTGGCCACGCCCCTCGAGCAGGAGATCAACGGCGTGGAAGACATGCTGTACATGTCGTCGCAGGCCACCAACGACGGCCGCCTGACCTTGACCGTCACCTTCAAGCTCGGCACCGATCTCGATAAGGCGCAGGTGCTGGTGCAGAATCGTGTCGCCATCGCCGAAGCGCGCCTTCCGGAAGAGGTTCGCCGCATCGGCATCACCACCGAGAAGAGCTCCCCCGACCTCCTCCTGGTGGTCCACCTTCTGTCTCCTGACAACTCGCTGGACCAACTCTATATCTCCAACTACGCCTACCTCCAGGTCCGCGACATCCTGCGCCGCCTCGATGGCGTCGGCGCCGTCAATGTCTTCGGAGCCCGCGAGTTCAGCATGCGCATCTGGCTGGATTCCGGCAAACTCGCGGCCCTCAACCTTACCGCCGGTGAAGTGGTCCAGGCGCTTCGCGAACAGAATGTCCAGGTGGCGGCGGGCACCATCGCCCAGCAGCCGATCAATACGCCTGGCGCCTTCCAACTTACGGTCAACACGCTAGGCCGTCTCACCGAGGAAGACCAGTTCCGCGAGATCGTCGTCAAAACCGGCGAAGGCGGCCGCACGGTCCACCTGAAGGATGTGGCCGATGTCAGGCTGGGAGCACTCGATTACTCCGTCAACAGCTATGTCCAGTTCCCGAAGGACGAGCGTCGAGCCGCCGTGGCCCTGGTTATTCAGCAACGCCCGGGGTCCAACGCACTGGCTACTTCGAAGGCCGTCAAGGAAAC
Organism: uncultured Candidatus Solibacter sp.; assembly: GCA_964385495.1. Classification (GTDB taxonomy): domain Bacteria; phylum Acidobacteriota; class Terriglobia; order Bryobacterales; family Bryobacteraceae; genus CADEFT01. Next base: position 150,124 of record CAYLPH010000011.1, read on the forward strand.
CATGGCGCGCCTGCGTGCGGATTTCCCGAAAGGCCTGGAGTTCCGCGTCATCTATGACCCCACGGTCTTCGTGGAGGAGTCCATCGAGTCCGTGAAAGAGACGGTCTACGAAGCCGTCATCCTGGTGGTGATCGTCGTAATGCTCTTCCTGCAGTCCTGGCGCGCCAGCCTCATTCCGCTGCTCGCCATTCCCGTCTCTTTGATTGGCACGTTCGGCATCATGCAACTGCTCGGCTTCTCGCTGAACAACCTCACGCTGTTCGGCCTGGTGCTGGCCATCGGTATCGTTGTCGACGACGCCATTGTCGTCGTCGAGAACATTGAGCGCCATATCCACGAAGGCATGCCGCCTGTCGCCGCCACGCGCCGCGCGATGAGCGAGGTGTCCGGCGCAGTGGTCGCGGTTGGGTTGGTGCTGGCGGCGGTGTTCGTCCCCACGGCGTTCCTGGGCGGCATCTCCGGCCAGTTCTACCGCCAGTTCGCGCTCACCATCGCGGTGTCCACGCTCATCTCCGTCTTCGTGTCGCTGACCCTCAGCCCCGCTTTGGGCGCCGTTCTCATCAAGGACCGCCACACTCCCAAGGATTGGTTCGCGCGCATTTGGGATTTCCTGTTCGGCTGGCTGTTCCGCGCCTTTAACGCCGCCTTTGACCGCGCCGCGCCCGCCTATGGACGCACTGTCGGCCGCGTCATTCATCGCCGCGGCATCGCGCTTGTGGCCTATGGGGCGCTGCTAGCCCTCACCGTGTTTCTCTTCCGCATCACGCCCGAAGGCTTCATCCCACAACTCGACCAGGGCTACGCGATCGTCGCCGTGCAGCTACCCGATAGCGCCTCGCTCACCCGCACCGACGAACTGATGCGCAAAGCCTCGGAGATCGCCCTCACCGTACCCGGCATCAATCGCACCGTGTCGTTTGTCGGCTTCTCCGGCGCCACCCGTGCCAACGCGACCAACGCCGGCGCCATCTTCCCCGGCTTTGCCCCTTTCGAGGAGCGCATCAAAGAGGGTCGCACGGGCGATGTCATCGTCAATGAACTGCGCGAGAAACTCAGTTCCCTGCAGGATGGCTTCGTTGTCGTCATTCCGCCTCCTCCCGTTCAGGGACTTGGCACCGGCGGCGGCTTCAAACTGCAGGTGCAGGATCGCCAGAACCAGGGGCCGCAGGCGCTTCAGGATGCCACGGATCGCGTGGTGCAGGCGGCCTGGGCCGACCCGAGCCTGGTACAGGTGTTCAGCACCTTCCGTAGCTCCGCCCCGCAGCTCTTCGCCGAAGTCGACCGCGAGAAGGCGAAGATGCTGGACGTTCCTCTCTCCAATGTCTTCGACTCGTTGCAGGTCAACCTCGGCTCGGTCTTCGTGAACGAGTTGAATCTCTTCGGCCGCACCTTCCGCGTCACCGCACAGGCGGCACCGGAGTTTCGTGACGACCCCGAGGACATCGCCAAGCTGAAGACACGCAACCGCCAGGGCGGCGCGGTGCCGCTCGGGTCGGTGATCAATGTCCGCCAGACCACCGGCCCCGATCGCGTCATCCGGTACAACCTCTTCCCGGCCGCCGATATCAATGGCGACACGGCGCGCGGCTTCTCCTCCGGCCAAAGTCTGGTCACCATGGAGCGGCTCCTGCGTGAGAACCTGCCTACCGGCTTTGGTTACGAATGGACGGACCTCGCCTACCAGCAGCAGCTTGCCGGCAACACCATGTTCTACATCTTCCCGCTCTGCGTGCTGTTTGTTTACCTGACGCTGTCGGCCCAGTATGAAAGCTGGTCGCTGCCGATGGCGATCATTCTCATCGTGCCAATGTCACTGATGTGCGGCGTTGGCGGCGTGTGGCTGCGGGGTCTAGACAACAACATCCTCACGCAGATCGGCTTTATCGTGCTGGTCGGCCTTGCCTGCAAGAACGCGATTCTCATCGTCGAGTTCGCCAGGCAACTGGAGCATGAGGGCCGGAACCCGATCAATGCGGCGATTGAAGCCAGCCGCCTGCGCCTCCGCCCCATTCTGATGACCAGCTTCGCCTTCATTCTGGGCGTGCTGCCGCTGGTGCGGGCGCAGGGCGCGGGGGCCGAGATGCGGCAGTCGCTGGGCACCGCGGTCTTCTTCGGCATGCTAGGCGTCACGTTCTTCGGCCTATTCCTGACCCCCGTGTTCTACGTGGTCATCCGAAGCCTTACCGCTAGAAAGGAGCAAGCCTGATGACGCGGCTGACTGTTATCGCCGCCTTGGTGCTTTTGGGGACCGGCTGCCGGGTAGGCCCCAACTACTCGCGCCCGGCCACGCCCTCGATCGCCGCCTACCGCGCCCCGTTGCCGCTCCCCGATACGGGCGCGGCGCCCCTTGCCAACGTCAAATGGTTCGATCTGTTTGAAGACCCCGAACTTCGCAAGCTGATCGAAGAGGCGCTGCGGCAGAACTACGATCTGCGCTTCGCCGTGACACGGGTGGAAGCGGCCCGCGGGAATCTCGGCGTCGTGCGCGCCAACCAGATTCCCAGCGTCGGCGCCACCGCCGATCTCACCAGCCTCCGGAACTCGCGCACCGGCTCCTTTCCTCTGCCGGAAACGGTGGGCCAGGAGCGCAACTTCGGAAGTACGGGCCTCAACCTACTGTCCTTCGAGATCGATCTGTGGGGCCGCCTCCGCCGCGCCACCGAAGCCGCGCGTGCCGATCTGCTGGCCGCCGATGCCAACCGCCAGGCGGTGGTCGTCACCCTTGTCGGCGATGTGGCCGCCACTTACTTCGCGCTCCGCGAACTCGACCTGGAACTGGAGATCGCCCGCCGTACCATCGCCACCCGCCGGGAGTCCCTGCGTCTCATCGAGACCCGTCAACGGGGCGGCGTGGCGACGTTACTCGATGTGCGGCAGGCCGAGCAACTCGTCTTCTCCGCCACGCAGGCGATTCCGGACCTGCAACGGGCCATCGAACAAACGGAGAACCGCCTGAGTCTGCTTCTCGGCCGGCCCCCGGGCCCGATCACCCGCGGCGCTTCTCTCACTGGACAGAAGCAGCCCGCCAGCGTCCCCACCGGTCTCCCCTCGGCGCTGCTCGAACGCCGGCCGGACATCCGGGCCGCGGAACAAAGTCTCGTCGCCGCGAATGCCGAAATCGGGGTGGCCAAGGCTGCCTACTTCCCCCGTCTGGCCCTTACTGGCAGCACCGGCTTTCAGAGTAACGCTCTGTCGCGATTGTGGACCGGCCCCACTGCCATCTGGAACGTCACCCCGCAGCTTACCCAGCCCATCTTCCAGGCCGGGCGCCTGGGTGCGAATGTCGCCATCGCCAGAGCCAACCAGCAGGGCGCCCTCGTGCAGTATGAGCGCTCCGTCCAAAGCGCCTTCCGCGAGGTATCGGACAGCCTGGTGCAGTACCAGCGCGTAAAGGAGATTTTGGCGCAGCAGAATCTGTTGGTGACCACGCTGCGCGACCGTTCGCGCCTTGCCTACCTTCGCTATCGCGGCGGTGTCGACACGCTGTTAGCAGCACTGGATGCCGACCGCGACCTTTTCAACGCCGAGCTAAATCAGACTCGCACCCAGCGCGATGAACTGGTCGCCCTGGTGCAGCTTTACAAGGCGCTGGGCGGGGGTTGGGACTAACGCGAAGGCTATACCGACAGCTTCCACGGCTTGCGATACTCGCGGTACATGTACTTGCGGGCTTCGGCCTGCTTGATGGTTTCGCCGTCCCAATCGAGGCGGGTCTTCGAACGGAGCGCGATGTTCGCCATCAGGCAGGTGCTGGTGGAGCGATAGCACTTCTCGATATCGGAGATCGGATTCTGCCGCGTGCGCACACACTCCAGGAAGTTTTGCCAGTGGGAGTTGTTCGAATTGTTCGACGACTTCACCGTGACTTCCTCCAGCGAGGAGCCCTTCTCCGGCACCACGCGGTACTCACTGCGGTCGACAAACAGCGTGCCCTTGTCGCCGTAGAACAGGATGCCGCCATTCTTGCCGAACATCGACTGCCCGTTGCCATAGCGGTTTTCGTACGTGCAGCAGAAGCCGTTGTACTCGTAGGAAGCGTGGATGGTATCCGGCGTTTCGCGATTGTCGGTCAGGCGGAACTTGCCGCCTACGGCAGTGGCAACCGTTGGCATGGCTTCATCGAAGGCCATCTGCACGATGTCCAGCCAGTGCACGCCCCAGTCCGTCATCATGCCGCCGGCGTAATCCCAAAACCAGCGGAAGTGGCTGAAGGCCTTCGGATCGACACCAAAGCGGTTGGCGTTGAACGGGCGCTTCGGCGCGGGGCCCAGCCACATGTCCCAATCGAGCGTATCGGGTGGAGCCGCATCCGCCGGACTGCCAATGCCTTCGGGCTCCATCAGGCTGTAGTTCCACGTATGAACCATGCTGACCTTGCCCAGCTTCCCGCTCTTCACTAAGTCAGTGGCTTCCTGGAAGTGCTTGCCCGAGCGCTGCATGGTGCCGGCCTGTACGACGCGCTTGTACTTGCGGGCGGCCTCCACCATCTTCTTGCCTTCGTCGATCGCCACGCAGACCGGCTTCTCGACGTAAACATCCTTGCCGGCCTTGCAGGCTTCGACGGTCTGATAGGCATGCCAGTGGTCCGGTGTGGAGATGCACACGACATCGACGGTCTTGTCCGCCAGGATCTCTCGAAAATCGCGCACGCCCTTGGCCTTGCCCTGCGTCTGCTCGACGGCCAAGTCGAGGTTCGGCTTGTACACATCGCAGACATGGGTGACGACCAGGTTATCCTGCTTCATCGCGTGACCCAGGTTGCCCCGGCCCATGCGCCCCATACCGATGAAGGCAGCGTTGATTTTGTCGTTGGCGCCTTTCAGGTTGCCGGGGAAGAGGTTGGTGGTGAAAGCGGCGGTCGCGGCGGCTTTCAGGAAATCCCTGCGGTCGTTGGAAGCTGACATTCGCTTGAATTTTAGCACCGGAAGCAGACCTGACCCACGGTACCCTATGCCACGACGGCCCCTCCAACACAGTACGCTTGCCGTCGAGGGACTCCACCTTGACGCGCCCGAACGTATATACGTTGCGATACAATCGAGGCTGGTGGCCAGCGGAATCGAATTTGATTGGGATGACGAGAACAAGAAGCACCTAGCTGCCCACAAAGTCGCGCCCGCGGAGTTCGAACAGGTGCTGAATAGCGATCCAATCAACTTGGCTTTCGATCTGATCGACGACGAAGAACGGTACCGCTCTGTTGGCCCTACGAATAGCGGCCGTTTGTTGTCGGTGGCGTGGACGATTCGTAACGGTAAGGTGCGTGCCATCACCGCCTTTCCCGCTAGCGCGTCCGACAGAAAGGCCTTCCTGGAGAAACCGAAATGAAAAAGCAGTTGGACAAGAAATCGAAGCGCGCCGTGCCAGCCTTCGCCACTGAGGCGGAAGAGGCGGCGTGGTGGTATGAGAACCGCAACCAGCATGGGAAGGAACTACTGGCCGCCGTAAAGAGCGGCGAGGCTCAAGTGTTGACCAAGGCGAAGTTGAAGGAGCGGATAGCTGCCTCCCGGAAAGCGGCAACTCCCGTGGTGGCGCTGCGGATTCCAGCAGCAGATTTGGCTTTGGCCCGAAAGCAGGCTGAACACAAGGGCCTGCCTTACCAGACCTATATCAAATCGCTGCTGCACGAAACACTCACCGAGCGAGAGAAGCGAAAAGCGGGTTGGTAGTGCGAGAACGCAGCTTAGAGCTGTTCAATCGGACTTCCCGAAGCCGCCCCTCTCAACCATGCCAGCATCTTCTCCGTCGCCTCACCCCGATGGCTGACTTCCAACTTCATCTCCGGCGTCGCCTCTCCAAACGTAGAGCCGAAGGCCGGGCAGTGAAACATCGGGTCGTAGCCAAAACCATTCGCACCCCGTTCTTCATCGAGGATCTCGCCTTCCACCGTCCCTTCGAAGGCGCCCAACAGTTCCCCTTTCCGCATCAGGGCAATCACGCATTTGTACCGCGCCGTGCGTACCGTTGTCCGGCGCATCCTCTCCCGTAGCAGCGCGTTGTTGGCTTTGTCGCCCAACCACGGCTCCCTATGCCACAACGACCCCTTCGATGAGGCGCCTGAGTATGCGGAAGTCCGCCGGCTGTGCCTCCAGGGGGAGGCTCAGAAGTTGACGGGCAACGATCTTGGAAGCAGCGCGGCCAACAATACGGTTACCGTCGAGCGACTTCACCTTGAAGCACCGGTTGACAAGCGCCGTGAAGATCTTCTTGCCGCTCATGCTGCACAGCCAGCTTCCACGGTTACAGTCCAACCCCGCCGCGCCATCGGTCCAATCCAGAAGCGTTCGGTCGAAGAGATCTTCCAATGCGTGTGGTTGGAGCAACTCTCCAATCCTGGCCGGCAAGGTCGCGATCTGAGGAGCAGTCAAGAGGCACTGTACCGCTTGATCCCGGGATGTGATTCTTGCCGGATCGGAGAATAGGTCGATCCACTTGGCCTTCACCTGTTCCCGAAGTTCGATGATGACGCGGTTCGTCACCTCGAGCCATAAGCGTTCCCGTCCCAACGCGCAGATGGTCGACTCCAACTGGTCGGCAGTACAGTGCACGTACTCGCTCTTAGCCAAATACGCAAGGTCCAGGAAATAGTTTTCGAGCTCTCGCTTACGCCACAGAATGATGTTGCTGCAGGAAGGGTCGGGAAACCGGTTCCAGGATTCTTCCACCATCGCGTCTGTGTGATGGTCACGAACGACAACGAAGTAGTACTCCGGGTGATGCGCATGCATCGCTTCGGCGGCCGCTCGAATGTTTGTGGATGGCCCGATTGCCTTGAAGGTGATCATCGGAAGCAACTGAGCCAGTACACTTGGGTCGAAAGCGTCATCGTTGGACCCTTCGACGAACAGCACGTGGCGAGCGGTCTGCCGGACCTGCTCCGGACGCACATTCGTCTGGACCCTCATCGCACCGCTATCGCATCCTCCGGCACTAGTAGCATCCGATGTGCCTCCTCGACGGACCCGAAGATGTCTTCCGAATGAGTTGCGAGGAGGTATTGGTTCGCTGGAGCCAGCGCCTGGAGTTCAGCGACCAGGGATCGATGCCACTCCACGTTCAGATGCAATTCCGGTTCGTCAATCAGTACAATTCCCGGTCTGTCGTGCGTGTGCCGCCAAATCAGAAAAAGAGTGGAGATGATCTCCTTCTGGCCGGAGCTAAGGCCGTCAAATGTGAAGGTCGGACCACCGCCGAGAGGCTGGATACAAAAGTCAACAGTATTGTCCGGAAGTGGTCTCAAGTTCCGTATCACGCCCCCTGCATAACGGCGCATCAGGCGATTGATTACATCAATTGTGCTATCAGCCTCCGCCTCGTCAACGCTCTCGAACAGCCGCGCCTGGCCCATGAGCGAGCGGAGTATCTCAAGCTTAAAGCGACTAGTGCCGTTGCGGTCGGCGCGGCCAGCCGGGTTAAAATGCCTCGGGTTGGTGTCTTCCACCATCGCCCCCAGTTCCGGGTTGCCCTCCTGTACCTTCCGGTAGCTGTGAAAGTATAGGAACGGTGGAGCCACGAAGGGATCAGCGCTAAGCCCTAGCAATGCCCAGAGAAGCTGCGTGATCCCGCTGCGCCGCTGGCCGCTTGGGTGGAGAGCCTTGCTGAGTTCATCCTTATCGCCCCCGGCTTTCCATTGGCCGTCGGAGCTAAGCGAGACCACTAGTTGGTAGCGCTGGCCGCCCACCGCGAAGTCGGCGCTCAAACGCGCCTGATCTCCACCACCTCGAATCAGCAGATCAAAGGGGTTGACGGCAAGTTGAACACCGAAATTCGAAGAACTAATGTTCCCGCGGTCATCCAGCGCGGCACGTGAAGAGACAAACAGCATCGCACAGGCCTCAAGAACTGACGTCTTGCCTAGCCCATTTCTGCTTCCCAACACCAAAACGTCAGGATCCATGCTTGTGAGCGGCGTTGGCAGGTCGATTTCAAGGCGGTCAATCGCCTTAAAATTTGTGATCTCCAGTCTTACCAGCCTAACCGGCTGATAATGCGCTTCTCCCATGAATCCTCCCCCTTCATCGTCCCACACAGCCAGGGCGGACAGTCCGCACGCGGGTTAAGCCGCAATACTGTTCACTTAAGAACATTTGTGTGCTATCCTGTTTTCGGGGCAAACGC
>CAYLPH010000012.1:0-157502 GCA_964385495.1 uncultured Candidatus Solibacter sp.
GCGCCCCGGAGATCGCCTATCAGGCCTACCAGGAAAATCGGCAGACCCTGGAGTCCCTTCATCGCTACGAACAGCGCATCCTGCGCCTGCAGCGCGCCGCTATCGACGATCTCATCAAGCTTCGCCGCGTTCCCGAGATCTGCCCGCCCTGGCGCCTCTAGGACGACGATAACGGCGGCTCCGGCAGTGACGGCGACGATGCCGATGACACCAAACCCACGCCGGCCCCCGAGCCCGAGCCCGAGCCCGAACCGGAGCCGCCGCCAGCCCCGGAATCCGGCCTTTCGCAACCCGCCGGTTCCCCGGAACTCGCTGACCCGCCGTCACTTGTACCTCAGGTTCCCCCCTCGCGGAACAAACCGGAGGTACATGCCGGCCCGTCATCGCCGGTCACCGGCGGCGCCGAAGCCGCAGCCGAAACGAAGGCTGAAGTTGCCGCGGCAACCGCGCCCTCAGGCCTCCCCCGTCCGCGTCAGGATCATCGCGCCGCTACGCCGCACCGTACCGCGCCGGCGCCTTCGGAAAGGAGCCTTCAACGTTCGCCGTCTCCATCTGGCACACCCGCGGAACCGGCCCGTACCGCTGCGTCTGCCAGCCGGTGACCGCCAAGTCCCGTCGCGCCGGCTCGTCCTTGCGCGAAGACCAGCAGAACGCCGAAGCGCTCCGCCTGTTATGGCTCGCTATCGGCCGCGACCCCCGGCGGACCCATTCACGCACACCTTCGGCATGCTCGACGCCCCGCAAATTCTAATGGAACCGCGGTGCTTCACGGCCCTGACGCGCCCGGCCGGGCCTGATTCCAGCTAGCCGTTGGCCCAAAGAGCCTTGCGGAACCGGTCGACGATTTCGGTGCCACTCGCGCGCGCCCACGTTTCGTTCACCTGCAACGTGAACCACTCGTTGAACGGCTCATTCGCCGTCAGACCGGCGTGGAACATGCGCTGCTGGTAGACCAGCGCATTCACGCCGCGCACGCGCAGCTTAAAGATGTTGGTGCCGCGCTCGATGCGCTGGATCTCGAAGTTGGTGTCCTTCTCTAACATGCCGATGGCGGCTTCGGACGCCTCCACCGCCTTACGCATGCGTTCCGGGAAGCCCTTGGCATAGTGATGGGCAATGGCTGCGTTTGGCCAGGAATGCGGGATGCCGCCGCCGAACATGCGGCGCATATGGTAAGCGTTTTCGAGCAGCGCCTTCGGTCCGGCGAGGATGGCGCCGGAGGGCGCATTAAAACATTTATAGACCGAAATGTAGACCGTATCGAAGAGCGCGGCATACTGCTTCGGAGAGATTCCGGTGTAGGCCGATTGCAGGTACAGGCGCGCTCCGTCCAGATGCAGGCCCACCTTGTTTGCACGGGCCCATGCGGAGATCTTCTGCATTTGTGTGTAGTCGAATTGCTCGCCGGTGCGGCGGCGGACGGGGCTTTCGATCTGGATGGCGCCGATGGTCACGTCCACGCGCGAGCCCACGCCGCGGCGGGCGAGTTCGTCCACCTCGTCGACGGTGAAGGTCGCTTTGCCGGGCGCCAGGGGCACCATGTTGATGCCGCTCAGGGTCTGGACGCAGTCGCCGCAATCGTTATAGAGGTGGGACTCGGCCTGGGCGATGGCGCGACGCCGGTTGCCGCAGAGCAAGCGCATGGCCATGTGGTTGGCAAGCGTGCCGGTGGGCACGAAAACGGCATATTCCTTGCCGAGGTCCTCGGCCATGAACTTCTCCAGCTTCTCGACGCTGCCGCCCAGCGAGTAGTTGTCGGAGACGACATCGGCGGAGAGCTCCGTGAGCAGGCGCGATTGTTCGGCGGGTGTCAGCGACATGCCGTCGCCGGAGAGCATCACCTGCTTGTTAGTGGCGGTGGTTGTTTCGGCGGCCAGGGGCGCTGCCGCGAGTCCCAGGGAACTGACAAAAGACCTGCGCTTCATCCTGGGCCGAATGGTACCATGTTCAACTATGCGTATTGCCGTTGCCGGCCTTGGGTTCATGGGTATGGTGCACCTGAAGGCCATTCGGAGCATCACGCGGCACCAATTGACCGCTGTGGTGAGTGCCAGCCCCGAGAAATTGGAAGGCGACCTGTCGAATATCGCCGGTAATCTGGGCGGGCCTGGCGAAAAGATGGATTTTTCGGGGATCGGCCGCTATACAAATCTGGAGCAATGCCTGGCCGATCCAAATGTAGATGCCGTGGATTTGTGTCTGCCCACACATCTGCACGTACCGGCCGCCGTGGCCGCGTTGCGGGCCGGCAAGCATGTGCTGGTGGAGAAGCCGATGGCGTTAACGGGCGAGCAGTGCGACCTGCTGATCGAAGAGGCCCAGAAGGCCGGCCGGACGTTGATGGTGGCACAGGTGCTGCGCTTCTTTCCGGCGTACCTGGCTTTGCGCGACACGCTGCCGCGCTTGGGGTCGGTACGGAGTGCCTTCTTCCGCCGGCGCTGTGCGGGTCCGGCCTGGGCCAAGTGGCTGGTGTCCAAGGAGCAGAGCGGCGGCGGCATCTTCGATCTCGTAATCCACGATGCCGACCAATGCGTCCAGCATTTCGGCGTGCCGGAGTACGTTTCGTCCACCGGATATGAGAATCTCGCCGCCGGTATCGACGTAATGGAATCGCAGTTGTATTATGGCAACGGCCTCGTCGCCACGGTAACGGGCGGCTGGCATCATCCGAAGTCGTATCCATTTTCGATGGAGTACACGGTGGTGGCGGATGAAGGTACGGTGGAGTATGCGAGCACGGGCCGTGAGCCGGCGTTGTACCGGGCCGACGGGGAAAAGGAAGTGCTGCCGTTGACCGATCTGGACGGCTATCAGGCCGAGATCGAGTACTTCCTGGATTGCGCGGAAGCCGGCAAGGAGCCGGAGATCTGCAGCCCGAAGGAATCGGCGCAAGCGGTACGATTGACGAACCTGATGGCCGAATCGCGGGTAAAGAATGGAGAGAAGGTGCCATGCCGGATTTGAAAGAGTTGGAAGTAGGGGCGATGATGTGGGCCGTGCGCGACAGCGTGGCGCGGATCAAGTCGTTGGGGGTGCGGTGCGGCCAACTGGGCATCGCGGGCGATGTTGCTTTGGATAACACCGTTGCCGCCGAGTGGAAGCAGATGCTGGCGAAGGAAGACTTCACCATCGTGACCTGCTTTGCGGCGTACACGGGGGAGAGCTACGCCGACATTCCAACGGTGCAGGCGACGGTGGGCTTTATTCCGCCGGAGACCCGCGAGGAGCGTGAGGCGCGCACCACGGTGCTGAGCGACTTTGCCGCGGCGCTTGGCGTGAAGAGCATCGCCTGCCATGTCGGCTTCGTCCCGGAGGATGAATCGCACCCGGACTACATCGCCGTGCGGGCGATGGTGCGGCGCATCTGCGATCATGCGGCGAAGCATGGGCAGACCTTCGCGCTGGAGACGGGGCAGGAGCCGGCCAAGACGCTGCTTCACTTTCTGAACGACGTGGACCGTCCGAACCTGGGCATCAATTTCGATCCGGCGAACATGATTCTGTACGGGACGGGCGATCCGATTGAGGCACTGGGAGTGCTGGCGCATAAGGTGATTAGCGTGCACGGCAAGGACGGCGATTGGCCGCCGAAGGACGACAAGAACGCGCTGGGCACGGAACGGCCGCTTGGGCAGGGGTCGGTGGGCATGGATCGCTTTGTGGCGAAGTTGAAGGAAGTGGGCTATAAGGGAACGATCCACGTGGAGCGCGAGATTGAAGATCTGGAGCAGCGCTACGCGGACATGGCGATGGGTGTGAAATTACTCGAAGGATTGCGAGGCTAGCGAACGCAACGTATGCGCTTTCGGAAGGCTGCGGTCATCGGTACCGGAATGATGGGGCCGGGGATCGCGGCCACCCTGTCTTTGGCCGGCGTCGAGGTGACGATCCTCAGCCGGAATAGCGACAACGCGGAGAACGGTCTGCGCAGGGCGCTGTCCCAGGTGGGGCTGCTAGGCGAGCACGGGCTCACGACGCGGCTACGCGCGGAGCGTTCCAAGGATCTGCTGCATGCCTCCAGCGATCTGGATGGCGTTGTGCCGCAGGTCGACTTGGTAGTGGAGTCGGCGCCGGAGGACATGACGTTCAAGCAGGCGCTGTTTGCCCATCTGGATGCCATCTCGAAGCCGGACGCGGTTCTGGCGACCAACACCAGCGGGCTGAGTATCACGGAGGTGGCGCGCCTGTGTACGCGGCCCGCGCGGGCTCTGACAACGCATTTCTGGAATCCACCGCACCTGATGCCGCTAGTCGAGTTGGTGCGCGGGGAGAAGACCGCCGATGAGGTGGTCGAAGATGTCCGCGAACTGCTGATCGACTGCGGCAAGACGCCAGTGCTGGTCCAGAAAGACAGGCCGGGGCAGTTGGGTAATCGGCTGCAGATGGCGTTGGTGCGCGAGGCGATCAATATTGTCGATGAAGGAATCGCCACGGCGGAGGATGTGGACACAGCCGCGCGTATGGGCTTTGGGTTGCGGCTGCCGGCCTACGGGATTTTCGAGCATCAGGACATGGTGGGGCTGGACCTGAGTTTCGCTATCACGGATTATGTGACGCGCGATCTATTGAATGAGCCGGGTGCGCCCCGGCTACTGCGGGAACTACGCGACCAGGGGAAACTGGGCGTGAAGACCGGGCAAGGCTTTCACGACTGGAGCAAGAAGGATCCGGCGGAGGTGCGGGCCCGCAGGGACCGGTTTGTTTTGGAGGTCTTGAAGCGCAAGTTGGCGGAGTAGGTCCCCGCTATAATCGAGGTGGGGCGACAGATGGCTGCAGTCGAGAACAAGCTCATAACCGTGGAGGAGTTTCGGGCACTGCCTCGCCCGGTTGGACCGTTCGATTATGAACTGCATGACGGGGTGTTGGTACCGGTGACAAGGCCGAAGTACAAGCATGCACGGCTGCAGAAGCGTCTTTGCGACTTGCTGGAGCCACTTGCCCCTGCTGGTAGTCTGGTAGACCGTGAGGTTGCCTTCCGGGGTGCGGCGGAGTTCAACTTGCGAGCGGCGGATGTAGCGTACTTGAATCCGCAGCGCCATGCCTCGATAGACCCGGAAGACAATATCCACGGCGCTCCTGATCTGGTGATCGAAGTGTTGTCGCCGTCCAACTCCGCGGCGGAGATATTCGCGAAAGAGGAGTTCTGTCTGGAAACTGGCTCCTCCGAGTTCTGGGTTGTCGATGAGGCAAAACGGCAGGTGCGGGTTACTTCCGCCAACGGGTCCATGCGGGTTTATAAACTCGGCCAAGCCATCCCTCTCATCCTGTTCGGCGGCGGCGAACTCGCGGTGGATGCAATCTTCTCCTGACACATAGGACGACCATGGCTGCAGTCGAGAACAAGCTCATAACCGTGGAGGAGTTTCGGGCACTGCCTCGCCCGGTCGGGTCGTTCGACTACGAACTGCATGAGGGGGTGCTGGTACCGGTGACAAGGCCGAAACTCAAGCACGCTGTCGTCCAGGGACGGATCCGCGATCTGCTTCGGCCGCTCGCACCGACAGGCAGCTACATCGAGATCGAGATGGCTTTCCGTGCGAAGGCGGAGTTCGAATTGCGTGTCGCGGATGTGGGGTACCTATGTCCGGAGCGTTGGGCCTGCTGGGATCCGGAAGACAACATCCACGGTGCTCCCGATATCGTGGTTGAAGTCCTTTCCCCTTCCAACTCCGCGGCGGAGATGTACGCGAAGGAGCAACTCTGTCTGGAAACCGGCGCTTCCGAGTTCTGGGTGGTGGATCCCAAACAAAGCCAGGTGCGAGTGACGTCCCTCACCGCCCCGGTACGGGTGTACAAGTCCGGCCAAGCCATTCCCCTCACCCTGTTCGGCGGCGGCGAACTCGCCGTAGACGCAATTTTCGCCTGATCCGCGATACAACACCGCATTCACGCTCACTTACCTGGCAGATGCGGTTTACCACCCTGTTCTTCACCTTCGCTTTGCTCGGATTGGCGCAGTCGCCGCGGATCGTCATTCGCAGCACCGGCCAGTACAGCCCCGATGGCACGGCCACCTATGGCGTCTTCCTCGCCAGTGGCTCGGACGTCCTGGAAAGCCTGACGGTAACCAGTGCGGTCCCGGCGGGCGCGCGGTTTCTGGAGGCGGTACACACGCCGCAGGACGGCGCCTTCGAGGGCGTGCGGGATAACATCGCGTACTGGCGGGTGGCGCGGCTGGATCCGGATACGCTGCTTGGTCCCTTTGTGATCCGGGTGAAGCCGGATGGCAGCGGTACGCCGCTGCCGCAGACGATGCAGGCCGCGGTTCATGTGCAGTCGCCATCGCCGGAGTTAGTCGAGTCGCCGGCAGCCGGCGGCCGGCTCGTCCCGTTGTCGCCAAGCGGGTCAATCGCGGTGGACACGCGCGGGACACTCGATGCGCAAGGGGTCAACACCGCCGTCGAGATCGGTTCCACTGGCGTCTTCCTGTTCGTGCCGGAAGGCGCGGTGTCGCAGCGGGTGGTGCTCAGCATCCGGCGGTTGGCTGTCGAAGACGGCAACCTGCCCTCTACCGAACCGGCGACGTGGTGGTGCGGCATTTACGAGATGACTTCCGAACCGCGGGTAGCCTTCACCAAGCCTGTCAGTATCGCGCTGACCGCGCGGCGTCCGGTGGCGCAAGGCGTGCCGATTCGCATGTTCACCAGTGGCGACCTGCGCCTTTGGCAGCCCACCGCGCAAAGCCTGAAGATAGACGAGCGCGGCATCGGCCTCGGTGGCGGCGGTGGATTCGGCGGCGGGTTCGGCTTTGGGTCGGGCGGCTGCAATCCGGTCCCTCTCGGGGGTATCGGCTGCGGCTTTGGAGGGGGCTTCGGCTTTGGCGGTTTCGGGGCCTTCGGGTATGTCGAACAGGACAACCTGCGGAGCAAGGTGACGGGAGCGCAGTTGAACGCGCCGGCCACCACGTTCCTGCAATCGCCGCCGAGCATCGGCAGCATCCTGACCGGCGTTCGTTGATATGCTATCGCGTGCATGACACGCCGGGACTTCTTTCACATGGCCGCTTTACGGGCGGCCGCCGGAATAGCTGCCATTAGTGGTACGGAAGGCCTGATGGCGCAGATCCGCGCCCAAGCCAAGCCGCTGAACCTGAAGGTTACCGATTTGAAGACCTTCATCGTGAACCGGGGCGGCCCGAACGGGTCGAACTATGTGTTCGTGAAGCTCTACACGAACCAGGGCATCACGGGGTTGGGCGAAGGGTCGGTCACCAGCAAGGAAGCGACGGTGGCGGCGGCCATTGATGAGCACAAACGGTACCTGGTTGGCCGCGATCCGGCCGACATCGAGATGCACTGGCAGGCAATGTACCGCTGGCCGCGCTGGCGTGGCGGGCCGATTCTGAACTCCGCCATCAGCGCGGTTGAGATTGCGCTCTGGGACATCGTCGGGCAGGCGCTGGGGCAGCCCGTCTGGAAGCTGCTGGGCGGCAAGGCGCGCGACCGCGTGCAGATGTATGTGCATGGTGGCGGCAGTTCCCCGGCGGCTTATGCGAAGAGCTTCTTACAGGCGAAAGAAGAAGGCTGGACCGGCGCCAAGTCCGCCTTCATCACCACTGACGGTGACGTCATCGACCCGGTTAAATCCGTGCGGGAGGGGATTGCGAATCTGAAGGCTGTGCGAGAGGCCGTCGGCCCCGACTTCCGGATCTGCATCGATCTGCACGGCAAGACCACGCCCACCATGGCCGTGGAGTTCTGCCGCCGCGCCGAAGAGTACAGCCCCTTCTTCGTGGAGGAGGCAACGCAGTTGGAAGATCTGGACGAACTCGCGCTACTCCGCGGCAAGACGCGCATTCCGCTGGCAACCGGGGAGCGGCTGACCACCAAGTACGCCTTCACGCAGATGTGTCATCGCCACCTGGTCGATTACGTTCAGCCGGACGTGGTGCATTGCGGCGGCATTCTGGAGATGAAGAAGATCGCGACCATCGCCGAGGCCTATCGGATTGAGATGTGTCCGCATAATCCGCAGAGCGATGTCAGCACGCTGGCATCCTTGCACGTGGACTTCACCACGCCGAACTTTGCCATTCAAGAGATCACGCACCGGGGGAACGAACAGTATTGGAAGGATCTGTTTTATGGCGGGGGAATTGTGTATCAAAAAGGTTTTGCCCTACCCCCGGATAGGGTAGGGCTTGGTGTGGATCTCGACGAGAAGGTCGCGGCGAAGCGCCCCTATCAGCCCCATACCCGCCAGCAGTTGCGGTTTCCGGATGGGGGCATCGCCGATCATTAATTGCGGCTGTTCCAACGCAGTTCGGCGTTGTCGCGGCCGTTGCTGCGCATGAAGACGTCGCGGACACGATTGCCGTCGACGCGGATTTCCATCACACCGCGTACGCCCGGACCGCTGACATCGGCCAACACGAGGTCCCGGTCGACATTGGTAACGCGGCCGGTCAAGGTTAAGTCATAGCGGCGGTCGGTGCGGAAGCTGGCGCGAACATCGCCGTTGCGGCTGATATTGACGTCAACATTGTCCAGGCGGTCGTTAGCGCCGGAGTTGGTGCGGAAGTAGCCGTCGCCGCGGCCGCGGAAGCTCAGTTCGCGATTCCAACCGTAGTTGTCCCGGTCGCGGTCGTTCCAACGTCCATTGTTTCCGCCGTTCCAACGCCCGTTATTGCCACGGCGGCGCATATTGCCGTCGTTGTAACCGTCGTTGTAGCCGCCCCATCCCCCGCCGTATGCATCCGATCCGCCACGCCATTCGACATCGAACGTATAGCCTTCATCACCGCCCTTCGGATCGTCAATGCGAATCACCGCGGGCCGGCCGCCACCGCCGGCTTGCACCAGATCCTGCCTGCCGCGTCCATCAATGCCTTTGAAGCGGAAATCGTTGGGTGCGGTGGGCATGCGCTGGTTGCATTGGAAGCGCACCCATTGTGCCGGGTTGCCGGACAGCGTACGCAAGCGGGCTTCGTCGCCCAGTATGGCCACCTCCGCGGTGCCATCCACCCTTACTTCGATCGTGCACTTGCCGTCGCCACCGCCTCCGCGGATCTCGGCGCGCCGGATTTGATCCTGACCGTACCCATAGCCTCCCTGGCCACCGAGCGGCGGCAGCACTTGCGCGGAAAGCAGGGCTCCGGAAGCGAGAATCAGTACCAGTTGTTTCATCATCGTTTTGCCTCCTCACCGGATTCGACGCGGGCTGGCCAAGTGTGGATTCGCCACCGGTCTAACTTTAATCCATCCTTAACCAATTAGCGCAACCCCGCCCCTATCAGATTGTTGCGAACCCAGAAACGTTTCGAGGCAAAATATTCATCCGGCGTTTATTGTATGCTAGGGCAATCGTAATCCCAATGCGGGGGTCAAACGTTAGTTTATGAATACTTTGTCGTATTGTTTGTTGCGTTATGTCTGTCTCGCGGGCCTGGCCGTTAGCGCCTTTGCCCAGAGCGGTACCATCCAGGGGGTTGTTCTCGACCCGACCGGCGCCGCCATCGCCAATGCCAAAATCACCGCTACGGACGAGGACAAGAATCTCATTGTCCGTGAAGTGCAGTCCGGCGCGGATGGAATCTTCCAGGTTTCCAATATTCAGCCTGGCACCTATAAACTTCGAATCGAAGCCGCTGGCTTCAAAGCGCTGGACCGTACCGCACTCCGGCTGGATCAGAACCAGATCCTCAATCTCGGCAATGTAAGTCTGCAACTTGGGCAGGCCACCGAATCGGTTACGGTGGAAGCGGAAGTGCCCGTGGTGGAGACTACCACTGCCAATAAAAGCTTTGTCATTACGTCGCGCCAGGTGACCGAATTGTCGCTGAACGGGCGTGACTTCCAGTCCCTCATGCGCACGCTCCCGGGCGTGGTATCGAATGACCGTACCGACTTCCGTTTGGCATTCAACAACACGGATGCATTTAACGTGAACGGCCTTCGCGGCTCGGCGAACAACGTGTTTCTGGACGGTGCGATCAACACCGATGTGGGCGCCAATGACGGCCAGTACACGCAGATTTCGCTGGACGCGGTCGGCGAGTTCAAGGTGCAGACGTCCACGTTCAACGCCGAATACGGGCGCAATCCCGGCGTCATGATCAACGTGCAGACCAAGTCCGGCGGCAAGCAGTTCCATGGCACGTTGTACGAGTTTCTGCGCAACAACGCGATGGACGCCCGGCAGCCGTTTGACCGCACCGGGACGACACAGAAGTTGCGGTTTAATCAGTTTGGCGGCAACATCAGCGGTCCGCTGCCCATCCCCGGCATCAGTTCGCTCAAGGAGCCAAAGCTGTTCTTCTTCTTCAACTATGAGAAGACGCTGGCGACGCGGCCGAACGGCGGCAGCTTCTTCGACCTTCCGCACCCGGACCTGCTGAGTGGGGACCTGTCGCGGCTTTACCGGCCCGGTAACATCGCCACGGCCGCGGGCGTGCAGACGCCCTATCGCATTGGCCAGGTGTTCCGTCCCGGGACGGTGGTCCGCGAAGCGGGTGGGCGCATCATCGGTGGTGATCCGTATCCGAACAACATCGTTCCGCGCGGCGAATGGTCGCGAAACGCTCCGGCCTTTCTGAAGGTGATTGGCGGTGCGGCCTATGCCGGCGCCACGCCCACGCCGAACGTTCCGGAAGCCGTTCGCGTGTTCTTCCAGGACACCTACCAGTTCAACAAAGAAGGCAAGGTTGCCCGCGTGGACTATGCCATCAACTCCAGCAACAACTTCTTCTTCCGCTGGGCTGATGACGCCAACCATGAAGAGCAGGGATTGGGCATCTTCGCCTCCACGCCTTACCCGGTGTTCCCGCAGTTCCGGCGGAAGCCAGGCTCGTCGTGGTCGGCCAACATGGTCAACGTGATTTCTCCTACCACCACCAACGAGTTCATCTTCAGCTATAACCGGCTGACGCAGTTGGTGGACGTGCAGGAGGATGCCAACAAGGCTTTGTACGACCGCACCGCGTTGGGCTTCACGTTCCCGGAGTTCTTCCCTGAGGCGAACCTCCGGCAGCGCTTCCCGCGTTTCAACTGCGGTGTGGCCAGTTGCAACTATCCCGGCTTTGCGGCGGGCTGGTTGAGTGAGGCAAAGCAGTTCACCTTCACCGACAACATCACGATGAACCGTGGCAAGCACACGTTCAAGTTCGGCGGCTTCTTCAACATGAACCTGAACGGCCAGCAGCCGAGTTGGACCGACGCCATGAACTTCAACTTCGGCGATTCGGCGGATAACCCGCTATCGACAGGCAACACGTTCGCAAACATGTTGTTGGGCAACTACACGTCGGTGAACCAGTCGAACGGCCGCTTCTACGGCTCCTTCCGGTTCTTCGGCGTGGAAGGGTTCGCGCAGGATAGCTGGCGCGTGAATAACAAGCTGAGCATCGAGTTCGGGATGCGCTGGGCTTACATGGGTCCGACGTACACCTACGGCCAATACCTGCAGAACTACTTCGATCCCCGTAAGTATGATCCCTCGCAGGCTGCCCGTATCGATACGGCGCCGGGGCTTACCATCGGCACCATCGTGCCGGGGGCTGGCAATCCGTTCAACGGCATGGTGGAGGAAGGCAAAGGCCTGCCCAAGGGCGGCATGAAGCATCGCTGGAACAACCTGGGGCCGCGTTTTGGCTTCGCCTATGATCCGTTTGGCGATGGGAAGACCTCCATCCGCGGTGGTGGCGGCATCTTCTATGAACGGATCCGGCAGAACGCGAATAACTTCGACGGATTGGGGAATCCGCCGCTCACCTTCCAGCCCACCGTTTACGCGGGCCGCGTGGACGCTTTGAACACGGGTCTGATCGCGGGTGGCCGCCGCTCCCCGGTGGGCATCGTCGCGATCGACGCGGAAGGCCAGGTCCCGACCATCTACTCCTGGAGCCTCGGTGTCCAGCGCGAGATCGGCTTCAAAACGGCTCTGGACGTGAGCTACATCGGCAACCGGGGCCGCCACCTGCAGTATCGGCGGGACCTGAATCAGTTGCCGCTTGGCACCACGCTGCGTCCCGGCGTGCTGACGGCGGTCAACGGGGTTTCCAACGCGCTGCGGCCCTACCTGGGCTACGCGGGGGTGAACTTCACCGAATTCGGCGCCACCTCCAACTACAACGCCCTCCAGGCTCGTGTCAGCCGCCGCTTCGGCAAGAGCTTCACGGGAAACTTCAACTACACCTGGGCGAAGGCGCAGGGCGTAGTGGAAAACGACACCACCGGCCTTGCTTACGCCTATGATCGCCGGCGTGAGTACGGTCTGTTGTCGTTCGACCGCAAGCAGATCGTCACCATCGACTTCATCTATGAGTTCCCCCGGCTGGCTCAGGGCAACGCGTTCCTCAAGGGACTGTTGAACGGCTGGCAGATGAACGGCATCGTGCGCTTCTGGGGCGGTACGCCGCTCACCGTCACTTCCAACGGCAACCCCGGTACGCTCGGCGGCGGTCCCCGCGCCGATTACCTGGGCGGTCCGGTAACTCTGGAAAGCAACTCCGAACTGGATTACTTCAATGTGTTCGCGTTCGGCCGTCCGGCCGAAGGCACACTGGGTAACACCGGGGAAGGCATCTTCCGCGGTCCTGGAATCAACCAGTGGGACATCTCCTGGTTAAAGTCCACGCGCATCAGCGAACGGGTGAATCTGCAGTTCCGCTTTGAGACGTTCAACACGTTCAACCACACGCAGTGGGCGGGTGTGAACACGGGGCTGAACCTGCCGAACCCCAACACCGCGGTCACCACCGCGACGCGGGGCACGTTTGGCCAGGTGAACTCGACGCGCGATCCGCGCACGCTGCAGCTCGGCCTGAAGCTGTTATTCTAGGCGTTTGATGAACACGCGCATCCACATTCTGGTTGCGCTCACGGCGATAACGGCGGCGCTCGGGGCACAAACCCCGGGAGCCGCCGTTCGTTTGGAGCAGGCGTTTGACGCGGCGGCACAGGCTCTGCGCGGCGGAGATCTGGAGAAGGCGGAAGCGGGCTTTCTGCAGGTGTTGCGTTCGGATCCGCGGAGCATGCCGGCATTGGGAAACCTAGGTGTGGTGTATTCGCGGCAGGACCGTCCGGCGGAGGCGGTGAAGGTATACCGGCAGGCGCTGAAGCTTGCGCCGAATGAGCCGGGACTGTTGTTGAATCTGGGGCTGGCGCATCTGAAGTTGGATCAGTATGCCGAGGCGAAGCCGCTGTTCCAGGACCTGGTCACGCGCAGTCCGCGCAATCGCCAGTTCCGCGAGTTGCTGGCCACCTCGCAGGTGTATACGGGCGACGCGGCGCAGGCCGTGGCGGATCTGGAGCGGCTGGCGCGGGAGCCGGGCGAGAAGGCGGGCGCCCTGTATCTATTGGCGCTAGGCTATCTGAATCTGCGGAAGCCGGAACAGGCGGCCGGTGCGTTTTCGGCGTTGTTGGCGGAGTTGCCGCCCGCGCGGGCGAAGTTCCTGGAAGGCCGTGCGCGGCTGGAGACGGGGCTGTTCGACGAGGCCTTGGCCGCCTTGCAGCAGGCTTATCAGGCTGAACCTGCCATGCCGGGGCTGGAGACGGAACTGGGCAAGGTGTATGTGAGCCTGCGCGATGCCGATCAGGCGGTCACGCATCTGCGCAAGGCCCTGGAACAGAATCCGAATGATCTGGAGGCCGCTTATTACCTAGGGGCGCAACTGGTGCAAAGCGGCGACTTCGAAACCGGAGCGCCGCATCTGGAGCGAGTGCGTAAGCTGCGTCCGCAATTATGGGGCACCGCCTATTACCTGGGCAAAGCCAAACTGGCAATGAAGCATCCAACGGAGGCCGTAACGCTACTGCGGGAAGCCTTGCAAGCCGCGCCGGGCGATCGCAGTGTGCAGTACCAATTGGGACGGGCGCTGCTGGCCGCCGGGAAGCAGGCGGAAGGCCGCGGGATGTTGGCGAAGGTGGGCAGCACCGCTCCTGCAGAGCCGCCGATTCGCAAATAGCCGCTCAGCGCGCCAGTTCCAGCCATCGGCACAGCAGGTCTAGTTCTTCTTCGAGCGCCTGCCGTACTTCGCGCTTCGGCACTCCTTCTTCAAACTGAACCGATTCCACGACAAGCCTGCCATGGACGCGATCCGCCCGTAGATCCGTGCGCGCCGCGAGGCGATCCCGCCACAGGAACGGCAGCACGTAGTAGCCCCAGCGGCGTTTCTCCTTCGGCGTGTAGATCTCCAGGCGGTAATGGAAGTCGAAGAGGCGCTCGGTGCGCGGCCGGTACCAGACCAGCGGATCGAAGGGGGATAGGATGCGGGCGGCGTTCACAGCCTTCGGCAGGATGGCTTCGGCATGCTGCCAAGCCGGACTCCGCCAGCCTTCCACTGCCACGCGGATCAGTTCTCCGCGGCTTTCCAGTTCCTGGATGGCTGTCCGTGCCTCGCGTTGCGCCATGCGGTAGTAATCGGCGAAGTCCGCACAGGTGCCGACACCGAAAGCCCTGGCCGCCTGTGCGATGAGGATGCGTTGTGCTTCCTCGTATGGGACCTGGCGTTCGCGATGGCAGGCGGGGATGACGCGTTCCGTCAAGTCGTAGACCCGCGCCATGTTCGGCAAACGCTTGCGAACGGCCAGCGCGCCGCGTCCGAAGTGAGCTTCCAGAGTGGCCCGATTGACGGTGCCGAACCACTTCTCGGCGAGCCGCCGTGGCACGCCTTCGCAGTCGGGCACCTGGCCGATGGTGACCGCGCCGTTCCGCCGCACATGCTCCAACACCAGCGGGGCGTAGTGCGGGTTGGCCGCCAGCACTTCTTCAAAGCCGGAGGGCTGCAGGACGTGGCTGGCGCGGCGGTAGGCCAGCAGCGGCCAATCCTCGATGGGGATGAGGGAGGCTTCATGCGCCCAGTGTTCGGTGTAGCGCTGCTCGCCGTAAATCAGGCGGTCGAGCCGGGCCCGCGAGTAAGGTCCCAGGCGGCTGAATAGCACCAGGTAATGCGCCTGCACCAGCACGTTCACCGAGTCATACTGCAGCAGACCCAGACGGCGGATGGTCCGCGCCATATGGCGGGCATCGGCGCGCGCGGGACGGGGTAGGTGCAGCCCCTGGGCGGCAACAGCCATGCGTCGAGCCTGGTCGAGCGTGAGTTGGGGGTGATGGGTGGACAGACGATTAAGAGCGTACCGCAACCGCGATAGAATACGCAGTTCATGTCCAAAACGTTTCTGGTGGGCATTTCGCCCGATTTCTATACGGACGCCAAGGGCCGGTTCGAACACGTCCTCGCAACCAAGCTCGACGGAGTACTGGCTTATGAAGCGATGCCGCCGCAGCCGGACAATACGGCGCGGGCTGAGGATCTGGATCGCTACGACGCGATCTTCTCGCTTGGGATGAAGTACACCGCCGAAAGTCTGAAGGGGCTCAAAAGGCTGGCCGTCATTGCCCGGTGGGGGGTCGGCTATGACATGATCGACATCCCCGCCGCCACCGCATCTGGCGTGCTGATCGCCATCACGCCACAAGCGGTGAAGCGTCCGGTGGCGGAGGCGGCCCTGGCCTATGTGTTCGCGCTGGCGAAGAACATGCGCGAGCAGGACCAGATTGTCCGGGCCGGCAAGTGGCGCGGGCAGTTAAGCCGGCTGGGGACGTGCATGGCGGGCCGGGTTCTCGGCTCGGTGGGGTTGGGCAACATCGGGCAGGAGATGTTTCGCCTGGCTTCGGGGCTTGGGTTCGGGCGATTCCTGGCCTGCGATCCGTATGCCGATGCGGCCAAGGCTCGCGCGTTGAACGTAGAACTGGTTTCCATGGAAGAGCTGTTCGCGGAAAGCGATTTTCTCACCGTCAATTGCCTGTTGAATGAGCAGACGCGCGGGCTGGTTACCGAAGCGTTGCTGCGGCGGATGAAGCCGACGGCATTCTTCATCAATACCGCGCGTGGCCCCATTGTCGACCAGAAGGCGCTGACCAAAGCTCTCCAGGAGAAGTGGATTCTGGGCGCCGGCATCGATGTGTTCGAGAAGGAGCCGCCCGACGCCGACGACCCGCTGCTGCGGTTGGAGAACGTGATCCTGGCGCCGCATGCGCTGGCCTGGACCGAAGAGATCGCGCGCGACAACGGGTTAGAAGCGTGCGACAACATCCTCGCCATTGCCCGCGGAGAGGCGCCGGTGGCCAGTACGGTGAACAAGGATGTCCTGGCGCGCCCTGAATTTCAAACCAAGTTAGAAAGGTACCGATCGTGAAAGAGAACCGGTTTAAACGGGTATTGCGGGAAGGCGGCCGCCCTGTCGGCCACATGATCATGGAGTTCGGCACGCGCGGGCTGGCGATGCTGTTGAAGGCCGCCGACGTGGACTTCGTGGTCTACGACATGGAGCACACCGGTTTTGACACCGAGCGCATCGCGGACCTCACGGCGTGGTTGAAGGCCACCGACATCGCCCCGTTCGTGCGGGTGCCGCAGCCGCTGTATCACTTCATGGCGCGCCTGATGGATGCCGGCGTGTTGGGCATTATGGTGGGCAACGTCGAGACGGCGGAGACCGCCAAACGTATCGTCGACGCCGTGAAGTACGCTCCGCTGGGCGGTCGCGGGTTGGGCCTGGGCACGGCGCACAACGACTACGTCCAGCCACCCATCAGCTATCTGCAAACGTCGAACGAGAACACCACGGTAATCTGCCAGATCGAATCGCCGTTGGGTGTAGCGAATGCGGAAGCCATTGCGTTGACGCCGGGCGTCGATATCCTCTGGATCGGCCACTTCGACCTGTCCAGTTCGATGGGCATTCCGGCCGAGTTCCACAATCCGAAGTTCCTGGATTCGATGAAGCATGTCATTGATGTTTGTAAGAAGCATGGGAAGCTATCGGCCATTCAGCCGGGCGATGCCAAGCAGGCGGAGGAGTGGATCGACATGGGCTTCGACATCCTTTCCTATAAGACGGATCTGGCGCTCTACCGCTCGGCACTCACGGCCGATATCGCCTGGCTGCGGGAAAGGTTGAAGAAATGAGAGCGCTGGTCCTCTCGTTGCTGCTGGCCGCCACCCTTACGGCGGCCGAGCGGCGCCTGTTCAATGGCAAGAACCTGGACGGCTGGGAATCGAAAGGGGACGGGCAGTGGACGGTTCTGGAAGACGGCACCCTGGTGGGGCAGCGCGTCTGGGATCGCAACCTGCTGGCGCCGGGCAAGACGCCGTTCCAGGACGACAAACAGTTCGCCGCCTGGCGTGATCAGCAAGCCTGGCTGTATACGAAAGAAGAGTTCGGCGATTTCGACCTGCATGTCGAGTTCTGGACGAAGACGGAAGGCAATAGTGGCATCTCCCTGCGTGACCCGAGCCGCGGCCAGTACGGCATTGCGAGGCCGCCCGACTTCAGCCGCACGCCATCGAAGTTAGGCTACGAGATCCAGATCAATAACCGCTATCCGGATCCGACGCCCACCGGCAGCGTCTACACCTTCTCGAAAGCGCCCAAGGAGGCGATGAAGGAAGACCAGTGGAATACGCTGGATATCGAAGCGCGGAAAGACGTGATTCGCGTGAAGCTGAACGGCAAGCTGGTGAGCGACATTAAGACGGATCCCAAGCGTCCCCCGCGCGGGCCGATCGGCCTGCAACTACACGATCAGTTCAGCGTCGTACAGTTCCGCAATA
The DNA here is from genome assembly GCA_964385495.1 of uncultured Candidatus Solibacter sp. Classification (GTDB taxonomy): domain Bacteria; phylum Acidobacteriota; class Terriglobia; order Bryobacterales; family Bryobacteraceae; genus CADEFT01. The sequence goes on from CAYLPH010000012.1 coordinate 17,555, forward strand.
TCCGGCTACGCGAGCGGTAACAGGCCCCATGCCGATCTCCTCCCACTGCAAAGGGAAGTCTACCTTCCTAACATCGGAGGATGTCTCATGCAAGGTATGTTTGTCCGCGCAGTTTTTGCGCTAACGGCGGCAGCGCCAGGCGCCACATTTTGGAATGCCACGCTGAACCAAGCCCAGGAGGTGTCCCCAACCGGCTTGGTCATGGGTGAGATCCGCGGTAATGTCGCGGCGACGGCGGCCGGGATACCCGAACCGAGTCCGCTGACCATGTTCCTGCTAGGGTTGGTGCTGATCGGCGTTGCCCGCCTAACACCTCGCGCCTGACAATTTTCCTTCTATTCCTGGCCGGTGGTGGTACTTCCTATTGCCGCCGGCTGGGTCGGGCACCTGAGACCTAGGCGAACCCCAACACCTTAGAGACCCGCGCCAACTTGACGTAGCCGTCCAGTTCCATTCCGGATCCCGTTACCAACGGTCTATCTCTTTGTGACTTCCGTACAATTGTCCCTTCCCCGCCTGGCCCCTACTTTGGTTTCAGGACCAGCGCACCATGATCGACCTATACGCCAAACCAAACCGGCAAGGGTATGGAATCGCACTAGCTCTGAATGCCGAACGAGTGCCGTTCCGGTGGGTGAACGGGAGCGAGCGGGATGAATCGCACCTGCTGCTGATCGCCAGCGCGGAGATCCCCGACGTCGTCGCGGCGCGGGCGCATCGCAGCCGGACTCTGGTGGTTGGCTCGCTGCCGCGCCAGTTACAGGGCCTGTTCCACGATAGTCCGGAGAATCTGGTGCGTAGCGGCGACTGCTATTGGTGGCGCACGCCGATTGGCGAAATACTCACCGGCTGGGTTCGGGAAGAAAACGTCCCGGAGATCGTGCAGGGCGGCGCGCACCTGCTCCCTTCGTTCGAGAACAACCTGCCGGACTGGGTGCGGCTGCGGCTGCGCACACGGGAGCAGGAGCGGCTGCAGAAGTCGCTGTGGAACCAGCAGGACCCCTCCTCGTATCCCGTGGATGTGAGCGGGTTGCTGCAACTGGAACTGCTCAAGACGGCCATTCGCCAGGCCTGCGGATTCCTGGTACGGCTGGAGCGGTGGCCGGCGGGCTGCCGGGCCGCCGCGGTTCTGACGCAGGACCTGGATTCCCCGCGGACCGCCGAGCATGGGTTGCGGTTAGGGCTCGGCCTGCAGAAGCGCGAGCGGCAGCCGCTCTCTTTGGGTGTGACGCCGGAATTCGACGTACCGGGCGGCCTGGAGCACTTGCGCGACAGCGAGGTTTACTGCCTGGGCGATTTTGGCGATCGAGAAGCCGGGAACCCATTGCATCTTCGGGAACCGAAGGAGCGGCTGGAGCGCCGTTTTGGGCGCCGTGTGCTGGGTTTCCGCGCCAGGGGCCTCCGCCGCCACAGCCTGCGCAACATGTGGCTGGATCATAGCGGATACGACTACAGCTCCAGCGTTCCCGATGTGGACCGCGAGACTATGTCGCATTTCGGCGGCGGTGTGCGCTGGAACCTGCCGTTCCGCCCCCCGGTATGCGATGGCTTCGACCTGCGGGAGAGCCGCTGCCTGGAGATTCCCGTTAGCGCGCCGAGCTGTATCGAGCCGTTGTTCGCCGGGGCGGGCGTGGACTGTCTGCGGCAGGCGGTGACGGCGAAGTTGGAATTCCTTTGTGAAACGGGAGGCATTTTTTGCGGATTGTCTCGAAGCGGCTCCTTCGGCATGGCCGATGCGCAGCGCCGCTCGAGCCATTTGCAGTGGATGGCCGGCCAGATCCGCCAGCATGGCGGCTTCTGGCTGACAACAATGGACCAGGCGGCAACCTGGTGGCGGCGCCGGGAACAGGTGGCGCTGTCGCGGGTTGGATCGGGTTGGGTGGCCGGGAATAAGGGCCCGGACACGGTGGCCGGATTGCGCGTGGTCGTCGAGGATGTAGCAGGCAAGGTAATGGAGCACCGGGATCTGCCCGCGCTCGCGCCTGGCGCGCAGGCGTATGCCGATCTACCGCTTTTGGATTCGGAGGGTTTGGCTTATGAGGCTGCCGGCGGACACCGATCATTCCGGTCGTGACTTGGGGCAGGAAGAGCTGGAACTGCTGCGCAATGTCCTGGTTTCTGGACAATTGAGTGGGCGCGGACCGCAGGTCCGCCAGTTGGAACGGGATTTCGCTTCCCGGTATGACAGCCCGTGCTGCCGGGCTTTTATCAATCTCAGCGCCGCTGTTGCGGGCTGTCTGGCGGTGGTGGGCGTGCGGCCCGGCGACGAAGTGATTGTGTCGCCGTTCGCCGGCCGTCCTCTGATTTCCGCGATTTTGCTTCACGGCGCGGCTCCGGTGTTTGCCGATGTCGATCCGTTGACGCTCAGTCTCACCCGGTGCGCGGTGGCGGCCTGCCTTTCCCCCCGTACCCGCGCGATCACCGTCAGCCACAGTTTTGGGCTGCCGGCCGACGTGGATGCAATCCGCGCCGCCGCACCGGGTGTTCCAATCCTCGAAGACAGCAGCCAGGCCTTTCTGGCGCGCATTTTTGGCCGGCCAGCGGGTACCTTGGGCGAACTTGGCATCTTCAGTCTGCACCAGGAATCGCACCTGACTGCCGGTGAAGGGGCGCTGGTGCTAACGGCGGACGACGAACTGGCCCGCCGCCTGACCGAGTATCGCGACCAGGGAAGCGACTCGCTGCAGGACGAGCCTCTGTTCGCGGCGCCGCAAACCAATATGACCGAACTACAGGCGGCGGTGGCGCGGGCGCAGTTGTGTAAACTGGAGGGCTGCGTGGCCCGGCGCCAACGCGCCGCCGACGAATTAAACGGTCTATTGATTGATGTGCAGGGGCTCACTTTGCCTATCGCCGCTCCGGGCTGCACGCATGCCTATGCGCGTTATGTGATCCAGGTGGATCCCGTCCTGATTTATGGCGGCGCGGAGGCGCTGGCGGCGGACCTGGCGCACGCGGGCATTCCCAGCTATACGCTGCCCGCCAAGTTGGCTTGTGATTGGGACATCGCCGCCATGCGTTGCGGCCGCGCTCACGATGTTCCGAACGCGCGGCGCGCCGCCCAGAACCTGCTTCTGCTGCCCTGGAACGAGTTCTACGATCCGCCGCAGATCCAGTTTCTGGCCAATGAACTGATCCAGGCGGTGGGGCGGCGTGCCGAACCGCTCCGTCTCCACGCGGGCGCCTAGTTTAAAAAGGCGGGACCAGGAGGTCCCGTGCAGGCGTTGACGCCTGCCCCACAATTTTTACAGCCATGGCGCGGTAGGATGGGAACTTGCGTCTATGACCATCTTCGAGGCTGCCATTCTTGCTGTCATCCAGGGCCTCACCGAGTTCCTTCCCATTAGCAGTTCCGCGCACTTGGCCCTGGCGCCGTGGCTGTTCGGCTGGAAGGACCAAGGCCTGACGTTCGATATCGCTTTGCACTTCGGCACGTTGTGCGCTGTGCTCATTTACTTCCTGAAGGACTGGCTGCAACTGGCGTCGCAGGCATTTGGGGTGGGCAATTATACGCCTGATCCGATGATGGCCAAGAACCGCCACCTGCTGTGGTGGCTGGCGGCGGCCAGTCTGCCGGTGGGTGTCGTGGGCCTGCTGATCAAGGACTACACGGAGACGGTCCTGCGCAGCCCCTGGGTGATGGGCACGAATCTCATCCTGTTCGGGATTCTGATGGGCGTCGCCGATGCGCGTCCCGGCCGCCGCAAGCTGTTCGACGGCATCACCTTCCCCGATGCGATGGTGGTAGGCTTCGCGCAGGCGCTGGCGCTGATTCCCGGCGTATCGCGCAGCGGCGTCACCCTCACCGCCGGCCTGTTCCGCAATATCGACCGCGCGGCCGCTGCCCGGTTTTCCTTCCTGCTGTCGACCCCGGCCACGGTGGCGGCGGCGGCCAAAGCCTTCCTGGACTTCCGCAAAGCCGGTGGCATGGAGCCGGGCATGGAACTGCCGTTTGCGGTGGGGATCCTGGTGAGCGGGTTGACTGGACTTGCCGTCATCGCCTTCTTCCTCAACTACCTTAGAACCCGCAATTTGCGGGTGTTCGTCATCTACCGCGTGGTTTTTGGCATAATAGTGATCGCTCTAGCGATCCTTCGCGGCCCTCATTAAGGTGCGCGAAACGATGCACTTTTTAGGACCTACGCGCCATCACAGGCTCAACGAAGCCGCGGGAATCGTGTATCTTGCGGCCGCCACGGTGCTGTTCCTGGCGCTGTTTTCCTTCCACGCCGACGATCCCTCTTTCAATACAGCCACTTCCGCGATTCGCGCCCAGAACCTCATAGGCCGTGCCGGATCCCACACGGCGGATCTGCTGTTCCAGTTGCTTGGGCTCGCGGCTTGGCTGCTGCCGGCCGGATTGACGGTGGTCGCTTTCCGGTGGCTGTTTTCCCGCCCCATCCGGATGCCGGTGGTGCGGATGGTAGGGTTTGGGGTGCTGCTGTCTGGCACGTGCGCGATCCTGGCGTTGCTGCCGGTCTGGCCTTCCGTGGCCGGAGTCCTGCCCCCAGGCGGCTTGGCTGGCGTGGTGCTGGCCGACGCCCTGGTGACGGTTCTAAACCCAACCGGCGCGTTGATCCTGACGCTCACCTGCATGGTGCTGTCTCTTTATCTGCTCAGCAGTTTCTCGCTGGCCATGGTGCCGCTGCTGGTTACCGCGCCCGCGAAGTGGACCGCGCGGCAGCGCTCGCGCTGGGAATCCTGGCGCGAGGAACGCGCTCTGCGCCGCGCCGAGAAGCAGCGTGTCAAGGATGAGCAACTGCGGCAACGGGCCGCCGCACGCGCCGCTCGGGAGGAGCACGTAGCCGAAGCCCGGCATGGGGCGGCCTCGCATCGCGACGAACGGCCTCGCCAGATTACCGCTCCGAGGGCACAGCAGGCCGCTGACGACGATCTGCCGCCCTGGGAGGATCCTGGCGCCCGGCAGCAGATTCCAGTCTCAAGGCTGGACCGCATGGCGCAGGAAGCGGCCGAGCATCCCGCTTCCGATGCCGAGCCTCAGCCGGAGCGGGAGATCCCGATCTTCGTGCTGGAAGAACTGGAACCGCCCGCGCTGCCGCAGGCACCGGTGGCCCCGGAGCCCACTGCCGCCAGCAATCCGCCGGCATTCGCGTTCTCCAAGACTCCCCGGCCGCGCCGCCCGCTCAGCTACAGCATGCCACCCACCGCCATGCTGAACGAAGCGCCCGCCCGCCAGGGCTACGACGGCGTGGAGCTTAAGGAAACGGCGTCGCGCATTAAGGCAAAGTTCGAGGAGTTCAACGTGCTTGGCTCGGTGGTACAGATCAACCCGGGCCCGGTGGTTACCACCTTCGAATACAAGCCGGAGGCCGGCATCAAGTACAGCCGCATCATTTCGCTGAATGAGGATCTGTGCCTGGGTCTGCAGGCGGAGTCCATCTTCGTGGAGCGCCTGGCGGGCAAGAACACGGTGGGCATTGAGGTGCCGAATTCGCGGCGGGAAGTGATCTCGCTGCGGCAGATTCTGGAAAGCGAAGAGTTCCAGGAGTCGCCGTCGAAGCTGACCATCTGCCTGGGTAAGGATATCAACGGACGCATCAAGGTGGCGCCGCTGGAATCGATGCCGCACCTGCTCATTGCCGGGTCCACCGGATCGGGCAAGAGCGTGATGCTGAACTCGTTGATCATGTCGGTGCTTTACAAGGCAACGCCGGAGGACGTGCGGATGATCCTGGTGGATCCTAAGCGCGTCGAAATGGGCATCTACGAAGGGATTCCGCATTTGTTGACGCCGGTCATCACCGACGCCAAGCAGGCCACCAACGCCCTTCGTAACGCCGTCCATGAGATGGAACGGCGGCTAAAGCTGCTGGCCAGCCAGGGCGTTCGCAACATCGAGCAGTTCAACCGGAAAGTGCGGCAGATGCAGGAGATGCCGCGGAGCCTGTTCGACGAAGACGGCGACCGGGCCCTGGACAACGAAGAACTTAAGCCGCTTCCGTTCATTCTGCTGGTGATCGACGAGTTGGCGGACCTGATGATGCTGGAGCGCGCCAATGTGGAAGCCTCGGTCACGCGCCTGGCCCAGATGGCCCGCGCCGTCGGGATGCACCTGGTGCTGGCCACGCAGCGCCCCAGCGTCGATGTGATCACCGGACTAATCAAAGCCAACTTCCCCTCTCGTATCAGTTTTCGGGTGGCCACGCGCGTGGATTCGCGTACGGTGCTCGATTGCATGGGCGCCGAGCACCTGCTGGGCAAGGGTGACATGCTGTACCTGCCGCCGGGCTCGTCGCGCCTGACGCGCGTACACGGCGCGTTCGTAACGGAGAACGAGATCAACCGCGTGGTGGAACACTGGCGCGACCAGGCCTTGCCGGACTACGACCAGAGCTTCCTTATGGCGCCGCCTTCGGAGGACGGCGAGGATACCGAAATCACCGACGGGGAGGACGGCGCGCCCAGCCGCGAGGACCCGATGTACCAGGAAGCGGTGCGCGTGGTGCTCGAGATGGGCAAGGCATCTACGTCCATCCTGCAACGCCGCCTGCGCCTGGGTTATGGGCGTGCGGCTCGCATTCTGGACATGATGCATAAGGACGGCATCATCGGCCCGGTGGATGGCAGCCGCCCCCGCGAGGTGTTGAAGCGGCCGGACTGGCTGGATGAGGTAGATAAAGACTAATGGACGGTAGTGCCGCGGTGATTGGTGAGGAACTCCTCGTCAATCTCCTTGCGGCCGGGGAAACCCTCCGTCATTCCGTGCCAGAAGCGGATGCCTTCCTCGCCCAGTTTCCAGCAAAGATACACTTCCTGGCCGCGATAGAGGGTGCGAAAGTCGATTAGGCCGATATCGAGGTCCTTCACTTCACAGCCGTAGGCATGGATGGTTTCGATGGCCTCCCGGAGGCGGGCGGCACACGTATCGCGGCGCGATTTTTCGGGCTCCAACTGCATCGAATTGGCCGCGATGCCCCCGGCCGCCATCACCCGCCGTGACTCCTCCTGCAGAATAATCTCGGCTTCCACGTAGAACTTCTTCAGTTCTATCGCGGCGCGGATGGCCTGCTCGACGTGCGGCAGCAGGCGTTCGGCTTCCTTCTTGGTGAAATAGCGCGACATAGATCCAAGCGTAGTGTAGCAGCCGGGCAAAATCGGTCTGGCTTTGTTTGGATCGCTGGTCCGCTCACCGCTTTCCGGGTCCCGCTCGCCGTTCAGATTCCGCCCGCTCACCGGACAAGTGTCGGAGAATCGAGAGGGAGGGGCGATGCTGGAGGGGATGCCTCTGCCGCGCTTACTCATACTGCTTTCCTTTGTGATGCCCACTGTCTTGCCGGCCCAGTCCAGCGGTACGATCAGCGGCAAGGTCACGCTGCAAGGCACCACCGACCCGCTGCATCACGTGTCGGTGCTGGTGGTTGGATTGAAGCGCACCGTCCAAACGCGGGAAGACGGCACCTTTCGCGTCGAGAATGTCCCGCCGGGACGCTATGAGGTCTTCGCTCATATGCATGCCCTGGCCGATGAGCGCAAGACGGTGGATGTGGTTGCCGGCGCCGATGCCAAGGTGGACTTCACGCTGCGGTTCCAGACCGTTCGCGACCAGGTTACGGTGACAGCCTCCGGCGCGGAGGAGACCACGCTTGAAACCTTCCTTTCCTCCACCTCGCTGGACACCACGGATCTCGCGAACAAGGCCGCTACCTCGCTGGGGGAGGTGCTGGAGAACGAAGCAGGTGTGGCCAAGCGCAGCTTTGGTCCCGGCAACTCGCGGCCGGTGATTCGCGGCTTTGATGGGGATCGCGTGCTGATCCTCCAGGACGGCGTGCGAACCGGGACGCTGTCGTCGCAGTCGGGGGATCATGGCGAGCCTGTCGACGCCAACTCGGTGGAGCGGGTGGAGGTGGTGCGCGGACCGTCCACGCTGCTTTATGAGGGCAATGCCATCGGAGGTGTGGTGAACGTGGTCACGGGCCACCACCAGGTGCATAAAGAAGCGCATGACGGCCTGCGCGGGTTTGTGACGGGCCTGGCTGGCAATAACAACAACCGCCGTGGATTGAGCGGCGGCTTCGAATACGGTATAAAGCAGTGGATTCTGTTCGGCGGCGGCGGGTCGCTCTATGCCGACGACTATAAGACGCCGCTGGGCACTGTCGAAAACTCCCGCACCCACGCCAACAATACCAATTTCGGCATCGGACGCTATACCGACAAGCTATTCTTCAATTTCGGCTACAACTGGCAGGAGGGTCAGTATGGTATCCCGGTTGAGCCGGAGAGCGAGGAAGAGCATGCCGAAGAAGAAGAGGAAGAGCATGGGCACCACGGCCCGGTGTCCATTCCCTTCCGGCGACACAACGTCCGCCTGAACGCGGGGGTGCGCAACCTCGATAACGGCTTTGTGGACAACTTCCAAATGACGCTGAACTACAGCGACTGGCTGCACCGCGAGAAGGAAGGCGATGAGGTCGCCAATCAGTTCTTCAACAAGACGTTCGTGTACCGCGGCCTGTTTGAACAGAAGCAGAAGGGGCGGCTGGGCGGCAGCTTCGGGTTCTGGGGCATGGCCCGCGATTACAAGGCCATCGGCGAGGAGGCCATCACCCCGCCGGTTACCCAGAATGCCTTCGCGGTTTACGCTGTCGAAGGGCTGAACTTCGAGCGCTTCCGGCTGCAGTTTGGCGGCCGCGTGGAACACAATCGCTACAATCCGGAGGATCTCAAGAGCCGCAGTTTCACGGGGGCCTCAGGCTCCATCGGGTTGAACGCAGGATTGTGGAAGGGCGGCAGCTTCGTTACCAATTTCACCAGTTCTTTCCGCGCGCCGGCTTTGGAGGAGTTGTACGCCAATGGCCCGCACGCGGGCAACCTGACCTACGAGGTGGGCGATGCGGCCTTGCGCCGGGAGCGAGGCAACGGCATCGATCTGTCGCTGCGGCATTCGACGAATCGCATGCGGGCGGAGGCCAATTTCTTCAACTACTGGCTCAGCAGCTACGTCTTCCTGGCGCCTAACGGTGAGGAGGAGGATGGCTTCCCGGTGGGGCTCTACAGCCAGGGGGACAGCCGTTATCGCGGCTTTGAGGGCCGTTTGAGCGCCGGCCTGCATCCGAATGTGTGGCTGCACCTGGGTGTGGATACCGTGAATGCGCAACTGACTTCCGGTGATCGCCCTCTGCCGCGCATCCCGCCGGTCCGCGGGCGTGTGGGTACGGAGTTTCGCTGGCGCAACCTGGTGGTGACGCCGGAACTGGTGCTGGCGGATCGTCAGGATCGCCTCTACTTCAACGAAACCGCAACGGCGGGCTATGCGGTGGTGAATCTGAAGGCGCTGTACTCGATCACCACCAAGCACACGCTGCACCTGTTTGGCTTCAACCTGTTTAACGCCTCCGACCGGTTGTACCGCAATCATCTGTCGTTCATTAAGTCATTTGCGCCGGAGATGGGCCGTGGCGTGTTGTTCACCTACACGCTGCGCTACTTCTAGCTGCTACGGCTCCAGATGAATGATGGCGAATGCCGGCACGACGTCGATATCCACGCCCGTCGCCTCGCCTTCATCCACGTCGTAGGGTTCCACCGCCTTCCTGGCGCCCTCCGGCGTTTCTATCCAAGCCTTCTTGAATCGCCCCAGTACGTGCGCCGTGACGGACTCGATCGGGTAACCGGAATAGTTCACCAGGTGAAGTACGGCGCGCTTGCCGCCGCTTTCCGCCTGGAAGTAAGACAGCATGCTCGACACGTTGAACAACCGCACGCCCAGATTCTGGCGGTTGATCATGGTGTTCATCTCTTTCCAGATCTGGTCCAGCTTCTCCACGTCCTTGGCGTCCACCGTGATCTGGTCCGCGCGCGCCGATGGCATCTTCCAGCCCGGCGGTCCGTTCAGCACCGTGCCGCCCTTGCGGGTGAAATCTTTCAGCACTTCCTTTTGCTCCGTGCTCAGCCCGTCCGGATAAACGTTGACGGCCATTTTGGCGTCTTTCAATGTTTCCAGGGAAAGCCGCGAGCCCGGCACGGGGCGGATGGGCGTGTGCTTCACCGAAATCATGTCCAGTACGCTGCCGGAGAGGAGCGCGCCGCTATCGGCATCCTGCACCACCGCCATACGTCCGAAAGAAGGCACGTCGCGATACGGACGCGCCTGTTCGTAGAAGGCCAGGTGTTTGCCGATGCGCTTCCAATCTTTGACGGCCTGCTCTTCCCCGCTTAGCAAGCGTTTTGTGAAGCTGCTATCGAGCGCGACAATCCAGCGCGCGCCTACCATCGCCGCATCGCCGATGGCCATGAAGTAGCGGTCGATGGGTAGAACCTGGCCTTCGGGCGGCGTCACGCCCATCCAGAACTCGCCTTTGTGCATGGCACGCGCGTAGCGCAGGAATCCGGCGTTGGTGTCGATCCATGGCCCGCCGCTGGGGGCGGCATGCGCGCCCTCCTTCTCATCCACGGGCTTGATGCCGGGGAAGACGCCCTGGGAAGTGCCCAGGATCGGGGCACTCGAATCGAAGGCGATCTTCACGCGTACGGGCAACTCGACCACCGCCAACTCCGCCGCTTGGGCGGCCTTCCGTAGCGCTGCCGCATCGGGCAGGTCGCCTTCCAGGACTACGCCGGTAAGCGCCTGCTCCTTGGCCGTACGCACGGCTTGCATTCCATCGCCGTCTGGCCTTATGACACCCAGCACCGCGATGTTGCGCTCCGCCGCTTTCTTGTGAAAGGCCGTCGACCAATCCCTTTGCTCCAAGAGGAGACAGTTGATGGGCGTATCTTTGAGCAGATCCAGCGAGGCCGGATCGGAGGAGGCCCAGCGGGCGGGAACCCACGCCGAAACGCCGGCGATGAAGAAGAGGGCGGCAAGCATCGGGCTTGCCTTTAGGATCGCATGAAGGCGAACGAGAAGCCGTTGGCGGCCACTTGCGCCAGTTCTTCCCGAGTGAAGCCGAACACCCGCGCCGCCGTCTCATACTCGTTCAACAGGTCGGTGCCGAACATTGGCGGATCGTCGGTATTCAGGGTGATGGGCACGCCGGCATCGAAGAGCCTACGCAACGGATGGTCCTCAATCCGCGCGATAGAACCGGTACTCACGTTGCTGATCGGACAGACTTCCAGCGGGATGCGCTTCTCCGCCAGGTGCCGCACCAGCAGCGGATCTTCAATGGAACGCACGCCATGCCCGATGCGTTCGGCACCCACTTCCAGCGCCTGCCATACCGAATCCGGGCCCACCCACTCGCCGGCATGGCACACCAGGTGCAGGCCGCCGCGCCGGGCCGTTGCAAACACCTCGGCGAAGTCCCGCGCCGGGCCGTTGGTCTCATCGCCGCCGAGACCAAACGCCACTACACCATCGTCGCGATGCTTTACCGCCAACTCCGCCACCGCCGCGGCTGCGTCGACGCCCCACTGCCGCACCGCATCCCAAATCCACCAAACCTCCACACTGCTTTCGCGCGCCGCCTCCCGCACCGCCTGATGTACGGCTGCGACATCCTGCTTCTTCCACAGCAGCACGCCCACCGCCAGCGTCAGTTCCACATAGCGCACGTTCTGCGCTTCCAGCTTACGCAATAGGTGCCGCGCCGCGACGGCGTAATGCTCTGGGGTTTGCAAGTTCCGCGCCACCCATCCGAAGTTTTGCAGGAACTCCAGGAACGTCCGGTGGCGATAGCGCGCCTCGATTTCCTTCCGATCCAAGGCTGGGTTTATCGCCGCCAGCGTTTCGGCGTCGATGGACCCTTCCAGGTGCAGGTGCAGCTCCGCTTTTGGCAAGGACTGAAGGTATTCACGCATTGTTGCCATAATAGCGTCGTGACTTCTGGCGACATTGAAGCGATTGTGCGCGGCCGGCACCAAGATGTGTTCCGCATCCTTGGCCCGCACGAAACGGCTAGCGGGTGGCAGGTTCGGACCTTCCAACCGCATGCCTCAGCGGTAGCTGTGCTGTTGGACGGCAAAACCGTTCCCATGGCCCGGACGCATGCGGAAGGATTCTTCCGCGCCGATCTGGAAGGCGGCCGCCGGCCCTACCGGTTGCGCGTCACTTACCCGCATGACTTCGCGCATGAGATTGAGGATCCGTACCGCTTCCCCCCGCTGCTCAGCGACTTCGAGATCTATCTTCACGGCGAAGGGACCCACTTCGAATCGTGGCGAACCATGGGCGCGCACGCGGCCCGCTGTGAAGGCGTGGACGGTGTTCGCTTCACGGTGTGGGCGCCTACGGCGCAGGTGGTGAGCGTCGCCGCCGACTTTAACGGGTGGGATACGCGCGTCCACCCCATGCGCCTGCGCAATGGCGGCATCTGGGAACTGTTCCTGCCGGAGGTAAAGCGCGGCGCGGTCTATAAATTCGCCGTGATGTCGAAGGCTACAGGCCACGTGCAGTTGAAGAGCGACCCGTATGGGTTTCATACGGAAGTGCCGCCGAAGCAGGCCTCCATCGTCTGGGGCGCGCCCGAGTATGCCTGGCAAGATCAGGAGTGGATGCAGCGCCGGGCGTCCCGCAACATCCTCCACGATCCGGTTTCCATCTACGAAGTGCACCTGGGAAGTTGGATGAAGGGCGACGGCGGCCGCGATCTGACGTACCGCGAGTTGGCGGACACGCTGGTGCCGTATGCCAAGAAGCTGCACTTCACGCACCTCGAAATCCTGCCTATCATGGAGCATCCCTACGCCGGCTCCTGGGGCTATCAGGTGAGCGGCTACTATGCGCCCACCGCCCGCTTCGGCACGCCGGAAGACTTCATGTACTTCATCGACCGCTGCCATCAGGAAGGCATCGGCGTGATTCTCGATTGGGTGCCGGGGCACTTTCCGCGCGATACGCACGGCCTTGCAAAGTTCGATGGCACCGCTCTCTACGAGCATGAAGACCCGCGCCAGGGCGAGCATCGCGATTGGGGCACGCTGATCTTCAACTACGGCCGCAATGAGGTGCGCACGTTCCTGCTGTCGAACGCGCTTTGGTGGCTGGAACGGTTTCATATCGACGGCCTGCGGGTGGACGCCGTGGCTTCCATGATCTACCTGGACTACTCACGGGAATCCGGCGAGTGGATTCCGAACCGCTATGGTGGGCGCGAGAATCTGGAGGCGCTCGACTTCCTCCGCAAGTTCAACGAACTGGTACACCAGGTGCCGGGAGCCGCTACCTTCGCCGAGGAGTCCACGTCATTCCCGGGCGTCTGCCGTCCGGTCTACCTGGGCGGGTTGGGCTTCACCATGAAATGGAACATGGGGTGGATGCATGACATGCTCCGCTACTTCGCCTTCGACCCCATCTTCCGCAAGTATCACCATAACGACATTACCTTCAGCCTGATCTACGCCTTTAGCGAGAACTTCGTGCTGCCCATCTCGCATGACGAGGTGGTGCATCTGAAGCGATCGCTGGTGGGGAAGATGCCCGGCGACGAGTGGCGCCGCTTCGCCAACGTGCGGGCTTTCCTTTCCTACATGTGGGGCCACCCCGGCAAGAAACTGCTGTTCATGGGGCAGGAGATCGGCCAGTACGAAGAGTGGGACGAGAAGGCGAGCGTGAACTGGAATCTGCTCACCTGGGATATCCATCGCCAGTTGCAGGGCATGCTGTCCGAACTCAACCTGCTCTACCGGAACGAGCCGGCCATGCACCAGGTGGACTTCCACCACGAAGGCTTTGAATGGGTGGACTTCTCCGATGTCGACTCCAGCGTGATCTCGTTTCTGCGCTACGGCCGCAACCGCGAGGACTTCCTGTTGTTCGCCTGCAACTTCACGCCGGAGCCGCGGGAGAACTATCGTCTGGGGGTGCCGCGCACCGGCCGTTATGTCGAGATCTTTAATAGTGATTGGGCGCGCTTTGGCGGCAGCGATGTGCGCAACGAGGGAGCGGTGGAAGCCGTGGCCGTGGAGTCGCACGGGCGTCCGGCGCGCGTGGAACTACGGCTTCCTCCCTTGGGAGTGGTGGTGCTGAAGCCGGAGCCGGCGGCGGGCCGGTAAGCTTGGATCTACGGGCGCTCGGCCGCCGCCATGGCGCCGTGGCCGAGTGCTTCGGAGGCCGCGCGTTCCATCGCGGCCCGGGGAGCCGTTTCGCCGGTCCAGGTCTCAAACTGCAGCGCGGCCTGCTCCAGGAACATCTGCAGCCCGGTAACGATTTCCTTCTTTTGCTCGGCGGCGCGTTTCAGGAGTTGGGTCTCCAGCGGGTTATAGACCATGTCGAACACCAGATCGCCGGGGATCTTGCCGTGGAAGAAACACTCTTCGGTGTGCGGGAACATGCCGAGCGGCGTGGCATGGATCACGGCGTCGAAGTAGTGGGAATCCAATTGATCCTTGAGCAGGGCTTCAGCGTTGCAGGCCTTGGCGAGGGCGCGAACGCGATCGGCATTGCGGCCCACCAGCGACACCTTCGCGCCCGCGTCGGCCAGGGCAAAGGCCGCGCCGCGCGCCGCGCCACCATTGCCGATCACCAGCACCGTGCTCTTTGCCAGTTTCACACGCTTGCTGAGCGGACCAAGCACGCCCTGCACGTCCGTATTGAGGCCGCGCCACTTGCCGGCTTTGCGGAACACGGTGTTCACCGCGCCGATGCGCCGCGCCAGCGGGTCTACCGTATCCAGGTAGCGGAGAATCTTCTGCTTGTGCGGAATGGTGACGCTGAAGCCGGCGATCGGCATCTTCTCCGCGAACAGAAAGAAGTCCTTCAACTGCGGCGGATGCACCAGAAAAGGCAGGTAGATGGAATCCAGCCGTTTCGACTGAAAGGCCCGGTTGTGTACCGCGGGGGAGATAGAGTGGCGTACCGGATCGGCAATAACGCCGTAAATCTTCGCGTTCTTGGTGAATTTTTCTATGCGGTAGACATTGCGCAGTTGCTTCGCCGACACCTGTCCCGCCGCCGTACCTTCGGCGGACGTCGGCGCCGCATAGGTGTACAAGCCGCCGAGCGCCGTTGAGAGCACGCGGGTGGGGAACCCGGTTTCACTCATCGCCAGCAATATCAGCGGCGCCCGCGGATTGCTCTTCGCCAGCGACAGCACGCGGAAATTGTCCGACGGCTTGCGCGCGGTGCTCACTAGTTTGTAGGCGTCGGCGGGGATCTTCTGCATGCGCCGCAGCACGGCCTCCAAGGAAGGCGTGCCGCCGAAGTTATGGTAGGAAAGCACCAGCCACGCCCTTCCGCGCAGCGGTTCCAGGCGGCCCTGGATATTCTCCGCGCTCTCAATCTCCAGATCGATGGCGCGCGCCCCGGCCGTGATGGCGGCATCCAGGATCTTTACCTGCTCTTCGATGCTGCCGTTATAGTGTCCATGATTCTGATGCCGCCGGCAGGTGGCCAGAACCGTACATTGCGGATGTTCGCTGAGGAAAGTGCCGATGGCCGCAACGCCCTTCATCGGGTCGGGCAGGTAATCGACGCGGAATTCGAGGAAGGTCTCACCAGCTTCGGCTTCCTGGCGGGCGAGCGTTAAGAGCTTATCTACGGAGGCCACACCAAGAGCGATACAGGTCTTGGGCAGCGCGGCTTTATGAGGCATTGTCCCCTTTACGTTCGCCATAGCATAACACAGGGGTTCCGGCCTCCGCTGTCATCGCGCAGCCGTCATTTTCAGGCCCATAACGCCCGCCGGACGCAGACCGCCGGCGTTCCGAAAGGGGCGGGATTCCGTCTCCCGCCCCCATCTTCGCTTACACGAGTGAGCTAGGCCGTTTGGTCCACTCTTTGGCTTTGTCCTTGGTGATGGATTCCAGGTCTTTCATGTAGGCGCCGGCCTGCGTCAATACGTGGTGCAGGTCATTGCCGATGCTGATGAAGGTGAAACCCTTGTCCAGGAACTCGCCCACGCGGGCGGTGCCGAACAGGAACAGGCCGAGGATGACGTTGTTCTTCCGCGCCTCGGCGACCAGGGTATTGGTGGCGGCGCCCAGTTCCGGCGAGGTATACATGTGGGGGAACTCGTATTTCTCATACAAGCCCATCGACATGCAGAGGTCGTTCTGGCCCAGGAACAGGATGTCGACGCCCGGCACGGCGGCGATCTCCGCCATGTTCTCGATGCACGAGGCGGTCTCCACCTGCAGCGCGACGATGATGTTCTTGTTGGCGTTGCCGACGTAGCCCAGCAGGCCGGCCTTGTTGGTGCTGCGCTGCGGGAAGTACACCGACCGCGTGCCGGCCATGGGGTAACGGGCGCAGCTTACGGCCTGACGCGCTTCCTCGGCCGTGTTGATGTAGGGAATCAGCACGCCGTCGGCGCCCAGGTCCAGCGCCTGCTGGATGCCGGCACGGTCGCTGTAACCGGCTACGCGCACCATGCTCTTGGCGCCGCCATTCGCGATGGCACACAACATCGCCGACAGCTTCTCGTAACCCATCGGCCCGTGCTGGGTGTCCACCAGCAGCCAGTCGTAGCCGCTGCAGGCCAGTTGCTCGGCAACGGTTGGGCTATGCGAGTTGACGAACAGGCCGAGCTTGGGCTTGCCGTCGCGCAGTTGCTGCTTAAATTCCGCCCCAGTGAGGGTGGCTTCAGACATGAGTGAGTCTCCTTGTTTGGTTGGTAGAAGTCTATGGCTACAGGCGCGGTTGCGGTGGCTTTATTGCAGTCCACGCATTCACGCCTTTGCGATTTGTTTGGCGGCGGTAGACGCGGTCGCCCGCCGTTACGTACAGCCAGTCCTGGTTCGGCCCGCCGAAAACCACATTCGACAACGGACCGCCGTGCGGCTTGTTGATGATGCCGATCACACGGCCGGGCTGGTCGCAAATCTGGATGCCCAAGGCCGTGGTCACGTAGAGGTGGCCTTCGGTATCCACCGTCATCCCGTCGGCACTCGAGAACAACTGGCTTTCGTCAGGGGTCTCCAGCCGGTAGAAGGCCACGCCATTGGCCAGTGAGCCGCCGGCCAGCACCTGGTAGGACCAGACCGACTTCCCGCGCGAATCGGCCACGGTTAATAGCGATTGATCCGGCGAAAGGGCGATGCCGTTGGGGAACTCCAGCCCGCGCTCGATCACGACGCGCTTGTTGCCCTTGGCGTCGATGAACCATACCTTCTTGGTGGGTGGCTCGGTGAAGTAGATTTCGCCTTTGGCATTGATAACCAGATCGTTGGAGTTCACGTCTTCGGCGATGACTGTTTCGGTGCCATCCATCGACCATGCCACAATGCGTTTGCGCCCGTTCTGGCAGCCGTAGAGACGGCCATCCGGTCCAAACTTCAGCCCGTTGGTGGCGCCGGAGTCTTCCTTGAAAACCGACACCTTCCCATCCGGCGCGATCTTGTGGATGCGGTTGTTGGGAATGTCCGTGAAGAAGACGTTCCCCTGCTTGTCCACCGCCGGACCTTCGGTGAACTTGTGGCCTTCGCTCAGCAACTGCCAGCCGGATTCCGGCTTCAGGAAATCCGTCACGTACATCCGTTCGCCGCCCTTGACGCTCTTGCGCACGGGCGTGGGATAGCCACGCCATATCCAGCGCAGCGCGTCGGGCAGAATGGCGGACCCGTGCTTGCCGTTATGCGCTTCCGTGCCCTTCACGAAGGTGACGTCGTAGCCGGCGTACTCCAGCGAGTTGGCCATGGCCTGGTTCGCCTGCCACCAATTGCCGGAATAGATGCTCTGATCGCCGCTGCCGTCCTGCAGGAAGACGCGTAGCGGCTTGGGCTCGGTCTTGCGAATGAGGTTGATCAGCGCGTCGCCGCCACGCAGATTCGTGTAGCTGCCGATGAAGCTGATCACCCGGCGGAACTGGTCCGGCCGCTGCCAGGCGGCGACGAAGGCGGCGATGCCGCCGGAACTTGATCCGGCAATGGCGCGGTCTTCCGGATCCTTCGAGAGGTTGTAGCTCTTCCCGACTTCGGGCAGGATCTCTTCGACGAGGAAGCGCGCGTAACGGTCGCTCACGGCGTCGTATTCGAAGCTGCGGTTGTAGCGCCCCTGCTGATCCGGCATCCGCGCGGGCAGCACGCCGGGGCTGATGAAGATGCCGATGGCCGCCGGCATTTCCTTCTTGTGAATCAGGTTATCCATCACCACCGGCGCGCGAAAGCCATTGTCCTCACGCACCACGCCCTGGCCGTCCTGAAAGATGACAACCGGCGCCGGCTTGGCGGCATCGTATTGCGCCGGTACGTAAACCCAGTAATCGCGGACGGTGCCTGGGAAGATCCTGCTGGTCCACTGGTGCTGTGTGACTGTGCCCTTGGGAACGCCGGGTTGGCGCTGTGAGTCCGGACCCAACGTGTATTCCTCGGCCGGCAACAGGGCGGCGGCCAGCAGTGTGGCGACAAGAGCAATCATGGTTCTACATAATTTGACCACAATAGAAGGTAGGCTCAATGCGCCGGACTCTTTTTTTCATTCTCCTGCTGACCACGTCCTGCGTGAGGGAAAGCCGCATGCAGATCCGCGTAGCGGCATCGCCTTCGAATCCGCAGCCGGTGGAGGATATCGTGGTGGCCATCGGCAGCCAGCAGAAGCATCCGGTGCGGGCGTTAAAGCCGGGCGATACGCAGGAGTTCACCGTATCGCTGCGGACCACGCAGAGCATGATTCTGTCGTGGCGGGCGGGCGACCGCCTGGTGAGTTGGGAAGGTCCGGATCTGGATGCGCGCCGGATCCGCGCGCTGCACCTGTTGGTGGAGTTGCACCCCGATCCGAAACACCCTGTCCGCCACCGCCTGATTCGCCGGTAGGGGGCGTGGCGGCGCTGCCACACTGTTTTCCGTGGCGCCACACCTGTACGGGCGTAAGCGCTTCATCCCACGCAGTGGTGCATGACTTGCAATGCGGTGGCCTGTGCGACGCCCCAGTCATCTCCTCTCTGTACTGCTCCATGCCGGTGCGGTGTTCGCCTTACTGCACCTCACGGCTATCCAACAACTGCCTCGCAATCGAAAGCAGCCGTCTTCCACATGGTCCAGCACGAAGCTCACTTGGCACCTGCCGCAAGGCAATTCTAGAGGAGGTGGTGGCGGGCGGATGACGACGCCGCCAAGCAAGGGCGTCTTGCCTCGAACGGCGCCACGCCAGTTCCTGATGCCGACGCTACGCCAGTCCGTTCAGCAGCCGGCGTTGCCGGTGGAGCCAACCTTAGAGGGCGCACCACAGCCGCGGATGACAGGACTGCCTATTGGCGATCCGGCGGGATTGTCGGGGCCGCCTTCCGACGGCACGGGTGGACGCGGCGGCATCGGTACGGGCGGCACAGGCGGGGTGGGGAACCGCTCCGGCCCTGGGTTTGGCGATGGGGAAGGCGGCATCACGGGCCAGTCTCAGACACTGCTAACCACGCAGCCGGTGTTGGTGTATAAAGTGGAGCCTGAGTTCTCCGAAGATGCCCGGAAAGCGCGCGTGCAGGGCGTGGTGGTGCTGGTGGTGACGATTGATGAGCAGGGCCGGGTAGGGCGAGTGCAGGTGCGGGCGTCGCTGGGGCTGGGATTGGATGAGAAGGCTATCGAGGCGGTGAAGAAATGGCGCTTCCGCCCGGCGACGCGGAATGGACGGGCGGTGAGTGCGCCGGCCATTATCGAGGTGAGTTTTCATTTGCTGTAGGGTTCGCGCGTATTGCATGTTGCCGCACGCCGGAGTAGGCTTACAGCACATGCTGCGAATTTGTTTCCCGCTTTTGCTGGGCTGTGTGCTGTTACCGGCGCAGTCCAAACCGGCCGGTCCCAATCGCGAGGTCGTCAATAATAACCTCGTGCGTGTGCTTGTCGCCAACAGCACGCCTGGCACGAAGAGCCGGCCTCACAAACACGATGTGAATCGCATCATGATCTACCTGGATGACGGCGCGCAGCAGCTCAAGTTCGAAGACGGCGCGGTGAAGGATCAGAAGTGGAAGGCGGGCGACGTGATTCTGGATCCCAAGGGCGGGATGCACACCAGCGAGAACAAGCATGCGAAGGCCTTCCGCATCGTGGAGATCGAATTGAAGAAGGCAGGGGAAACGGTTAGCCAGTCCAAACTAGATGCCGTGCAGGTGGCGCCGCACCGCTACAAAGTGATTCTTGAAACCGAGCAGGTGCGCGTTATCCGCGCGCGCTACGGCCCCGGCGACCGTCTGCCCCTGCATGAACACGTGCTGCCGCACGTAGTGGTCTTCCTTACCGATTACCACCTGGGGGTGCGCGGGGACGACGGGAAACTGGTAGAGGTGAAGGGTAACGCCGGGGATGCCGTGATGGGCGGCCCGGTGAAGCACTCGGAAACCAATCGCACGAACGCCCTGCTCGACCTTGTCATGGTCGAGATTAAGTCCAAGAGCGGCGTTTAGCCTCTCATCCTTGGAAGACTTCCAGCGCGCGCGCCGCGGCCACCTTCTCATCTCCCGGATCGTTCATGAAGCAGGTGAACTCCAGGCCCTGCCCCGCATGCCGTAAGACCGCCACGCGCGGCGTCCCTTCCCACAGCCGCTTCTCGACTTCGGCCGCCGTCATCCCGAGCGCCTTCTCATCCCACTCCACCACCAGGCGGCGCACCTTGCGCGTCCGGTCGAAGGGAGCGAAGCTTAGTTTCAACCCCTTCACCTTGCTCAATTGCGCGAGGATGTACTTGGCCTGGCGCTCATTCTCGCGATCCAGTGCCTCGAAGTCGAGCTTGGCGTATTTCTCGACCGCCATCCAAATTCCCACGATCTCTTCGCGGCCCACCTTCATGGGCCGGCCGAGGCTATCGGAGTTCGGACTGCTGTTGGCGCGGGCGGCTTCCACCAGATCACGCCGTCCGGCGAGAATGCCGGAACACTGCGGGCCGCGCATATGTTTGCCGCCGCTGATACAGATCAGGTCGACACCCATCGCGCCGAGCTTGGGGATGTTGTCCCAGGGCGGCAGCATGTTGGCTGCGTCCACCATCATCGGCACCCCGGCGGCTTTGGTGATCTTGAGCGTCTCTTCTATCGGGAAAACTTCCTTCCAGGCATGGTCGCCGCTGGTGCCGCCCAGGAAGTACATCATGGCGGTCTTCGGGCCGCACATGGTTTTCAACTCGTCCAGGCTGCGCGGCTCTACAACCTTTACCCCTACGTTGCGCACGGCGTGGTCATAGCCGTTGCGATGCTGCTTGAGGATGATGACTTCGTTCCTGAGCCCACTGACGTCTGGAAGCCGGCGAATGGCATGCGGATCCTTGCCGGCGACGCAGGCGCAGGTGCCGATGGCAATGGCCCCGGCCGTGCCGGTGGTGACGAACGCCGTTTCGGTGCCGGTGAGTTTGGCGATGCGAGCGCCCACCGCATCCTGTAGTTCGTCCAGCGGGACATAGCTGCGCGAGGCCTCTTCCATGGCGGCATGCAGTTCCGGCCACACCTTGGATGCGCCGATCGTGGTGTGCGTACCGCGGAAGTTGATTACCGGGCGAATGCCCAGATCTTCGTAGATACCCTTGCCCTTGGCCTTCGCCGTCTTCGCGCCAAAGGTGGAGGTAAGCCAGGCCCAAGCGGCCAAGGAGACTAGACTGCGCCTGTCGAAAAGCATGCGGCTATCATACCGCCGCCGTAGCCGGACTGGGTTAGTCGATAACGACGGCGGTGCCCGAAGCGCTGACCATCAGCATGGTGCCTTGGCCCGGGGAGATCTCCTCGAAATCGAGGTCGACGCCGATCACCGCGTTGGCGCCCAGGCGCTGCGCCTCGTCCGACATCTCCCGGATGGCAATGTCCTTGGCCTTGCGCAGTTCCTGTTCGTAGGCGGCGCTGCGTCCGCCAACGATATCGCGAATGCCGGCGAAGAAGTCCTTGAAGATGTTGGCCCCGAGGATGGCCTCGCCCGACACCAGGCCGATATACTTCGATACCCGGCGTCCTTCCAAAGTCGATGTGGTTACGATGAGCACTCCTGGATTTTAGCGCGCCCGGAGTGTGCATAAGTTACTTCCGGCTCCGTCCATGGGGCTGAAACCGTTTGCCGTGCTGAACTTATCTTGGTATCGTTGAAGCGATTGACACACTGTTGTAGTCGTCGTTGTCACGTAAGCCATTGGAGGACTTAACCATTTATGGATTCGTGCTTCCGCGTCGAAGTGCTGGGAGCTGTAACCCGGCTTCATTCGCACTTGCGGCGCTTCTCTGCGGGAACTGCCCTGCTCGCGCTCCTGCTCTCCTTGTTCACCCCATTCGCGTTCGCCCAGGAACGCCATGCCGGGGGTGAAGCTAATCTCATCCTGCCCGACCTCAGCCGCGCCGTGTTTCTCGGCGGTATCGACGGCCGATCGCTGCTTATGATCGGTTTGCTCGTTTGCGCGCTGGGGCTTGTCTTTGGCCTGGTCATCTATAAACAACTCCAGAACATGCCCGTGCATTCCTCGATGCTCGAGATATCGGAGTTGATCTATGAGACCTGCAAAACATATCTCATCACGCAAGGCAAGTTTCTGCTGATTCTCGAGTTGTTCATTGGAGCCATTATTGTTTTTTACTTTGGCTTCCTGCAGCATTTCGATGCGTTCAAAGTCGCCATCATTCTTTTGTTCAGCTTGATTGGCATCGGTGGAAGCTTCTCGGTGGCTTGGTTTGGTATCCGCATTAACACGTTCGCGAACTCACGGACGGCCTTCGCCAGCCTGCGTGGCAAGCCTTTCCCCTGCTACGCGATCCCGCTCAAGGCCGGCATGAGCATTGGCATGCTTCTAATTTCCGTGGAACTGCTGCTGATGCTGATCATTCTGTTGTTTATTCCGGGGGATTACGCCGGGTCCTGCTTCATCGGCTTCGCCATCGGCGAGTCGCTGGGCGCCGCTGCTCTGCGTGTCGCGGGTGGCATCTTCACAAAGATCGCCGATATCGGCGCGGACCTTATGAAGATCGTCTTCAAAATCAAGGAAGACGACGCTCGCAACCCCGGTGTCATCGCCGATTGCACGGGCGACAACGCGGGCGATTCTGTGGGCCCCTCGGCCGACGGCTTCGAAACGTACGGCGTGACGGGCGTCGCGCTGATCAGCTTTATCCTGCTTGCCGTAAGGGAGCAGCAAGTCCAGGTGCAGTTACTAGTGTGGATCTTCACCATGCGTATCGTGATGGTGGTGGCTTCCGCACTCAGTTATTTCATCAACGACTTCATGGCGAAGAGTAAGTACGCCAACGCCGATAAGATGAACTTTGAAGCGCCGCTCACCATTCTGGTCTGGTTGACGTCGATTGTTTCGGTTCTGCTCACTTACGCCGTTAGTGCTTTGCTGATCCCGGATCTCGGCGGCGATTCGACGCTGTGGTGGAAGCTATCCACGGTTATCACCTGCGGCACACTGGCCGGCGCTATTATTCCGGAACTTGTCAAGGTGTTCACCTCCACCGAATCGCGGCATGTCCGGGAAGTAGTCATCTCCGCCAGGGAAGGCGGCGCATCGCTGAATATCCTCTCCGGTTTTGTCGCCGGCAACTTCAGTGCCTTCTGGCTGGGCTTGGCGATTCTGTCGCTGATGACCATCGCTTATTACGTCAGCATGTTTGGCGTGGGTGCGCTGATGATGGCTCCCGCGGTGTTCGCCTTCGGTCTGGTGGCCTTCGGCTTCCTGGGTATGGGTCCGGTCACGATCGCGGTCGACAGCTATGGCCCAGTCACCGACAACGCGCAGTCCGTCTATGAACTGAGCGTGATTGAAACGCTGCCGAATATCGAGAAGGACATTCGCGCCAAGTTCGGTTTCGAGCCGCAATTTGAAAAGGCCAAGGATTACCTGGAAGAGAACGATGGCGCGGGCAATACCTTTAAGGCCACGGCCAAGCCGGTGCTGATCGGGACGGCGGTGGTAGGGGCAACGACGATGATCTTCTCGATCATCGTGGCGCTAACCCAGGGCCTGAAGCCGGAGCTGTTGTCGAACCTTTCAATCCTGCATCCGCCGTTCCTGCTGGGCCTGATCACTGGCGGCGCGGTGATCTACTGGTTCACCGGCGCATCCACGCAGGCTGTCTCGACGGGCGCCTACCGGGCGGTGGAGTTCATCAAGGCCAACATCCGATTGGAGGACAACACCAAGGCGTCGGTCAGCGATTCCAAGAAGGTAGTGGAGATCTGCACGCAGTATGCCCAGAAGGGCATGTTCAACATCTTCCTAACGGTCTTCTTCGCGACCCTCTCGTTCGCGTTCTTTGAGCCCTATTTCTTCATCGGTTACCTGGTTTCCATCGCTCTGTTCGGCTTGTTCCAGGCCATCTTCATGGCGAATGCCGGCGGCGCCTGGGACAACGCTAAGAAGATTGTGGAAACCGAGATGAAGGCCAAGGGAACCGACCTGCATGCGGCTTGCGTCGTGGGCGACACTGTCGGCGATCCCTTCAAAGACACCAGTTCCGTAGCCATGAACCCGATCATCAAGTTCACCACCTTGTTCGGGTTGCTGGCCGTGGAACTCGCCGTTTCCATCACGGCCACGCAAGGCGCGGCGCTCAGCACCGGCCTGGCGGTCGTGTTCCTTGCCATCAGCCTGTTCTTCGTCCATCGCAGCTTCTACGGCATGCGAATCGAATCCAAATAGGCATGGCGCAATTGTTCGCCGGCACTTCGGGATTCGCCTATGATGCCTGGAAGCCGGCGTTTTACCCGGAGGAACTGAAGGCGAAGCAGTTCCTCTCTTACTACGCGACACGGCTCAATGCCGTGGAGATCAACTACACTTTCCGGCGTCTCCCCACCGCCACCACGCTGGAGAGTTGGGTGCAAACCACGCCGGAAGGTTTCACCTTCATCATCAAAGCTCACCAGCGCCTGACCCACATCCAACGTCTGAAGCAGGGCGAGTTTACCGAGGTTTTCTTCAAAGCTATTGACCCGCTGCGTTGCGTCAAGCGCCTGGGTCCCGTGCTGTTCCAACTCCCGCCCAACCTCAAGGCCGATGCCGAACTGCTGGCCGGCTTCCTCGACCAGATCCCCGAGGGGTATCGCTGTGCCTTCGAGTTCCGGCATCCGTCGTGGCTGGATCCGGCGATCTACGCGTTGCTGGAAGGGAAGCAGGCCGCGCTGTGCCAGGCCGAATCGGATGACTTCGTGGTGCCGCGGGTGATCACCGGGGGCTTCGTCTATAGCCGTCTGCGCAAGAGCGGCTATTCCCCGGAAGAGCGGGCTTCGATCAAGGAACGTGCCGGGGAACTGCTGGCCTCCGGTAAGGATGTGTATGCCTTCTTTAAACATGAAGAGAGTCCGGAGGGCGCTCTCTACGCGGAGGAACTGCTGCGACCGTGAAGGTTATCGGGCGCCGTCGTGCAGGTCAATGACGCCATACAGCGGCAGCGCCGTCAGCGTGAACTCAGTGAAGGCTCCGTCACGCTGCCATTCCGTCAGCTTGGCGGTTTCACTTCCGTAGATGTAGGACTTCGCAGCGGCTTCCGGGAAGTTGCCGCGCACGCGCAGACGCATGGTATCGACGGGCCGGCTGCCGTAGTTGAGCAGATGGATACGCACTTTCGCGCCTTCCCGGGCGGCCTCGGCGACGGTCAACTCACTGCCGAAGAGCCGGAACGCGCGCTTGTCGTCGCCGAATTTGTCGCGCAGGTCGAGCACGTATTCGTAGGGATTGGCGGGCTGGTCCAACTTGAAATCAGCCTTCGCGGCGGGCACAATCCGGTACAGCAGATTGCGGCGGCTCAGCAGGTTCATCACTTCGCCGGCCTGGAAGGATCCATCGTCGCTTACGGTGAAGTTCGTCCACGGCTGTTGCGGGCCAGGGGGCAAAGCGTGTAGAAACGCCGCGATCCTGTCATAATCCGCCTTTTGATCGGGGGTGGTGTCGAGGGCCAAGTTCACCCCTGCCACGAAACCCTCCGCCGCCGCCAATGCGACTGCCGGTTTGCCTTTCACGTCGCAAAGGAACTTGCCGTCGGGCTTGCGGCGATAGCGCCACAGATTCGAATCAATCCAAGGCGCCGTGGTGGCGGTAGCCATGTTCATCCGGTAACGAACGCCAGGCGTGGGCACCTTCTGATACCCCGCCGCATCGCCGCCGGGGAACAGGGTCGCAATCGAAACGGCAAATAAAGCCAGCCAACTCACAGGCGAATATCCTCAAGCTTGATCTTCGCCAATTCCGCGATGCCGAGTCCGAGAGACCCGGCGTATTCGATATGCAGCGGCTCGCGGACGTAGATGTTCTTGTTGGGATCCAGCGGCTTTACGTTCTTCGTGGTCTCCGGATCGCGGTTCATTACGGATACGGCGCGCTCTTCCTTGCGCTTGGCTTCGATTACGTCCCGCATGATCCGATCCATCGCCACCGGGTCCGTGCCGAAGCTGATCTGTTTGGGGAAGAAGGCGAATCGCGGATCGCGCTGGAAGGGCCCGCCATGCCAGATGCTTTTCAAGCCATCCATCACGTGCAGTACCGTCTTCGACCGGAGCGGTTCGGCATTGGCGAGCGTCCCGATGAATGTCTTGGTGTGCGTCTTGGTGAACGCGTGCGACCGCGCGACGTTGTGGTAGTTGCCGTAAGCGATGTTCTTAAGACACCCGGTAACGCCACTGGCGCCGTGGTCTTTCATGTTCGGCACATTGATGATCTTGGTGAACTTCTCCGATACCATCCGCACGAGGTTGCTGCGCGTTTCTTCCTCTCCAAAGAAGTTGACTTCCACATAGGCGTTGGGGTCGTACTCGGCAATGCGCATGCGGTATGGTTCGACCGCGTGGATGTTCACCTTCCACTCCATTGCCTGATCGTAGTGGATGGACGCCAACTGGTCCGGAAAGCGCTCGTAGATGGTGATGTTCGAGGGCTTCACGCCAAGGGCGACGAGGTTTCGCACGATCTCCGTCACGACGACGGGGTGCGACATGATCTTCGGTGCACCGGAGGCATTGACCTTGATGCCGACCACGTCTTCCGGCACGATGAAGCGGCGCCAGGCGTCCAAGGGGGTCTTATCGCCGGTGAGCGACGTCATCCCGCGGGCGAACATCTCGCGAACGACTGTGGCGTCGGCCTTTGCCGTACTCTCGTCGATGGATTTGGCGGCATGGACGCGGACGACGCGCCCGGGTAGCTCGAACTTCGGCACAGGTTTGTAGCGAGTCACGACGCGGTACCGGGGTTCGCCTTCGCCGGCACGGGGGAAGCCGTAGGCGGCGGAAGCCGCGGTGGTAAGGAAGAAGGATCGGCGGTCCATTGCTTATTTTTATGGTAGACGCTCTGGCTGGGTTTCGGGTTATGGTTGGTGGGAAGTGATGTGGGGATCTGCGATATACTTGGAGGTGACCCCGCCTGCGGCGCTATCGTCTAAGGGTTAGGACAAGGCCCTCTCAAGGCTTAAATACGGGTTCGAATCCCGTTAGCGCTACCATGTTTTCAATCACTTACCGTTGAAAAGTAGCCATCGGTTGCCAATCGGTTCAAGCCAAGTTTGAGCTACCATAACTTGCAATGAGCCAAGAGTGGAAGATTCTCTTTACCAAGATTCGAAATGACGATCTGACGCGTAGCTACGTCAAAGGCCAGTTCCATCCTCCCCAGCCGTATAAATTGAACGGACCCGTTCCGCCCGAAGTAAGGGCGCAGATTGACGATTGGGTCCAAATCGTGCTCAATGGGCAGACCTTTTCCAGGACCTCCACGCATTGGAGCATGAACGAGGGCGAGTTTACGTACCAGCTGGTCATTAAGGGCTCAGCTGACCAGGACTACGCCAAGTTCGTCTCCGAGTTGGCCAGCTATTGAATCGACTTCGAAGCTTCCCTGGGTGCCTTCATCACCGCATCCCACGTCTCGGCCGCTTTGGCTTCGTCCTCGGTGAAGCTGTGAGCGTAGATCTTCATCGTGATCGCTGGATTCGCATGGCCGAGGCGTTTGCTCACCGTGGGGATTGAGACGCCGGCCGCTAACAGGTGTGAGCCGTGGGAGTGCCGTAGGGAGTGCAGGCCCACGTGCTCAAAACCGGCTTTCTTCGCGTACAGGCACACCGTAGCGGTGACGGAATCGGGCTTGAGGTAATCGCCATCGGCGGCGGCGAATACCAGATCCAAATCGGTACGGTAGCCATGGCCGAACTGGCGGCGGATGTCTTCCTGCTGGCGGCGGTGTTCCTTCAGTGTCTCGATCACCGACACGGGCAACGGGCACACCCGAACGCGATTCGACTTCGGCATCTTCAACCGCAAACCCGCCTTCGTTTGCTCCAATGACTTCGAGATCACGGCGAACCTTCCATCCATGTTCACTTCCGACCAGGTGAGCGCGAGTATCTCACCGCGGCGGCAACCGGTTGCGGCGGCGAACTCCAGGATGGGATAAGACCAATGCCCGCGGGCGAAATCCAGAAGCCGCTGCGTCTGATCGGGCGCCAGCGCCTTCGCTTCCTTCGCTTCGGCAGCCGGCAACTGCACACCATCAGCCGGATTGTGTTTAAGCAGGCCCCAACCTACGGCGCGGCCGAGAGCGGCGGCAATCACAGAGAACGTGTTGCGCACTGTCTTTGCCGAGAGTCCCTTGCTCCGCTTCTTTCCCCCGCTCTCGTGTAGCCGGATCATCTCCGCTTCGAGCATCATGGCGGTGAGATCGCCAAGCATCGTGTTCAGCACTGCGGGCGCGACGTAGGACACCAGTTCCTTGTAGCGCTCGATGGTCTTTGGTGAGCATCGACGTTCGGCGTTCTGGGCATACCAGCGCGTCATCAGTTCGGAGAGTGTCTCCGGGGCCGCCTGTGCTTCCCTGGCGCGATCTTCTTTCAGTTCGTTCAGCCGCACCTGGGCGGCGTCGTTGGCTTCCCGCTTCGTGTTGAAGCCGTGGGCGGTGATCC
The DNA here is from genome assembly GCA_964385495.1 of uncultured Candidatus Solibacter sp. Classification (GTDB taxonomy): domain Bacteria; phylum Acidobacteriota; class Terriglobia; order Bryobacterales; family Bryobacteraceae; genus CADEFT01. Next base: position 46,234 of record CAYLPH010000012.1, read on the forward strand.
GCTGTCGCTTGCCGGTGGCGTCCTTACCAGCATCAATGGCGTAGCTCCAGGAGGTACCCTTAACGCGCGAGCGCTTGTAGGTGCGGATGGTCATTTCTTTTTCCACCCTCTCTCCTCATGCTTCCGCGCTTCTTCATGGTGCCAAGCCAGTGCCGGGTGAATGTCTACGCAGATCGCAATGATCTTGTCGATCAGTTCGGGAACGTTCTCACGCGACAAACCAGGTTGCCCACCATGCCAATTCTTACGGGCTTGGACCGCAAGGTTCCAGACCTCTGCGATCTTGTTGATACCCGTCTCGCCGAGTTCCTTCGTCATGGCGTCCCAGATCACCTGAGAGATGCCTTGCTTGATTGCTTCTTCCCTGTGGTCCAGCATCGCCCGCTGATGAAGCATGGCGAGTGCCTCTTTCGAAGGTGGTTTATCGGACTCCCAACGGGCAACCGTGCGTGTTGTTCTGTCGATCCTACGAGCAAACTGCTCTTGCGATTCGCCGTAGAGCGCGCGCAGTTTCCGAACAGCTTCACTGAGCGGATTCACTGGCACCTCTTGACAGACATAGACGTTTCATGAAATGATCGTGTCTGGTAACGCATATCGCAAGACATGGAAGCTTCCAAACGTAAGTATGCAGCAGACCATGCCAAAGGAGCAAGCGAAAGTGGCAACTAACCCCGAACGCACGTATTTCTTGCCGGATGAACTCACCAATCATATTCCTGTGGGACGAACGGTAATCTACCGCGAACTCCGCAAGGGCACCATTCCATCCCTCCGCATCGGTAAGCGATTCATCATTCCGAAGGCGGCATTCTTCAACTGGCTGAACACGGCGGCGATGCCGAAGGAGGGGACCAGCAATGCCGCGTAAGCGGACAAGACCAATGCCGCGTAAGCGGGCCGTTGTCTCCCTTAGGCCTGCTATACCTAGCACCTCTACCATCGACGTTGAACTGGATATGATCCAGCGCACCGCCGACCTATACAACGATGCGATCACGCGGTTAGTCAATCGCTACGAGCATCTCGAGGATCTCCCGGATTCTCAGGACTTCAACTCTTTACGCGAGATCAAGAAGGTTCTGTTGAGCGTAAAGAAGACGTGCCTGGACGGCGTGATCATGGCTGTTCGCCATCGCGTCCCGGAACTGGTGGAGCGCGCGCAAAAGCGGAGGGCTAAGAAGTGAGCGCGGACGTGCTGACGGCGAAACTGACCGCTTTCTCCACCTTCCGCGAGATGGTGGAGGACACCGCAGCCGACTACCGGCCCACACTCGTTCCGGCCGGAGCGCGGGCGGGTGATATCGCGGCGCTGGCCGACACCTACGACGCGGAGATGGAGCGGCGCGGTGACGCGCGGCGGGCCTGGAGGGGCACCCGGTAACCTGGATGACTCCGAAGGCACAGACAGGGCAGCAGGGCGCGGCTGAAGGGCCGCGCTTTGTTGTTGGTGAACCCTTCACGCCGCACGGGATGATGCACGGCATCTGGATTCCGCGGGGCCTTGTTTCCTGCAAGGTACTCAGTCCGGGGGCGAAGCTGCTCTACGGCCGGCTGTGTCTGTATGCCGGCAAGTCTGGCGAGTGCCGAGCGGGGCGCGACACCATCGCTGAGGACATGGGATTGTCGGTGGCGACCGTCGGGCGGCACCTTGAAGAGTTGGTTGATTACAGGCTTGTCAAGCGCATCCGCAAAGGACCGAACGCGCCAGCCGTTTGCGTGTTCCTGTGGCATCCGATTCTGGCCGGAAGCCTCAAGTCTGCTGATAGCTCAATTATGAGCGATCAATGGCCTGATAGCGCAGAAGTGAGCCATCACCCCACCCCCTTGATAGCTCAAAAACGAGCGCTTGATGGCGCAAATGTGAGCCGTCCTGATGGCGCAGAATTGAGCCGTCCCTATAAGGAAGAAAAGAATCAGTATGAAAAGAATCATAGAAAAGAATCGTCGTCGTTCGAAGAATCTCCACAGGTAGAAACAGAGCACCGCGGGAGCGGCGCCGTTTCGACGACGACGAGCCATTCTGTTGAAGTCATCCGAACCGAACCGGACGGGCAGCCGCTCAACCCCGAAGTGATCACGGCCTGCAAACGGTGGGAGCCGACAGGGGAGCAACTGAAGGCCATCGCCGGATTCATGGGTGAGCACTTCAACTCCCTTCGACCGGTAGAGGCTCGCAAGTCTCCCCCCGATAGGGGAATCGTGAAGACGCTGGCGGCGGCGTTTGGTTCATGGGATGACTTCGCAGCCTGGGCGGAGAACCTGCCGACGCGTATTGACAGTTCGGAGATCAGGGGCTACGGCTTCTACCCGACCGATGCCACCACCGTGTGGCCCGACATCAGGGAGCACGAAGCCAAACAGAAGTGGGCGCGGGAGATTCTGCTGGAGCGTGAGGCAGACGAGAAACGCAGAGTAGAAGCGGTAGCCGCGACTCAGCGGGCGGTGGTCGACCGCTGCCGCGAACTCGGTTGGAAGAAATTGGACAGATTCTCTGACTGCCTGGTGTGTGCCGGCTTTGGCCGGAATCCAGAAACGGCGGAGTTCTGCACTTGTCTCGCAGGCGAGTTGGCCGCCAAATGCTACAAGTGCCAGAACGACGGGATCGTCTATCGCAATGGTACTGGCACCGAACCACCGGGCTGTACGTGGTGCGATTGCCACCATGCAGCGGCGCTAATGGCGCGTGAGGGCGCCGGGTACCTGGATCGCGTTAGAGCTGAGGAAGCTGAACGCCAGCGCCAGCTTGAGCAACAGATTCGCCAAGGGAAGGAGTTCGCCCGTCTCCGGGATTCGCGCCGCTCATGGCCGTTCGACTTCCACGAGTTTCAGTACGAGTTCTTTGGGTCGAAAGACCTGGAGAAGCGTGAAGCGATGCTGGAGCAGATGCGACTGGCAGCGGAGGAGGGGGTTAAGCGGGCCGAGCCCGTGAACGTCGTTGCGATGCCTGGACACAAACGAGTCACCCCCGATGACTTTAAGCCATTTCTTGAAGCCCGACATAAGGAGAAGCATGAAGCGACTGGCACCTGAGCACGTGCAACTGCTGGGGGCATGCGTCAGCACCCGCAACCTACTGAGGGAGCTAATACCACTGCTGCCGGTGGGGGAGCGCACCCGGGAACTGGCGGCACGCGCGGCGGCCGTGCTCACCAGCGGGTTGAAGTCATCGCCGGATCGTCTGCGGTACCGCGAGGTGGATACCCCGTCACGCCATACGCGATCTGGCGACAACAACCGCGATGCCCCTCAACACGAAAGAAATGGTTCCGAAAGCATATGACACCCCCAAAGCATCTCAGCGCTGAATCGAAGCGCACCTGGCGCCGAGTGGCAGCCGACTACGAACTCGACGGTAACGCAGCGATGCTCCTGGAAGCTGCCCTGACGCAGTGGGACCGGGCATCGGAAGCGCGCCGACTCATCGAGGCCGAAGGAATCATCCTGGCCGGCAAGCGTCACCCCGCCTGCGACGTGGAAAAGCAAGCCGCGTCCCTCTTCCTTCGCGCATGGCGTCAGCTTGGCCTGGATATCGCCCCTCCTGGGGCCGTGGGCCGTCCGAGCAATAGCGTCTAGGGGTAACGGTGCCGAGACTACGCAAAATCGCACTGAGGCGAAAAGAAACCGATCCGCTGGTATCCCTGCTGGAGGGCACGACCGGGGCGGCGCGCGTGTTGCGCTTCTTCGAAGGCTGCCTTCTTCACGGCAAGGGCGAATGGGCGGGCCGGCCGTTCCGGCCGCTGCCGTTCCAGGAACAGATCATCGTAGATTTGTTTGATACCCTCCAACCCGACGGGCGCCGGCAGTATCGTGAAGCGCTGCTGATGATACCCCGCAAGGGCGGCAAGAGCACCCTGGCCGCGGGGCTTGCCCTGGAGCAGCTATTCGACGGCGAGGCCGGTGGGCAGGTAGTGGTGGCGGCGAACTCCAGGGACCAGGCATCCCTGCTGTTCAACACGGCGGCCGACATGGTGGAAGCGTCACCCATCCTGAGCATGCGCGCGGTGGTGAGCAGGGCACAGAAGCGCATCACCGACAGGCGCACGAAATCAACGTTTCGCGCCATCTCCGCCGACGCACCGACGGCACACGGCATGGACCTGACGTGCTGGGTTTACGACGAATTGCACGCGGCGCCGAACGGTGAACTCTTCGACGTGTTGCGCACATCGGGCGGGGCGCGCCGGCAACCGCTGGGCATCGTCATCAGCACCGCGGGTTTTGACCAGCAATCACCGCTGGGCACTCTCTACCAGCATGCGAAACGCGTCCTTCACGACCCGACCATCGACCCGAGCTTCTACGCCTGCATCTTCGAAGCGGCAGAGTCCGATGATTGGCTGGATGAGGCCACATGGTTCAAGGCGAACCCCGCCCTGGGCGTGTTCCGCGAGTTGGATGAAATGCGCGCGACGGCACAACGTGCGAAGGAACTACCAGGGCAAGCCGATGCTTTCAAACGCTTGTATCTGAACCAGTGGACCGCGGCCGCGCATACCTGGATGGACATGACGAAGTGGGACGCATGCGGCGATGACGTACCAGACTCCGAACTGGAAGGGCTGCCGTGTTACGGTGGCCTGGACCTAAGCGCGACGACTGACCTCACCGCCTTCGCCCTGGCCTTCCCACATCCGAACGGGCGCGTCTACCTCCGGCATTGGGCATGGGTTCCAGAGGACAACATCATCGAGCGCGAGCGGCGAGACCGGGCGCCGTATCGGCTATGGGCTGACCAGGGGCGCGTGATCCTGGCACCTGGCAGCGTGATCGATCCGCGGCTGGTGGTCCGTCACATCATCGAGCAATCGCACCGGTACCGCATCCAGCGAATCAACTACGACCGGTGGGGCATGACGCCAGTGTACGAAGACCTCCGCGGCGCGGGCCTGGAGGTGCTGCAGATGGGGCAGGGCTACGCGTCGATGAGCACACCGACGAAGGATCTGCAGGCGGCGGTACTGGGCGGCCGTCTTGCGCACGGTGGCTGCCCGCTGTTGCGGTGGCAAGTGACGGCGGCGACCGTCACCAGCGATCCAGCAGGCAACATCAAACTGACGAAGCCTGCCCTGCTGAAGTATGCGCGGCGCATCGATAGCGTGGTGGCGCTGGCCATGGCCTTCGATGGCGTCTTGCGATGCGCGAATAGTAACGGGGCGCTGGATCAATTCCTGGCCGCGCCGGTGGTGATCTGAGGAGAAAGCACTTGTTATTGCAAAGCGACAGGGGCATAATCATAGCAGCCGAGTCATCGTTTACGCCTATGGGCGCCATGGAGTCCATAGGCCACACCGATGTATCGGCATAGAGGAGACAGGAGCAAACGAACGATGACAACGGCACTCGACAACATCATTGAGAAACACGCCGAGCTCACGGGATTGGTGGGCAAGATCGGCGCCGAGAAGCGCATGCCCACCGAAGAGGAACTCGCGCGCATCCAGGCATTGAACACCGAAGTAGAGGACGTGAAGAAGTCCTGGGAGAGCACGGGCCGCGGCGTCTTCCTGGCGGGCTTGCGTGGCAGCCAGAACCAGGCGGACGGGCCCAAGGTGCTGAAGTCCAGCGATACGCTGGTGGACACCTGGAAGGGCACCTATGAACCCGAGTTCGAGCGGTGCAGCATCGGGAAGATTCTCAAGGGCTACATCGTCGGCGATTGGACTGGGGCCGAACTGGAGCAGAAAGCAATGGCGTCTTCGCCGACGTCGGCGGGCGGTATCAACATCCCGGTGCCGCTGGCGGCGAGAATCATCGACTTGGCGCGCAACAATGCGGTGACGATGAGGGCCGGGGCCACCACGATTCCGATGGAAACCGCAACGCTGAAGCTGGCGCGCGCAACGCAGGACATCACGGCGGGCTGGTACAACGAGGCGGGCGCAATCGCTGCTTCCGACATGGCCTTCGATAGCGTGACGTTCACCGCGCGGAAGCTGGCGGCGCTAGTGGTCATCAACAACGAACTCCTGGAAGATGCGCAGGGCGTCGACGCGGCGATTGAGGCGAGCATCGGGCAGAAACTGGGCCTGGAGATGGATCGCGTGGCGCTGGTGGGCAGTGGCACTCCCCCCGAACCCCGCGGGCTGCAGAACGTTTCCGGCATCAACACCGTTACCAGCGTCGGCACGCCGGCCGATTACGCCAAGTTCCTCACTGCCTACTACAGCATCATCGCCGACAACTTCATGCCGAACGCGGCCGTCTATTCGCCGCGCACCGCTGAGACGCTGGCGAAGTTCGTCACCGGCATCAGTGGCGACAAGACGCCGTTGACTCCCCCGAGGGAGTGGACCGAACTGGCGCGGCTGGTGAGCAACCAGGTACCGAACAACCTGGGCGGCGGTACGAACGAATCGCTGGTGTTCCAGGGGCAGTGGAATCAGCTTGCGGTGGGCATTCGCAAGACCCTCACCATCGAGGTATCGCGCGAGGGCGCCTATGATGTTTCCGGCACGGTCTATTCGAGCTTTCAGAAGGATCAGACGTTGGTCCGCGCCGTCATGCGCCTTGACGTGCAATGCTTCCAACCGTCGGCGTTCTGCCTCATGAGCGGGGTACTGGCGTAAGACTTCCGCACGCGCGGAGTGGCCGGGGGCGGCGGGCTTTTCCTTCCTTTCACCCTCCACCCCTGGCCGGGAAACACATGATGCTCAGAACCTTCACCGATTGGCTCATCCGCAAGAGCGGACTACGGCAGCCCGCACAGTGGCTCAAAGAGGTGTTCGACGTTCACCCGACCTATGCAGGCGTCGATGTCACCCCCGAGGGCGCAATGGGGAGTTCCGCGGCGGCGGCATGCGTGCGGCTGCTGAGCGAGTCCGTTGGATCGCTACCGCTGTTCGTCTATCGCCGCACCGAAGCAAGCAAACTGAAGGCGCCGGGGCATGCCCTCTACCGCGTCCTTCACGACCGTCCGAATGATTACCAGACCTCTTACACCTGGCGCCAGCAGGCAATGGCTCATGTGCTGCTGCACGGCAACGCCTACAGCGTCATCGAGCGCGCCGACAATAACCGGATCGTCGCATTGTGGCCCATGGACCCGAGGGCGGTCACCGTGGACATCCACGGCGGCCGCGTCACCTATTCGCACTGGGCAATGGGTGAGCGCAAGAGCTTCGAATACTCCGAAGTCTTGCACCTGAAGGGGCCGACCCTCGACGGCATCACCGGCATGGGGATTGTTCGCATGGCGCGGCAGGGCATCGGCCTGGACCTGGCCATGCTGCAGCACGGCGCGAGCTTGTACAAGAACTCGGCACGTCCGGGGCTGGTGCTCAAATCGGCGCAGTGGCTTTCCGAGGAGCAGCGCGACAAGATGCGCAAGTGGTTCGAAGGCGACTTCAGCGGCGCTCTGAACCGCGGCAAGACCGTGGTTCTCGAAGGCGGGCTTGAACTGCAGCCGGTGGGGTTCAGCGCGGAAGATGCGCAGTTCCTTGGAAGCCGTCAGTTCAGCGTCCAGGAAATCTGCCGATGGTTCCGCGTCCCTCCCCATATGATCGGAGATCCGACGCGGCTGGCCTATGCATCGAGCGAAACCGAGATGTTGGCCTTCATGCAACACAGCTTGCGGCCGTGGCTGGTGAACATCGAGAGCGAGATGGCCGTGAAGCTGTTTCCAGCCGACGGTGAGCACTTCGCGGAGTTCGACGCCAACGCGATCGCGCGCGGCGACCAGGCAAGCCGCTACGACTCCTACAGCAAGGGCCTGGCGGCCGGGTTCCTGACCATCGCGGACGTGCGGCGCTGGGAGAACCTTCCCGAACTGCCCGACACGGACCGGCTGCTGCGGCCGGCGAACATGATTCCGGCATCGGAGGTACCCACGAATGTCTGATGTTTTGAACCTGGCGCTGGCAATCAAGAGCGCGAGTGATGCGGGCGAGATCGAGGGCTTTGCGGCCGTCTACGGCAACGTGGATACCCAAGGTGACCGGATCGAGAAAGGCGCCTTCACCGCGGACGCCGGGAAAGAGATTCCGCTCCTGTGGCAGCACAAAGCCGACCAGGTGGTAGGCGTCGGCACGCTCGAGGAAACCCCCGAGGGCTTGCGCCTGAAAGGGCGCCTGCTGCTGGATACGCAAGCGGGCCGGGAAGCCTACAGCCGAGTGAAGGCCGGGGCCGTCAAAGGGCTATCGGTGGGCTTCCGGCTGTTGAAGCACGCTTGGGACGGCGCGGTACGCGTAGTGCAGGCGGGCGCGGTGGCGGAAGTCAGCCTGACGGCGTTTCCGGCAAACCCCGCGGCGGCGATTACGGCGGTGAAGGAAGAGAACCCCTACCGCGTCCTGGCGCGGGCGGCGCGGCCGGATTGGAACCTGTGGAGTTGAGCATGTATCCGGTAACCAAACTCATCACAGGGCCCGCGGCGGAACCCATCACCCGCGACCAGGCCAAGCTTCACTTGCGCGTGGATCACGCGGCAGAGGACGCCTATATCGACGGGCTGATTAAGACGGCGCGCCTGTATGTTGAGGACCTTTGCGGCGCTCTCATCACGCAGACCTGGAAAGCGTTCTACGACTCCTGGCCGGAATCGGAGTTCATTCTCCCAAAGGGGCAGATTCAGAGCGTCACGCACGTCAAGTACACCGACACCGCGGGCGTCACTACGACGCTGGGCGGCAGCACGTATCTTGTGGATATCGACATGAGGCCGGGTCGTGTGATCCGCAACTATGGCACAAGCTGGCCAGCCGTGGCGCTATCGCCGCGGAACCCCATCGAAGTGCAGTTCATCGCGGGTTACGGCAACGCCGGCACCGACATTCCCGATCCGATCCGGCATGCTCTGCTGCTGCTGATCGGGCACTGGTTCGCGCACCGTGAAGGCATCACCTTGGGTGAGCGGGCCGCCATCGAGAGCAAGCCTCTGGCTATGGGCATCGAGGCCTTGTTGAGGAACTACAGGAGATAAACCATGTCACTGGTGGCAGCACCCCCCGCATACCTGAACGAGAAAAAGCACCTGGAACCCGATCTGGTTCCGAACTCGCTTACCGACGTTTACCCCGGCAACTGCTACATAGAGGAAATGACCTTCAGCACGGCGGGCGCCACCTCGGCGACCGTCACCGTGCAGGATAAGCAGGGCACTCCGCGCGTCGTTGTGAAGGACCTGGCGGTTGATCCAGGGGCGCCGGTAGTGGTGCGCTTCGACGGGCGGTACTGCCCTGGCGGCGTGTCCTGGCAAGCATCGGTGGCCGGGGCCGTAGTGGGCTACATCCGGATTCGATAGAAATTTGTCCGACGCGGTGAGACCGGCCGCAGAAGTTCCATTAGCTCTTTTCGGCCACCCCGCAAAGCTGAGGCAGTTATGGGGTGGCCACTTTTCAGAAGAAAGGATCGACGACATTATGTGGCAATACGCCATGTTCGAATACAACCCCGAAACCGGGCACATTGGCACCGTGGAATATTCCAAGGGCTCCGCCTACACCTGGGACGCTGAGCGGAACGAGCAGTTCCGGCAAGCGCGTGAGGACGGGCTCGGAGCCATCCTTGGATTGCTGGGCCGGTATGGGTGGGAGATGTGCGCCCAGATGCCGGGCGAGCTTCGTAGTAGCATTCGACTGATGTTCAAGCAACCGTTGGCCGGGAACTGAAAACGGTTGCCATCGGGTTGCCATCCTGGGAGAACAGGGTAGCAGACGTGGCATTATCGGTACCCTGGCACGACGGAAAATCAATCACTTAGCAGGCGCTAACAGGAACGGAAACCAGCTTTGAGTTTTCGAATCCCGTTAGCGCTACCATCAACTAATTGAAAAACCGGACCTTTTTGTAGGGACGGTCTTGTAGCGGGTTCCTAGGAGTCACTGAAATGCGTCTTTTTCAGCATTTTTTAGGGGTTACGATCTCTGTGCGGTCACACATTTCGGATCCAGCCTAAGACTTGCTGAACCGCCCCCGGGTACGTTGGCGAGTTGCAAAGGCTAACGGAAGCTATGAGGACCAACCAGCAGCATGCATAATGCTTTTCTCGTGCGGCGCTCGCAATGGGCATGAGATCCTAACCCTCGCATCGACGAACCCCGCCTACCCGAGCCTTCACCGCCACCGCTTTCCCCTGGCGGTGGGATCGCAACCCGTTACCATAGGCCCTACAGCCGTCGACAAAACCGGCAACGTCCAGCCCACCGCACCCAACTCGTTGACGCCAGGGCCGGACTGTCAGTGACTGCGGGAGGAAGGGATGGTAGTCAGGTCTCCAGATTCGTTGCGAAACGACTATAGATATGAAATACTAATTTCATGTTGCAACATTCGCAACAAGCCGAGATCACCGACTTGGCAGCACAACTAGGCGTGCTGCGTCCGCGCGACGTCGAGGCGATAGGCATTCCTCGCGAGTACCTCCTGCGCCTCCTTCGCCAGGGCGTGTTGGTCCGTTCCGGGCGCGGCCTGTATCGCCTCGCAGATACGCCGGTGACAGAACACCATTCCCTCGCTGAGGTTGGCAAACGGGTTCCAGATGCCACAGTTTGTCTACTGTCCGCGCTCGTTTTTCATGGACTCACTACGCAGCTTCCGGCCGAAGTCTGGCTCGCTCTGCCGGCCGGCCGCCGGGCTCCGAAGGTGGATACGGTCCGTCTCCGTGTGGTGCGATGCACGGGCAGGGCGCTCACCGAAGGGCGGGAAGTCCATAAACTGGAAGGCGTTCCGGTTCAAATCTACTCGCCGGCTAAGACCATTGCCGACTGCTTCAAGTTCCGCAACAAGATCGGATTGGATGTCGCCATCGAAGCTCTCCGCATCTGTCTGGGCAAACGCGTAGCCTCGGTGCGCGACATACAGCACTTTGCTGAGATCTGCCGGGTGGCACGCGTCATCCGCCCATATCTCGAGGCCATTTCGTGAACACCGCTGCGTCGGTCCGTGCCCGGCTGCTCAACACGAGCAAGAAAAGCGGCGAAGTGTTCCAATCGCTCCTCGTCCGCTACGCCATTGAACGATTCCTATTCCGTCTTGGTAAGAGTGCTCATCGGAACGACTTCCTCCTGAAGGGCGCTATGCTCTTTATCGTCTGGGGTGGGCGTCCGCACCGGCCAACGAAAGATCTCGACTTGCTCGGCTTCGGCGAACCCAGCCGACAGGGCGTGGCCCGGCGAATCGCCGATATTGCCAGCCTGCCAGGCGAAGACGGCATTGAGTTCAACATCGCATCTATCGAGACTGAGTTGATAAAGGAAGACGCAGAGTACCAAGGCGTCCGCGTTCACCTTATCGCACGAATTGATCAAGCTCGCGTCCCGCTGCAGATTGACATCGGCTTCGGCGATGCAGTGGTGAGGGAACCGCTCTATCCTGTACCCCACCATTCTCGAACAGTCGGAGGCACCGAGCCTTCGCGTCTACCCGGCCGAGGTGGTGATCGCTGAGAAACTGCATGCGATGGTCGTTCTCGACATTCGAAACAGTCGGATGAAAGATTTCTACGACATCTGGTTCCTCGCGCGGGCCCAGAGCTTCGACTTCGCCGCCCTGGCCACAGCCATAAGATCGACGTTTGAACGGCGTCGCACGCCGGTGCCCGCGGTATTGCCCTCTGCACTCACGACAACGTTTCTCGAAGACGCAGGCAAGGTTCAGCAATGGGCCGGGTTCATTCGCCGACTGCAGATCGCAGCGGAAACGCCGTCACTGGCCGGCGTAGGCCAGGAGGTCGCCGAATTTGTCCGACCCTTGTTCGGCGCGGCTCAGGCAGTGCAAAGGTGGGAACCCGGCGGTCCCTGGCGTTAAGCTTTGCACCGGTTGTAATCGGGGCAACTCGCTGGATCTGCAGGTAAGGCTCTTCCTCGGTTATCCTCACGGACCTGCTGTCCACAGTGATTAGGCGGCCAACGAAAGACATCGAGAACGGTCGAGATTCGCTCTTCCGCCCGCACAAAGGTTCGACTTTCTTGAACTAACGTGCATGGCCGATGCAATGACATCGAAGTATGATAGCCATACGCAGGATGGAACCTGTCGACTGCCGGTCTTCGCCGGAGGCCAGAATCGCGCTGTTCCGTTCGCTGTTCCGGGGGCGTGACGACGTATATCCGCGGCGCTTTGAAAGCCGGCGAACCGGGAAATCCGGCTATGCTCCAGCCTGCGGAAACGAGTGGGTTCCCGGCGTCTGCGAGAAACCGCGGATCAAATGCGCCGAATGCCCAAATCGCCGTTTCCTGGCTATAACCGAAGACGTGATCTGGTGGCACCTGTCGGGGCGCGATGCCGCCGGGCAACCGTTCGTCGCCGGCGTTTACCCGATTCTCCTGGATGAGACGTGCTTCTTCCTGGCAGCCGATTTCGACAAGGAAGCATGGCGGGAAGACGTATCCGCCTTCGTCGAAACCTGCCGCCGCATGCAGGTGCCGTACGCCGTGGAGCGCTCGCGTTCGGGATCGGGAGCGCACGTCTGGCTCTTCTTTAAAGAGGCGATTCCCGCGGCTCTGGCCCGCAGCCTGGGCGCGCTATTGCTCACCGAGACTATGGAACGCCGCCCTGACGTTGGCCTGGACTCTTACGACCGCTTCTTCCCCAATCAAGACACGCTGCCGCAGGGTGGATTCGGCAACCTGATCGCCCTACCCCTGCAAAAGCAGGCCCGCGAGCGGGGTAACAGCGTGTTTGTCGATGACAGCTTCCTGCCCTATGACGATCAGTGGGCGTTTCTCGCCTCGGTTGGGAAGATCAGCCGTACCCAGATAGAGGATCTGGTACGCAACGCGGAGCGCGCCGGGAATGTGATTGGCATTCGATTTCCACTGGCGGAGGAGGATGAGGCCGTGCCCTGGACGATGCCTCCTTCGCGGCGCCGGAAGGATCCGCCTATCGCCGGTGAACTGCCGCGGAGCCTGGAGGTCGTGCTGGGCAACGAGATCTACATCCCGAAGGAAGGTCTTCCGCCAGCCCTGCGAAACCGCCTGGTACGCCTAGCGGCCTTTCAGAATCCGGAGTTCTACAAGGCGCAGGCGATGCGGCTGCCCACTTACGACAAGCCGCGGGTGATCTCCTGCGCGGAGAACCATCCGCATCACATTGGCCTACCGCGCGGGTGCCTGGACGACGTGCGAGAACTGTTCGCCGGCCTTGGAATCAAGGCAACGATTCGGGACGAGCGCAACCGCGGCCAGCCAATCGACGTGGCATTCGCGGGAGAACTCCGCTTGGAGCAGAAGGCCGCCGCGGAGGCGATGCTCGCGCATGAGAACGGCGTCCTGGCGGCGACTACTGCGTTCGGCAAGACGGTGATTGGGGCATGGCTGATTGCCCAGCGCGGCGTGAACACGCTGATTCTGGTGCATCGCCGGCAACTGCTGGAGCAGTGGGTCGAGCGGTTGTCCACTTTCTTGAACGTGCCACCCTCGGCGATCGGGCGAATCGGGGGCGGGCGCCGCAAACCGCGCGGGACCATTGACGTCGCCCTCATCCAAAGCCTCATCCGCAAGGGCGTTGTGGATGACTGCGTCGGGGAGTATGGACACCTCATCGTCGACGAGTGCCACCACCTCTCGGCGCAGAGCTTTGAACAGGTGGCGCGCCGTGCGAGAGCGCAGTTCGTCACGGGTCTGTCGGCGACGGTGGCCCGCAAGGACGGACACCATCCCATCGTCTTCATGCAATGCGGCCCGGTGCGGTACCGGGTGAATGCCAAAGCGCAGGCCGCGCTACGCCCGTTCGAACACACCATGATCGTCCGGCCCACGGGCTTCCATCCGAAGCGTGGACCGGAGCCCGACCGCCGGAACGAGTTTCTCTCTCTCGCAAAGGAACTGGTGGACGACGAAGCGCGGAACCGTCTGATCTGCGACGACGTGATCCGTGCGGTGCGCGACGGGCGCTCGCCGCTGATCTTGACGGAGCGCAACCGGCACATCGGTTTACTCGCGGATCAGCTCGACGGCGCGGTACGTCACCTGGTGGTGCTGCGCGGCGGGATGAGCCGCAAGCAAGCGGAGGCCGTTCGAGAGAGGCTAGCCGGCATTCCCCCCAAGGAGGAGCGCGTGATCCTCGCCACCGGCAAGTACGTCGGAGAGGGCTTTGACGATCCGCGTCTCGATACACTCTTCGTGACCCTTCCGATCTCGTGGCGCGGCACCGTAGCCCAATATGTCGGGAGACTTCACCGGCTCCATGATGCCAAGCGTGAGGTGCGCGTGTATGATTACGCGGACCTCGACGTCCCCATGCTGTCGCGGATGTTCGACCGCCGCTGCCGGGGATACGAGGCCGTGGGATACACCATCGTGCTACCCGCGGGCGCCATTCCGGGATGGCCGGCGGAGGTTCCGCTACCGGTTGATCCGGCGTGGAAGCGCGACTATGCGGCGAGCGTACGCAGGCTCGTCCGCGACGGCGTGCAGTTGCCGCTGGCGACTTTATTCGTTGCCGTAGCACGCCCGCTGCCCGCCGACGCCGAGGGCTTGGCGCGTGCACGCAGCGCAGCCGAAGCGTTCCTCTACCGGCGCCTCGAGACTTTACAGGTGACCGCTGGGCGCTTCCGCTTGAACGCCCGCCTGCCCGTCCCATTCGACGGATCGAGTGGCATGGAAGTCGATCTCCTGTGTCCGCAGCCGCCCATTGCGATCGAGATCGACGGCCCGCATCATTTGGGAGATCCCGCCGCCTACCGCCGCGACCGCCGTAAGGATCAACTCCTGCAGGAGAACGGCTATATCGTCCTGCGCTTCCTTGCCGAGGATGTCGGTAGGGATTTGGATTTGGTGCTGGACACGATTCTACGGGCTGTCGCGCATCTCCGGGCAAGAACGTATGTGGTGGAAAGCGTTACTGGTCCGTCATTGCATGAAACGGATTCATAATCTTGAGGCCGCGGATCGTGCGGCCATGTTGAAGGTCTTCCGTGAGAAGTATTTTGCAGCGGCCCTGAAGGGCAGCACTGACGATCAGCGAATCCCACCACGAGAGCAGATCCGTCCGGTTTACATCGAGCGCGAGATGGAGAAGCTCGTGGCTCGACTGAATGTGCCAAAGCGGTTCAATTAGGTGCCGATAGATCGACCTAGCCTCATCCGAGCTAAGTGATACCGCTGCCTTCCGCATCACTACGTTGAACCACTCCTGCACGACCTGATAGCTCAGTGTCCCGTCCCCGGACTCATGAGCCTTAGCCAACCACTTCTGTGCAACAGCTTGCTTGCGGCGGTCGCTTCCATCAATGGCGTAGACCAGCAGATTAGTGTCAATGAAAAATCTATCGCTCATTCCGCTCCTCCCGCGTGAAGCGCTGCCCGGCGCGGAAGTGCTCTACCGTTTGTGAAACCCGGCGTATGTCGCCGGCTGATAGAGAGCTTTGAGCCGCATAGCCGGCCAGCCACTCACGGAACAGATTATTCAGCGTGGTGTTCTCCGTGTGAGCGCGTTTCCTTGCACGTGCGATCAGATCTTCGTCGGCGCTCAACGTGATCTTTTTCATGAAGCCAGTGTACACAAGCCGTGTACACCTAGCCCCCCACACTTCAGTAAAAGCTGGGGTCACCCACGGGGCGCGTTTTCCAGCGGCGGTGGATCCAGAGCCACTGGTCCGGGTACTCACGAATGACGGATTCCAGCACGGCATGGAGGCGGCGGGTATCTTCGACGGCATCGCCGCTCATCGGCACTGGCGGGTAAAAGCGCAATACGTAGCGCTGTTCCTTATCGCTCCAAAGGGCAAAGCCCGGGATTACGGCTGCGCCGGTGTGGGCGGCGATGCGGGCGACGCCGGTATGCGCGCAGGCGAGGTGTTGAAAGAACGGGACGAAGGCGCCCTCGTTGGGCATGGCGTTCTGGTCGGCGAGGATGCCGACGGCCTGGTTGGCGCGGAGCGCCTGGATCATGGCGCGGGCACTGGCCTTCTTGTCGTGGAGGCGATTGCCGGAGAGGGTGCGGTAGCGGGTGGCCAGGCGATCGAGCGCGGCGTTATCGAGCGGCCGCACCATGACATGCATTGGTTCGGCCAGGAGAGCGTGGGCGAAAGCGCTGAGTTCCCAGGCGCCGAGGTGGGCGGTATAGAAGAGAACGCCGCGGCCTTGCTGGAGGGCTTCTTGAAAATGTTCGAAGCCTTCGTAGCCGATGTATTGGTGGATGTTGGTGCGGTTGAGTTGGGGAAAGCGGGCGAACATGGCGAGCATGCGGGCAAGGGAAGTGAAGACGCCGTCGATGACGCGTTCGCGGCCATCCGGCTCTAGTTCGGGCAAGGCGCGTTCCAGGTTGCGGCCGGCGATGCGGCGGTAGCGGGGGACCAGCCGGTCAAGGAAGGCGAACGCAGCGCGCGCCAGGGCCAGAGCCGCCGCGAGAGGCAGATGTCCCAGCAGCCACAGGAGGGCCCGCACCAGCCAAGCTATGAGGGAATCGCGCAAGAGAGTAGTTTACAGGCGGCGGTACTCGGCTTCGAGCATGGACATGAGGATCAGGGAGCGGTAACGGTCGTCGATGCGGATACATTCGCGCATGACGCCTTCGTCCACGAAGCCGAGCTTCTGGTAAAGGTGGCGGGCGCGGACGTTTTCCGGATAGACGTCCAGGAACAGGCGATGAGCGCCGTACTGGTCAAAGACGATCTGGAGGAGGGAGCGCAGGAAGCGGCGGCCGAGGCCCTGGCCGGGTTCGGCAATGGCGACACGCTTCAGTTCGACGCTGCGGTTGGGATTGGCAAGGCCGCGTAGGATCGCGAACCCCGCCGGGGCGGCGTTCTCCTCGACGATCAGGTAAAGGCAATCGGGGCTGGCCAGTTGCGCCTGATGTACGGGCGGGTCGTCGACGCCGACGAAGCCCTGGGCGCAGAACCAGCGCTCGGTTTCCATGACGAAGGGCAGATCGGCCGCGGTGGCCTGGCGCAGTTGCATGGTTAATTCCGCTTCCGTTTGCTGAGATCGAAACGGTCGCCGGAGGCCAGGAAGTAGTAGCGTTTGCCATCGGCGGCACGGGGGGCTTGGTGGTCGTAGATGGCGACCTTGCTGTCGCCGACGATTTCCGCCTGATCGCCTCGCACGACGACGGCGGTGCTTTCGTCGATGCCGATGCCAAGCAGGTGGGGATAGCGGTCGATGACGGCAAGCATGTCGTCCTGGCGGTTGCGTTTGAGCAGATGCTGGTCGATGGCGACGTTGCGGAGCAGGGCCATGCCTTCCTCATAGCCGGGAGCCATCATGATGGTGTTGCCGGAGCGGGCGCCTCGAACCAGGTAGGAGCCCTGGATGGTGGCGCCCGCCGAGGAACCGCCGACTACGCCGCCGCGGTTCAGCAGGGCGACTATTTCCTTGTGGGTGCGGGTATGGAGATAGGAATCGACCAGGCGCCACTGGCGGCCGCCGTCGAACCAGACGGCTCGGGCCCGGCGGATGGGTTCGGCGAAGGCTTTGGCGTCCGCCTGCTTGCGGTCGCGGGTGTGCAGGACCTGGAGCTTGGTGAAGCCGGCTTTGGCGAGGAAGTGCCGGTTGAGCCATTCGGGGTCGAAGGTGTCGCGCTCCCCGGCGGTGGGAATGATGATGACGGGGCTATCCTTGCCACCGGCCAGGGTGGCGAAGCGATCGATGATGGCGGCAGTGACGGTGCCGCCGCCGACCACGACGAGCGCACCCTTTTGAGGGCCGACTCCGCCCGCGTGCACAGTGCCGAGCCCCAGTGCCAGAAGGACGGCTATCCGGATTCGATACATGTTCTCTATTGTGACCCAGGGGCGTGCTGGAATAGGAGCATGCGCGGGATGACGAGACGGAGCGCGGGTATGCTGTTGGGCAGTCCGCTGCCGGCGGCGAACTGGCCGCAATGGCGGGGAGCGGCCGGCGATGGGGTGGCGCGGGGAGCGGACCCGCTGCTGTACTGGAGCCGCGGGCGGGGCGTGCGCTGGGCGCTGGGCTTGCCGGGATGGGGCACCAGTTCGCCCGTAGTGTGGGGCGACCGCGTGTTTGTAACGAGTGAGGAGTCGAAGAGTGGGGCGAAGACGCTGTGGACGTTATGCTTTGACCGGATAACGGGGCGCGAATTGTGGCGGCATGATTTTGGGCTGGGGGTGAACCAGCGGGCGCATGAGAAGTCGAATCTGGCGGTGAACACGCCGGCGGTAACGCGCGACGCGGTGTATGTGGCGTTCGGGAATGCGGATATCGCGCGGTATACGCATGCCGGGAAGCTCGTGTGGGTGACGCGGTATGTGTCGCTGTTCGGGGATCCGAAGATGGCATGGGGCTATGGGGTGAGCCCGGTGGTGCTGGCCGATTCTGTCCTGTTTCCCTGGGATCACCACAAGGGGCCGTGCTACCTGGCGGGTTTGGATAAGGAGACGGGTGCGGTGGCGTGGAAGCTGGAGCGGCCGATTGGAACGGCGCACGCGACGCCGCTGGTGGTACGGCATCACGGACAGACGGACATACTGGTTTCGAGCAAGAACCGGCTGACGGCGTATGACGCGCTGACACGGCGCGAGTTGTGGCAGTATGGCGAGGGCTCGGGGCCATTCAATGGGGAGATCATTGTCAGTCCGGTGTGTGGCGACGGAGCGGTGTTCTGCCAGTTATGGCGGCAGAGCCCGATCCATGCGGTGCGGTTGCGGGGGAATGGCGCGGCGCCGGAGAAGGTATGGGAAAGCGAGCGGCCGGGGCCGCAGGAGCCGTCGCCGGTGTACCATCGCGGGTTGCTGTATTCGTGGATGGATAACGGGATTCTGGTGTGTTTGGACGGGCGCACGGGCAAGGAGCACTATCGAGAGCGGCTGGGCGGGAATGCGAACTCTTCGCCGGTGGCGGCGGGGGATCGGATTTATGTGAGCAACAACGATGGGCGGACGTTCGTGGTGAAGGCGGGTGCGCGCTTTGAGTTGTTGGCGACGAATGAGTTGGAGGAGCGGATCACGGCGTCGCCGGCGGTGGTGGATGACGAGCTGATTTATCGGACGGACTCGCACTTGTATTGCATTGGGAATGCTACTCGGAGAGTCGCACTGCCGTGAGGCGGGGGCGGAGGGTGTCGGGGAGGGATGCTTCGATTTCCGGGGTGATAAGGCCGGCGCGATCCAGATCCTGGATGTGGACTTGGTCTTTGAGACGGAAGCTCGTGAGTTTCATGCGGACGAGGTCTTCGATGGGGGCGATTGGCAGGTGCCCGATTCGTTGGTGGGCGGCCGGTATGTCGCATGGATACAGCTTCACCGCGCTGCGCGGACGGCCGCTGCGCGTTTCCAGGAACATGTCCACCCCTGCCGCGTGGCGATAGACAAAGCCCTCCGGTTCGACGGCAGCCTTAACCCGAATCGAGCCAACTGCGATCAAAGGCGATATCGACATCGCGGGTGAGGCGTGCGGCCAGCGGATCGCGGGCATCGACATGCAGAAACACGGCCAATCCCCCAACGATCCGGTTGGGAATGCCTGCCTTCTCCAGTGCCGAGGAGAACCGCTGCGCGATATCCAGGATCTGCTCCACGGCATCCTCGAAAATAGTACTAACCACCATCAGGCCAGCCGCGCTTTCAGCATGGTATAGGAATGCGGAGCGAAGCGGTAGCGGAGGTTGCCGCCTTCAGCACGTGCGGTGCCAGGTGTCGATTTGACGAGGTTTTTGCCGAAGCCGTTTTCGGCCTTGATGTCGGGGCCGTTGACTTCGGCGGTTTCGACCGGGCCGGAGAATTTGCGGTCCTGGAGGTCGATTTCGGCTTCAACGGGCTGGTTGCGGTGGCGGTTGACGATGTTGAGGATGAGGGTGCCATTGTCGAGGGCTGCGGAGCAATCGAGGTAGCTAACGGGGCCGTACTTCTTCGACTCGTAGGTAGGGCAATCGAGGAAGACGGAGAGCGCCTTGCCCTTGCTGTTGTTGGCGATCAGTTGCAGCGGATAGTAGATGGTTTGAAGGAAGAGGCCCTTTTCGTTGGTGAAGATAGGGGCGATGACGTTCACGAGTTGGGCCATGTTGGCCATCTTGACGATGTGGGCGTGGTTGATAAACGAGTTGAGGAAGGTGGCGACGACGAGAGCGTCTTCGAGATTGTAGATCTCTTCCAGGATGCGGCGGCCGCGCTCCTTGTTGCCGCGGGCGCGATACCAGACGTTGTACTCATCCCAGGCGATGTAGATGGGCCGCTTGTTGGGCATGTCGGCCGTGGCGGCATCGATGAGGCCTTCGACGGTCTTGGTGCGCGCGTCGACATCGCGGGAACTGGCGAGGAACTCGTAGTAATTGTTGTCGGCGTTGCCGACGTAGCGGTGGACGGCGATGTAGTCGATGTGGGTTTTGAGGTGGTCGAGGACGGTGCGGTTCCAGCCGATCCAGTCGATGCCGCTGGCGAAGTGGGAGGAGCCGGCGGCAATGAGTTTAATAGATGGGTCGGTCCAGCGCATGAGTTTGGCGGCTTCCAGGGCGAATTTGCCGTAGTCGTCCGCGCTGCGGTGGCCCATTTGCCAGGGGCCGTCCATTTCGTTGCCGAGTCCCCAGTATTTGACTTTCCAGGGCTGCTGGCGTCCGTTCTTGCGGCGCAGGCGGGTCATTTCGGTGTCTTCGGCGGAGTTGACGTATTCCACCCATTGCTGGGCGTCGGTCCAGGAGCCGGTGCCGAGGTTAACGCAGATGTAGGGCTCGGTCTTCATCTGTCCGGCGTATTGGAGAAACTCGTGGGTGCCGAAGCGATTGGTTTCGACGGTGCCCCAGGCCATCTCGAGGCGGCGGGGACGCTGGTCGCGCGGGCCAATGCCGTCGCGCCAGTGGTAGTTGGAGGAGAAGTTGCCGCCGGGCCAGCGGAGTTGCGTGACGTTGAGTTTATTGGCGGCTTCGAAGACGTCTTTGCGGAAGCCGTTGGCGTCGGAGAGCGGATGGTTTTCTTCGAAGATGCCGCCGTCGATACAGCGCCCGAGGTGTTCGATGAAGTTGCCGTAAATGAGCGGATCGATATCGCCGATGACGCGTTCGGTATCGATTTTGAGGCGGGCGCGCAGGGAGCCTTGCTGCTGGGCCGAGGCGAGGATGGGAGCCGCGGCGGTGGCGGCGAAGGTGCGCCGGGAGAGTTTGGTTGAATCAGACACGGAATTGTTCTCAGAGTAACGCACCTAAAACAATGCCGGCCCGCTGGGTTGCGCCAGGAGCCGGCAAAGAGGTTCGTCGCAGTTTTGATTTACGGCGTTAGCTTTACCCGTGTAACAGACGCCAGAAGTTCTCGCTGGTAGCGCGATCAACTTCCGCCATCGTGATACCCCGCAGTTCCGCAACCTTGGCTGCCGTACTCACAACAAACGCCGGCTCGTTGCGTCTGCCTCGTTGCGGGACGGGGGCCAGGTACGGGGCGTCGGTTTCGACCAGAATACGGTCCAACGGGGCGATTCTCGCGGCTTCCTGCAAGCCCTCCGACTTCGAATACGTAATCACCCCAGCGAAGCTCAGATAAAAACCTAGGTTCAGGCACGCCTGCGCCTCCGGGGCGCCGCCGCTGAAGCAGTGCATGATACCGGCGCCCTTCCACTCGGTACGGAGCATGGCCAGCGTATCGCCCCACGCCTCGCGGGTGTGAATAATGATCGGCTTGCGGGCGCGGGCGGCGATCGCCATCTGGTCGCGGAAGACCGCCTTCTGGCGGTCGGGCGGGGAGAAGTTGTAGTGGTAGTCGAGGCCGATTTCGCCCAGTGCCAGCACCTTCGGGTGTTTCAGCAGTTCTTCGATGCGGGCCAGCGCGGCATCGTCGCACTTCTCAGCCTCGTGCGGGTGGACGCCGACGGTGGTCCAGACAAACGGGTACTTGTCGGCCAGGGCGATGCCCGCCTCGAGGTCGTCGGGCGGGCCATTGCCGGTGCCGATACTCAACATGATCTCCACGCCGGCCGCCTGGGCGCGTTCGATCACCGCCTCGCGGTCCGATTCGAACTTGCGATGGTCGAGGTGGCAGTGCGAATCGATCACTTCAGGCGGGCTCCCACGGGCACATCTTCGAGAAAGCTGGCCAGCACGGGCGAGCCGCCTTCGAGCGACGCCGCGACGATCATGCCTTGCGACGTCAAGCCGCGCAGTTTTCGCGGCAGCAGGTTGGCGACGATCACCACCTTGCGTCCGATCAACTGCTCGGGCTGATAGGCCAGCGCGATGCCGGCGACGATGGAGCGCGGCTCGGGTTCGCCGATGTCGACGGCCAGATGCAGCAGCTTATCGGCGCCCTTCACCTTATCGGCCTTCAGCACCTTGCCGACGCGGAGGTCGACCTTGCCAAACGCCTCGATGTCGATGGGTTCGGCGATCGGGCTGATGTTCGAAGGGGCCACTTCGGCGGCCGCGGCGGGCTCTTCCTTCTTGCCCATGAGCGCGGCTTGACGGGCCTTTTCGGCGGCTTCCAGATCGAGCATCTTGGGGATCACGATCTTGGCGTCGTAGCGCGGGAAGACAGCCGAGGTCTGGCCGATGGTGTGGCCGGTGGCGAGTTTACCCCAAGTGAGAGAGTCCTCGCGAACGGCGGACAGCTTGTCGGTCATGCCGAGTTGATCCCAGATCTTGGCGGCCGATTCGGGCATAACGGGGTAGACGAGCGCCGTCACCAGACGCACGACTTCGGCGGCGGTATAGAGCGTCCCGTCCAGCGTGCGCTGCTGCTCGGGCTTCTTGACCAGCGTCCAAGGAGCCTGGGTGACGATGAACTTATCGACGGCGCCGATCAGGCTCCAGACCGCCTCCAGCGCCTTCGAAAACTCGAACTTCTCAAAGCCCTCTTTGTAAGTGGTAACAACTTCGGCGGCCTTGGCGGCCACTTCGTCGCCGACGCCCGGAGCGGGTTCGGGGATGACGCCGCCGCGGTACTGCTGGATCATGCTGAGCGTGCGCGAAACCAGGTTGCCGAGGCCGTTGGCGAGGTCGGCGTTATAGCGGCCGACCAGCGCATCGTAGGAGAAGCTTCCATCGGAGCCGAAGGGAACTTCGCGGAGCAGGAAGTAGCGGAGGGCATCGACGCCGATGACTTCCTGGATGGGCGTGGCGCGGACGATGTTGCCGCGCGACTTGCTCATCTTATCGTTCTCAAACAGGAGCCAGCCGTGGGCGAAGACGCGTTTGGGTAAGGGCAGGTCGGCGGCCATCAGGAAGGCAGGCCAGTAGATGGCGTGGAAGCGCGAGATCTCTTTGCCGATCAGGTGGAGGTCGGCGGGCCAGAGGTCGAGGTCTTTGACGGCGGTCATGTAGGTGATGAGCGCGTCGAA
Source organism: uncultured Candidatus Solibacter sp. (assembly GCA_964385495.1). Classification (GTDB taxonomy): domain Bacteria; phylum Acidobacteriota; class Terriglobia; order Bryobacterales; family Bryobacteraceae; genus CADEFT01. The sequence goes on from CAYLPH010000012.1 coordinate 69,381, forward strand.
CCAGACGTAAAAGACGTGCTTCTCTTCGCCCGGCACGGGGATGCCCCAGGTGATGTTGGTGCGGGTGATGGAGAGGTCCGTAAGGCCCTGCTTGACGAAGGCGATGACTTCGTTGCGGCGAATGTCGGGGCCCATGAAATCGGGCTGCTGCTCGTAGAGCGCGAGCAGCTTATCCTGGAAGGCCGAGAGCTTGAAGAAGTAGTTCTCTTCGGTGATGGTTTCGGTGGGGCGGCCGCAATCGGGGCAGTTGTCGCCGGGCTTGGCGTCCGTCACGAAGAGGTTGCAATTGGCGCAGAACTGGCCGGTATAGCTGCCCTTGTAGACGTAGCCGCGCTCGATGCAGCGCTGGAAGAGCCAGCGGACGGTTTCGTGATGGCGCGGGTCGGAGGTGCGGATGAAGCGGTCGACCGCGAGCCCGGTTTTCTGCCAGGTGTCCTGGAATTCCTTGGCGATGAGAGTGGTGTATTCTTCGGGCGCTTTGCCCTGGGCCTTAGCGGCGCGTTCCACATTGGTGCCGTGCTCATCGCTGCCGGTGGCGAGCATCACCTCATAACCCTGCATGGTTTTGAAGCGCTTCAGGGCATCGGCCACCATGGTGGTGTAGAAATGGCCGATGTGGGGCGCGGCGTTCACGTAATAGATGGGGACGGTGATGTAGTATTTCATCGATTCTTGAGGTATTCTGCGTTGGCTTCGGCGATGATCTGGCGCAGCGGGATACCGCTGGATTCAGCCAGAAGGCGGCAATCTTCGTACTCGGGCGCATAGGTATCGCCAGTCACCTTCATGCGCACGCAACCAAACTCGGTTTGGACTTCCACGATTTCGCGGGCCTGGACACGGCGGTCGGCGCGCTGGATGCGCAGCCCGAGGGTGGGAGTCTCCCTGAAGATTAGATTCGCGAGTTGCTCCTGGGATTCGGGCGTGGCGATGACGCGGAGCAGGGTGCCGGGGCGATTCTTCTTCATCTGCAGGGGCTGGAGGGTGACGTCGAGGGCTCCGGCGGCCAGCAGGCGGTCCATGGCATAGCCGAGAACCTGGGGGGAGCAGTCGTCGAGATTGGCTTCGAGGACGGCGACGGCGGTAGCTTCAACGGCCCTGGAGGCGCGGCCGAGAGTGAAACGGAGGACGTTGGCCTGGATAGGGAAGTCTTTGTCGCCGGCGCCATAGCCGGTGGCCGCGATCTCCATGGCGGGCATCGGGCCGAAGGCTTTCGAAAGGCTGACGGCGAGCGCGGCGCCGGTGGGGGTGACGAGTTCGGTAGTGGGTCCGGAGGAATAGACGGGCTTGCCAGTCAGTAGCCGGGCGGTGGCGGGGGCGGGTACGGGGAGGACGCCGTGTTCGGTGTTGACGGTGCCGCTGCCGACGTTCATCGGGGAGCAATAGACGGCTTCGACACCAAGGAGGTGGATGGCGAGGCAGGCGCCGACGATGTCGCAAATGGAATCGACCGCGCCGACTTCATGGAAGTGTACCTTCTCCAGGGAGATGCCATGTACGGCGGCTTCCGCTTCACCGAGGCTCTGGAAGGCGGCGGTGGCCGACTGTTTGGCGGGTGCGGGGAGGCCGGCCTTGTCGATCATATCCAGGATGTGATGCAGGTGGCGATGCTGGCGCTGCGGTTCGTAGTCGACGTGGAACTTGGCGGCGGCGATGCCCCTGCGTTTGACGCGTTCGAGGCGGAAGGAGGCGCCCGTGGCGAGGGCGTCGAGGCCGCGCACGAGTTCGGGAAACGGCGCTCCGGCGTCGACGAGGGCGCCGATGGTCATATCTCCGCTCATGCCGGAGAAGGCGTCAAAGTAACCGATCACTTGCGTATTCCTTCCTGGAGGAGGGCGGGGAGGAGTTCGCCGGCGAGCCCGCGGAGAGAGACGTCGACGTAGCGGGAGAGACCGGTTTCCTCGGCGTTGATTTCAATGACGCGCGCGCCGGCGGCTTTGGCGTCCATGGCGAGGCCTCCGGCGGGCATGACGGCGGCGGACGTGCCGATGACTAAGAACAGATCGCACTGGCGGGCGGCGCGAACGGCGGCCTCCCATTCCTGGGCGGGCATGGCTTCGCCGAACCAGACGACGCCAGGGCGGAGCAGGCCGCCGCAGAGCGGGCAATGCGGGGGGATCTCGGGGAGCGGAGTGGCTTCGTTTTGTTCCTGGCGGCCGCAGACGGTGCAGCGGACTAGCCAGATGTCGCCGTGGACATGAATCAGGTTGCGGGAGCCGGCCCGGCGGTGGAGGCCGTCGACATTCTGGGTGATGAGGGTGAATTTAGGGGCGCGTTTCTCCAGTTCGGCCAGCGCGCGGTGAGCGGGGTTGGGCTCGGCTTTGGCGATGAGCTGGCGGCGCCAGTCGTACCATTCCCACACGAGGTTGGGGTCGCGGCGGAAGGCTTGCGGGGTGGCGAGTTCTTCCGGCTTGAACTGGCGCCAGAGGCCGCCGGCGCCGCGGAAGGTGGGGATGCCGCTCTCGGCCGAGACACCGGCCCCGGTCAGCACGCAGATGCGCTGCGCGGCGGCCAGCCATAGGCTCGGTTCGAGCATTCTTTCATGATAACTGGCCTTGGTTGCCGGGATCGGGAGTTGGGTCCCGGCGCCAGCAATCCGGAGGTCCTCCGCTAGGGGGCAAAACCGGCCGTTTCGAATTTGGAACCACTTGTGAAAATCATTTCGCCGGCACGCTCCACACCACCGCCCGCGAGGAGGAACTCGCCGGTACGTTCTTCAGATCGTCCACCTGGTAGTAAAGCGTGACTATCTTGCCCTTTTCTACCTCCACGGAACTCGGGTATCCGCAATCGCCATTCGGTGCATCGTCGGCCAGGACAATCGGCTTTGCGTTGTCCCAGGTCCGTCCATCGGCGCTAATCAAGGCGTGTACTCCGCGGGGCGCGTTGCGTTCCCCGAACACCATCAGCACACGGCCATCTCGCAACTGAATCAAATCCGCCGGATGCTCGCTGTCGGCCGTTACCTGCACCGGCTTTGACCACGTTCGCCCCTGGTCCTTCGATTCCGAGATCGACAGGTTCGCGCCCTTCTCCGATCGCAGCGCCGCCAGCACGCGTCCGTCCCGCAACACCGCGATCCCCGTCTCGTTCATATGCTCGCCCAACCGCACCGGCTCGCCCCACGTCTTGCCGCCGTCCTTCGACCGGAACATGTAACTCTCATTCTTTCGTTCGTCGAAGAACTCGAAATACACCGCCATCAACACCGTGCCGTCTTTCAACTGGACAATCTTGCCGTACGGCGATACCAGCCCTTTGTTCGCATAGAAGTTGTGGATGGCGGCATCGCGCACCGGCTTGGACCACGTCTTCCCATTGTCCTTCGAAAAGACCAGGTACACGCCGTCGAAGACTCGCTTCTCGCGGCTTGGAAACCGCAGCCCGCTCTCGTCGTAGCCCGACGCGATCGCATACGCCAGCACAATCGTCCCATCGGCCAACTGCCCCATTGCCGGGTTGCGGTCGTCGAACTCGCCATCCACTGCCGTCCAGGGCGCTGACCAGGTCTTGCCCTTGTCGCTCGACCGCACCAGGTCCAGCCGTCCCTTCACCCCGATATGTGCCGCGCCGCCCCGGATCACCGCCAAGACATCGCCATTCTTCAGCGGGATCGCCACGGGAAAGTAGCCCACTCCCGTAGTGACCGTCTGATGCGGAAAATCGGCGCAGAACAAGACGCCCGCGGTGGCCAGTAGGCTGAACGCCAACCCTTGCAAAGTCATCGTCCGAGTATAGGAGACAAACCACGACTTGTGCTAGACTCTGCCCCATACCCACACCACAGGTGTCCAGGATATCGGTCGCCCAGATTGCGCCGGCACGTTAAGGAGCTGACGATGATTACCAGGGTTTCTCGCACGCGTTTCTTTACTCTACTGACTGGGCTTTTCGCCTTCCACGTTATTGCCTCCGCTCAGGTACCCACCGCCGTTCTCACCGGGGTTGTCAAGGATGGCGCCGGTGCCCTTGTCCCCGGCGTTGCGGTGCGGGCCATCAACGAAGGCACCAACCTAGCCCGCCAGGCCACCACCGACGAGTCCGGCAACTTCCGTATCCCCGCGCTCAACCCAGGCCCTTATCGTGTGGAAGCCGAAGCCGCGGGGTTTAAGAAAGCCACCGTTAGCGGCATTGTGCTCGAAGTCGGCCAGCAGGCGCGCGTTGACATCGAACTCCAGATCGGCGACGTCACCCAGACTCTCGAAGTGAGCGCCCGCCCCTCCGTCATCAATACCGAAAGCAACCTCATCGGCGGCGTCATCAACCAGTCGCGCGTGGTCAGCCTTCCGTTGAACGGGCGCAACTTCATGGAACTCACGACGCTCACCGCGGGCATCGGCGAAGGCACCGGTTCGGCGGCCATCGTCAACAAACGCGGACCCACGGCGGCTGGCATGCCCCACCAGGACAACAACTATCAACTCGACGGCGCCGACAACAAAGAAGCCTTCTTCAATAGCTGGAACCTCGGCCCCTCCGTCGACGCCATCCAGGAGTTCAGCATCCAGGTCGGCCAATACTCGGCCGAGTTTGGCTCCGGCGGCGGCGCTGTCATCAACGTGGTTACCAAGTCCGGCACCAACCAGTTTCATGGCACGTTGTGGGAGTTTCTCCGCAACAACAAGTTCGACGCGCGCAACTTCTTCCTTACCCCCGCTCAGTCCATCGCTCCGCTGCGCCGCAATCAGTTCGGAGTCGCCGCCGGTGGCCCCATCTTCAAGAACAAGATGTTCATCTTCGGCAACTACGATGGCTCCCGCATCCGCAATGGCGCCTTCCGTACCGGCATGGTCCCCACGGCCGCGCAGATGGGCGGCAACTTCTCCGGCTACAACAAAGTCATCCGCGATGTTCGCGCGGGTAACACGCCCTTCCCCAACAACATCATTCCCACCAGCCGCCTGGATCCAATTTCACAGGCTCTCGTCAAGTACTACGCCGCTCCCAACAACCCGAATCCCAATCAGAACTACAGCGCGAACGTCTCGGCCCAGGACGACTACGATTCCGCGCTATTCCGCTATGACTGGCGCATGACCGACAAGCACGACCTCATGGTGCGGTATGGCTTCCAGGACATTAGCCGGTACACCCCCGGCACCTTCCCCACCGTCGGTGGACTGATCGTCCCGCAAAAGCCGCAGAATCTCGCCGCCAATGTGACTTCCGTGCTCACCAGCCGCCTGTTGAACGAGTTCCGCGCCAGCTACGGACGCCAGATCCACCGCCAGCGCGGCCAGAACTCCGGCAATCCCATCGCCGCCAACGCGGGCGTCCCCTTCGCTCCCAAGGAAGGCAGCGGAGCCGGCTTTGTCGAAGGCCTGGGCATGACCAATACCATCTTCAGCAGCCTCTCCGAAGCCCAGCCCTGGTTCCTGACCGTGAACACTTTCCAGTGGTACGACGGCATCACCTGGTCGCGCGGTAAACACAATATCAAGGCCGGCGTTGATATCCGCCGCCACCGCGCCGATGCCTTCCTCGGCACCCGCCTCAACAACTCCTACAACTTCACCGGCCAGTTCTCCGGAGATGGCTTCTCCGACTTTTTGCTTGGCGACATTTCCTCCTCCTCGGTGGCCCTCACCCCCAATGAAACGGGCCGGTTCCGCCGCACCATGCTCGCCGCCTATGTCCTGGACGACTGGAAGGTGTCGCCGAAACTCACCCTCAACATCGGCCTGCGCTATGAGTACGGCCAGATTCCGGTGGAACTCGGCGGCCTCACTCCCGCGTTCGATCCCACCCTCGCCAACGGCCAGGGCGGCCTGCGCTTCCCCAAGCAGAACAAGACCGCCGAGCCCTTCTACCGCAACGTGCGTCCCGACCTCGGCTTCGGCTATCTGGATCGCGAGACCCTGTTCACTCCCGACAAGAACAACTTCGCCCCGCGCATCGGCTTTGCCTATCGCCCGTTCGGCGGGACCCGCACCGTTATGCGCGGCGGCTATGGGTTCTTCTATTCCAGCCCGCAGTTGATGAACCTCATCCAGAACTCAGTGACCGGGCCGCCCGCGCAGACGTGGGCCGGTTATACATCGGCTCTCACCACGCCGACACTCACCTGGGCGGGCGACATCAGCAATCCCAACGGCAGCCTCGCCACCGCCATCTTCGGCCTCCTTACCGGACCCGAGAGCAAGTGGCTTGATGGGTATACGCAACAGTGGAGCTTTTCAGTCGCCCAGGAAATCGCCAAGGACACGGTGGTCGAGGCGCAGTACCTCGGGTCAAAGAGCACGCACCTGGAAAACGCGATGGACTACAACTCCGCGCAGCCCGGCCCGGGCGCGTTGCAGGCACGCCTGCCGTTCCCCAAGTGGAATCGAGTGTACGGCTTCAACAACAGCGGGGCGGCCAACTATCACGCGCTTCTCACCACGGTCGAACGCCGCATGGGCAAGGGCCTGATGTTCAAGGGCGCCTACACGCTCAGCAAGACGCTGGCCAAGAACGGCGCCCGCTCCAGCGGTAACGTCGGACAGGTGCAGAACCCGTTCAACCTGCGTCTCAATGACGGCTATTCTTCCGACCACCTCCCGCATCGCTTCACCGGCAATGTGCTCTACGAAGTGCCCTGGGGCCGGGGACAGCAGATCGCCACCAACATGCCCAGGGTGCTCGATGCCATTGTCGGTGGCTGGCAGGTGTCGGCCATCATCACCCTCCACGCCGGCTATGCGGTCGGCGGTGCGCCCACCATCGGTGGCGCCAACTGCAATTCCTCCGCGCAGAACCTTTGCCGCCCCGATGTGCTCCGCCCCTACTTCCTCGGCGGCAACGGTCTGGTCACGCCAAGATGGGATCGCGATGCCTTCGATTGGCCGCTCAATACCGCCAAGCACCCGGCTCAACCGCCGCGCTTCGGCAGCGCCACCATGAACATGCTTCGCGGCAACTCCATCAACACCGCCGACGTCGGCATCTTCAAGAACTTCGCGTTCAAGGAACGCTACCGGTTCGAGTTCCGCACGGAGATGTTCAACGCGTTTAACCACACCAATTTCGCTAATCCGAATACCTCCGTGGAGAACGTCAACTTTGGCCGTACCTTCTCGACATCGGTCGGCCCGCGCAGTATCCAGTTCGGGTTAAAGTTCTATTGGTGAGGCTGGTCCTTCTCTTTGCGGTAACCGCGCTGCTGTCCGCCGCTGCCGAGCCGCCGGAAGCTATGCAACGGGCGCGCCAGGCTTATGACCTCGCGCGCTCCGGCCAGTTCGATGCGGCCATCGCTGAACTGCAAGAGGCTAGCCGCATCGCCCCTGCCAATGCGCTGTACCGCTCCGCCATGGGTGGCATCCTGGAACGCCAAGGAAAGTGGGAACCGGCTGTAGCTGCCTTCCGCGAGGCGGTGCGGCTTGACCCCGCCAACCCCAAACTTCTGGAAAAGCTGGAATCGGTCTCCCTGGAGTGGGGCGCCCTCCTTGCGCGGGAACGGCGGTTTCGCGCGGGACTGCTGCACGCCCAGCAAACGGCATCGCGGTTCCCAAACTCCTCGCGCGTCCATCTGATGCTTGGCTTGTTTCAAACAAGAAACCAGCAGAATGTTGCCGCGGTAGCCGCCTATCGCCGGGCTCTTACGCTTGATCCTGATTCCTCCGATGCCAGTGCCGGACTCGCCATCGCACAATCGAGCGCCGGGCTTGTGAACGACGCCGAAGCCACCCTCATCGCCGGACTCAAGAAGTTCCCCAACGACGCATTGCATCGCCAGGCTTACGGCGTGCTCCTCGCCCGTATGGCCGAATCCGGCTCCGCTCCACCCGCCCGCGCCATTCAGATGCTCGAATCGGCCCTTGCTATTGACGCCACGTTGGCCGAAGCCCACTACCAGCTCGGCAGCCTTGCTCTTGCGCGTGAAGATGCGGCGGGCGCCCTTACGCATCTCGAAGCGGCCGCTCGCAATGGCCTCGACGATTCCCGCCTCCACTACGCCATGGCCCGCGCCCTTCGCCGCACTGGGCGCTTGGATGACGCCGCCCGCCACATGGACGCCTTCCGTCAACGCAAGCAGGCCGAAGAACCGCCGGGAGTGCAGCCATGACCTGGCTGGCTTGGGCGCTGCTGTGGGCCTCCGGCACACCCCTGTTCCGCGATGTTACCGCCGAAGCCGGCGTCACCTGGCGTCATTTCAACGGCCAATCGCCTGATCGCTTCCTTGTCGAATCCACCGCTGGCGGCGTCGCTTTCCTCGATTACGATAACGACGGCAAACTCGATATCCTCTTCGTCACTGGCGGCGAGACACCGCGCGGCAAGTCGAAGACCGAGGTCCGTCACGCTCTCTATCGGAACCTCGGCAACGGCCGCTTCACCGACGTGACTACCAAAGCCGGCCTCGGCCGTACCGCCTTCTTCGGCATGGGCGCCGCCGCCGCCGACTTCGACAACGACGGCTTCACGGACATCTATCTCTCCGGCTATCCCTCCGGCGCGCTCTATCGCAATCACGGCGACGGCACCTTCCGCGACATTACCCAATCCAGCGGCACCGCCAACCAGGGGGAATGGGGCGCATCCGCCGCCTGGTTCGACTTCAATAACGACGGACGCCTGGATCTGTTCATCGCCAACTACGCCGAGTTCTCCTATGCCGACCCGCGCCGCTGCGACTTCCAGGGCATGCCCGCCTACTGCTCACAGACCGCCTATCGGGGCCGCGGTTCACGCCTGTACCGCAACAACGGCGATGGCACCTTCGCCGACGTGAGTATAGCCGCGGGTATTGCCGAAACGCAGGCTCGTGGCCTCGGCGTCGTTGCCATCGATTACGATGCCGACGGCCACCAGGACCTGTTCGTCGCCTGTGACGCCACCCCCAATATGCTGCTCCGCAACCAAGGCGATGGCACCTTTGCCAATGTCGGCCTGGATGCCGAGATCGCCTACAATCCCGATGGCATTGCCCGCGCCGGCATGGGTGTCGATACCGGAGACATGGACGGCGATGGCCGCCCCGATTTCGTCGTCACCAACTTCGATACCGAATATCACGCGCTCTACCTCAACCCCGGACGCCTCCCCTTCCGCGAAGCTACGGTCCCCTCCCGTCTTGCCCAACACACCAAGCCCTATGTTGGCTGGGGCGTTCGCATGCTCGACTACGACAACGACGGCGACCTCGACCTCTTCATCGTCAACGGCCATCTCCACGAGCGCATCGCCGAGTCCAACCGCACCGTCGCCTACAGAGAACCGCCGCTGCTGCTCGCCAACGACGGCAATGCGCGCTTCACTCGCATCGACGCCGGTCCGGTGTTCGCAAAGGGCTATCTCGGACGGGGCATGGCCACTGCCGACTTCGATAACGACGGCGCCACCGACATCGCGTTCATTTCCCTCAACGAAAGCCCGGTCTTACTGCATAACGAAGCGGCGTCCACCCGCCCATGGCTGGGACTCCGGCTCCACGGCACCGCTTCCAACCGCGATGCCATCGGCGCCCGCGTCACCCTGCGTGGCTTTACGCGCTGGATCACCGGCGGCGGCAGTTTCCTGGGCTCCCATGACCGCCGCATTGTCTTCGGACTGGGCACTTCGACGCAGCCCGCCAACATCGAGATCCTTTGGCCCTCCGGCCGCAAACAGACGGTCGCTGGCCTTGCCCCCGGCCGCTATCACGACATCGTCGAACCCGCAAAGGATACGAACTGATGCGGCTGATCTTGGCCCTCGCGCTGGCCCTTCCACTACCCGCCGCCGACAGCCAACAAATCCGCGCCTTCTGGAGCGACACACTCCGGAAACTGGCCGCGGAACCAATCGAAGCCAAAGAACTGGACACCCGCGAACCGCTGCCGTACAAGAGCTACCGCATCGAGTACCGCTCGCTCGGCGGCGTGCGCGTCCGCGCCCATCTCGCCATTCCTATCCGTGGCGGCGAACCTTCCCGGCCCTTACCCGCCATCGTCAGCGTGCCCGGCTATGGCGGCTTCCAACAAGCCCTCATGCTCGACGAATGCCAGCGTGGCTATGCCATCCTGCAGGTCTTTCCGCGCTCCCAAGGCCCCTCCGCGGAACTCTGGAAGATCGACGGCGCGGACAAACTCACCTGGCGCCTCGATAACCCCGAAGGCTACTACTACCAACTCGCTTACGCCGACATCCTCCGCGGTATTGACTATCTCCTTACCCGCAAGGAAATCGACCCGCAGCGCATTGCCATCGCCGGCACCAGCCAGGGCGGCGGCATTGCGCTCGCCGTTGCGTCGCTCGATCCGCGGATCAAAGCCGTCGCCGCCCACGTGCCCTTCCTCTGCGACATGCGCCTGGCCGCCCGCACCGACGCCTCCCTCATCAAGCAACTCCTCGACAAGGCCAACGCCAACGACGAAGCCCACTTTCGCACGCTCGATTTCTTCGATCCCCTCCACCTCGTCGCCACACTCCGCGCGCCCGCGCTCATCAGTTCCGGCGGCAAAGACCTCACCTGCCCGGCCATCACTATCCGCAACGTCTTCGATCGCATCCCGGCCGTCAAGTCTCTCTTCTACGATCCCGATCTGCCCCACACCACATCCGCGCCCTTCTATCAAATGATGTGGCTCTGGCTCGAACGCTATTTAAAACCCTAACCCCTGAACATGAAAATCACCGGCGTCCGCACCACACTCCTCACCGGCCCTTCCACCAATGACCGCTTCCTGCGCGAAGCCCGCAAACGCCGCTCCGCCGCCTTCATAGAGATCGACACCGACGAAGGCATCACCGGTATTGGCGAAACCTACGCGGGCTACTTCTGCCCCGAAGTTGTGCCCTCCATCGTCGACTTCTTCGCGCCCATACTGATTGGTGCCGACCCCTCCGCCGTCGATGAACTCTGGCAACGCATGTACCACTGCGGCAATTTCTGGTGCCGCGTTGGTCTCGGCGTCTCCGTGCTCAACGGTATCGAAGCCGCGCTCTGGGATTTGGAAGGCAAGCGGCAAGGCGTACCCGTGTATCAACTCCTGGGCGGCTGCAAGCACGATCGCCTCCGCGCCTACGCCACCGGCGGCCCATCCAACTATCCGCTCGACCGGCTGGAAGAAAAAGCCAACTACTACCTCTCGCTCGGCTTCACCGGCTTCAAAGTCGCCACCGGCTCTTATTCCCCAACCGAAGGCTGGTACACGCCGGGCACCCCGTCGGAAGCCGCCGATTTTGAAGGCGCGAAACTCGACTTCCTCCGCCGCCGCCTTGGTCCCGATATCGCCATCATGCTCGACGGCCACATGGGCAACAGCGTTGGCGCCACCTGGACTCTCGACGTCGCCGAAGCCGCATGCAAAGCCCTCGAACCCTACAACCTCTTCTTCTTCGAAGAGCCTCTTCACTACACCGACCCCTGGGGCTATGCCGAACTCTGCCGCCGCACCAGTATCCCCATTGCCGGCGGCGAATGCCTCACCGCCGCCTACGAGTGGCGCGTCTTCATCGAACAGGACGCCTTCGACATCGGCCAGCCCGACGCCTCCTTTACCGGTAGTCTCAGCGAATTCCTCCGCGTCGCCAATACGCTACATAACCGTGGCCGCGCTATCGCTACGCACGCCTGGGGCGCTGCCGGATCCCTCATGCAGAACGTCCATTGTGGCTTTGCCGCCCCCAACACGTGCATCCTCGAAGTCCCGCCTGACTTCGCCGGCCTGCACGCGGAGCTGCTCGATGGCTCCTTCGTGATGCGCGATGGCTTCGTTTTGCCCCCGGAACGTCCCGGCCTCGGCATCGTGCTCACCGAGGAGATCAAAGCGCGCTACCCCTTCCAGCCGGGATCCGGCGAATTCAACAGCGTCCCCGGCAAGATATTGAAGGACTAATGCCCCACATCTTCCTCGATCTCCGCCCGCATCCGCCCGGTCTCGATGCCGTGAAAGCCATCACCGGCGTCACCGTGGATATCTGCGAAGCTCCCGAACAGAAGGCGCGCGCGTTTGCGGACGAACGCATGCGGGATGTCGAAATCCTCTTCGGCACCCACGCCCCGCTGAACCTCGACCGCATGCCGAACCTGCGCTGGATCCAACTTGCCTCCGTCGGCTTCACACAACTGCTCGGCCTCAACCTGGCTCATCGCGGCATCACCGTAACGAACGCCCGCGGCTGCCTGGATGTCCCCATCGCCGAATGGAACATCGCCATGATGGTGAACCTCGCCCGCGACCTGCGCGGCATGATTCGCAACCAGGAAGCCGCCGTCTGGGATAACGGCGCCCGCTTCCAGCGCGAAATCCGCGGCATGCGTGTTGGCATCTGGGGCTACGGCGGCATCGGCCGCGAAACGGCGCGCCTTGCCAACGTTCTGGGCCTCGAAGTCCACGTGATGACCCGGCGCGGCATCCAACCCCGCATCGATACCTACGCCGTACCAGGCACCGGCGACGACCACGGCACCCTACCCCACCGCGTCTACCAGGCCGGCGACGAGCTCGACTTCCTTCGCGGCCTCGACTTCCTGATTGTGGCCATGCCGCTCAGCAAAGCCACCGAAGGCATCATCGGCGAACGCGAACTGCGCGCCTTGCCACCCACCGCATACGTTCTAAACCCCGCCCGCGGGCCCATTATCCAGCAACAGGGGCTACTCCGCGCCCTCGACGAAGGTTGGATCGCCGGCGCCGCGCTCGATACCCACTACGCCTACCCGCTACCGCCCGAACATCCTCTCTGGCGCTACCCCAACGTCATCCTGACGCCCCACATCTCGGGCTCCATGCTCAGCCAGCACTTCCAGGACCGCATCTGGGAGGTCTTCTCCGCGAATCTCAGCCGCTACAGGCAATCGCAACCACTGCTGAACCGCGTCGACCCCATGGAACTCACCTAACGCGCCGCCAGCCAGTGCTGCCAGCGCTCTTGCATCACCTGCCGGCAGCGTTCGAACACTGCATCCGGCATCGCTTCATACGGCGGCAGCAGGCGTAACGGAAAGTCCATACCGCTCAGCCGGTCCAGCGCCTTATCGTAAGCCCCATCCATTAACGACAGCCCCGCCGCGGGCTCAATCAAAATCTCGTCGATGCACTGCAGGAAATCCCGCATCATCGGGAACAGCTTGTCAAACTGCCGCTTCCGGCCTAACTCGAAAAACTCATGCGTTGGCTTTGGAAACAGCTTCCCAGGCGAACTCAACAGAGAACATTCCCCCGACAGGCACCCCACCGCGAAGCCGTCCTCCGCGAAGAAATGCTGTAGCTCGCCCGCATGGCGCAGCAGCGCCGTCGTGGCCCGCGGATTCATCCCCGTATTCTTCGTCGCGACCAGGTTCGGCACGGCATCAATCAGCCGCCTGTATTCCATCGGGCCCAGCACCCGCTTGGTCCGCGGCAGGTTGTAGTGCAGGAACTGTGAATCCGGAAATGTCCCACACACGTCGTGGAAGAACGTCAGCACTTCCTTATCTGTTAGCGCCCCCCAACTCGGCAGCGAGATCTGGAAGATCCGGAACCCCGCATCATGCGCAATCGCCAGCCGCTCCAGAAACAGCGGTGTCGATAAGGCAATCACGCCCACCTGCGGCCGGATGCCCTCCCCGCGCGTTTCTTCCGCGAACACCCGCACTACTTGCCGGAAGCGACGGTCATCCACCGCATGCCCCTCGCCCGCCGTCCCGAACACATACATGTTCCGAAACCCGCACGCCACCGCATGCCGCACGGACGCGCGAAACATCGCCTCCATCAACTCGTACTTCCCGTCCCATGGGACTTCGCAACTCACCAGGATTCCTTGCGGAAACCGGGTCTTCCCCGCCGCTGCCGTTGTCATCCGCACCATTATGCCGCACGCCCCATCGTCAGGGTTCCGCTAGAATAACTCAATCTTGACCTCCTCCAGCCTCCAGGATTCGCCGCGCTACAAGTGGCTACTCGTCGCCACGCTGTTCCTCTGCAGCACCATCAACTACGCCGACCGCACTTCCATTACCGCCCTCTTCGCGCTCCTAAAGATCGACCTCGGCTTCAACGACGTCGGCCTCGGCGCGCTCGGCTCCGTCTTCCTGTGGAGCTATGCGTTCTCCTCGCCCTTTTCCGGTTTCCTTGGCGATCGCATCGCCCGTGGCCGCCTCATCCTCGGCAGCCTTGCTGGTTGGAGCCTGGTTATGGCTCTCACCGGCTTCGTCTCTTCACAGTGGCAACTGCTGGCCATGCGCGGCGCGCTGGGGATTGTGGAAGCCATGTATCTGCCGGCTGCTGTCGCCCTGGTCGCCGAATACCACGGCCCCACCACTCGCGCCACGGCCATGTCGCTTATGTCACTCGGCAACTTCATCGGCATGGTGGCCGGCGGCTCCATCGCCGGTTACATGGGCGAACACTACGGCTGGCGCGCCCCGCTTGTCTTTCTTGGTATTGCCGGACTCGTCCTCGCCGCCGTCGCCTGGTTTATCCTTCCCTCAAAACGCCACGCGCCTGCCACGCGAGCCGGCGATCCCTCCGCGGCGCTCTCGTTTCCCCAAGCCGCCGCATCCCTCCTCCGCACCCGCTCCTTCCTCGTCATCGCCGCCGCCGGCGTCCTCACCGCCATCGGCACCTGGATCTTCATCAACTGGCTCCCGCTTTACTTCCGCGAGAACATGTCCATGACCCTCGCTACTGCCGGCTTCTTCGGCTCGTCGCTGGTCAGCCTCAGTTCCGCCGGAGGGCAAGCGGCCGGCGGCTTTCTCTCCGACCGCGTCGCCCGCGCTGGCGCCCATCGCCGCATGTGGCTGCAAGCGGTTCTCATCGCTTGCGCCTCGCCCCTGCTGCTCACCTTCGTCCTTACGCGCAACCTCTACGTCATCATGACCGCGCTGGTGCTGTATTCCTTCCTCCGCACCTGCGCCGACCTCAACATGATGCCGCTCATGATGGATCTGGCGGGTCCCAATCGCGGCTCCACCGCCGTCGGCTTCACTAACATGGTCAATACGCTGGCCGGCGGGCTCGGCGTCTTTGTCGCCGGCTATCTCAAGGCAGGCTTCGGCCTCGATGGCGTCTTTGCCGGCATCGCCGGTATCCTTGCTTTGGACGCCATCCTGCTCTTCGCCGGCTACTCGCTATTCCTCCGTCGCGACCTACTGGCTGCCGGCGTCAAAACCTAAGGCTTCCAGAAACTCGCGCCGAGGAAGTAGCGCCCCAAGAGGTTGTAATAGTAGACCGTCAAAATGCGCCCATCGGCCAACTGCATTGACTCCGGATAGCCCACATCCCAATTCAGCAGATCGCCGCGGATTACAACCTCCTCCTCCGCCTTCCACGTCTCGCCTTCGTCCTCGCTGAACGCCGCCCTCACCCCGCTCGGCGCTCCATGATACGGCTCGCGGAAGCCATACGTACACAACACCCGCCCATTCGCCAACTGCGTCAGGTCCGCAGGATGCCCCACCAACGGGCTCGGCTTGGGCTGCGTCCACGTCTTGCCCCCATCCTTCGACTTCGCCATCCACACAAAGCCCGTCTGGTTTCGCATCGCGGCCAGCAGCGTCCCCGACTTCAACAACACCAGCCCCGTCTCCGCGAATTGCCCCAGCTTCCCGCCCGGATCGGTCGGCACCGTCGAGTAGTGACTCCAACTCTCGCCCCCATCCGTCGAGCGCAGCAGCACCGCCGCCAGATTGCGGATATCGCCGCCCACGTTGTACCCGATCAACGGCAACAACAGCGCGCCATCGGGCATCCGCACCATCGCATCCGCGGGCCCCTCGGTATCGCTGAACGGCATCCCCGCCGCCGGAATGTACTTCGGTTCGGACCACGTCTTGCCGCCATCCCGCGACCGCACCGTATAGGCGCCCAGATACTGCTTGCCTTTACCCAGCGCGGTCTTCTGCATCCACTTCTGCTCGTATTCGTCATCGTCGCGATACAAGTCGTTGTAGAAGACCACCAGCAGAATGCTGCCGTCGGGCATCTGCAGCCCGCATGCCTCGCGCTCATCCAGCTTCGGCAGTCCAATGCGGCTATGTGGCGTCCACGTCCGCCCCTGATCCCCGGAACGCAAAACCACCACGTCCCCATCCCGTGCCACATGCTCGGTCGCTTCCCGCGCCGTCATGAGGATACTGCCATCCTGCAACGACACCATATCGGCCGGATGCAGATGCCGCCGTCCCGCCGCATGCGCCACCGTGTGCTCGAAGCGGCTGTCCCCGCTTTCCACGCGGTTCTGCCGCACCGTCAACGTATGGACCAACTCGGCCAGCCGGTTCACATCCGTCCGAAGCTGCTGCACTTCCTGCCGCAGTTCCTCCGGCGATTGGCTCTGGGCATCGGTTCGCTCCTTCACCATGAACCACCCATTCGGCCAGCGCGGGTACGGCTGCATCTCCACCTTCACCCGCACCGGCTTGCCAGCCGTCACTAACGCCGCCGGCACCTGCAATTCATAAACGCCGCTATTCCCCTCGATCTCGAACTGCCGCTGGCGGCTCCACGAGGTCCACTCATTCCGGACGGCGCGATATCGCAGCCGCACCCCGTTGCCGGACCACGACCAATCCCGCAACAGCCCAATCCGAAACGTCAACGCATAAGTGCCATTCACCGACAGCTTCAACTCAGGCCCCGTCGACACCTCCGGCGGCAATGGCGAACTCGCCCCCACAAACACGAACACCGTGTCTTTCTTCTCTGGACACGCCGCCGTATCCCACTCCAGCCGGTTGTCCTTCAACTGGCCCGGGGCCCCCCAGGCCGCCGTCATGTACCCCGGCGCGGGACCCCGAAAATCGCTCCCACTGCGAATCGTCGCCGAGGTGTGATTATTGTGCGCGAACACAATGGCCCCGAAGCCTTCCACGCGCTGCACCTGCGCGCTCAATACCCCCGCCGCCATCGCCCAACACGCCAATGCCCGAATCATCGTTCCCCTGATTTCCTGTTCGTATAAAGTGACCACGCGTTGCGATGCAGTTGCTCATGCCAGCGCTCCACATCACCCGGCTCGTAGGAGTAAAACGTATCCGGCGGATCCTGTAACGTGCGCGGCAACTCCGGCGAATTGTCCAACGTTGGCAGCACGCCCTTCATCGCCCGCGCATACAGCCCAGGGCCGCCCGTAATGTCGATCCAGCGAAACGGTCCGCAAATCGATGCCCACAACCCACACGCATTCCGGAACGAGCGGTCGATCGTCTCCATATCCGCCACGCCCGTCTCCACCAGGTGCACCGCCTCGCGATACATTGCATACCCTAGCCGGTTCGCGATAAACCCCGGCACATCCTTCCGCACCACGCACGGCTCCTTGCCAAGCCGCCGCCCTAACTCCGCCGCGCGCTCCAGCGCGGTGTCCGACGTCTGCTCCCCGCGGATCAGTTCCAGAAAGCGCGTCGCATGCGCGGGCTCGGCCCAGTGCATACCCACGAAGCGCTCCGGATGCCGCCGGCTCTGCTGCAACAGGCTGATCGGCAGTGCCGACGTGTTGCTGGCAACCGGCACCCCCGCCTCCAGCACCGCCTCCAGGCCGTCAAACACCTCCTGCTTCGCCGCCGGATCTTCCGTCACGCTTTCCACCACAAACGTGCAATCGGCAAAGTCCGCGAACCCCGCCGCCTCGCTATACCTTTCCTGCCACGAATCCAGCGCTACATCCGAACCCGTGTGCTGCGCATACTCGGCAAGCGCACGCGCAATATAGCCGCGAGCCGTCGTGTACCCCTCTACGCCGCCCTTCGTCAATGCCACCACCCGGAACCCATGCGCCAGAAAGCACGCCGCAATGCCGCGCCCCAGCAGTCCCAGCCCGACTACGCCAATCCGTTCGTTGTTCATCGCAGAATTTAGATGAATCTAGCACGCCCGCGCCGGGTACATCCAGCACAATCCTCCCCATTTGCGGCATCATGGACGATTCCATGTCCATGCAACGCGCCATCCTGTTCGGAGCCCGCGACCTCCGCCTCATCGAAGAACCTCTCGATCCCGATAACCTGCAGCCCGGCCAGATCTTCGTCGAAACGATCGTCACCGCGCTCTCCACCGGCACCGATCTGGGTAACTACGAAGGCCGCTCCACGGAACTGCCCGGCGCTCCGGACTACCCCCGTCCCGTCGGCTATTCCAACGCCGGCGTGATCCGCCGTTGCGGCAGCGCCGTCTCCCAGTGGTCCCCTGGCCAGCGCGTCTTCTCCCTTCGTCCGCACCAATCCGCCTACATCGCCGCCCAGAGCGATCCGCTCGTCCTCATCCCCGAAGGCGTGGACCCCGCCGCCGCCTCGCTTGCCTACCTCACCCAACTTGGCGTAGCCTCGCTTCGCCAGGTCAACTACCAGGCCGGGGAGCGTGTTGCCGTTGTCGGCCTGGGCGTCATTGGACTCTGCACCGCCGCGGTTGCCACCGCGATGGGAGCCCGCGTCATCGCCATCGCCAACTCCGATTTCCGCCGCTCGCTCGCTCTCGAGATGGGCGCCGCCAAAGCCTTCCTCAACGGCCAGGCTCCCGCTTCCCAAGCCGATGTCGTCGTCCTGACCGCGAACCCCTGGCCCGCCTTCGAGGAATCCGTTCACCTTGCCCGCTATGGCGGCCGCATCGCCGTACTTGGCTTTCCAGGCCGCGCGCAGGAGCCGCCCGCCTTCAATCCCCTCGATCCCGCCTGGCTCTACGGCAAGCAACTCACCATCACCGGCGCCGGCTTCAGTCCGCGCATTTCCGGGGCACCCCACGAAATCGCCTTCAATCTCGCGCGTAACCTGGAACTCATCTTCGACTACATGCGGATGGGCCGCTTGCCCCTGGAAAGGACCATCACCCATCGCTATCCCTGGCACGAGATGGCGCGGGCCTACGAACTAGCCTCAGCCCACTCCAAGGAGATGGCCGCCGCCGTCTTCCTGTGGAAGCCTACGTCGTAACCTCAACTCGGTTGTTCCGCCTCCCGCTATTGAAAAATACAGGCCCCCGTGTATACACTAGCCCTATCTCTGTTTCGCGGTACCTGGAGGGGGCTTTCTCGATGACCACGATTGCTACGACGGGCCGTCCCGTCTCGTTCGACGCGAAACTCGCCGGCTACGCACTAGCGGGCAGCGCCCTGCTGTTCGCGGCGGCGACGCCGTCACAAGCCGCGCTCATCATCGTCAATCCCGATCCAAAACCCACCGTCTTCGTTCCAAGCGGCGACGGCGGACAGTTCCTTGAACTTGATATGGATGGCGATGGCATCATCGACATCGCCTTCATCGCCGTTTCTAGCTTCAATTCCGAGACCGGGGAGACCGTCGACGCGGTGTTCGCCGGTGCGCCCGAGTTCAACTTCATCACCGGAACGTACTCCTCTTGTAACTGCTACGCCTACGCCACCAACTTCCTGACGCCCGGCGCCGCTCTTGGCTCCACGCCGAGTCTCACGAAAGCGAAGCTCCTGGTCCGCTACACCTCCATCGACCCCGATACCTATCAGCCGGTCTTCGATTTCTATGGGGAATGGCCGAACGGCATCAACCTTAGCGGCATCATGGGTGTTTCCTTCCTGCTCGGCGGCGTCACTCCCACCAATGGCTTTATCGACATCTCCGTGGAGTTGGCCAGCGCTTCGGTCACCATTAACCAGTGGGGCTATAACACCTCCGACGTTCCCGAGCCTTCCACCATGGCGATGTTCGCTCTCGGCGCCGCTGGCATCGCCGCGCTTCGCCGCCGTAAGGCCCAGTAGCCGTTGTCCGAAAAACGCAAGGTTGTCCTGGTTGGCTGGGATGCCGCGGACTGGCAACTTATCCATCCACTGCTGGATAAAGGCCGCATGCCTAACCTCCAGCGGCTTGTCGAAACGGGCGTCTCCGGCAATCTCCAGACACTCAAGCCCGCTCTGTCGCCCATGCTGTGGACCAGCATTGCCACCGGGCGCCATTCCGCGGATCACGCTATCCTCGGCTTCTTCGAACCCGATCCAAACACTGGCACGGTGCGTCCCGCTTCCAGCACCTCCCGCCGCGTCAGCGCCATCTGGAACATCCTTGATGCCCATGGCCTTGCCGCCTGTACCGTCAACTGGTTTGCCAGCCATCCCGCCGAACCCGGCCGCGGTACCATCGTCAGCAACTGCATCCCCACCATCGCCAGTAGTGTGCTGCAAGCTCCCAGGAATCTGCCCCCCGGCGCCGTTCACCCTCCCTCTCTGACACAAACGTTCACGGACCTGATGGTCTTGCCCTCCGACCTTTCCGGCGACGACCTTGCCCTCTTCATCCCATCGCTTGCGAAGGTGGACCAGGAGAAAGACAGGCGTCCGCTCGAACTCGCCAAGCTGCTGGCGCAAACCTTCACGGTCCACGCCGCCGCCACCTGGATCCTGGAACATACCGAATGGGATTTCTGCGGCATCTACTACGACCTCATAGATCGCGCCGGCCATCACTTCATGCAGTTACACCCGCCGCGCATGGCCGAAGCCTCGGAGGAGGACTTCGAGATCTACCGCCATGTCATGAATGGCGTGTACGAATGCCAGGACCTGCTGCTGGGACGCCTGCTGCAACTGGCCGGCCCGGACGCCACCATCCTGCTGCTCTCCGATCATGGCTTCCGTAGCGGCGAGCAGCGGCCCTTGCCGCAAGCTGGGCCCGAAGCCTGGCATCGAGACCATGGCGTCATTTGCGTCAGCGGACCCGGCATTCGCAAGGATGAGCTGGTCTTCGGCGCCACGCTGCTCGACATCACCCCCACGCTGCTCGCCCTCTACGGCCTGCCCATCGCGCAGGACATGCCCGGCCGCCCGCTGCTAGAGATCTTCGCTGAAGCTCCCCCGCTGACCAGCATTCCCACCTATGAAACCGGTGGCGCCCGCGCCGCCGCCGAAGTGCTAGGCGAAAGCTGGGATGCCGTCGCCATGCTCGACCAACTGGCCGCGCTCGGCTATGTCGATACTCGCACCGACGATCAGAAACAACGGGCCGAGACCATTCGCGCCGATCAGTCCTTCAATCTCGCCCGCGCGCTGATGGGCGGCGGCCGCGCCGAAGAGGCTATCCCCATCCTGGAGGACCTGCATCGCCAGAAGAACGAGCCGCGCAGCGCCCTCGTGCTGGGCCTTGCCTACGTTCGCGCCAAACGCATCGACGATGCTCGTGCCCTTGCCGCCACTTGGCCCGGCGCCGCTGACGATAACGAAGACCGCCCGCTGGTCAACCTGCTCCTCGCCGAAATCGAGATCGCCTCCGGCAACGGCGAAGCGGCGCTGCCTTATCTGGATGCCGTCCGCCAGGCCCCCTCCAACCGTTCCCACTTGCTGGACGGCCGCATCGGCCGCGCCATGCTCCTTCTCCAGCGCTGGCAGGACGCGGAGGCCAGCTTCCGCGCCGCGCTGGCGCAGTGGCCCGATATTGGCACGCTCCATCGCGGACTGGCCGCCTCCCTCTGGCAGCAGAAGCGCTTCCGCGAATCGGCGGAAGCCGCGCTTGAGAGCGTTAGCCTCGACTATCAGGATGCCGAAGGCCATTTCCTGCTCGGCCGCGCGTTGGCGCAAATCGGACAACTCCCCCGCGCCGCGCAGGCTTTCGAGGTCTGCCTCAAACTCGACGGCGCTCACCGCCGCGCCCGCGCCTGGCTCGCCGCCGTGGAAAAGCGCGCCGCGCAAACCGCTCGCGGCTAAGGTGCGCCAATGTCCAGCCTTACTATCCGGGAAGCCGCTCCACAGGAAGCCGCCGCCTGCCGCTTACTGCTGGCCCAGGACAATCCACCCCAGCGCTTCGCCGGCCTCTCCTACCTCATCGCTACCCACGCCCAGAACGGCTCCTCCTCCGTTGCCGCCGCGGCCTGTTTCCTCCGCGGCCAGGGCCGCCTCATTGGCGTTCGACTGCGCGTTGTTAAACCGTATCGCCGTCAGGGCATCGGCGCCGCCGTTCTCCGTCACCTACAGCAACTTGCCGAAGCGGAGGGCTTGCCGCGCATCTTCGGCGTCGCCTGGACTCGCCCCGATGACCCCGATCCCCTCCCGTTCGCCGCAAGCCTTGGCTTCCGCCGCACGTTGCGAATCACCACCGTCGAAGGCAGCGTCGCGCACCTCGCCCCCTACTTCGCCGCCATCCGCGACAGGCTCCGCGCTAGCGGCCGTATACCGCCCGATGCCCGCGTCGTGCGTCTGGCCGACGCCCCCCGCCATGCCGTCCTGCAACTGGTGGCCGAACACCTGCAGCATCGCCAGGAGACCGGCGCCCGCGTTGCCGCCACCGTCGATCATGCCCGTTACGATGAGTGTCCCGTCGTCATGGTGGGCGATTCCGTGGCCGGCGTTCTGCTTTGGGAGGTCTGCACGGACCATGCCGAAGTGCCCGTCCGTGTCGTTGATCCGCGCTGGCAAGGCCTCTGGGTGAACCCCCTGCTGCTCGAACGCGCCTCCCGCCATAGCGTGGAGTACAACCGCGACCGCATCCGCTTCGAGATCCCCGAAGGCAACGCCGACACCCAAAAGCTCGCCGCCCGCTACCGCGCCAGCATCGTCTCCTTTCAGGATCACTTCGAGTGGGAGGCCGTCTGATGCCTTCCGCCCCCCTCGTCCAACTCCCTCCGCGCTTTCTCGATGATCCCGGTCCCGTGCTCGCTGAGCAGTACGCCCGTTCCGGCCCCATCTTTCAGGTCAAGCTCCCGCGCGGTTCCGTCCACATCATGATCGGCCCGGAAGCCAACCGCTTCGTCATGGGCGCCAACCGTCATTACTTCTCGCATGAACTCGGTTGGAAGCGCATCCAGCGGGCATCCGAGGTCTTCGGCCGCGGCCTTCTCTTTCTCGATGGGCCGGAGCATCGCGCCCGGCGCCAACTGCTCACGCCGCCTTTCCGCATCCATCAGGCGCCGGCCGCCGCCCCTATCGTCGAACGCGTCTTCGATACGCTCACCGCCAGTTGGGAAACACAACCTGCCGTTGATGTTTTCGAAGGCTTCTTTCGTATTGCCTTCGCCGTGGCCGCCGAAGCCTTCCTCGGCCTTACGGATCCCACCACCGTCGATGAACTGCGTGAGTATTTCGTCAATCTCGAAGCGCTCGGCGCCATCGCCATCCCGGAGAAGCAGCGTCTCGCGCGGGAGCAGCCTCTGCGCGCGGGTATCCGCCGCATCGTCCAACGGCAGATCGATGCCCGCCGCGCCTCACCCGCCAACGATGTCCTCAGCCTGCTTGCCGCCTCACTGGACGACGACGCCGTACATGCCGAAGTCAACACCCTGCTGCTGGCGGGCCACATCACCACCGCCAGCCTCACCTCCTGGACCCTCTTCCTACTCCTCCGCCATCCACACTACTTGCGGAACATCCAGGATCCCAATGTTCTTGATCGCGTCATGATGGAGGCCGAACGCCTTTATCCGCCTCTCGGCCACATGCCCCGCGTTAGCGTCGCTCCCTTCACCTTCCATGGTTACGATGTCCCACGGGACAGCTTCGTCGCCTGCTCCCTGGTGGGCGGCCACCGCCTGCCTCATTGCTTCGCTGACCCGGATCGCTTCGATCCAGAGCGCTTTGCCCCGCCCCGCGAGGAACACAAGCGCACGCCCGATGCCTTCCTGCCATTCTCCGGCGGTCCCCGGCTCTGTCTCGGCATCTACTTCGCGACCACTATGGTTCGGACGATCCTCACCCGCCTCTTCCATCGCTATCGTGTCACCCTCCTTGAGGACCGTCCCGTCATCTGCCGCTACCGCCCCATGGCCACCCCCGTCAACGGGCTCTGGGTCCGTGTCGAAAGCCTGTTGTAACGCGCGTGAGCTAGGCTGGTAGTCTCCGCATGAGCATTCGCATTGCCTGGCTCGCCGCTCTTCTCACCAACGCTCTCTACTCGCAATCTTTCCTGCATCCACCCGCTGTCAACGAGTACGCCACGCACGATCCCGCCGGCACCACCATCCTTCCCAATGGCCGCTACCTGCGTCCGGAGGGCAGGCACTTCCCCCTCGTACGCTTCCCGCATGGCCTTGCCATGACCCGCGACGGCAAGCGTCTCTTCATCCCCAGCGACGGCACCGGCCAACTCCTCAGCGATTGGCAATCCGATACTCCCAAGATCGTCGAGATCAAGCTTCCGAGCCCCACGGGACGCCGCATCCATCTCAATGCCGGTGGCGCCGATTTCTCTCCCGATGGCTCCCTACTCTACTGGAGTAGCGGCGAACGCGGCACCCTCTTCGTCTACGAAACCGCCACCGCCACCCAGATCGCCGAGATTCCGCTTAACGTCGAAGCCGCCGGCCGCAAGTTCGAAGACAGCTACGCCGCCGATCTCAAAGTCTCCGCCGACGGGCGCCATATCTACTGCGCCGATGTCACCAACTTCCGCCTCATCGCGGTCGATGCCGGGCAGCGCCGCGTCATCGGCTCCACGCCCGTCGGGCGCTATCCCTACACCCTCGCCCTCGCCGGAAACCGCGTTTTCCTCGCCAACATCGGCCTGTTCGAATACAGCGCCATTCCCGCTCCCACCGATGGCAAGTCCGACCCCCGCGGCATCAGCCGCCCTGCCTTCGGCTACCCCAGCAAGGAGGCCCGCGATGGCGTCAACTTCGAAGGCCGCCGCATTCCCGGCCTCGGCGAAGACAACCTCCCGCAATCCTTCTCCGTCACCGGCGTCGATGTCTCCAACCCCAGCGAGCCCAAAGTGCTCAGCTATTGGAAGACCGGGCTGCTGATTCACTCTCCGTCCGACAATGGCACCGCGATCGGCGGCAGCGCCCCCAACTACCTCGTTGTCTCCGGCGACAGCCTCTTCGTCTCGAACGGTAACAACGACCTCATCGAGCGCCTCGACCTGAACACGGGCAAACTCCTCGCCAGGCAGCGCATCGTCCCTTCGCCGTTAGTCGCCAAACTGCGCGGCGTGGGACCCTCCGGCATGGCCGTATCGCCGGACGGTGCGCGGCTCTACGTCGCCGAAAGCGGTATCAATGCCATCGCCGTTCTCGATGCCCGCTCGCTGCAGGTTCTCGGCCACATCCCCACCGCCTGGTATCCCTACCGCGTCGCCATCTCCCCCGATGGCCGCCACCTTGCCAACATCGCCTTCAAAGGCTTCGGCAATGGGCCTAACGCCGGCCAGCAGATCCCGAAGAGCGATTTCCTGGGCCTGCGCGGAGCCATCAGCATTCTTCCCGTTCCCTCCGAAACGGACCTCGCCCGCCTAACCCAGCGCGTGCTCGAAAACAACGGCATCATTGATCGCGAAGCCGATCGCGCCGCCATGTCCACGCCCCTCATCCCCGGCCTTCCCGACCGCGCCTCCAAGGAGATCAAGTACGTCGTCTTCATCACCAAGGAGAACCACACCTTCGACACCGTCTTCGACCGCATCCCGGGCGCCCGCCATGACCCATCCCTGCTGCGCTGGGGCCTGCACCAGACCATCAAAGCCGACGGCCAGCCTACGCTCCAGGATGTCGCCGTTATGGCCAACCATAACGCCCTCGCCCGCGCCTTCACCGTCAGCGACAACTTCTACATGGAGCCCGAAGCCTCCGGCGTCGGGCACCGCTGGCTCGTCGGCGTGCAGCCCAACAACCTCATGCAGATGACCTACTCGCTTGGTTGGGCGTTCAAGAAAGACAGCACCGCGCCCGGCCGCCGCTACTCCATGGGCTCGGCCGGCTCGCTTATCCCCGAAGACTACCCGGAAGCCGGCTCCATGTGGGAGCATCTCGCGCGTCATAAAATCCGCTTCCGCAACTATGGCGAGGGCTTCGAGTTTCCCGGCGTCCTGGAGGACGCTGACGAACATCGCACCGGCGCCCGCGAAGTTGTCAACATCCCCATGCCCAAGGTGCTCTACGACAACACCGATTTCGGCTTCCCCATCTACAACACCAATATCCCGGACCAGTACCGTGCCCACTGGTTCATGAACGATATCGAAAAGCGGTTCCTCCGCCCCGGCAAGAAGCTACCCGCCTTTATCAACATCGCCATCTGCAACGATCACGGCGCGCCGCCCAAGCCCGAAAAAGGCTATCCCTATCTCGCCTCCTACATGGCCGATAACGACCTTGCCCTCGGCCGTATCGTCGACTTCCTTTCCCACACGCCCTACTGGAAGAACATGGCGATCTTCGTCACCGAAGACGACTCAGGCGGCGAACCCGATCACGTCGACGCGCAGCGCAGCATCCTGCTTGTCATCAGCCCCTGGGCCAAGCGCGGCTACGTCTCCCACCGCCATACCACCATCCTCAGCATGCATCGCACCCTCTACAAAATCTTCGGCCTGCCCCCGCTGAACATGTGGGACGCCCTTGCCAATGACTTCGCCGATGCCTTCACCACCACGCCCGATTTCCGCCCGTACAAGGCTGTGCCCGTCGACCGCCGCATTTTCGATCCCGAAAAAGCCAAGGATCCGAAAGACCCCGACTACGGCCAGGCCCGCAAGCAGCCGTCGATTCCCATGGATGATGAGGAGGAGATGGAGAAGATTCTGAAACGCGGCGAGAAGGAAGTCGCGCCGCCCCTATAGCGCCGACTGGACCACATGCCGGGTTCGCGTGTCATCCACATCTTCCATCGACAGCGTCAGGAAAAAACGGTCGGCCCACCGGCCCCGGTAATCCCAAGCGGTGCCGTTGTATCCCTTAATCGTCACTCCCACGCTCGTCTGTTCCGCCTGGATTACCGAGCCGTCGTGCAGCAACAGCCCGATATGGTCGTGCGACCCGCCATCGGGGTGCATCATCTTCTTGAAGAGGATGTCTCCCGACACCGGCGCGTCGCCGGCGGCGATGGCTTTTGTGTTCGCTTTATGCTGCTGGATGCTCCCCGAGAAGCCTTTTTCGGCGTACGATGCCTTGATATCGCAGACCGACGTCAACAGATAGTTCAACAGCCCGATACAGTCAAAGTGCCGTTTGCCCCGGCAATCTTCGCCCCACGCTAACGCCCCAACCGTCCCTTTCACCTTCGTCAACCGCGGCGAGTAAACCTCATAGAAGGGATCGATCTTCCCACCCTTCTTATACTGCGCTTCCTGCTCCGTCAAGTAGTGAGTAAGGTCCCAGTCCGACGCCCGCGCTTCCCGTCCGAACGTGCTCCACCGGCCTCCGCAAATCGAATGGCCTTCGATACTGGACTCCGCTGCATGGATGCACGGAGCTTTTGGGTCGAACTTTGGCGCGGCCAGTCCCACCTCGCCTCTCCGGTACACAGCCCCATCCGCGTTGCCTGGCGTGGCTCCCGCCGCGCCGGTCAGATAATGCGACCCCACCAACGTGCGGGCACGTGCCGTCAAAACGGCCTGTGTCTTTTGATCCATGGTTCCTCCCCTTGCTCCTTCGCGTAGCCACTCCTAACGCGGATTCGCCCGGAGAAACTCTATCAAAAAAGGCAGCGCTACGTCAGAATCTCCGAAATCACTTTCCCTCCCACATCCGTTAACCGGAAGTCGCGCCCGGAATAGCGATACGTCAGCCGCGTGTGATCCAGTCCCAGCAAATGCAGTACCGTCGCCTGCAGATCATGCGGATGCACCCGCTTATCCACCGCCCGCAAACCGAAATCATCCGTCGCCCCGTAAGCCATGCCGCCTTTGATCCCCCCGCCCGCCAGCAGCGTCGTGAACCCATGGACGTTATGATCGCGCCCCTGGTTCACTCGCAGTTGCCCGGCGCTCTGGATCATCGGTGTGCGCCCAAACTCGCTGCCTACAATCACGATGGTGTCTTGAAATAAGCCCCGCGCCTTCAGATCCTCCACCAACGATGCGATTGCCGGATCTGCCTCCCCCGCCAACCCCTTGTGCGACCGGATATCTTCGTGACTGTCCCAAGGCTGCGAGTTGCCAAAGTACACCTGCACCATCCGCACACCCCGCTCAATGAGGCGCCGCGCCAACAAACAACCGCGCCCGAAATCGGTGTCGCCATACCGCGCCCGCGTTGGCTCTTCTTCCTTGCTCAAATCGAACGCCTCCGGAGCCTCCATCTGCATCCGGAACGCCACCTCCATCGCCTGCACGCCCGCCGCCAGCTTCGGTTGCCCTTCCGACCGGCCCAGATACAGCGCATTCAACCGGTCCAGCAGCCCCAACTGCTTTTGCTGCTCCTCCCGGCTCAGGCTCTCATTGCGGATGTTCTGCACCAGCTTCTCCGGCGTGCGTTCCTGATTCGGAATGTACGTGCCCTGGTACTGGTTCGGCAGAAAGCCTGAACTCCACAGCCGCGGCCCCATCACCGGATACCCCGGGCACAGCGCCAGAAACCCCGGCAGATTCTGATTCTCCGTGCCCAGTCCGTAAGTGATCCACGATCCCATCGACGGCCGCCCCGCCAACTGGTGACCGCAATTCATCAGCATCAGCGACGGCCCGTGATTCCCGTTATCCGCATAGCACGAGCGAATCACCGCGAAGTCGTCGATCAGCCCACCCACTCGCGGGAAAATCTCCGCTACTTCAATCCCGCTCTGCCCGAACTTGCGAAACGCAAAGGGCGACGCCATCAGGTTCCCCGTCGCACTGTCCGTAGCCACCTTCGGCCCCGGCATCGGCTGGTTGTGGCGCCGCGTCAACTCCGGCTTCGGATCGAACGTATCCACCTGCGACAATCCGCCGTTCAGGAACAGAAAGATGACCCGCTTCGCCTTCGCCGGATGATGCGTCGCCGCTCCGGCCGCCGTTCCCGCCAGCCCCAGCGCGCCGAAGCCGCAACCCATCATCTGTATTGCATCGCGTCTGGTCATTTTCGTTCCCTCATTTTACTGCGCTGAACTCGGCCGCACTCAGCAGCACCTGTGCGTACTGCGGCCATTGCTTCCCATCCGCGGCCAGAAACTCCAGACCCAGCCGTACCTCCTCCTCCGTCGCCGGCCGCTGGTACAACCGCTCATAGGCAATGCGGATCCGGGCCGCGTCGTCGCCTGCCTCGCGCCCCAAACGCTCCGCCAGCGCCTTCGCCTGATTCGCCACAAACGGGCTATTCATAAAGAACAACCGCTGCATCGGCCCTACAGTTACCGTGCGCTGCTCGGCCGACGCGTTCGGATCTGGGAAGTCGAAGATCGCCAGCGTACGGTCCGGCTTTGACCGGCTCACCGTGGCGTAAATCGTGCGCCGTTGGAACGTATGGCTCAGTTCTCCCGCGGGACCGCCTACCGCGCCGTCCAAACTACCGGACACAAACAACAGTGAATCCCGCAGTGACTCCGCATCCACCCGCTCCCGCACATTCGCCCGCCACCATAGGCGGTTCTCCGGATCCTTCGCGCTCCCCGCCGGATCCTCGTCCGACGCCAGTTGGTACACCCGCGATAACAGCATCTCCCGATGCATCGCCTTCAAGGACCAGCCCGACGCCACCAGCCGCGACGCCAGATAATCCAGTAGCTCCGGATGCGTCGGCCGGTCACCCAACTGCCCGAAGTTACTCATCGACCGCACCAGCCCTTCGCCGAAGTGATGCTTCCAAATCCGGTTCACCATCACCCGCGCCGTCAGCGGATTCTCCGCCGATGCAATTGCGTTCGCCAACTCCAACCGCCCGCTGCCCTGCGTGAGCGCCTTCGGCTCTCCTTCACACAGCACGCTCAGGAAACGCCGCGGCGCCTCTTCGCCCAGGTTGTTCGCATCGCCGCGAATCGCGATCCGCGTGTTCCCCGGCTTCTCCACATCCTTCATCACATGCACGAACGGATACGCCGGCGGCACGGCCTTCTCCAGCGCCTTCACTTCCGCCCGCAGTGTCTCCAGGTACCGCTTCCACCGCGGATCCAGAAACCGCTCCACTTCCTTCGGCCCGTAATAATACACGCCGCCTGGGAATCGCAGATCTTCAATCTTGTAAGGCGCCGACGCCACATCCCGCCAGAAGTAGAAACGCTGGATCGGCAGTGCATCCACCAGCGTGGAGATCACCTTGTCCGTATCCTTCATCCCTTCCATGCCGCCCAACTTCACATAATTGCGGTCGTCGATCGCTTTCTTTTCCCGCAGCAATTCGCGAATCGCCGCCTGCATGGCCACCGCCGTCTCGCGCACTTCGCCCTCGGTTACTCCGGCGCGCTTCACCGTTTCAAACCACGGCCGGAGATACGGGTGATCCTTCTCGCTCGAAGCCAAGTAACGCTTCCAACGCGCCAGCGTCTCCTCGTCCAGCGGCGTTCCCGCATTCCCCTTCCACGCCGTCACCAGATACTCCGCCGTCTGCGCCGCCAGGATGTCCACCACCTGCTTCGTCTGCCGTTCCAGAAACTGCTTCAACTCCTCCTGCTTGTCGGCCAACGCCTGCTTGGCGGCCTTGTATTCCTTGACTTGCTTCTCCTCCACCAGCGGATACTCATCGGCGGCGCTGCTCTTGAACACTCCCAGAAGGGAATAGTAATCCCGCGTTGGAATGGGATCGTACTTATGGTCGTGGCACTGCGCGCAACCCACCGTCAACCCCATAAACACGCGTGTCGTCACATCCACCCGGTCCGGATCGCTCTCCGCAATCGCCTGAAATCCCAGCGCCGGCAGATGAGCC
Organism: uncultured Candidatus Solibacter sp.; assembly: GCA_964385495.1. Lineage (GTDB taxonomy): Bacteria > Acidobacteriota > Terriglobia > Bryobacterales > Bryobacteraceae > CADEFT01. The sequence goes on from CAYLPH010000012.1 coordinate 99,764, forward strand.
TTGCCCGGCAGCAGGTCCGCCGCAATTTGCGCCTTCACGAACTCGTCATAAGGCAGATCGCGATTCAGCGCCTCCACCACCCAATCGCGATACCGGAAGGCATTCGCATAAGGCGTATCGTCGCGCGCTCCCTGTTGCCCATCGGAATACCGCGCCAGATCCAGCCAGTGCCGCGCCCATCGCTCTCCATACCGCGGCGACGCCAGTAGCCGGTCCACGACCGCCTCAAAAGCTCGCGGCGATTCGTCGGCCAAAAATGCCCGCACTTCTTCCGGACTCGGTGGCAACCCCGTCAAATCGAACGTCACTCGCCGCAGCAACGTGCGCTTGTCCGCGGCCTTACCCGGTGCCAGCCCCTCCCGCTCCAACCTCGCCAGCACGAACCGGTCGATTGGCGTCCGCACCCACGCGCTATTGTTCACCGCCGGCAACTCCGGCGTCTTCACCTTTTGGAAGGACCAGAACGACCGCTGTCCTCCCTGCGCCCCCGCCTCCGGCCACACGGCACCCGCGTCAATCCATGTCCGCAGATCCGCGATCTCGTTGGCGCTCAGCTTGCCCTTCGGCGGCATCCGCAACTTCGCATCGCTGTGCTCGACGGCCCGCAACAGCAGGCTGTCGTTCGCCTTGCCTGCCACGATTGCCATGCCCGATTTGCCCCCGCGCAACGCCCGCTCCCGCGTATCCAGACGCAATCCGCCCATCTCCGTCTGGGCATGGCACGCCAGGCAGTTCTTGGCCAAAACCGGACGGATGCGAGTCTCGAAAAACTCGGCATCCTTGGCGTCCAATAGGCTGGCCGGTACGACGAGCAGGAGCAAGGCAAGGAGCATTGTCGATGAGTTTAACCTACCGCGCTGGGGGCAAGACGCCGCCCTCTAACAGCATCCGCGCCACCAGCGTATGCCCTCGCGTGTTCGGATGAATGCCGTCCAACAACAAATCATGCAGGCGCTGCTCCCGGAATGCCGCATCCACATCCACCAGCGCCACGCCCTGCGCCCGCGCTACCTCGCGAATCGCTTGCAGATAGGGCTCCCGGCCTGCATTGAACCCCATCGGCTCCCCAGGCTCATACGGCGCCTTTCCGTACATCGCCCTCATCTTCTCCGTCCAACCCAGCGGGTTGAACGTCAGCAGCACCACCCGCGCGCCCGTTTCCTTCAACCTCTCTACGAAGTACGTCAGGTTTCCCCGAAACCGCGCCACCGTCACCCGCGCCGACTTTGCCGGTGGCGACTTCCACACGTCCACCGTCGAATCGTTAATCCCAAACTGAACGATCACTACGTCCGGTTTCAACGCCAGAACATCGGTGTCGAACCGCTCCCGCGCCGCCTCCGTCGTATTCCCCCGCACCCCCCGATTCACCGTCTCCCGCCCCACTCCGCGAATCTGCTCGCAATACGGCACCACGCCCTCCCGCGGCGCCGTCGTCGAATCCCCGAAACACACAATCCGCGCGTCGCCGGCCCATCCCGGACATGCCATCCATCCCAAAAACATCACCAGCGGCAAAGTGTTCATTGTCGACAGTAGGTATACTCTAGCAGGAAGCCCTATGCGGAAATCCGCGCAATTCTCACCCATGCTGGTGAGCACGCTCAAAGAGAACATCGCCCAGGTCATCACCGACGCCATCTTCAGCGGCCGTCTCAAACCTGGCGAACGTCTCAACGAAAGCCAGCTCGCCCGCGACCTTCAGGTCTCCCGCGCCCCCATCCGCGAGGCACTCCAGCATCTCCAGGAGCAGGGCCTCGTTATGAACAGCCCCCGCCGCGGTATGTTCGTCGTCCTCCTCGAAGACGACGACATCTCCAAGATCAACAGCGTCCGCCTGGTCCTCGAAGCCGAAAGCTTCCGTCTCGCCCGCAACCACCTCACCAAGCCCGAAGAGGCAAAGCTCCTCCAACTCCTCGAACGCCTGGAAAAAAGCGAATCCGCCGCCCCTAGCATCCGCGCCCGCTACGACTTCGATTTTCACCGCGCCATCTGGCGCCTCAGCGGCAATGAGTACCTCGAACGGACCCTTCACGGCCTCACCGCTCCGCTCTTCGCCCACAGCGTTCTCCGCATCATCAAGAGCGAGAAGGTCCGCCACATCATCTATTCCCATCGCCCCTTGATCGCATTCCTCCAAGGCCGGTCCAAGCACGAAGCCGAAGAAGTCATCGCCGAACACCTTCGTGTCCCTTGGGTACGCCCCGAGCGCTTCTCCAGCCGCGCCGCCTCCGAATAACCTACCGGCCCGCCGCCACCGTCAGGTACGGCCGCACATACTCATCCAGGATTCCCCGCACCGCCGCCCGCTCCTCTTCCTGCAATGCCGTTACGTACGGCGCGCCCGTCGCCCGCTCGCAGATCTCCAGATACCGCAGTGCCTCGTCGAACGCGCCCCAAATCGCCCCATGCCGGAAAATCTGCCACGTCGCAATCAGATCCTGCTGCAACTGCCGCGCCTTCTCGATATCTCCACGGCGAAACGCCTCGTATAACCCCGCCGCGATATGCGGGCAGATGTTATGAATGCCGCCGATAAAGCCGTCGCACCCCATTTGCAGGCCCACCAGAATCAAAAACTCGTGCCCGGTCAAAACGGCGAAGTCATCATCCTTCCGGAACAGCTCAATCAACGTCTGCAGGTTCGCGTAATCGGCGTTGCTCACCTTGATCCCGCGCAAATGTGGAATCCGTTCCCGCAACTTCACCACCGTCGCCGGTTGAATCACGTTCTTCGTCAGCACCGGATTGTCGTAAAGATATACCGGCACATCCACCGCCGCCGCCACATCGGAAAAGAACGCAATCAGGTGATCCTGATTCGCCAAAAAATAGAACGGAGGCAGCAGCGAGATCGCATCCACACCCTCCGCCGCGATCCGCCGCGCTAACCCAACCGCCCGGCTCGTACTCGTCTCCCCAACCCCGCCCATCACGGGCACGGCGCGGTTCACTTCCGCCACCGTCACCGCCACCGAGCGCACCTGTTCGTCTTCGGTCAAAAACGCGAACCCGCTCATGGAACCGTTGGCGAAAATCCCATGCACGCCCGCCCCCAGCAGATAGCGGTTCAGCTTCCGCAAGCCCTTCTCATCCACCCGATCGCCGTCGAGCAATGGCGTCCCAATCGGGGGGATGGCCCCATGCAGTTTCATCGTGTTGAGTTTACCGACTGTCGACAGTCTACGCAACCCGTTATACTGTTCGTTTCCATGATCGCGCCCCCCACCTTCTCCTGGAACAGCGCCCCGCCCGGCCAGACCACTCGCATGGCCCTCCCTATCCCCGGCACGGACATCCAACTCCCCGTCATCGCCGTCCGCGGCGCTTATCCCGGCAAAACCCTCCTCGTCTCCGCAGGCGTCCATGGCGACGAGTACGAAGGCGTCCAAGCCATCTTCGACGTCATCGCCGCACTTGACCCGAACCTCATGCACGGCTCCCTCCTCGCCGTTCCCGTCGCCAACCCGCCCGCCTTCTGGAGCATCAGCCGTACCAGCCCGCTCGATGACGGCAACCTCGCCCGCGTCTTTCCCGGCGACCCTCTCGGCTCCCCGACCCAAGCCATCGCCTACGCCTTCGACCGACACCTCCTCCCCCTCGCCGGCTTCTACATCGACCTCCACAGCGCTGGCGTCAAGTGGCTCATGCCCACCTTGATCGGCTATCACGAAGCCGATCCGCAAGCCGCCGCCGCCGCCGAAGCCTTCGGCGCACCCGTCATCTGGAAGCACCCCCACATCGCCCCCGGCCGCACCGTCTCTGCCGCCAAGGATCGCGGCATCCCCTCCCTGTACGCCGAAGCCCGCGGCGCCGGACGCATCCATCCCGATGACCTCCACGTCTACCGCCGCGGCCTCCATCGCCTGCTAACCCACCTCGGCATCACCCCGGGCGAACTCCCACCCATCCCGCCTCCCATCCGTCTCGCCGGCGATGGCAACATCGACAAAGGCGCGGCCGCCACCCAACGCGGCTTCCTTACCCCCCGCGTCGAACTCCTCCAACGCGTCAATACAGGCGACCTCCTCGGTACCCTCCACGACCTTTGGGGCCGTGAACTCGAGCGCTTCCTCGCTCCCTGTCCCGGTGTCGTCGTCCTCATCCACGCCTGCCCGCTCGTCCATCCCGGCGAGCCTCTCTTCCTACTCACGGAGCGCCTCGCATGAAAGGCTTCGCCACCCTCGACTACATTGCCGTCATCGCCTACCTGCTCGCCATCGCCGCCTTTGGCTCATCCTTCTACCGCCGCAACTCCTCCGCCCGCGAATACTTCCTTGGCAGCCGTTCCATCTCCTGGCTCCCCGCCGGGATCTCCATCATCGCCGCCGACCTCAGCGCTATCTCCATCATGGGCGCCCCCGCCTGGAGCTACAAAAACAACATGGAACTCGTTTGGGTCGCCGTCGGCTACCCACTGATGGCGCCCCTCGTCCTCCTCGTCTTCGTCCCCTTCTATTCCCGCCTCAATCTCTACACCGCCTACGAATACCTGGAGCGCCGCTTCTCCCTCCGCGTCCGCCTCTTCACCAGCGGCCTGTTCCAGATGCTCCGCGGCTGGCACGTCGCCGTCGCCGTCTACGGACCTGCCCTCGTCATCAACATGGTTACCGGCCTCCCTGTCTGGGCCTGCGTGTTCATCATGGGCTTCTTCACGACCTTCTACACCACCCTTGGCGGCATCAAAGCCGTCATCTGGACCGACGTTATCCAATTCGTCACTGTGACCACCGGTATCCTCGTCATCTTCGTCACCGCCGTCGGCGCCGTGCCCGGCGGACTCCCCGCCGCTTATGCCGCCGCCAAAGAGGCCGGCAAACTTAACCTGCTCAACACGGCCTTCGATCCCTCGCAACTCACTACCATCTGGTCCTGTCTCGCTGGCGGCATGATCCTCTCTCTCGCCCCGCTCACCACCGATCAGGCCATCCTCCAACGCCTCTTTACTACCAAGTCCGTCAAGGACTGCCGCCAGTCCGTCATCCTCCAAAGCATCCTGGTAGTCCCCATCACCTTCCTTCTTTATTCACTCGGCGCCGCGCTGTTCGCCTTCTACCACGCCTATCCCGACCGCCTCCAGGGGCTCCCCACCAACAACGCCATCGTCCCCCACTTCACCCTCGCCGAACTGCCCTCCGGCATCTCCGGACTCGTCATCGCCGCCATCTTCGCCGCCTCCATGGCTGTCATGTCGGCCGGCATCAACTCGCTCACCACCGCCACTACCGTTGACTTCTACCAGCGCGTCTTCCGTCCCAACGAAACTCCCGAGCATTACGCCCGCGTCGGCCGGCTCGGCACGCTCATCTGGGGCTGCCTCGTCACATTCCTCGCTCTGCTCGCCGAACGCGCCGGCGACCTCGTCGTCGCTTACAACCGCGTCAGCAGCGTCCTCTCCGGCCCCATGCTCGGCATTTTCCTGCTCGGCGTCCTCACCCGCCGCGCCACCTCCACCGGTGCCCTTACCGGCGCCGTCTGCGGAGGTCTCGCCGTCATCGCCGTCATGATCCGCACCAACTGGAGCTTCTTCTATTTCGGTCTGATCGGCGTGACCATCACCATCGTCATGGGTCTTGCTGTCAGCCTCTGCACCGCACCGCCTGACGAAAAGCACACCAAAGGCCTCGTCATGGGCTCGCTCGAGCCCACCCCTAATCCACATGCACATTCACGATCTCTTCAACCTTGAAGGCCGCGTCGCCGTCGTCACCGGCGGCTATGGCATCTACGGCGCTCCGTTATCGGAAGCCCTTGCCGAAGCCGGCGCCCACGTCGTCATCGCCTCACGGAGCGGGGAAGCCTGCGAAACCTTCGCCCAAACCCTCCGCGACCGCTCGCTGCAAGCCTCCGCCTACGTCTGCGACCAGGGTTCGGAAGCCTCCATCCTCGCCTTCCGCGATCATTGCCTCGAAACATTCGGCCACGTCGATGTTCTCGTCAATAACTCCGTTGGCCGCTCCATGCGCACCTTCGCCGACCCGCTCGATGCCTTCCGCGACTCCATGGAAGTCAACGCCGCCGGCCTGTTCGCCATCTCCCGTGCCTTCCTCGAACCCATGATGGCCCGTCGCGCCGGCTCCATCGTCAACATCGCCTCCATCCAGGCCATCGTCGCCCCCGACTTCCAAAACTACGCCGGCACCAGCATGACCACCCCGCCCGACTATCACTTCCACAAGCACGGCATGATCGGCCTCACCCGCTACCTCGCCGCGCTTGGCGGCCCCCACGGCGTGCGCGTCAACGCTATCTCGCCCGGCGGCTTCCAGACCGAATCCCACCAGGAGCCCTTCCTCAGCCAGTATTGCCGCCGCGTCTTCCTCGGCCGCATGGCCCGCCACGACGATATCAAGGGCGTCGCCGTCTTCCTGGCTTCGGAAGCCTCCGCCTACATCACCGGACAAAACATCGTCATCGACGGCGGCTACACCTGCTAACGCGCCACCTTCCCCCGAAACACCCGCGCCGACCGTTCCTTCATCTTCGGCTCACCGCCCATCGCGATCACATCGCCCTTGTCCAACAGCAACTCGAAGCCGGACGATGCCATCGGCGCATCGCCCACCCGCGTGTAACTATCCGCCGCCACATCGTACACGTACAACGCCTCGCTGAACCCCGCCGTATACCCGCCCGCCAACAGGATCCGCCCATCCTCCAACGCCACCGCCGCCATCCCTCGCACCGCCTCCGGCAGCGCCCGCAACTTCCGCCACTCATTCTTGCCCGCATCGTACGACCAGGCATCCGCCCGGTTCACCAGCGCCGCCCCGACATCCATCGAGCATCCGCCAAACAGAAACACGCGCCCCCCGGCCATCGCCGCCGCCGGCATCGCCACCCGCCCGTGCGGCATCTTCGACACCGCGGTCCACTGCCCCGCGCCATCACGCCGCCACACCCCATCCGTACATTGCGTCAAGTCCGTCTGGCTCGAACACCCGCCAAATAAATAGACGGCTCCGCCCACCTCCGCCGCCCGTCCAAAAACGGGGTCCACCGGCGTCTCCCCATTCGTCTTCCAAGCGCCGCCCTCGAATCGCCATACACCCCGCGATACCGCCGTCTCCCCCGTGCCGCCCAACACCTCCAACCCTCCGCGCGATTGCACTACCGCGCCATACGCCAACGGCACCGGCAACGCCGGACCCGCGCTCCACCGCCGCCCATCGTACCGGTACACATCCTGCAACCAGCGCTTCACCCCGCCGTCCCAAGTCGTGCCACCCGCGTAAATCCACTCCCCATTCACCACACCCGTCACACCGCCCGCCACCGATACCGGCAGCGCCGCCAACTCCGTCCACTCCACAGGCCTCTGCGCCATCTTTCCCCCATCGCGATACAGATCCTTCGTCTCAAACCACGCCAGCGACGTCCGGCTTAATCCCGGCAACCCCTCGCCGCCCGACACAAATCCCAGCAACACCCGCGACCCCACAAAGTGAATCGCAATGTAGCAATACCACCCGTCCGGCGCTGCCAGCACGTTCCGCCGCCGGATCCATGTTCGCCCCTCATCCTTCGATACCGCCACTGTCAACGGCGTTCGCTTCCCGCCGCTCTTCTCATTCGCCCGGAAGCTCTCGTCCATCCCCGTGTGATCGTTCCACACCGCCAGCAAATCGCCGGTCTTCGGCAGCCGTTTGATCGACGCCGGCGACAGCGGCGCCAGCAACTTAGATGCCTTCGCGTCCCCCCACGTATCTCCGCCATCGGAAGAATACGCGATGTACTGGCTCCCCAACTGCGTGCGGATGAACATCATCACCCGGCCGTCCTTCAACTCCACCACACCGGGCTCTTGAAAGCCGGAGCGATTCGCCACCGGGCACTCCAAGCGGCTCCTGCTACGCCTCCACGTTTGGCCCGCATCGTCGGAGTAGTACACCATGGCGATCCCGCGCCCGGACCACTCCGTCGCCTTGCTCATATGCTGCGCTACCGGCAATAGAATCCGCCCGCTCCGCAGTTGCACCACACGGTCGTTGTTCAATACAAAGTAGCCTTCGTCCGGAATCGCCAGCGACGCCTCGCTCCAAGTCTTCGCTTCATCGGTCGAAAACCGCACGTATACCCGGCAATCCACCAGGTTGTTCTTGCGCAAATAGAACAGCCCGATCCGCCCATCCTTCAATCGCAGCAGCGACACGCTCATCGCGTTCATCGTGCCTTCTCTCTCCACCATCGGAACATCCGTCGTGCTCCATGTTTTCCCGCCATCGGCCGAATAACGCCCTACAATCGACGCCGCATCGTGATCCCCGCCGCCGCCCGTGAACTTCGTATAGGCGAACAGTACCCGCCCATCCTTTAAAGTTACAAACGAGCCTTCGGTATTCCGCGGATTCCCAGGCCCCGGCGGCAGCAACCGTAATACGGTCGCGCCCGCCAACGGCGGATGCGTCTCCCCCAACGCGGCCATCGACGCCGCCAACATCACCAGCAATGTTCTCATGGTGCCGTCCGTTCCTAAGGTACAAACAAGCGCCCTGTCGCGCTCTGGGCATCAAAGATTCCCAATGCTCGCATTGTCGTATGCGACATCAGAATGTGCCCGTACTGGTTCGGATGAATCGCCCCATCGTTCAACAGCATCAGCAGCCGGTGCGCCGGCTGCGACCGTGCCGGTGCGCTCCATTCCGCGTAATGATCCACCAGCACCACCCCATGCGCCGATGCGAACTCGCGCACAATCTCCACATAGGCCGCCAGATCCTTGCGCGCCGCGTCCGCTGGATAATGAATCAGATTCGGCGCATGCAGCACCAGCCGCGCTCCCAGCGCCTGCACCCGCTCATGGCACTCTCCCAATGCCTTTCGGAACACCTCACGCCCGTCCACCCCCGCCACGCAATCGTTCATCCCGAAATTCACCGACACAATCTGCGGCTGAAAGCGCCCCACCCGCGCCTCGAACTCCGGCATCATCCGGTGCAGCCGGTCCCCGCTGATCCCCGTGTTGATCACCATATCGCGCACCCGCCGCATCTCCCAGCGAATGCGCTCCGCCAGATGTTCCGGATAACTGCGCCAACCCAAAGTGTGCGACGCCCCATGCGTAATACTATCGCCCGTGGATACCCATGTCAGCGGCTTCTTCGTATCCAGCAGCGCCTTGATCCCATCCGTCGCGCCCGCACCCCGCAGCAGCGCTGGCGCTACCATCCCAATCGCCGTTCGTCGCGTCATCGGCGGCCCCACCTCAGAATTGGTACTTCGCGCCAAACTGGATAATGCGTCCCGGCCCCGCGCTCTGGATGCGCCCCACCACCGCCGGAGCCGCCAAACTCGACGCCGGATTCGAGAAGCCCGGCCGGTTCATGAAATTGAAGAACTCAAACCGCAACTGGAAACTGCCCCAGCGCTCCGAAATCGGAAACCGCTTGTTGGCGCTGAAGTCCACATTCGCCGTGCCCGGCCCCACCATGACGTTGCGCCCAAAGTTGCCGAACGTGCCCACCGGGTTCTGCACGAATGCCGCCGTGTTGAAGTATCGCGCGATGCGATCCGCCCGGCTGCGGCCATTCGACAGGAAGGGATCCCCCACCAGGTTCGGCCGGTCCTGTCCATAGGCTGTCCGCGAGTTGTCAATGCCGCTCAGCACATTGAAGGGCAGCCCGCTCCCCAGCGTCACAATCGTGCCCAGGTCCCACGTATCCAGTAACTGCCGCACCAGGATGTTCTTCGTCCCCAACGCACTGGATATCGACGGCGTCGCATACACCAGGCTCGTCACATTGCGATGCGCCTGGCTGAAACTCGCCATCCCGCGGCTCCCCTTCATGTTCTCGGCGTCCTGCGGCACGTCCGTCGCCAGCCCGTTCGACAAGTAAACGCTCGCCACGTCGATCGCCTTCGCCCACGTGTACGAGTTCAACAGCGTAATCCCCGACCCGAACGTCTTCCGAATCTCCGATTGCAGCGCATGGTAGTTGCTATTGGCAATCGAGTTCCCCACCGATACCGGCCCGTACCGCAGCGGCTCGCCCACCGCCGGCGGACTCGCCAGATTCAGCCTCCTGCGGTTATTCGTGTTCCCAACTGTCGACAGTGGATTGCCCGCGGCGTCATTGCCTGGGATGTATGTCGCCGGATTCAACTGCTGGTAGTACTCCAAATGGTGCGTCATGTTGCCCACCCACGCCGCCTGCACCGAGATGCGCCCCGGCAGTTGCTGCTGGATCGTGAAGTTGAATTGCTGCACCGTCGGATTCACCAGCGCCGGATTGATCCCTTGAATCGTCAACGGCTGGTACGGCCGAAAGTTCATCGTCTTGCTGGTCGGCACGGGAAAGGCTGTCGCCAGCGTCGCCGGAATCGGCTGCACCATGCTCGGCGTATCCGGCACATTGAAGTTGATGAAGAACGGCGCGCTGTAGGCGGTCGGCACTGTCGCATCTCCATTGGCCGACGCATAGAACAAGCCATACGCGGCGCGAATGCTCGTCTTGCCATTGCCAAACACATCCCAGGCAAAGCCGATGCGCGGACCCCAATCGTTCTTGTCCATCCGCACCACCGTGTCCGGCACGCCCTCGTCACCCGGATACAGCAGCCCCGCCGGCGCGGTCGTGAACACTCGCGATTGCCGTCCCACCGCGAACGTCGATGCCGGCGCCACCATGCCCCCTTCCACCAGCGGGATTGTCGGCAGCGCCTGGAATGGCGTCGCCACCTGGTAGCGCAGACCCACGTTCACCATGAAATTGCGTGTCAGCCGGAAATCGTCCTGTACGAACGCCGCGAAGTACTTCTGCCGGTAGTCGCCCCCCAGCAGGTTCGACACGAACATGTTGTTCCGCCCCAGGTGGAAGTCCAATAGCGCATCGCCCGTAATCACGCCGCTCGCGATAAACGCCCCATGCGAATTGCCGCTCTGCGCCGAAAACAACTGCGAGTACTTGTACTCCCCGCCAAACTTCAAACTATGCCGCCCCTTCACCAGCGTCATCAGATCCGAAAACTGAAAATCGTGCGACGAGGACAGAATGTTGTTCCCGCCGGAGTTCGTCAACCGCCCCGTGATCCCCATGTGCGGCACGTCCATGTAGCGCTGCTTCGGATACACCGCGCCCAAGTCGATCATCGTCGGCCCGCGGCCCTCGTTCGTCACGTTCCAGTCCACCCGCACATAACCGAACCGGAACTGGTTCAGCAGATTCGGCCGGATCGTGTACGTGTGGTTGGCAATGCCGGAATGCGTGTTCACATCGCTATCTTTGCCCTCGCGCCCGGTCGCCCCCACGAACGGCACCGCCAGCCGTCCGAAATCCAATAGCGACGTCGCCAGCGTCTTATCGCGGAAATAGCTGAACGTGAACCGGCTCTTGTCGTTCTGGTTGAAGTCCGTCTTCAACAAGTACTGGTGGTTGTTCACCGGCTCGGAAAACGCGCCCAGAAACCGCCCATCCGCGCTATTCGGCAGCGGCAGTAACTCGATCGCCTTTGACGCCACCGGGTCCAACCGGTTCCGCGGCACGATGTTGCCCGGAAACGGAGCCCGCGGATTCGAGAGCGGATCCGTCAACGCCCTCGGGTTTCGCGAATAATCGCCCACCCGTTCCAGCGCGGTGGGCGGCAGCGCCGATGTCGTCGCCCGCCCCTGCCTCACTTTCATCCACTGCGCCGTCCCAAAGAAGAACAGCCTGTTCTTCACCACCGGACCGCCGCCGCTAAACCCAAACTGGTTCTGATTGAGCGGCGCCACGGTCGGCAGGAAGAAACTCCGCGCCGCGAACGCGCTGTTTCGATTGAACGCGAACGCCGTTCCGTGAAACTCGTTCGTCCCCGACTTCGTGATCACATTCATCACCCCGCCCGGGTTCTTGCCGAACTCCGCGCTGTAGTTGTTTGTGATGAACCGGAACTCCGCGATCGCGTCCGGATTCGGATAGTTCAACCCGGTGTTCATGCGCATGCCGGCGTACTCGCCGCCGTCCAGGTTGTACTGCGTCATCTTCAAGCGGTTGCCGTTCACGCTCATTCGCGTCGCATCGCGTTCGTCGTTGCCCACCATCGTCGTATGCACGCGCTCCCCGCTCACGCCCGCCACCAGCGTCGCCAACTGCAGCGGGTTCCGCCCGTTCAATGGCAATTCCACAATCGGCCGCTCCGTGATCAACTGCCCCACTTCCGTCGTCTGCGTGTTCACTAGCGGCGCGCCAGACGTTACTTCAATCCGCTCCGCCGCCGCGCCAACCTCCAGGGTTACGTTGATGCCCGCCACCTGCTGGTTCGCCAGCGTAATGTTCGAAAGCTCAAACTTCTTGAATCCCGCCGTTTCCACCGTCAGCCGGTAAACCCCGATCGGCAGCAGGTTCACCGCATAGGCGCCGTCGCTCCCCGTCCGCACCGTCACCGACAAACCGGTGTTCGTGTTTGTCGCCTCCACCTTGGCATTCGGCACCGCCGCGCTCGTGGGGTCCGTCACAATGCCCCGGATCGACGCGGTCGTCTGGCCAAAGCCCGACGCCGCCAGCAGAAACAGCAAACCGCAGCACGCAAAGCGAGTCATGTCTTCTCCCGAACCGCCCGCCAACTGTCGACAGAATGCGGTTTGGTCCGTTATACACCACCCGTTACACCCCGTCAATGCCTCCGAATCGCCAGTAACCTTCCACACCCGCCGAGTGCATTCTGTCGACAGTTTGCCGTATACTCGTTTCTTCCACCCCCATGCGCCGCCTCGCCCTCTTCCTTGCTACCGCCTCCACCGCCCTCGCCGCCTCCTTCGATTCCGGTACCGTCATCGCCAGCGACGGAGCCGCCTATCGCCAGAGCGCCTACCCCGTCATCACCCGCATCGCCAACGGCCGCCTCGTCACCGCCTTCGCCGTCATGCCCAAGGATGGCCCCGACCCCTACATCGCCGCTAGCATCTCCGACGACAACGGACGCACCTGGTCCGCCCCTGTCAAAGCCCTTGATGTCCCCGCTAAGAACGACGCCGACCCTACCCTCCTCTGGGATGGCCGCAAACTTTTCGTCTACTCCACCACCGTCCCCCTTAAGCGCACCGTCATCGCCACCAGCCAGATGTTCTATACCACCAGCGCCGACGGCAAAGCCTGGTCCGAACCCGCCGAGATCCCCATGCCCTGGAAGTATTCCGTCGGCAAGCGGCACCGCTCGTTCACCCTGCTCGATGGCTCCCTCATCATGCCCATCTCCTGGGATCTCTGGGCCGAACGCGGCACCCCCGCCCGCACCGAAGGCGAGATGAACCTTGCTTCCGGTGTCTTTAAGTCAAAGGATGGCATCGAATGGCGTGCCTTCGGCTGGATCCACACCACCGACCCCAAAGTCCTTCCCTCGTCCACCGGCGGCCTCTGCGAACCCGCGCTCGTCGAACTGCAGTCGGGGGAACTTTACATGCTGCTGCGCTCCGGCACCAACCACCTTTATGAGACGCGCAGCAAGGATAACGGCGTCACCTGGGACCCGCCCCGCCCCAGTCCCCTCGTGAGCCACAACACCCCTGCCGGCCTTTGGCGCCTTGATGATCACCCCAACGAAATCATCGCCATCTTCAACCACTCCCCGCTCACACGCTATCCCCTCAGCGTGGCCCTCTCCGCCGATGGCGGCCGCACCTGGAGCACTCCGCGCGACGTCGCCACCTCCAACGGCCCGCAAATCTCCTATCCGAACATCGTGCAGGCCACTGACGGCCGGTTCGTCGCCGTATGGCAGGCCCAGCGCGAAGACGGCGGCCGCGACATCCGCTGGGCCCGCTTTGATCGCGATTGGGTCCTCCGCAAATAGCTACCCGCACCACCGCTGCACCAGCAGCAGCAGCGCCCGCGGCATGCAAAACGGAGGAACACCTACTACCGTACCGGCAGACTTATCGCAGGGCCGGGAATCCCCGCGACGGTCAGCACAAGTGAGGTCGCGCCGGCCGGAATGCTATCGGGCACCCGGACATCGACCCTATACAAGTCCGCGGTGCCTGGCCATCCCCCGGCTGCGTCGGACCCAGCCCTTTGGCTTGCAGGATCAGCGTTTCGCCCTTTGCCGCCGGACTCTCCACCGTCACCCGCCGGAAATCCGCGTGATAGATCGCTGGACCCGTTGAATCCGATACCACCTCCGGGCGCTCTCTCGGTAACAGCAAAACGATATCTCTTCGCGTCTGCCCCCCACCGATGTTGCGCCGCTCCGCGGGATCCTCCGTTACGGACGCGTTGCCACGATAAGGGACCGGGGCCGGGCGCGCTCCAGCGATGTTACCCGCCGAACCCGTCACGCCCAAATAGGCGCCCGTACCTCCCACTACGGCCATGTTTTGGCCCGTTTGTAGGGAGGGAGAGCCCGGAGGCGGGGGCCCACCGATGACTCCCATGGCATAAATCGTTCCAATCGGTGTGCCATCCATCTGCACGACTTCCAGTGTCGTAATTGCAAATTGCCCGCGCGCGACATCGGCGATTCCCACTCCCGGTTGATAGCTTGTGCTCGTATTCAACCCGAAAACGGTGCCACGAAAATAGCCTTTCACCGGGCTCCCGTTAAGCGCCACGACATCACCTATCCCCTCCCAGACGTTGAAGTTCTGGGCCGGAACCTGCGCGGTGGGACTCTTTCGCGTTGCAAACTGCGAGTAATCGGCAACGTCACGGGCATACCACTGCATGTTGTCCGTATCGAAGGTCAGTACGACCGGAGGGAGTGACTGCGCCCCGGACAGAGTCGCGAGGCCGCACAGCAACGCGATCAGTCGGCAGCGATCCTCCATACAACGTATACCGGGAATCTGTGCCGGTGTCTTGAGATCTATTCCGCTGGGCGGGATAATTCGAGAAAACATAGAGGCAGTCTAGGCCGCGCTCCAATCGGGAGCAAGATTGTCGGGGTGATTCACCCCAGCTAACGTAGTAGAATCTTAGACTTACAGGATGCTGACAGCTCTTGATCCGGCCGCAATTCGATCAGAAGTAGAACGGATCTGCGCGAGCCGCGGATTCGAGAACGCCGACAGGCTTAAGACCCTATTGCGCTACACGGTTGAAAAGCGGCTGGCGGGAAGTGCGCACCTACTCAAGGAATACACCCTTGGCGTCGATGTGTTCGGCCGCGGGGATGAGTTTAACCCCAAGAGCGATTCCCTAGTCCGTGTCACCGCCGGTAAACTGCGGCTCAGGCTAAAGGAGTTTTATGTCGAGAATCCTTCCAGTCAGATCCGCATAGAGTACCCGTCAGGCTCCTACGTTCCCGAGTTCATAGAACTGACCGCCGAGCCGGACCTCCCCACCAATCCGCGATCACTCCCCCGTCGCGGGTCCATGCCGTGGGTCGCGGTGGCCGCCGCTTTGCTCGTCGTCGCCGGAACGGCCTCGTGGATCGTTTCCTCGCATAAGCCAACCCGGAAAACACTGACCAAAATCACTGCCGATGCCGCCATCGCTCAGCATGCCGCGATATCACGGGACGGCAAACTCGTGGCCTACGTGTCGAACCGGGAATCGAAGAACTTTCAGTTGTTCCTACAACTGGCCGGCGGCGGACCACCGCTCAGAGTCGCGGGTATCTCTGGCAATGTGGGTTTTCCCGACTTCTCCCCCGATGGCAGCGCGATGGTCTTTGTACAGGCGCCGGTCACCGATTCGGCTGGGAACGCAACCAGGCAGCCGGGGATCTACGTCATGCCTACACTCGGTGGCTCGCCCGTCCGTATCGCCGACGGGGATGCCGACCCCCATTTCTCGCCCGACGGTCAGACCGTTGTGTACAGCAAGAGCCCGAACGGCATTTATCTGGTCCCAAGCAGAGGCGGTTCCGCCAAGCGCATCTCGCCGGATCATTTCCAGTCTGCCCAAAGCCCGATATTCACGCCCGATGGCAAGCACATCCTCTTCTTCGGAAGGCCTTTCGGAACCGGTGACCAAGGTAGGGACTGGTGGCTGTTTTCAGTCGCCGGCGGAGCGCTGGTCCAAGCCGGTGTGAAGGCGCTGGTTCGCGATGCGGAAAAGTTGCCGGATTCCCCTTTTTATTGCTATCCCTCGGGGTGGCTGGAGAACAAAATCCTTTTTTGGTGTGATTTCGGCGAACGGTCCAGTTTGTTCACAGCGGGGATTCAACGGTCGAACTGGACAATCACCGGCCCCGTCGAAAGGATCACTTTTGGAGCGGGCGCACAGGAGGGAAGGCCATCGGCTTCCAGTTCTGGAAGGGTCGTATTCACAAGCACCGCACGCTCTACCGACTTACATGCGATCGCAATCGGCTCCAACCTGGGCAATGTGAGCGAACGCGAGCAGCGCCAGCTAACCAGCCACGGAGCAGATGGCATACACCACGTGATAGTCTCCCGCGACTTCGTGCGAATGACCTATAGCGTAAGGGGCCTGCGAAGAGAAATCTGGACCAGGCATCTGCCAGGCGGCACCCCATCCCTGCTGGCTTCGGGCCGTGTGTTCCGATCCGCAATCTCACCGGATGGCACCCATGTCGCGTATCACCAGCCGCGTGATGACGGGTCCCGCATCGTTGTCGTGCCCGCCGAAGGCGGCACGCCTTCTGTCGTCTGCGAGGACTGCCAACTCGTGCAGGGCTGGACTCCGGACGGCCGTCGAATTCTGTGGGGATACGACAACTATCGCGGATTGCTTGCCGTTGATGTCCGCACCGGAGTTCAGGAGACCTGGGTCGGCGTCAATCGCTCCGTGCAGGCGGGCGGATTCTCGCCCGACGGCAAGTGGCTGAGCCTGGCAACGCTCGGCTTCCATGGCGCCCCTCCCGCCGGATACGCCGTCCCCATCCGCAATGGGCGTCCGGCGCCGGAAAGCGATTGGGTGTTCGTGAAAAAGGGCCAGGAACAAATGCAATGGTCTCCCGATGGTAGCGTGCTGTATTTCCTGTCGGCCGAAGATGGGCGGCTGTGCCTCTACGGCCAACGCGTCGACCCTCTCTCAAAGCAGCCGCTGGGTAATCGATTCGCGGTCTACCACCTTCACAGCCCCGAGCGAAGTCTGTTCGGTAGCTGGATGATCCCGTTCAATTTTGCGGTGACCCGCAGGGAAATCTACCTGACGATCGTCCGCCAGCAGAGCAATGTCTGGATGCTGCAGTGAACTGTAAGAATAGGACCGCGCGATGTCGCCACCTCCAACGGCCCGCAAATCTCCTATCCCAACATCGTGCAGGCCGCTGACGGCCGGTTCGTCGCCGTATGGCAGGCCCAGCGCGAAGACGGCGGCCGCGACATACGCTGGGCCCGCTTTGATCGCGACTGGGTCCTCCACAAATAGCTACCCGCACCACCGCTGCACCAGTAGCAGCAGCGCCTTCGCCGCATCCACCACCGTGTCCAACTCCACGTACTCATCCGCCAGGTGCGTGTTGCCCCCCCGCGCGCCCCACAGAATCGCCGGGATCCCGAAGGCCTGGTTGAAGACGAACAGGTCGCACGGTCCCTCAATGCCCGCAATCGCCGGCGCCGCGCCCAGCACCGCCTCCGCGCATCCCGCCATCGTCCGCACCAGCGCCTCTTCCTGCCGCGTCGCCGCTCCCGGCAGCCACCGCAGCGGATACACCACCCCCGGCATCTCCGCGAACAGATCCGGCCGCGCCGCCACCAGCCCTTCCAACCAACTCCGGAACTGCCCCTTCACTTCCTCCAACTCCTCGCCGGGCATCGTCTGCCAGAACAACTCCACCCGGCAGGAAGATGCCGTCGCCATCGGCTCGCCCGTTCCCCACGGGCCGGTGTGAATCTTCAATACCGATACCGGCACCGGGTTCGACAGATGCCCGTACAGCGGATGTGCCGGCGCCGCCGCCCGCCTTTGCGCCGCAAACGCCGGCACCTGCGACAGGAACCACGCCAGTTGCCCGGCCACCCCTTCCTCCATCGCCGCTGCCAGGATCCCCCCGTTCGGTACTTCGAACGTAATGTGTGCCGTCAGTCCGCCGCGCTGTGCCGGACACACCCGCAGAAACGAAGGCTCGGAGATCACTGCCGCATCCGCCACATACCCGCGCAGGCGCCCCGCCAGCGTTCCATTCACGCCGCCGAACTCCTCATCCACCACGCTCTCCACCGTCAAATCCCCGCGCAGCGGCAGCCCCAGATCCCGAACCGCCCGCGCGATGAAAAGGTTCGTCGCCACCCCCGCCTTCATATCGTTCGACCCGCGCCCATACAGCCGGTTCCCTTCCACCTCCGCCCCAAACGGATCCCGCGTCCAAGCCAGTGTCCCGGCCGGCACCGTGTCAATATGCCCGGATAGGAGCAGCGATCTCCCCCCGCCGCTCCCGCGCCGTTTCCCCGCCACGTTCGGCCGGTCCCGGTAGTCGCGCCCCGGCCAGTACAGTGGATGCTCCTCCAACCCTGCTACGTCCCCCAGCCCATACACCTCCGTCTCATAGCCCCACTCGCACAGCCGCGCCGCGCAGTAATCCTGGCAGCCGGCCTCGCTGCCAATCGGCGGCGTGTTCTCCGAAGGTATGCGCACTAAATCCCGCACCATTCCGATCAGCACCTCTCGATGCTCTTCCACATACCGCACCAATTCCCTCTCGATCATCTGCCTTCTCCTCGCCATCGGAGCATCCGCTCGCCCGATCCGCGATGATAGCTTACGAAACGAAGTACAACCAAAACAGTTTCAACGAGCGCAACAAGCTTCGTCTCGACTTGGCGCAGATCGGGGGGCGGCGAGGCAGACGCGGGAGGTGGCGTAACCCATCGTTCCTGATAGACTGAGGGTCGAGAGGTGCCATGCCCCACGAATCCGTCGTCCTGAGTGATCCCGAGATCCTCGGCGGGACGCCTTGCTTTCGCGGAACCCGTGTACCCGTCGATTCACTGATCGACTACCTCGAAGCGGGCGACAGCCTCGACGAGTTCCTCGACAACTTCCCGTCCGTTAGCCGTGAGGCCGCCGTCGACGCCCTCGATGAGGCAAGAGCCCTCCTTACTGCTCGTAGATGAGAATCCTCCTGGAGCCGGGAGTCAGCGTCACCAGGTGCAGGGCTCTGTCGGCCAGTTTCTGGGCAACAGCGGGATCAAGTTGTTCTGGCATGCGAAATCTCTATGCCAGCATAAAGAAAAGGACCTCGTGCGCGGATCCGGCGCCCCGGTGCCATATCACCCAACGCTGCGTCCGGACACCCGTGCGCCCAGCCTCAGTTCCCTCTTTGAAGTTGGGCCGCTTCCTCGCTCTCCCAGTAACATAGGCGAGCCACCGTGGGTGGTCATCGAGTTGCTGCCACGAGTGTACGATGACGCGGCGGCAAGCCCTCTCTGCTACCGGCGGCGCCGTCAGCGCTGCCACCTGCCTGTACGCCTGGTCCGAGCGGCGCGGCCTCCAGCGCGACGATCTGGACCCGGTACTTCCAACAAACATCCCAAAGCGGCTGGCCTCCCTTCTGCGCTACGCGGCGCTCGCCCCCAGTGGCCACAATACCCAACCCTGGACCGTGCGCATCACCGGCGACGGCCTGCGTATCGGATCGGATCCTAAGCGCTGGCTTCCCCAAGTCGACCCGCACAACCGCGAACTGGCATTGTCCATTGGAGCGTTTCTGGAGAACCTAATCGCCGCTTCTCCGGGGCATGGCTACAAAGTGGACTACACCGTCATCGCGAACACTCCCAAGGATGCGAATCTCGTCGACGTCCGCCTATCCCCGGCGCAGGAGTCCGATCAGGCAACGTTGGAGCGCATTCGCCTGCGCCGCACCGTCCGCAACGGCCAACTTCGCCGGCCCCTCTCCAGCGCGGACATCGGCGGCTTGCTCGGACATACCGGGGCCAACGGCAGCAAGCCCACGTCCGCCTACTTCTTCCCCACCGGCTCGGCGCAGAGCCGCTACCTCGCCGCAGCCACGATCGAGGCCAATCAAGCACAGGCGAGCAGAGAGGACGCCCAGGAGGAACTGGCCGATTGGATTCGGTTTTCGAACGCGGAGGCACGCGCCCACCGCGATGGGCTGACTCCGGAGTCGTTGGAGATCTCCGGATTCCCCGGCTGGTACATCCGCCACTTTATGGATCGCGCCAGCGTCATGAAACAGTCGTTTCGCCACCAGGGTCTCGATCGGGTGCGGCAGCAGGTGGAAAACTGTGGCGGCTGGCTCCTGCTGACCAGCCCCGATTCCGCGCTGGTCTCGCTACTGGAAACCGGACGGAGGACCGAACGAATCTGGCTCGAAGCCCGTGATCGCCGCATAGCGATTCATCCCATGACGCAGGTTCTGGAAGAGTCGCCATTTTGCGATCAAGTCAGCCGGGACCTCGCCATTACCTACCCCATCCAGTTCGTCTTGCGGGTTGGCTTTGTGGACCGTTACCCCCAACCCGTCAGCCTCCGCGGACCTATTACGGCAACCCTTCCAGCCTGAATATCGAGTCCATCACCCACTCCAAGAACGAAGGGGTGTCGGATTTTGTGTAGTCCCCATCCCCCGTTCCCACCCACTCTCTTTTCCCGCATCCCAAATTCCCTCAACAACTTAACCCCAATCCCTCCCAAATCCGCCGTTCCCCCTCTGTACTCTCACGGCATGCCCAGAAGCAAGCATCCGCTATCTGCTGCACAACGCGCGGAGATCTCGCGCCGCAACGGAGCCAAGTCCACAGGCCCCAAAACCGTCACCGGCAAGGAAACCGTATCCCGCAACGCCATCCAACATGGTCTCGCGGGTAACAAGCACATTGTCCTCGACGATGAGAACCCGAAAGCCTTCGACCACCTCATCGCCCAATACTACGCGCACTTCGCGCCCATGGATGAGGTTGAGGCCGACTTCGTCCAGCGCATCGCCGAGGCTGCCTGGCGCCTGCGCCGCGCCGTCTGCATGGAAACCGCGGCCTTCAACTGCTCCCGTGCCGAAGCCGAAATCACCATCGGTGAGCACTACAACAACGCGGGCGCCCCGGAGATCGCCTATCAGGCCTACCAGGAAAATCGGCAGACCCTGGAGTCCCTTCATCGCTACGAACAGCGCATCCTTGCGTCTGCAGCGCGCCGCTATCGGCGATCTCGTCAAGCTTCGCCGCGTTCCCGAACTCTGCCCGCCCTGGCGCCTCCAGGACGACACCGAAGCCACCGGGGGCCCGGACCTCGACCCCGAGCCAACTCCCGAGCCACCGCCACCCCCGGGATCCGGCCTTGCGCAAGCCCCGGGCTCCCCGCAACTCACTGACGCCGCGTCACTTGTACCTCAGGTTCCCCTGTCGCCGAACAAACCCGAGGTACATGCCAGTCTGTCCTCTTCGGTCACCGCCCAAGCCGTACCTCAGGTTCCCCCGTTTGCCGAACAAACCAGCGGTACAGAATCACCACCCCGCGCCACATATTGCAAGCGAGTGGTCAGCCGGCGCGGTAGTTCCCCACGGCCTCCGACGTGCGCAGGTAACGGTCATAAACCCGTAGCGAGCGAATTGCGCCGAACAGCACCGGAGCAACGCGCGCCTGCGGTTGTCCGTTCACATCTCCCATCGTGGCCGGGAACCGCGACCAGCCAAACTGCCGCGCGGCCCCGCCGTCGTTGAGAACGCCATTGATCACCCACGTGATGATCTTCGGGCCGCCGTCCACGATCACCGCTACATGCTGCCATTGCCCGATGCGCAAAGTGCCGTCGTGCGTGCCAGGATCGCAATCCCACTCCGCCTTCTGCGTTCCATCGGAGAGGCTCAATTGCAGCGTGAAGCGATCGGTGGTGGTCAGCGCGATCCCCTTGCCTGCCGCATCGCGCGCATCCAGAATCGTCTGTCCCGGCGAGAGTTCCCGGAACCGAATCCACAGATCAAGCGAGAACCCGCCGGTTTGCAGGGAAGGCAGCCGAGGCATGTCCAGAGGGGCGTCAGAAGCCAGGTGCGAGCCGTTGCGCTCCAGCACCAAACCGCGCCTCGCGAGCGTACGATTGTCCTGCTGAGCCCACAATCCCTCCAGCAACGTACGGTCAATTTCGTGAACGCGGGCGATGGTCTTCTGCGTCTCGGTAACGAAGAACCGCCCCCGGTCTTCGATGAAATCGGGGTAGCTGATGCGCACCTTCGGATCCAGGTCATACAGCAGGATCTCCGGCTGCGACCAGTGGATGTAGCCGTTCTTCTCCACGCCGCCCGCTATCCATGCCGGGTTGCGATCCTGGTAATACTGCCAGCGCCCGTGATGCACCGCCTCTCCGCCGTGGTTGTGGTACCACAGCAGGAACCGGCCGTTGGAGAACTTCTTCACGAAGTTGGCCGCGCGCGGGTGCTTGATGCGGCGGCCTCCGGGCGTGTAGGTGGCATACGCCGGCGGCGTCCAGGTGCGGCCCCCGTCGCGGCTGTAAGCGGCGCAGTTATACCCGTCGATGGTGCGGTAGGTGGCGTACAACGAGCCGTCGCTGAGTGCCACCGGATTCGCTTCATCGGACACCGGCCCTTTGGGTGCGCGCAGGCCTTCGTCACCATCGGGCAGTAGCTGCCATTGCACTTTGCGCGGGTCGCGCTCGGTGACGATATTGTCACTCCGCAGGAAGCAGCCCTGCGATTCCACCATCGTGCCTGGGTTACCCCATTTGCCGACTTTCGCGAAGCCGAAGTAGAGCCGCCCGCGGTCGAGAATGGGCTTGCCCACTCCCCAGAAGAAGAGCACTTTGCCCTGGTAGAGATTCTCGCGGTCAATGCGCATCAGCCGCATCGGGATCTCATACCGCTCCTTGGACCAGGTGCGGCCGTTATCGTCGGAGTACTTGAAACAGTAGGCTCCAAGCGTATCCACGCGTTTGCCGATAGACGGCGTGTTGGCCCCGGCCACCTCGCGGAGGTTGTCGCGGTTGTAGGTATAGAACACATAGACGCGGCCGTAGGGCATGATGGCCGGCATCACCCAGGACGCCTCCGGGCCATTCGCGGGCTCAATGTCGATCAGCGAGCTCCAGGTTCTGCCCTGATCGGAACTGATGCTGGCGACAACGTGCTGGCCGGGTTCCCCTTCCAACCCGCTCCCGGTGGTCAGCACGCAAAGCCAGTTGCCATCCTTCGTAATGACTACGTAGGGCTGGTCGCAGTAGCCTTCCTTCGGAATTGGCCAGCCGGTGCGGATATCGCGCGCATCGGTGGGCGAGGATTGGGCCTGCATGACGGGCACAAAAGAGGAGGCAAGGAAGTCGCGGCGGCGCATCGGAACCACTGTACCCCGGAGCGAGAGAACTTTTTTACAAGCCATGATCGATCCGGCCCCACCCCTGCGCCTGATTCGGTGAGGAACAAACAAATGATTAGCCAGCCGGGATGCTCGTTCGAATACTTGTGGAACCTGGTTCTCAAGAACAACCAGATCATCGCGCCGACGCCGTTTACGCCGGAATTGATGATGTCGATTTTCTGGGAAGAAAGCCTGTTCAACAACATCGCGCAGGTGGGTTCGGGCACCGCGGTGGGCTACGGCCAGGTGGAACCGGCGGAGTTCTACCGCTTCGACGCCAAGAAGCTGAACAGCCCCAATGCCGGCATGAAGGCCATGGCGCAGCAGGCGCAGGCCAAGGGCTACCTGGTGCATAACCTGCCCCCGGTGGCCAAGAACGGAAACAAGACGGTTTTGAACGGCAACCTGACCGATGAACAGGCAGTACAGGTGGCCATGGCGTTGGTGCGCGATATGCACGAACGCGGCCGGTCGCGAAAGGGCATTCTGGACGGCTATGCCGGCGTGGGCTTTACGGGTCCCCAGGCCGACCACCTGAAGGGCAACGGACGCCAGAAGGTGATCGACGGATGGCTGCGCTGCGAAGCGAAGCTGATCGCCTGTGGCAAGTCCGATGCCGATGCCGTGATGCTGGCGCTGCAGGAAGCCAAGGCCTTCAATGCCTGGAGCGAGTTCCGGGCGATTCTGTTCCCGAACGCCGCGCCTTCGAATGGCGTGCCGGCGGGTCTGCCCGCGGCGGCGCCGGTATCGGTAGCGCAGCAGGTTATGCAGCAGGCCCAGCAGGCCGCCACCAAAGCAACGCAGGCCATGCATGCGGCTCGCGGCGGCGCCGGTAAGGCGGCGGGATCAGTGTGGGCTTCGAATACCGCGAGCGGTTCGTGCCATTCGAACTCGGGCTACGGCTCGGTTTGGGGCAAGTGCTAGCCCAGCAGTAGCCACTCGCGGTGGCGCCGCCTCCTCTTCCCCGCCGGGATCCACCGGATCCACCGGTTCCAGCGGATCGGGCGGAATCGAAGGCGCGAAGTAGATCTGCCAGGCCGAATAGCCTTTCACGAACAGCCGGGGCAGTTGGCCCGCTTGCGTGTCGGTGTCGTCCGGTCCGGAGCCGAAGACCTGCGGATAGTAAGCCGGTGAAAAGCCGATGTGCTGTTCGTCAATCAGCTTCGATGGCGTTGTCCATGTGCCAGGATCCGCGAGATCCGAGCCATACATAAGGTAGATGCCTTCCTGCGGCCAGCCCGGTTCGCAGCAGGCGCGGTTCAACAGCACCACGTAGCTTTGGAGGTGGACATTCCAGTGGATGGCTGGTCCCCAATAGGAGTCGGTATTCTCCCGGTCCCATCCCGTCCGGGCGGCTAGAACGGGTGTCAGTGGGCCCCCGGTGCCAGGGCTGTCCCACTTGCCACGGGAGTACTTCCACACGGCACCCGTGGGCGAAGGCAAGTCCTGGACGGCGATTCTAGCCATCGCAATGCCGTGAGTGGACGCCGCCCCGCCATAGTTGGTGAATAGGAAGTATAGAAACGCACCATCGCGGTCGGCAATTACGGAGAAATCGCCGTGGCCGCCGGCAAAGAAGCCATTCGGAGAACTGCAATTGAGTGGGTCGCCTGAAGAGAGGACGATGCCAAGGTCGGTGAAGTTGCGTCCGCCATCAATGGAAACCAGCGCGCCGATACGGGGCGCCGATAGCCGGCCGCCGCAAATATCGCCCGGCTCATGGTGATACCAGCCATACAGGTTGCCGCTCGCCGTGTCCTGCCAGAGGGCCTCGATCCAAAGGGGATAGTGGGTGGCGGGGGTAACCGACGGCGCCTCCGTATTGGCGAGCGAGGTGACATCGGCGCCACTCATCGCCATGGGCTGCGCGCCCGTTGAGGTGTAGACCCTTAGTTGCCCATTGATCCAGATGCCCGGACTGTTGCCGTCCACGATGGTGGCGGGCATCCGAACTTCAGGAGCTGGCACAACGTAGGCAACTTGGCCATAAGCCAGCCCTGTTACGATGAGCCAGCCGGTGTGCAGTAGTGTCTCGATTCTCAATCTGTAGAGATGAAAACCGGGACCACAAGGCTACAGCGTTTCCCGTAAAATTCTGCTAAGCGCGTAAGAAAGTTCCTGTTCACTGGACGCCGATTTCTTTAAGAATGCGCTCGGCTCCGTAAATCTTCGTCAAAGTTTCGACGATGCCGCGGCTGTCTACCGCCACCGCGCGGTTCATTTTCTCGTCGAAGCCGAACGCACCACCGAGCGAGTGGATGTTGCCGTCAAAGATCAGACCCACCACCTCGGCGTTACGGTTGAAGACCGGGGATCCGGAGTTGCCGCCGATGATGTCGTTGGTGGTAGCGAAGTTGAAGGGCGTCGTCTGGCTGAGCTGATCCTTCTTCTGCAGCCAACTGTCGGGGAGGCGGAAGGGGTCTGCGCCGGTGGCCCGTTCGAAGGCGCCGCCGAGAATCGTATAAGGGCTGACTTTACGCCCATTCTCCATCCAGCCCTGAACGGAGCCATAGGTGATGCGAGGGCTGAACGTCGCGTCGGGATAGACCGAGGATCCGAACACGGCGAAGCGGATCTTGGAGAGGGCCTCGCCGGCGCGGGTGAGGACCGGCTCGATCTCCTTCTGTTCCTGCAGCACATACGCGCGCTCGAGTGGTTCCACCAGGCGGGCGAACGCGATCATGGGATCGGAAGCGGATTCCACGCCACCCCAACCGCTGTCAAACAGCCTCTTGCGATTGGCGGCGTCGTCAACCGACGTGCCGGCCACCAGCTTCGTCGCCAGGTCGCGCGGCGACTCCTTGCCCAAAAGCTTCTTGACGGTCTGGTCATCGGGGCCGAGCATTTCGCGCAATTTCTCAAGAGATTGCGTCAGCTTTTCGGTCTCGAACTCCTTATTGATGGGCGCTTCGGAGAACAGGCCCTGCTTCAATTGCGGCAGCGCGGCTTCATTGAAGCCAGGCAGGCGGGCGGTATCGGGCTTGCCGAGTTCTTGTGTGGCACGCACCAGGGTGAAGGCGATCTGGTAAAGCTCGGAGCGGTTCAGCCGCAGCAGCGGGGTGTGCTTGCGATACAACACCTTCTGCAACTCCATGGTCTGCGATACCTGATCCCAAACCTTCCCATACTCGGCCTGCCATTTGGGATTGGCGGCCACGCGCTTGCGGAGATCCCGTTCGGCATCCACCTTCTGCGCGAAAAAACGCTTGTCCACCAGGGCTTCGTACTCGCCCTTGAGCGCCTTGATGCTGTTCTCCACGCTGAACAGATCGTCGTTGCTGATGCGCTTCTGCTCTTCGCCGCGCTGCTGGAATTGCCACAGCATCCCGCGGAATTCATAGAGGGAGAACAGGCGGGTGGGAAGTTGGAAGTCGCGGACGTACTCGAGTTCGGAGATCGTTTTCAACCGCTCCGTGCTGCCGGGGTTGCCTGCCACGAACGTCAGTTCACCCTCCTTTGTGCCTGCTTTCGACCACTTCAAATGATTCGGAGTGGCGAGGGACTGGCCCTTGTCATAGACGCGCACCATGCCGAGGTCCAGGTCGTAGCGCGGGAACATGAAGTTGTCGGGGTCGCCGCCGAAGAAGGCGATGCGAAACTCCGGAACGAAGACGAGCCGGACATCCTGGTAGCGGCGGTATTTGTAGAGATCGAAGACGCCGCCGTTGTAGAGGCTGACCACTTCGCAGCGGGTGTTGTCGTCACCCTTGGCGCATTCCTGTTCGATAGTGGCCTTCTCTGCGTTGAGGGCCTTGGTGTAGGTCTCGCCCGACTTGCCTGTGACGGCCTTTGTGACGCGTGGCGTCACGCCTGAGATTTCGACGAGTTGGTTAACTTCCAAATCAGGACAGCGCTTCTCTTCCGATGCCTGACGCGCGTAGAAGCCGTCGGCATGCAGATCCTTCTCCTTCGTGGAAAGCTGCTGGACGCAGGTCGCGACGCAGTGATGATTAGTCATGACCAGGCCGGTGGGCGATATGAAACTCGCCGAACAGCCTTGGGCCAGGCGCACCGTGGAGAGCCGCACATTGTCCAGCCAGGATTGCGTCGGCGCGAAGCCGTACTTCTTCTGCACGGCGGCGGTGGGGAAGTTATTGTAGGTCCACATCCCCTCCTCGGCGGAAAGCGTAACGGTAAGGAGAAGGAGGACGGTGAGGAGATATCTCATGAGGGGTTGCTCTTTCCCTCATGGTAGCAATGGCCCGCTAATACTCAGGATCCCAGATGGGACCGAGGTGTAACGTGAAGCCTGGAAGTTCGGGATCGCCGGAAATTGAGGCGGGCTCCTCCAAGACCACGACAGGCTTATTGGGCCGATACACCCAGATGCGTTTCGTGATTGGATCGATGAGCCAGCCAAGCAGGGAGCCATTCTCGATGTACTCTCGCATCTTGGCCTGCACGGCCGGCAGCCTGTCGGTCCGCGATCGCAGTTCGATTACAAAATCAGGGCACAGCGGAATGAAGGCATCCAAATCAATGTCCGGCAGGGAACGCAGGCGCTCTTTTCGCACCCATGCCACATCCGGCGACCGATTGGCGCCATTAGGGAGGTCGAAGCCTCCAGACGAGTCGTAGCCAAGCCCTTCCTGGTTCTCCAGGACCCAGTTGCCGAACTTTGTATTGAGATAAAAGTTGCGATTCGAAGACCGCGAATGCGCAGGCGCCATCACGATCACCTCCCCACCTGCCTCACGCTCGATACGCAAGTCTGGGTTAGCGGCGCAGAGATCCAGATACGCTTGCCGGGTGAGTCTGTCCTTAACGACGGTCAGTGAACCCTCTTCGGGAACATCGAAGATTGCCTGCACCATACTCATAGCCTACCTCCTTTGATAAACTCGCGCACATCATGCAGAGACGCGATTTATGGAAACCGTTGCTGGCCGCGCCGGCCATGCCCGCCGCCGCGCAACAACAGGCCGCCCGCGCCAACAACGGCTTGCCGCCGCTGAAGATCACCGGAGTGAAAGTCATCCCCACCAGTGGCGGGCGCAACTACCGCTGGGTGTTTTTGAAGCTGCTCACCAGCGAACCGGGGCTATACGGCATCGGCACCGCCAGTAATCATTTTCAGACATACGCCGTCATCACCGCGCTCGAAAAGCACCTGGGGCCGTGGCTTATCGGGAAGGATCCAGACCGCATCGAAGACCTCTGGCAGAGTTCGCACTACCGCACGTATTGGCGGAACGGGCCGGTGAACAACAACGTGCTGTCGGCGCTGGATATGGCGCTGTGGGATATCAAGGGCAAGCGCGCCAACATGCCGGTCTACGAACTGATGGGCGGCAAGGCGCGCGATGCGGTGCCCTGCTATGACCACATCGGCGGCCGTACCAAGGACGAATGCGTCGAGGGCGTGAAGCGATCCATGGAGAAGGGCTTCCGGCATATCCGCGTGCAATATGGCGCGGGTGGCTACGGGGGAGGCGGCTTCATCCCAGCAAACGAGGGCAACCGTCCGGAAGGCGGCTACCAGGGCCCGGCGTTCGACGAAGAGATGTACGTGCGTACCATTGCCGACGTGTTCGACTACGTGCGCAGCAAGGTGGGCTTTGACCCAAAGCTATGCCACGATTCGCATTCGCACCTGACCTCCGCGGTGCAGGGCATCGAACTGGCGCGGCGCCTACAGCCGTACCAGATGCTGTTTCTGGAAGACGTGCTGGCGCCGGAGCAGATCGACTGGTACCGGCAATTGCGCAAGGTGACGACCACGCCACAGGCCGTCGGTGAAGTTTTCAGTCACCCGTATGAGTACGTGCCCCTGGTAACCGAGCGGCTCATCGACTTCGCCCGCTGCCGCGTATCCGCCATCGGCGGCATCACGCCGGCGAAAAAACTGGCGACACTGTGCGAGTTCTTCGGTGTGCGAACAGCCTTCCAGGAAGGGGGCGAGAACGATCCGATCAACCAGCTTGCCGCCTATCACGTGGACATCTCAAGCACGGCCTTCGGCATCCAGGAAGAGAATGCATTCCCCCCGTCGGTGCATGAGATGCTGCCGGGCTGCGCGGAGATCCGCAAAGGATACCTGTATGGATCGGGCAAGCCGGGGCTGGGTATTGATATCAATGAAACGGTGGCGGCGAAGTACCCGCTGGGCGAGATCAAGGGCGGCGGGGTATACGGGCAGGACCGCACGCTGGACGGGGCGGTAGTGCGGCCTTAGCCACCCTTATCCTCCGGATCCCAGATGGGGCCGAGGTACAACGTGAACCCCGGAAGTTCCGGATCTCCCGCGAGGGTGGCCGGTTCCTCTAAAAGCTCGACCGCATGGTTGGGCCGGTAAACCCAGATGCGTTTCGTCATCGGATCGATGAGCCAACCAAGGAGGGCGCCATTCTCGATGTACTCCTCCATCTTGGCATGCAGAGGAGGTAGCCTGTCGGTCTGTGAGCGCAGTTCCACAACAAAGTCGGGGCACAGCGGCAGGAAGCCCTTTCGCAACTTCGGGGGGAGCGCATAGTAACGCTCCTTTCGGACCCAAGAAGCGTCAGGGGACCGGTTCGCGCCGTTCGGGAGGTAGAATCCGGCGGACGACTCATAGCTCTTACCGGTTCCGTCCCGCTTTGCCCACAGCCGAAGCTGCATGGTAACCTCGCCGTTGGCATCAGAAGACGGCGCGGACGCTGGCGCCATGATGGTGACCTCCCCACTTGGTTCGCGCTCGATGCGCAGGTCGGGGTTGGCGGCGCAAAAAGCCTCGTAAGCCTCCTGCGTCATGCTGGTCTTAGCGACGGTCAGCACCTGATCCTCCGGCAAGTCTACGGTCACCCGCGCCATATCCATAGGCTACCTCCTCTGCCGAACTCGCGGCGCGGTGGTGCGGCCATAGCGCGCCTGATATACTGGGAGATTCATGTTCGTCAAATCTGTCCAGCATCATCACCGTCGCCATCGTCATGGCCATGCGTGCGCGCGCTGCGACGGGTAGAGTTCTAAGTACGCGAACCGAACCGAATTCTACGTTGCAGGCCCGCCGCGATTACGGCGGGTCTTTTCTTTGTGTGGGGGACGATGGATCTCGATTTCCGTAAATTAGACGGCATTCTGCCGGCGGTGATCCAGGATTACCGGACCGGGCGGGTGCTCATGCTGGGTTTCATGAATGAAGAGGCTTGGCGCAAGACGCTGGAGACCGGTCATGCCGTGTTCTTCAGCCGGTCGCGCAACAAGCTGTGGCTGAAGGGCGAAAGCTCCGGCCATAAGCTGGTGGTCAAGGAAATCACCACCGATTGCGATCAGGATTCGCTGGTCCTCAAGGTGGAGGCGCTGGGTCCCGGCGTATGCCATGAAGGCTACGAAAGCTGCTTCGTTCGCAAGTATGAGAATGGCGCCTGGGTCATCACCGAAGAGAAGACCTTCGATCCGGCCAAGGTGTACGGAGGCTAAGGTTGAAACTCAAATTGGGTATACCCAAGGGCTCGCTGGAGAACGCCACGATTGATCTATTCAAGCGCGCGGGCTTCGTCATCACTACATCCAGCCGGTCCTACTTCCCCGCGATCGACGACGCTGAAATCGAATGCATGCTGATCCGCGCGCAGGAGATGGCGCGCTACGTGGAAGACGGTGTGTTGGACGCGGGCCTTACCGGGCGCGATTGGGTGGAGGAGAACCAGGCCGATGTGGTCACGGTGGCCGATCTCATCTACGCCAAGCAAAGTTTCGGCAAGGTGCGCTGGGTACTGGCCGCGCCGGAGGCTGGTCCTTTTCAGACGGTAAAGGATCTGGAAGGCAAGATCATCGCAACGGAGCTGGTGGGCGCCACGCAGCGCTACTTGGCAAGGCATGGTGTGACGGCGAAGGTGGAGTTCAGTTGGGGCGCCACCGAAGTCAAGCCGCCGGTGCTCGCCGACGCCATCGTCGAAGTCACCGAAACCGGCTCCTCGCTTCGCGCCAATAAGCTCAAGATCCTAGACACCGTCATGGAAAGCAATACCCAGTTGGTAGCCAACAAGGAATCCTGGGCCGATGCCTGGAAGCGCCGCAAACTGGACGACATCCGCATGCTGCTGGAAGGCGCCATCAGCGCGCTCGGCAAAGTGGGTCTGATGCTGAACGTGCATAAGAACGACCTGGATGCCGTGCTCTCCGTTTTACCCGCTCTCAAGAAGCCAACCATCTCCACACTCAGCGACAACGAGTGGCTGGCAGTGAACACGATTCTCGACGAGACCACCGTGCGAATGATCATTCCCCGTTTGAAAGAAGCCGGCGCACAGGGCATTGTCGAGTACCCGCTGAACAAGATTGTGATGTAACCATGATCCGGATACTCGAAGCCAACCAAGCTGAAAAAATCCTCGCCCGCCGAACGGCCCGTCTGGAAGAAGCCGAGGCGGTTGTTAAGCCGATTCTGGACGCCGTTCGTAAGAAGGGCGATAAGGCTCTAATAGACTACGCCCGCAAGCTGGACAAGCTGGATCGCGACACGGTGCTGGTGCCGCAGGCGGAACTGCAGGCCGCCGCGCAGGAGTTGCGGCCGGAGTTCCGTAGCGCGGTGAAAGTGGCGTCGAACAACATACGCGGCTATGCGCGTTTGCAGATGCCCAAGCCGTTTCGCAAGGCGCTGTCTCCCGGGATCCGTTTAGGGCAGATCCTGCGTCCACTCGATTCCGTCGCGGCGTATATTCCCTCTGGGCGTTATCCGCTGCCCAGCACCTTGCTGATGACGGTGATCCCGGCGCAGGTGGCCGGCGTGCCGAACATCATGGTGGCCTCGCCGCGGCCCACACCGGAGATCTACGGCACCTCCGCGCTGCTGGAAGTAAATGCGGTGTTCCAGATGGGTGGCGCGCATGCCATCGCGGCGTTCACCTATGGCACCAAGACGGTGCCGAAGGCCGACCGTATCGTGGGGCCCGGCAACATCTATGTCACGGCCGCAAAGAAGCTGCTGGCCGGCGAAGTGGGTATCGACTTCGTGGCGGGTCCCACGGAGATCCTGATCATCGCCGCCGATGGCGATCCGCGGTGGTTGGCGGCTGATATGCTGGCGCAGGCCGAACATGACGACGATGCCGCCGCGATCCTGCTGACTACGTCGCGCCGCCTGGCCACCGCCGTTTCCCAGGAGATCGAGAAACAACTGCGCGACCTGAGCACGGCAAAGACCGCGCGGAAGGCCATCGACAAGAACAGCGCGATCTTCGTCTGCAATTCGCTCGAACAGGCGATGGAGATTTCCAACAACTTCGCGCCGGAACACCTGAGCATTCCGGAGACGCGGCTGCTGGAGATGGTGAAGCATGCCGGTGCCGTGTTTGTCGGCCCGAACAGCCCGGAGGCCGCCGGCGATTATGCGGCCGGTCCCAGCCACGTGCTGCCTACCAGCGGCGCCGCCCGCGTGCGCGGAGGACTGTCGGCGGCGGACTTCGTGAAGGTGATCGCGGTACAGGAGTTAAATGGTGAAGCGCTGCGGCGTCTGGGCCCCAGCATTACAACGCTGGCCCGTGCCGAAGGATTGGAAGCGCACGCGCGATCCGTTGAGGTGCGTCTTGGCAAGTGATGTGGCGTTACCGGCGTTGCAGCCGCGCGACGCTGTGCTGCGCATGGCGCCCTACTCGCCACCCACCGGCGGCAGGGCCGACAAGCTGCGCCTGGACTTCAACGAGAACACCATCGGCTGCTCACCGAAGGTAGTGGCGTATCTGAAGAACGCGCTGGAGGCGAATCTGTTCGCGGTGTATCCGGAATACGCCGAGACGCGGGCGGCGCTGGCGCGCTTCTTCAAAGTGGACGAGCCCCAGATCGTGCTCACCAACGGTACCGACGAAGCGATTCAGGTGCTGGTGAACACTTTCGTCGACGATGACGATGAAGTGCTGGTGCTGCATCCCACGTACGCGATGTACCGCTTCTATGCGGAGGTGGCCGGGGCACAGGTGAAGGAACTGCCGTACCGCCACGGCACGCTGGAGTTTCCGTCGGAAGAGTTGCTGGCGGCCATCACGCCGGCGACGCGCGCGGTGCTGATCGCCAATCCCAATAACCCAACCGGTACTGGTGTGGATCTGGCATCCGTGGAGCGCATCCTGCAGGCGGCGCCGCACTGCGCGGTGCTCATCGACGAAGCGTACTTCGAGTTCAGCAAAGTCACGGCACTGCCGCTGGTGGCGAAGTATCCGAATCTGTTCGTGTCGCGGACGTTTTCCAAGGTATTCGGCATGGCGGCCATGCGAATCGGCGTGATTCTAACGCAGGCACGGAATGCGGCGATGATGCGCAAATGCCAGTCGCCGTATTCGGTGAACCTGCTGGGCGCCATCGCGGTAAGGGCGGCGATCCAGGATACGGAGTTCGTCGAGAACTACGTCAACGAGGTGCTGGCGGCCCGCGATCTGGCATACGCGGGGCTGGCGAGACTCGGCATCCGCACCTATCCCAGCCAGGCAAATTTTATTCTGTTCGAGGCCGGCGATCGTTCCATTCCGATTCGCGATGCCTTGCGGGCGCGCGGCGTGCTGGTGCGCGACCGCAGCTATGAGATTGCGGGCTGTGTGCGGGTTACCATCGGCACGCGGGCGCAGATAGAACGCTTCCTTAACGAACTGGAGCAACTGTGGTGAGCGAGCGCGCCTGCCTGATGTTCGACATGGATGGTGTGCTGGTGGAGGTCACGGAGTCGTACCGGGAGACCATCCGGCAGACTGTCGAATACTTCACGGGCAAGCCAGTGACCTACGACGACATTCAGGCGTATAAGAACGCCGGCGGCTGGAACAACGATTGGAAGCTGTCCCATAAGATGGCGGCGGATTTGGGCGTGGATGTCGATTACTCCGACATCGTCGATCATTTCCAGAAGCTGTTCTTAGGCGAGTCCGGCCAGGGCGATGGGCTGATCCAGCGCGAGCGTTGGATTGCGCGCCCGGGCCTGTTGGAAAACCTGAGCGCGCGCTTCGACCTTGGCGTTTTTACCGGCCGCCCAAAAGAAGAAGCGATGATCACGATCAACCGCTTCGCCGGCGGGATTCCGTTCCATCCGCTGCTCACCGACGACGACGTCGTTCATGGGAAGCCGCATCCGGAAGGGCTGCACATCGCGAAATCCTTGAAGCCCGGCTGCGGCATGTGGTACGTGGGCGATACGGTGGACGATGCCCGCTGCGCCCGCGCGGCGTGCGTTCCGTTTATCGGCGTGGCCAGCCAAAGCCACAGCCGCCGCGAACAGCTTCTGGAACTATTCGCCGCTGAACAGGCGGTTGCCGTACTCGAAGACATCAACCATTTGGAGAGCTTCTTTGCGAACCGCCAAGCTGGAACGTAACACCAAAGAGACGCAGATCCGCGGCTCGCTGAAGATCGAGGGCAAGGGCCGGTACGAGATCTCCACCGGCGTGCGATTCCTCGATCACATGCTGGAGCTGTTCACCAAGCATGGCGGCTTCGACCTCACGCTGCAGGCCACCGGCGATCTGGACGTGGATCAGCATCACACCGTGGAAGACTGCGGCATCGCCCTGGGCCAGTTATTCTCGCAGGCTTTAGGGGATCGCAAAGGCATCAACCGCGCGGGCTACTTCGTGCAGACCATGGATGAGACGCTGGCCGTGGTTGCCGTCGACTTGGGCGGGCGCCCGTCGCTGGTATACAAGGATCGGGTGAAGGTGCGGCTGGTGGGCGATCTGCAGGTGGAACTGATCCATGATTTCATGGAAGGCTTTGTAAACCACTGCGGCGCGAACCTGCATGTGAAGGTGCTGTACGGGCGCTCCAACCACCACAAGATCGAAGCGATCTATAAGTGTTTCGCGCGGGCGATGAAGTACGCCTGCTCCACCGATGCGAGATTGAAGGATCAACTGCCATCCACCAAGGGGCTTTTATGATCGGCATCATCGATTACGGGGCGGGGAATCTGCGCAGCGTGCAGAACACGCTGGCGGAGATCGGGGCGGCGTACCGGCTGGTGCATACGCCGGAGCAACTGCGGGCCGCATCGAAGATCATCCTACCCGGCGTGGGGCACTTCGGACAGATGATGCGCGCGCTGCAGATGATGAACATGCCGGAGGCGATTCGGAAGAACATCGGGGACGGTGTGCCGTTCCTGGGCATCTGTTTGGGACTGCAGGCGCTGTATGAGAGCAGTGAAGAGGCGCCCGAAGTGAAGGGGTTGGAACTGCTGCCGGGCATCGTGAAGCGGTTCCAACATGATCTGCGCATTCCGCATATGGGCTGGAACGAACTCAGTCCGTTGCGCGACGCGGCCATTCTTAAGAACCTCGGCGCCAAGCCTTACCTCTATTTCGCCCACAGCTACTACTGCCCGGTGGACGATGCTACCGCGGCCACCTGCGATTACGGCGTGAAGTACACGGCTGTGGTCGAGTCGGAAAACATCTATGGCGTGCAGTTCCACCCGGAGAAGTCGGGAGACCTGGGGCTGCGCCTCGTGAAGAATTTCGTGAACCTGTAAGGGGCCCACGCCATGCTAGCCAAACGTATTATTCCCTGTCTGGACGTTACCGATGGCCGCGTGGTCAAGGGCGTTCATTTCGTCAACCTGCGCGATGCGGGCGATCCGGTGGAGTTGGCGGAGCGCTACAACCAGCAGTGCGCCGACGAACTTGTATTCCTGGATATCACGGCGTCGTCGGATCATCGCGAGACGATGGCCGACGTCGTGGCGCGGACGGCGCGCAAGGTTTTTATCCCGCTCACGGTGGGTGGCGGCATTCGCTCCATTGCCGATGGGCGGCGGATTCTGATGGCCGGCGCGGACAAGGTGAGCGTCAATACCGCCGCGGTGCGGCGCCCGAAGCTGATCAGCGAACTAAGCCAGGAGTTCGGCGCGCAGGCGGTAGTGCTGGCGATTGATGCACGGCGCCGTGGCGATGGCGGCTGGAACGTCTTCACGCATGGCGGCCGCACCGATGAAGGCATGGATGCCATTGACTGGGCGCGGCAGGGCGAGGAGTTGGGCGCGGGCGAGATCCTGCTGACGTCGATGGACACGGACGGCGTGCAGACTGGCTTTGATTGTGAACTGACCAAGGCTGTGTCGCGTGCGACAAA
Organism: uncultured Candidatus Solibacter sp.; assembly: GCA_964385495.1. Classification (GTDB taxonomy): domain Bacteria; phylum Acidobacteriota; class Terriglobia; order Bryobacterales; family Bryobacteraceae; genus CADEFT01. The sequence goes on from CAYLPH010000012.1 coordinate 135,940, forward strand.
GGTGCCCGTCATTGCCAGCGGTGGTGCCGGCAAGCCGGAGCATTTCCTGCGCGTTTTCCTGGAGGGGGAGGCCGATGCGGCACTGGCCGCGTCCATCTTCCACTACGGCACCTACACCGTGGACGACCTCAAGGAGTATCTGGAAAAAGAAGGCATCACCGTAAGGAAGTTGAAATGATCATTCCTTGTATCGACCTGATGGACGGCAAGGTCGTCCAACTGGTGCAAGGCCGCGAGAAGGCCTTGGAAGGCGGGTCGCCGGACGAGATGCTGGAGAAGTTTCACGGCTTCCCGGTGATTCAGGTGATTGACCTGGACGCCGCCATCGGCCAGGGTGCGAACGATGCGATGGTGGAGTACATTGCCGCGAAGGCGCATGTGCGCGTCGGTGGCGGCGTACGGACGGCGGAGCGGGCGCGGCAGTTGATGGAACAGGGCGCGAAGAAGGTGATCGTGGGCACGGCCGCGTTTAGCGCCGATGGTCCCAACCGTGCGCTGCTGACGGAGATTGCGGAGGCGGTGGGCGCGGCGAAGGTGCTGATCGCCGTGGATTCGAAGGAAGGCCGTATTGTCGTGAAGGGCTGGCGCGAGGCGACGAACTTCACCGCCGAAGAGATGATCCGCGAGTTAGAGCCTTACTGCGGCGGCTTCCTGTGTACCTATGTGGATAAGGAAGGCATGATGCAGGGTACGGACCTGGACTGGTTCAAACGCCTGCGCGATTGCACGGATCTGGAGTTGACCGCGGCCGGCGGCATCACCACATACGACGACATCGTCGCTCTGGAGAAGCTGAATATTCACGCCGCGCTGGGTATGGCGATCTATACCGGGCGCCTGGATCTGGAACGCCTGCGGCATCACGACTTCTAGAACGGAGGCTCCTCACGCTTCCTGGCGCCCCGGGCAGCGAGCGCCGTGCCGTCGATAAGCGATAGACTGAGGACGTTTGCCAACCTACCTGGGTCATGACTCCTTCGGATTCATCTAGGGTTCGCCTTGATTCCTGGAAGGCTATCGCCGGGAGACTCGGCCGCAGTGTGCGCACGGTGCAGCGCTGGGAGTTGGAAGAGGGGCTGCCAGTGCATCGTCTTCAGTTGCAACAGCGTGGGTCGGTATTTGCGTACGCGGACGAGTTGGAATCCTGGTGGGCCTCCAGGTCGCAACGCCTGAGCGCGCAGCCCGTCGAGGCGGTTGCGGTTCCCAGCCCTCCGAGATCGAATCGCAAATGGCTGATCCCGCTTATCGCTCTCGTGCCGGTTGTCATGCTTGCCGTGCGGACCGGAGCGGTGCGCCGGGTACCGGGCCAACAGTTCCCGGTTCCGCTAACCACCTTCGACCGTGCCGAGAGCGATCCCTCTCTGTCGCCGGACGGCAATGCGTTCGCCTTCACTTGGACCGGAACGCCGGGGAACATGGACATCTACGTAAAGTCCGTGCTGGGCGACACCCTTCGCCGCCTCACCACGCATCCAGCGGCCGACTTTTCCGCCAAGTGGTCTCCGGACGGGAAGACCATCGCATTCTGGCGCAAACTGCCTAGGGAAGCGTCGGAGTTGGTGCTCATTCCGGCGGAAGGAGGTCCCGAACGGAGTTTGGGTGAGTTCCAGGGCCCCGTCTTGGGAAACCTGAAAGTTCCCGGCCCGTACCATGAGTGGACGCCCGATAGCCGCGGCTTGCTCCTCGCGGTGCTGGACCGCCAAAGCGGTCAGTTCCGCCTCACCCATCTCTCCCTGGACGATCAAAAGCAGACGCTCCTTTCACCACCGCCTCCGGGAGTGCTTGGGGACGGTGGCCCGGCCATTTCGCCCGATGGGAAACGGCTCGTCTTCCATCGGTTTATCGGGCAAGGCACAAGCCAACTTTACATGGTCCCCATGGGGGGCGGGGCGGAGAAGGCGCTCACCTTCGATCGGAAGTTCAACGCGGGTCCGGTATGGCTCAACTCGCGCGAAATCGCGTTTTACGGCTATCGCTTCGGAGAGATGCACCTGCTGCGAATGAACGTCGACGCGCCCGGCGAGGTTGCGGTTGTTCCCGGCGGAGCTTTCGGGATGCATCCCTCCTATTCGGCGGCGAAGCGCCGCTTGGCGTTCACCGTTGCCCGGCCCAATAGCGATCTTTGGCGGATACCGCTTTCGGCGCCCGGTATCGCCGCGGGCGCGGGCTCTGAATTTGTTCCGTCGTCGCGCCAGGAGGCAGTGCCCGCCTATTCTCCGGACGGGCGCTCGATGGTGTTCACCTCGGCGCGCGCCGGCTACCCCAACGTTTGGATCTGCGAGACCGCCGCAACCGATCGTTGCGAGCAGATCACGCACTTTGAATCCTCCCTTACGGGCCCCAGTTCCTGGTCCCCCGACGGGCGCAGCCTGGTGCTCTCTTCGAACCAGGCGGGGAGTTTCGACCTTTACATGACAAGCGCCAGTCCCGGCTCCAAACCGCGGCCGTTTTTGAGCGGACCAACCGATGAATCCTTCCCCTTCTGGTCGCACGACGGGCACTGGATCTACTTCACCTCCAATCGCACCGGACGCTTCGAGGTCTACCGCGTAAAGCCCGATGGAACCGGCCTGGCTCAGTTGACCACCGAAGGTGGCTACATCCCCGCCGAATCGTACGATGGCCGCTGGCTCTATTACGCCAAGGATAGTAACGACATCACCTCCATCTGGCGCCGGTCGCTATCCGGCGAGCCGAAGGATGTCCGCATCGTGGAAAAATCGCAGATCTGGTTCACCCCCGGGCGCAGGGGCCTTTACTTCAACGCCGTGCAATCAAAGCAGGTTTGGTACTGGGACGCTCTAACCGGTTCCACCCGCGCGGCGTTCGACCTTCCTTTCGCCGCGTTTCTCGGGATCGGGGTCAGCCCAGATGAACGGGAACTGTGCGTTCCGCTCTGGAAGCCGGGCAACGGCGATTTGATGATGTTCGAGGACTTCCGGTAGAGCCGCCCCCTCCGTAGCGCTATCAGCGCGGGGACGGCTCTTGAACTATCGCTTAATCCTGGCGCGTGAACTCGGCTTTAGCAATAGAAAGCAACCCGATGTCCTGGCCATTAACCGCGAGAATCGAACCACTCATCCCGAGGCCGACGCGACGGCTTACCATGGCAAAGTGAAACACCTCGCGGGTCGCCGGCACCACGGGTGGCTCGCCGTCGGCGGGAACTACGGCGAAGACAGCGGAACCGACACCCTCCGCGTTGACGGTGTACGTACCGGTGGCGGTTTCCCTCACCACCTGGCCGGACACATTGAGGATTCGGGTTGCCTTTGTCACCCTTCCTTCCCCGTCAAGGGTGAAAACACCAACGGCGGCAATCGGGATTGCCGTCTGCGTGCTGGCCCGCACCAGGGTTCCCTGGAAACTGAAGGCGTAGGTGCCGCGCAGGTCCCATGGCGTAAACCCGGATTGCGCAAGAAGGCTGACCGTTGCGGTCAACGTGAGCAAGAGAAGCTTGGAAACAAGTGAATGGAGCATGAGGCGATCATGGCCGGACCTCGCGCTCTGGAACAAGCGCAATTAGCTGACAACAAAGCGCATGTCGCCTAATTGCGCACCGGCGGCATCACGACTCCTAATCCACGTACAGAAACTCGCTCGCCGACACCAGGACATGGCAGAAGCTTTGCCATGCCGTCGCGCGGGCTTCGGGTGTTCCCAGGCGCTGCTCCATGCTCGCGATGTAGCTGAGTTGTTCGTCGATCTCCACCGGCGCCGGCCGCCGCGTGAGGATGCTCAGATAGGCCCGTTCCACACGCTCCCGGTCCGTGAGCGCGCTATCGGCCAATAGCTGCTTCGCAAAGCCCGCCGAACGCGCGATCACGAACTTGCTGTTCAACAGGAATAACGCCTGCGGTGCCACGTTGGTGCGGGTACGGCCCTCATTCGACGTGGTAGCGTCGCCGAAATCGAAGATGTTCAGCAGATTCGGAATGCTCCCCCGGCGCACGGGCAAATAAACGGTACGCCGCGTGATCTCTTCTGGATCGGCCTTCTGCCGCTTACCTTTCGCCTCGGCCAGCAGGGTGCCGCCCATCGCGGGATCCAGCGAACCATCCAGCGCCAGCAGGCTATCGCGGATTTGCTCAATCGACATGCGCTGGCGGCTGTAGCGCGACCACAGCCGGTTGCCAGGATCGGCATCACGGGTGGCCTTGGGCGCCCGCGCACTCTGCTGGTAGGTTTCAGAAAGCAGGATGAGGCGGTGCATGGCTTTGATGGACCAGCCACTGTCGGTGAACCGCGCCGCCAGGTAATCGAGCAGTTCCGGATGCGTAGGCTTCTCCCCCGTGCGACCCCAATTGTTCGGCGACCGCATAAGCCCGTCGCCAAAATGCCACTGCCAGATGCGGTTCACCATCACGCGCGCGGTCAATGGATTCCGCGCACTGGTGAGCCATTCGGCCAGTTCCCGGCGCCCGCTACTTTTCTCGATGGGCGGTTGCTTCTCGCCCGCCAGCACGATGGGAAACCGCTTGGGGACAACTTCACCTTGGTTCGCCAACTGCCCTCTGACAAACAGACGTTGCTGGATGGCGGGGCCATCCTCGACGGCGCTGATCAGCCCGGGCTCCGGCGGCAGGGTATCTTTCAAACGCTGGTATTCCTGCCGCAGATAAGTGACGCGCGGCGATTCGGGAATATCCATCGGCCCGCCATCGAAGGAGGCGGCGCTGAACAGCGTAGGCTCTTCCTTATTCGGCTTGGGACGCTCCGGCAGCGCACGATCCTGCAGCACCTCCCGAGCCATCCGCGCGCGCCAGTTCTCCATCGACGTGTCCCACTTCTTGAGATCCTCGTCGTAGGCCTTCTGATACTCCGCGGCCACCACGTGGATGGTTGCGGGCGTGGCTTCAAAGAACTTCTTCAGATAACCGGCCTTAGCCTTGTCATCGGCCGCGCGCAAAAACTTGACCCAAGCGGCGATGTGCTTCGCATCGGTACCCGCGGGCGGCTCTGCCTTTTCATGAATCACGCGCCAGGCAGCTTCCAGCGAGGAGGACACCTTCCCCCGATACGGCGCGGCATCACGGCCGAGATCCTCGCCATAGGCATCCTCCATCTCCAGCATCTTGGCGTACAGGCGGGTCCGATGCAGTTGGTACTTGGCATGTTCGGCCTCGTCCACCGGCGCATAGTACATGTACGAAATCGAGCCGGGGCGCCCATGATTGCGGAATTGCGTGGTGTTGGCGAAGATGCCGGCCATCGCGTAGTAGTCGCTGGTCAGCAGCGGGTCGAACTTGTGATCGTGACAACGGGCGCAGGCCAGCGTAACACCCAGCACCGTCTTCGACACCGTGTCGATCTGCTCATCGACGATGTCGTAAACAGCCTGCAGGCGGTCCTGCTGGGCCAGCGGCCGCGGTCCCAGCGCCAGGAAGCCGGTGGCGGTCAGGTTGCGGCGGCGTTCTTCTATAGTGGCGGCTGGAAGCAGGTCACCGGCGATCTGCTGTTGCAGGAACTGATCGTAAGGGACGTCATTATTGAACGCCGCGATGACGTAGTCGCGATAGCGCCACGCATGCGGATAGAGGTTGTCCTCATCGACGCCGGTGGAGTCGGCATGGCGCGCGACATCCAGCCAGTGGCGCCCCCAGCGTTCGCCATACCGCGGCGAGGCCAGCAGCCGGTCGACAACTTTCGCGACCGCCTGTGGAGATTCGTCCGCTTCGAACGCCTGGATCTCTTCCAGCGCCGGCGGCAGGCCCGTGAGATCCAGCGTCACCCGGCGCAGTAGATTCAACTTCGATGCCCTCGGCGCGGGCGACAGACCCTGCGCCTGCAACCGCGCCCGGATGAAGCGGTCGATGGGATTCTCCGCGGCGCCTACCGGCGGCTCGGCCTTCGCAATCGGGCGGAAGGCCCAATGATTGCGGTCCGCTTCCGTGATGGCGGAGGCCTTCACAACAACGGCGTTCGGCCACTTGGCGCCCTCGTCCACCCAGCGCTTAATCGCGGCGATCTCGTCGTCGGGAAGCTTGCCCGAGGGCGGCATCTTGTACTTGCCGGTATACTGCAGCGCCTCCCAGACATGGGCCCCGTTCACGCCCGCGCCCGAGGCCAGATTGACGCCGCCCATCTGCGCCTTCGCGCCATGACACTGCTGGCACTTGGCGGCAAGCACGGGTCGCACCTTCTTTTCAAAGTGCTCGGTATCGGCCTGGGCCCAGGCGACCGCCGCCCATGCAAAGAACAACGCCGCGCTTCTCACGCCAGGAACCCCGTATGCACGCTGCCCGCGATGTCGGTCAAACGGAAATCGCGCCCGGCATAGCGATGCGTCAGCTTCAGATGATCGATGCCCAGCATATGCAGCAGCGTGGCGTGCAGATCGTGGATATGCATGCGATTCTCCGCCGCGTGATAACCGAATTCATCGGTGGAACCATAGATGAAGCCCGGCTTCACGCCGGCGCCGGCCATCCACATGGTATAGCCATAGGGATTGTGATCGCGGCCGTCGGCCCCCTGCGCCCATGGCGTACGGCCGAACTCGCCGCCCCAAATGACCAGCGTCTCGTCGAACAGCCCGCGCGCCTTCAGATCCTTCAGAAGACCGGCGATGGGCTTATCCACCTCCGCTGCATTCTTCGTATGCAGCTTGAATAGCTCCACATGCTGGTCCCATTTATAGGAATGCGATGCCTGGACAAAGCGCACACCGCGTTCCGACAACCGCCGCGCCAGCAGGCATTGCCATCCGAAGTCGCGCGTCACCTCGTTATCCAGGCCGTAGAGCTTCTTTGTCTCTTCCGATTCCTTGTCCACTTCGAAGGCCTCCGGAGCCTGCACCTGCATGCGGAAGGCCAGTTCCAGGGCGCCGATGCGCGCCTCCAGGTCGGGGTCGTGATCGTTCCACTCGGCATGGCGGCGATTCATCTTCTGCACCATGTCGAGTTCATAGCGCTGGTGCTCGGCGGCCAACCCCTTTGATGCCAGATACGGCACCGGTTCCTTCTGGATATCTTCCACCTTCATGCCGGAGTTGCCGATGGCGGTGCCCTGGAACTCGCCCGGCAGGAAACTGGAGGCGAAGTTGTTCGCGCCGCCGTGGCCGAGGGTGGGCTTGATGGTAATGAATCCGGGCAGATTCTGGTTCTCCGTGCCAAGGCCGTAGAGCACCCAGGAGCCCATGCTTGGCCGTTTGAACTGGAAGACGCCGGTGTGCAGTTGCAGCAGCGCCGCGCCATGATCCACGCCATCGCCCACCATGGATCGCAGCAGGCACAGGTCGTCGGCGCAGGTGGCGACATGCGGGAACAGCGAACTGACCGGGATCCCGCTCTGGCCATGCTGCTTGAACTCCCACAGCGGCTTCATCAGACCGCGCACCGCGCCTTCCCCGAAGGTCAGGCCACGTTTGAAGGGAACCGGCTTGCCATGGTCGGCGTAGAGGCGGGGTTTGGGATCGAAGGTATCGATGGAAGAGGGGCCACCATGCATGAACAGGAAGATGACGCGTTTGACGCGCGGTGGGAAGTGCGGGTGCTTGGGCGCCAGCGGATTGGTGGCATCGCCGGACGCGAGCAGAGACTGCAAGCCGAGCAGGCCGAATCCGGCCGCGGATTGGCGGAGGAAGGTACGGCGAGGGAGGTCGCGGCGGGATAGGGGCACGTCTACATTCTATATCCGGGCCGGTGGGTGGCTGCGTGTGGCTTGTTGACGGAAATGACATGTTCGTCAGCTAGTCTGAAAGGGCATGCCGCGTTTGCTCTTCTTGTTGTTATTGTCTTACCTGTCATTGTCCGGGCAGTTCACCACAGGCCGTATCGAAGGCACCGTCTCCGATCCTACCGCCGCTCCTATTCCTAACGCCTCGCTTACGTTGGTTGCCCTTGATACCAACCGCACCCGGGAAGCCGCATCGAGCGCCGCCGGCTCCTATTTCTTCGCGGCGCTTCCCCCGGGCCGCTACCGGTTACAAGCCTCGGCGCCGAAGTTCGCCACGGCCGGAATCGAGATCGACGTCACCACCAGCCAGACCATCACGCACAACTTCACGCTGGCCCTGGGCGGGGAAAACTCGTCGGTGGAAGTCACTTCCGAAGCGCCGCTGTTGAATATGTTCGAACCGCTGCGGGCGGTCACGCGCAATCGCATCGAGATCCAAAGTCTGCCGAACCTCAACCGCAACATCGTGAATATGATCACGCTGGCGCCCGGCGTTACCCCCACCTTTCATCCGCGCGGCGGCTCGTTGACCACGCTCAACATCGCGCAGGCGGGACAGATCAATGCCAATGGCGGCCGCTCGAAAGCGAGCGCGCATCAATTGGATTCCACCGATGCCAATGACTGGGAGTTCGGAGGCATCGCGCTTTCCACCCAACCCACGCCAGACATGCTCCAGGAGTTCAAGGTTCTCACCAACAACTGGGCGGCGGAGTACGGCGTCAAGTCGAATGCGCAGGTGTTGATGATCACCCGTTCCGGCACCAACAGCCTGCACGGCTCCGCCTACAACTTCCTGCAGAACTCGGCCCTCAACGCCCGCGACTATTTCGACCGTAGCGGTAAGGCCACACCTCTCCGCCAGAACTTCTTCGGTCTGACGGCGGGCGGGCCGATCCTGCGCGACCGGCTGTTCGTCTTCGGCGGTTGGGAAAGCCGGCGGGCGCGCGGGTCGAGCCCCGTAACGCTTCTGGCTGTGCCCAGCGAACAGGCCCGCGCCAGCGTGACGGATGCCACGGTGCGCGGCCTTTTACCCTTGCTCCCGCTACCCACGCAGGCAACCGCCAACCCGAATATCGGTACCGTCGCCGCATCCGCCCCCAGCCCTTCCGACAGCGATCAGTTCCTCTTACGAGGCGATCCCTATGTGGGCCGGCACAGCATCGCGCTACGTTACTTCCAGAACAGCGGCAGCAGCTTCAACCGCACCGCCGGGTCGCTACCGCAATACGATGCGACCTTCGATCCGGTGGGCCGCAACGCCATGGCCGCCGACACCTGGGTAATCAACGACAACACCACCAACGAACTGCGCCTGAGCTACGGCCGCGCCAGCGCGCTCTTCTCCCCCGCCACCGATCCGGTGACGCCGCGCTTTCTGGTGACGGGACTGGCGGGTTTCGGAACCGTGCAGTTCTGGCCCCAGGGCCGCATCTTCAACGTCTACCAAATCCACGATGTTGTCAGCCACGTGCGCGGCCGGCATATCCTGAAAGCCGGCATCGATCTGCGCCGCATCGAAGACAACTCCATTAACGACAGCAGCCGCCGCGGCATCTACAACTTCGCCTCCGTGGATGCATTCCTCGCCGGTAACGTAGCCTCCTACAGCCAGGCCTTCGGCAACACTTATCGCGGCTTCCGCATGAACTATCACGGCGCCTTTGTGCAGGATGACTGGAAGCTGACCCGCACCCTGACGTTGAACCTCGGCCTTCGTTGGGAGTACCAGGGCGGCCTCAGCGAAGTGAACCAACTGCAGTCGGTGTTGGATCCGCGATTGAGCACCTCCATCGGTGCCGCGGGAGCCGGAGCCCTGGGCGGTTTCCGCAATCAGAAGCCGGTGATTGAGGCCAATCCCATGCTGCTGGCGCCGCGCTTTGGCTTTGCCTGGAACCCCGGCGCCGGCCGTCTGGTGCTTCGCGGCGGGTATGGCATCTTCTGGGATTCGCAATTGTTCAACGGCCTGCAGGCCGGGCGCACCACGCCGCCTTCGAATTACAGCGGGGCGCTGGCGGCGGCGCAGATCAGCGGTGCCAACAGCTTCACAAATCTGCTCGCCGGCACGTCCACATACCAGCGGGAACTTACGGGCCAGATTGGCAGCTTCGGCACACTGCGGAACCTCGGCGGTATCACCAGCCAGTTGCCGGACTTCCGTAATCCCTACGCGCAGCACTTTAGCTTTGGCGTGCAGACCCGGCTAACGCCATCGCTGATGGCCGACGTCGCCTATGTCGGTACGAAGGGAACGGCGCTAACGACGTTCGGTCCCGGCAATGCGGTGCCGTCCGGTTTGCGGCCCTCGCCGGCCGTCGGCATCGAAGACGAGCGCGCCCGGCTAAGCGAATTTCTCACAGCCGCTGCACGCGCCAACGGCAACGCCACCACCCCCGCGCCACGTCTGGATCCGCGATTCAACACCGTCAACCTCATTCGAGATAACGGCAGCTCCATCTATCATTCGTTGCAGATGGAGGTGCGCCAGTCGCTTACTCGCGGGCTACAGATCCAGGCCGGCTATACCTGGTCGCGCTCCATCGACAACGGCTCGGACTACAGTCCCGGGCAGGCCACCACCGATCGCAGCTACGCGCAGGATCAGTTTAACTATCGCGCCGAACGCGGGCCGTCGGCTTACGACATCCCGCATCGCCTGGTCCTCTCGCATGTCTGGCAGTTGCCGTTGGGTGTCACGTTCGCCTCCATCAACCAATGGCAGAGCGGCATCCCCTTCACGGTCATGAGCGGGTCGCGCCTGGGCATCGCCGATGTCAACATGGATGGCGATATCTCCGGCGCTTTCGATAATTCCCGCGCGTCGTGCCTGGCCACCGGCTCCGGCTTCCGCTTCGGTGAGGCGAGCACGATTCCCGCACCGGCCGCGCGCGGCGTGAACGGCGCGGCGAACACTGCCGGCTTTCGCTACGTCCAGCCGCTGCTGGGCAACCACGGCACCTGCGGCCGCAACACCGAACGCATGAACAAAGTAGTGAACTTCGACTGGACCTTCTCCAAGAAGTTTCAGTTGCGGGAATCCGGGCCGCTCGCTTCCGGCCCCTTCGCGCTGGAGGCCCGCGCGGATCTGTTCAACATCTTCAACATCCCGTTTCTCACGGCCGCCGGAGATGATTTCCGCAACCTCGCCAGTCCGCTATTTGGATTAGCGAACGCCGCCGCCCCCAGCCGCCGCCTGCAACTGGCGCTGCGCCTGACTTGGTAGCGGATCGGCCCCCAGTCGCTGCTCCACGCCAATGAGTCCAAAGTCCACGTAGAAGCCGGTGGACTGCCCGGCTGCGTTGCGGCCGAAGAAGCAGCCGTAGTCGCCTTCTCCCATGCCAGACCGGCAGGCGAACAGATTAAAGCCCCCAGGCAAGCGGATCTCCGCGGCGGGCCACGCGCGCAACGCAACACTCCAGAACTGCGGCGGCGGGCGCCGGTTGAATGCCTCGCGAGCCTCGACAGTCGCCAGGCAGGCGATACCGGAGTCAATGCCGGTTCGGGGAAGCTTACGCAGATGGCTGGCGGCCGCGCGGCTATTGGGGCGCCACGCCACTACCAGCGAGGCGCAGGGCGAATCCCGCCACTTCATTCGCAGTGCCGCGATCTGGCGCGAGCCGTCGGCATAGTGAAGCACCACCGCATCCACGGGCCACTCGCCGGCGGGCACGTCCTCATCGAACGGCGCCCCCAAGTCCTCTGAGAACGGCAGGAAAGCGGGATCGGTAACCAGGATGGCGCCGGACTCCACTTTCAAGCGGCCAACAGGGACCACCTCGGCGCGGCAAGGTGGCGGCCGCAAGCGTCTGTGTTCTGGAGCGATGCCTTCGAAAGCCTCCAGCAAGGCCGGGAACGCATGCGGCGCGCCCGCCTTCACAAACTCCTGGAAGCCGGCACGGTCTTCCCGCCGCCGGCGCAGGCGCTCCCAAACCCACACCGCTATCAAGCCCAGAATGCTGTAGCCTACCAAAGACAGCGAGGCGCCCAGCAGAATCATGCGGCCCTCCGCCGTGTCCACCACATAGCTGCCGGCGAGCGTAATGGCCAGGCAGCCGAGCACGATCAGCAGCAATCTGTAGCGGAGACGGAGTCCTGGCTGGGATCGCGACGCAGGCGCGTCGAGGGAAAACGGGCGCGCTGATACCTCACCGGAAGCGATACTCAGACTTTACCCCATTGGCCCGCTTAGAAAAACCGCTTATCCGGAGGGACCGAGCCAATTGTGCATAACTGCACCCGGGCGTTTGGGAATGCTTTGTAGCAGGACGACTACAGAGGTGGTACTCTCAACACCATGTCAGGGGTACGAGCGTTACTATCCTTCTTCTGCCTCGCCACGGCCGCGATGGCGCAGACGACCACCGGTACGGTCACGGGCTTTGTGTCCGACCCGGGTGGCGCATTCATCGCACAGGCAACCGTGCGGCTTACGAACACCAACACCGGCCTGGTATTAACCAGCGAGACGAACGACAGCGGCAGTTATGTCTTTCCGCTGGTGCAGCCGGGCGCCTATCAGATCAGCGTGGAGAAGCAGGGCTTCAGCCGCTTCGCGCGTACCTTTACCTTGGAGGTGACGCAGCAGGCGCGCATCGACGCGCAACTGAGCGTGGGTCAGGTGAACGAAGCGGTCACGGTTAGCGCGGCGGCGGTGCTGCTGGAAACCGACACCTCCAATCTGGGCCAGGTGATCAGCAATCGCCAAGTCGTAGACCTGCCCCTGAATGGCCGCAATCCGTTCGCCCTCGCTTCCCTGACGCCCGGCGTGACGCCGCTCAACAGCTTCGGGTCGGGATTGGTAGGCGCGCGCGGCGCATCGCAGGCGGCGGGCGCCAATAACTTCCTCGCCAACGGTGGCATGACCGGGGCGAACGAGATTCTCTTGGACGGCATTCCCATCACCGTGTGCTGTCAGGGCCAGCCCGCGCTGATTCCCACTATCGACACCACCGAAGAGTTCAAGGTTCAGACCAACACCTCGCCCGCGGAGTTCGGGCGCACCTCGGGCGGCATTCTCAATATCGTCACCAAGAGCGGCACGAACAAGTTTCGCGGCTCGGCCTATGAGTTCTTCCGTAACGAACAGTTGGACGCCACCAACTTCTTCATCAACCGCGCGGGCACGAATCCGATTCCCGGCCGCGCCGATCGCCGCACGCCGTTGCGCTACAACCAGTACGGCTTGGCAGCGGGTGGTCCGGTGCTGATCCCCAAACTCTACAACGGCAAGGACAAGACATTCTTCTTCGCGAACTTCGAGATGGTAAACCTGCGGCGCAGCCTGTTCCGCACCTTCAGCGTGCCGACGCCGCTGATGCGCACCGGAGACTTGAGCGAGGCGCCGTTCCCCATCTATGATCCGGCCACCACCACGCCGAATCCGCAACTGGCCGGGCGCTACCTGCGGACGGAGTTCCCCGGCAAGCGCATTCCCGCCAACCGCATGGCCGCGGTGTCCCAGAACATCCTTAGACTCTATCCCCAGCCGACGCGCTCTGGCATTGTGAACAACTACGATGCGGTGGCCAGCTCCCGCGACGACGACAAGCAATATTCGGTCCGCATGGATCACAACTTCTCGGACCGCTACCGCATCTTCGGCCGCTATAGCCGTCTCTGGAACGATCACTACGAGCCCAACTATTGGAACAGCCCGTCTTCCCCCGCGGGCTTCAATCAGTTCATCCGGTCGCACACTGCCGTGCTCGATACCATCGCCACGCTGCGGCCGACGTTCGTCCTCAACCTCCGCTACGGCTTTGCACGGCAGCGTAATTTCCGCGATCCGTACTCGCTGGGCACGGATCTGGGCGCGCTGGGCTTCTCGCAGCTATACACGACCCAGATTCAGGAGCGCTTCCTCCCTGCCATCGGCATCAATGGCTTCAACGGCAATGATGAGACCGGCAATCAGCGGTTCACCCGCTATTCGCATAACGTGGCGGCGGCCGTAAGTTGGATCCGCTCGCGCCATTCCATCAAGTTTGGATGGGACGGCCGCGTCTTCCTGGATCACAACGCCAGCCTCGGCAACCCCGGCGGAAACTTCTCCTTTGGAACCAACTTCACCTCCGGTCCGGACCCGGTGGCGGGCGTGCCTGGCGGCCAGGCGCCCTATCTGGGCTTTGCCAGTTTCCTGCTCGGTATCCCGACCGGCGGCCTCATCAACTATGCCGACGCCACCTCACAGCAGGGCTTCTACCACGCGCTCTATCTGCAGGACGATTGGAAGATCACTTCCAAGCTGACGCTGAACCTGGGGCTTCGCTGGGAGGTAGAAACCGGACCGACCGAGCGCTACAACCGCATTGCCACGGTGGAGCCCTCCATCGAATCGCCACTGGCGCGCCAGACGGGCTTACCGCTGCGCGGCGGATTGCAGTTCCGTGGGGTCAACGGCGCCTCCCGCGGGCGCTATAAGACGGACGCCAACAACCTCGGTCCGCGCATCGGCTTCGCGTATTCCATGACGCCGAAAACCGTGCTGCGCGGCGGCTTTGGGGTGTTCTACACGCCCGGCCTGGTGCGCCTGTTCAACGCCGGTAACCCCGGCTTCGCCGTGACCACGCCATTCGTCGCTTCCATTGACGGTGTCAATCCGGTGGGCAGCTTGGCGAATCCCTTCCCCGGTGGGCTGCAGCCGCTGGCCGGCTCCAGCTTGGGCGCTGCCACATTGGTCGGCACGGGCGTCGCCGCCCTTCGCTACGACACGCCGCTGCCTTACTCGCTGCAATGGAACTTCGGTATTCAACGCGAACTGCCGGCGAGCATGGCCCTATCGGTTTCCTACGCGGGCAACAAGGGCGTAAAGCTGCCCATCAACGTCGGACTGAACGGCATCAACCCGATTCTGTATGGCCAGCCCGGCGATCTCAATCGCGTGGCGCAATTGAACGCGCTGGTCAACAACCCGTTCTTCGGCATCATCACGAATGGCCCGCTGGCGGCCCGCCAGGTACAGCAGAACCAGTTGCTGCGCGCCTATCCGCACTTCACCGGCTTCGGGAACAACTTCGTGGGTGAGGGCAACTCCACTTATCACGCCTTGCAGGTGAGCGCACAGAAGCGCATGAGCCACGGGCTATTGGCCACGCTGAGCTACACCTTCTCCAAGAACCTGGGCGACGTGAACATGCTCACCACTTCGTTCTTCGACGCCGGCCAAAACCCCGGCTACCAGAATGAGTTCAACCGGCGGATCGACCGTAGCGTGCTGGGCTCCGATTTCCCGCATCGCTTCGTGCTCAGCGGCGTGTACGATTTGCCGTTCGGCAAAGGCATCAACGGGTTCGCGAAGCATCTGGTGGGCGGCTGGCAGGTGAACGGCATCTATACCTATCAATCGGGACAGCCGCTGGTGTTCGGCGTATCCGGCGCTCCGGCCTACGCGGGCGGCCGCGCCAGCTTCACCGGCAATGGTCCCGTGCAGACCAGCGGCGACATGTCCAGCCGCTTAGGCGGCGTCTCGGGCGGTGGCGGTTATCTGAATGCGGCGGCATTCCGTGTGCCGCTTTCGTTCGAGTTCGGCGATACGCCTCGTCTCGATTCGCGCAACCGCGGTCCCGTCACGGTGAACCTGGACGCCTCGCTGATCAAGAACATCGCGTTGATGGAATCCGTGCGGCTGCAGTTGCGCGGGGAAGCCTTCAACCTCACGAACACGCCAGTGTTCGGGTTGCCGAACACCACGGTGGGCAACCCCGGCTTCGGGGTTATCGGCGGCCAGGCGAACTCGCCTCGCAACCTGCAGATCGCGCTGAAGCTGATCTGGTAGCGGTCATCAGGGGCGCGCCGGGGGCGCCGACCCTGTTGCGGGATTGTACTTCGGGTGATCGAAGCGCACGGGGTTGTCGAAGGATGCCGGCGGTGTGCCGCTCTGCAGCCACGCCGAGTACGTAAGATCCCGCAGCGTCTCCGCGCCGGAGGACAGCCGCTCCAATACCAGCGCCTTTGCTTCCACATGCTCCTTATCGGTAAAGGCGCCGGCCTTGTCAAGCTGATAAACCTGCTCGACGTGCCCGAAGGACTTGTCCAGATGCGACAGTACGGCGTCGAACGCGTCGGCCACGCGAACCGGCTTCGCCATGCGAGCGCTCACTTGCTCCGGCGTAACCTCCAGCAAATCGACGAACATGGATTCGAAGCGCCCATGGACGCGTGGATCGGTGGTGTAGCCTTTGGGATTGGGTCCCTGCCAGCCATCGTGATGGATGCTGACATGCAACGGCATCGCGCCGTCGCCGGTGTAGTGGCCAAGGCGTCCCATCTCCGCGGCAATCTGCTGCTCGATGAAGCGGGTCTCCTGCTTCTTGTCCTTCGCCATGCGATACAGCCGCATGCCGGCCACCATCCGGTCGTAGGTTTCCGCCGCCGCGTACGGAAGCGTGCCGGTCCAGCGGACGTTCGTCAGCTTCGCCGCGGCAGGGTCCTTGGGCAACAGCCGTTTATGTTCCTCATACAGCGCCAGCACGAACTCATAGCGCGACCGCGGGATCTCCTTCAAAAAAGCGAACTGCTCGCGGAACCAGCCGTGGTTGGGATCTTCCAGTAGTTTGGCGAAGGGCTCCGAGGGCCGCCGCCACGTATCGGGAATGATGGACAGGTACGCAATCCAGTCCTCGTGCGCCTTCAGAAAAACCGGGCCGTCCTCCGGCAGACCACGCACGGCGGCCCGGTTGATCGCGTTGTGCCCCCGAAGTCCCCACCCCTCCGCGGTATACGGGAGCAGGCACAACAACAGCAGCAGTACTCCTTGTCTCTTCATGATTGGTTGGTTAGAAAGAGTACCGCATCCCAAACTGGAACTGACGGCCCGGCCGCGTGGCCAGGACATCGCCAAACGTGTCGCGCCCCTGGGCGTTACGCACTCCTTCGCGATTCTGCACCGCCCCGGTGCAGCCGCTAATGCTGCAGTTCGGGTTGAACCGGTTCAAAAAGTTCTCCGATTCCGCGATCAGTTCCAGCGAATGGCGCTCGCGAACGCGGATGCGCCGCACCAGCCGCACGTCCGTCTGCAGAAAATCCGGACCGCCAAACGAGTTGCGCCCCCGGAACAGAACCCGGTCATTGAGCACCAGATCCTGATTTAGATCCAGCCCCGCGAGTGGATTGATGGGATAGCCGCTGTTATAGAACACCGTGCTGGCGAACTCGAAGCCGTTGATCCATTTCCACGGACCTTGCAGGCGCGGCGCGTACAAGCCTTGCATCACCCAGTTGTGCCGGACATCCGCGTTGCTGTTGCCGTAGTCGCGGCGCCGGTTGGTCGGATCGGTAAGCGCGCCGCCTTCCAGATCGCTATCGCTAAGGCCATGCGACCAGGACCACGTCGTCGAAAACTGCAAGCCCTTGCTGAAGCGCTTGGTAATCGTAAAGTCGACCGCGTTGTAGTTGCTGTTGCTCCCGGACTCCAGCATGTTAATCGCGCGGAAACGGGAGTCCGGGCGGTTCGCCGAGCCCTGGAACACCGGCCGGCCATCCTCCAGCGTCCGCACCGCCGGACTAAGATTAACGTCCCGCGTGTAGGGAGCGAAGCGATGCCCCCAGAAGCTGTATTGCACGTTGAACGAAAGGTTCTCCGTTAAAGCCCGCTCCAATTGCAGCGTCGCGTTATGGCCGAACATCGTCTCGTAGCCGGGAGAGAATACGGTGATGCTTGGCGGCGTGGCAAAGGCCGCCTCGCCGCTGGCGAGCAGATTCGGGAAGCGCGGCGCGCGGGCATCGGTGCCCGGCACCACGTAACTCAGCAGGCGCCGTCCGTTCAGCAGGTAGGCGTTCAAGGCGCCCGCCAGGCTGGGGTTGTCGTAGTACATCCCATAGCCGCCCCGCAGCACCGTGCGGTTATCCCGGAACGGCGACCAGGAAAAGCCGACGCGCGGCGCGAAATTGTTCATGTCGTTCGGAATCGAGCGGGAAAGCGGATTGGGGGCTTGCTGGTCCAACTCCGGATAGAACAGCGTCTCGTAGCGGACGCCGATGTTCAAAGTGAAGTTGGGACGCAGCCGGATCTCGTCCTGCAGGAACAGGTTCAGGAAGTGGAAGCTCAGCTTTCCGCTGCTGTCGCCAATGTCCTGCTGCAACTGCGTATAAGTGTACGGGCGGCCGGTGGCTGGGTCGATGTCGCCGGCCAGTGTACGCAGGTAGTGATCGAGCGGCCCCACCGCGGGGCGTTGGCCCGCCGCGGGAAGACCGTTGAAGGCGAACGTCCGGTTCTGGGCGTTCGTGATGGAGTAGCGGGTGTTCTGGAAATCAATACCGGCCTTGATGGTCTGCTTGCCGCGCGTCCACGTCACGTTGTCGATGATCTGCGTGCTGGTCTCGACGCTGTTTGAGCCCGCCAGGGCATTGACGCCGAAACTGGCCACACCGCTGATGTTGATCGCCGCATCGTTCGGCCCGCTGGGCACGCCCACCGGACGCCGGATCTCCGCCCGGCGATTGATGCCGAAGCGCAGTTCGTTGAGCAGCGTTGGCGTCACCACCGTGGCCAACTGCGCCGCGCCGCCATTCATGCGGTCCTCGAAGTCGGTGCTGCGGCCGATCGTCGTTAGCCCCCCGCCGCCGCCCGGCTGGTCGTTGGTGAAACGGTTGTACCGGACGAAACCGCTATTCCGGTCGCTGAGCCGGTAGTTGAGCTTCGCGCTGGGCGTATGGAAGGTTTCGCCGAACGGAGAGTTACCAAGGTCGGAAGCGGGAATACGCAGCGCCTGCGCCACGTCGGAGGAAATCGTCACCGGCTGCGGAGCCTTCAACGGATTGTACTCATCGTTGATGAAGTACCAGAGGCGGTCGCGTTTCAACGCGCCTCCCAGGTTGCCGCCCACCATCCACCAGGTCTGGCTCGGCTTGGTGGCTGCCAGCGGCGGTCGCGCGGCCAGGTCGTTCGGCCGGTACAGGCCCATGCCGGAGCCATGCAGATCGTTGGTGCCGGAGCGGCTGATCACGTTGATCACACCGCCCGCCGCCCGGCCGAACTCCGCCGAGTAGGAACCGGATACCACCTGCATCTCCTGCACCGATTCCGGCGTGCTGATCACCAGGCGGATCTGGCGATTGAAGCGGCGCTGCGAGTTATCGAGACCGTCAACGGTCCACGTGGACCGGTTATGGCCGCCGAAGGTGAACTGAGTTGTGCCGAAACCCGTACTGGGGATACCCTTCACGCCGGGCCCCAGTAGATGAAAGTTGTAGACGTTGCGCGAGGTGATCGGCAGGCTCCGCACCGCCTTTTCGTTCAGCACTTCCTCCACGCTGGGGTGGCCGCTGACATCCACGATGGCCGCGTCGGCGGTGACCGTAACGCTGTCGGCGGTCGCTCCCACCTTCAAGGTGGCGCTCACGCGCGTCTGCTTGCCGACGGAAAGCTGAATCCCCGTCTGGCGGAACTCGCTGAACCCCGCGGCGGCGATGCGGATCTCGTACTCGCCGATCTTCAATAGCGGCAACCTGTAGTAGCCGGCCTCGTCGGTTGCCGTCCCGGTTTCCACGTTGGTCCCGAGATTGACGGCGGTGACCTTGGCGCCCCGCAGGAAGGCGCCGCTTTCATCCTGGACGAAGCCTTCAATGGCTCCGTCGCTGGCATTCGACTGCGCACGCACGGGAAGCGGCCGCAGAAGGGTCGATAGAAAAAGAATAAAGATAGTCAAGCGCATCCGGATTGAACCTCCCAACCAAAGCGATTCCGCAGTGTTGCAGGCGGCAATCAACGGGAGATGACAGCTTGCCTTCGAGAGAGTGACATCGGGTTACGGTTCGGAAACAACCCTCGCCTTGCCAATCCCAGGGCGCGCACGGGCAATAGCTATCGCGCTACGCTGGAAAATTCATCGTGAAAATCTGCGCCGATTTCCTACTCGAAAAACTTCCCAGCCGCGAGGGAGAGCCACCGCGGTCCCGCCTGATTCATAAAGGAGCGGAACTGCCGGTAGTGGTGGAGGGTGTCGTCCTGGAAACCCAGGTGCTGCTGCCCGATGGCCGGTATCTGCTGGTGGTAACGGAAGACTGCCCCTATGAGGAGCAGGTGCACGTGATTCTTCTCGACCGCTTCCTGCGCGTGCGCGACCGCTACCGCTTTGGCAAACCCTATACGCCAGGAGCGGTCGAAGCAGTTCAAGTAAAAGAAAATGTTCTGCGATTTTCCTTTGCCGGGATGCAATTTGAAGTAAAAGTCAGAGAAAAGCCGGACACCTTCCAATGGGGTGCCCGGCTGATCCGTTACCTGCAGGTGACTACGACACCGGCTGCGCCGCGGGAACCGGCGTAAGCCAGCCGCGCGTGTCGGGAGCCGTTCCGTGGAGGATGGCGAAGAACTCCTTCTGCAGCCGTTCGGTGATCGGACCGCGCTTGCCGGGGCCAACCGGGATGCGGTCCACCGAGCGGATCGGCGTGATCTCCGCCGCCGTGCCCGTGAAGAAAACTTCATCGGCGATGTACAGGAGTTCGCGCGGGATGATGGTTTCCACCAGTGGGAAGCCCGCCGCCTGCGCTAACTGTACAACGGTGTCACGGGTGATGCCCGGCAGCACCGACGCGCCCAGAGGCGGCGTGAGGATCTTGCCATCGCGAATGACGAAGATGTTCTCCCCGGAGCCTTCGCTGATGTAGCCGGCTTCATCCAGCGCGATACCTTCGGCGTAGCCGTTGATGTGCGCTTCCATGCGGATGAGCTGCGAGTTCATATAGTTGCTGGCCGCCTTGGCGAGCGCGGGCAGCGTGTTCGGTGCGATCCGCTTCCAACTGGAGATGCAGACGTCGACGCCTTCGTTCAAGGCTTCCGCGCCGAGGTACTTGCCCCATTCCCAGCAGGCGATGTAGACCTCGATGGGGTTCTTCAGGCCAAGTACGCCCATTTCTCCATAACCGCGGAGCGCGATGGGACGAAGGTAGCAGGAGTCCAGACCGTTTACGCGGACAAGTTCAACCATGGCTTCGGAGAGCTGTTCCACGGTGAACGGGATGTCCATGCGATAGATCTTTGCCGAATCAATCATCCGGCGAGCGTGTTCTTTCACGCGAAAAATCTGTGGACCCGTCGGGGTCGTGTAACAGCGAAGCCCTTCAAATACGGCGCTGGCATAGGAGACCGTGTGCGACAACACGTGAATGTTGGCGCTATCCCAGGGGATGAGCTTCCCGTTATGCCAGATTTTTTCAGTGGGCTTGAGCATAGAGGCTATTATACTGAATAGATTGGGCAGGGTCGCCCGCAACGCAGTTCCCCCCTGCCGCATCTACGTGACAGGAGGCGCGAAGCGAATGATTCGAAGGACTGGGACTCTTGGCCTGACTCTGCTGCTGGCATGCGGCATGGTGATGGCCCAGAAGCCGAAAAACATCAAGCCAGGCTGGAACCTGTTCTCTCTTGACCAGGACATCCAACTGGGCAGGGAGTCCGCGGCGCAGATCGAGAAGCAGGTGCCGATTCTCAACAATAGCGACCTGAACGCCTACGTCAACCGTATTGCTTCGCGCCTGACGGCACAGCCGGAAGCGGGCAAGTTTCCCTACACGTTCAAGGTAGTGAATGATCCCAGCATCAACGCTTTCGCGTTACCGGGCGGCCCAGCCTACCTTCATACAGGGCTGATCGCCGCGGCGGAGAATGAGGCGCAGATTGCGGGTGTGCTCGCCCATGAGATCGCCCACGTTTCCCTGCGGCATGGAACGTCGCAGGTCACCAAAGGCCAGGCCTTGCAGATGATCGCCGGCCTGGGCGGCGCCATGTTGGGTGGCGGCGGTTCCATCCTCGGCCAGTTGGCGCAGGTCGGCGTCGGCTTGGGCGCCAATTCCCTATTGCTGAAGTTTTCCCGCGGCGCCGAAAGCGATGCGGACCTGCTAGTGTAGTGTAATCGAAATAGATTGTATAAACCGCCGACTTGTGCCATGCT